>CAIKEU010000001.1 GCA_903826575.1 uncultured bacterium
CTTGAACCTCAATGACATCATTTACTCGGACCTAGCTTTCAGACGTCGATCGAATTCGTTATGACGAGCGGATGAGATGACGACGAATCAGGTGCCAGAATCGAGCGGTCAACGCACCAGCCCTGGATTGTCGTTTCGCATTGCCGGAATACCGATCTCGATGCCGTGGAGTGGCGTGCTGGGCATCGCAGTGGTGGCCTACCTGTGGTCGGACGCCTTCCGGATAGACCCATCCAATGAAACTCAAACGTGGGTCCTGGCGGTGGTTTTTGCACTGCTCTTCTACGTCTCCATCTTGATTCACGAATTGGCACACGCATTTGTCGCCCGGTTGGCTGGTTTTCCGGTGCATGACATCACCCTGTGGGTACTCGGCGGTTACACCGCCTACGAGCGCAAGTCACCATCGGCGCTGCGCGAAGGGCTGATTGCCGCCGCAGGCCCAGCGATCACTATCGTTCTGGGGCTGAGCTGCCGGTTCATCGCAGAGTTACCGAGCATCACCGACGATCGCGTGTACGTGTTACTCCGTGCGCTGGCGATTTCCAATATCTTTCTTGGCGTCTTCAACGCACTTCCGGGTCTGCCACTTGACGGCGGAGCAGTCTTACGTGCGATTGTCTGGGGTGTCACTGGCAATGAAAATCGCGCCACGATTGTTGCCGGGTGGGCCGGACGCATCATCGCGGTAGGTGTTCTTGTCCTGCCGATTTATCTATCGTGGAACTCACCGGGTGGGTTTGATTTCGGGTCCATCGTGTTCAGTGCTCTGATTGCGGCATACCTTTTCCAGGGTGCGTCGTCGAGCCTGATGCGCGCGAAACTTTCATCCCGATTGCCCTCGCTGAGCGCGGCAGATTTCACAAAGTCGATCATCCGTGTTGAAGCGGCCACTCCACTTTCTGAGGCTTTGCGTCTGCAGACTGAGGCTGGGGCCAAGGCGATCGTGGTTGTTGATGGGTATGGACGACCATCTGGGGTCGTCCAAGACCATGCCGTGGCGGCGGTACCCATCGAGCGGCGGCCGTGGGTCCCCGCATCGTCGGTCGCGTTGAGCGTGGCTGATGAAGCGACGATCCCTGAAACACTACGTGGAGAGCCATTCATCCAAGTGCTGGCGGATTCATCGGCCGCCGAACATGTGGTGGTCGATAACGCTGGCGAGGTGATCGGTGTCCTGTCCACTGCCGATGTCGAGCGCGCGTTAGCCAAGGGTTAAGTGGGCTCAGGCGGTGACGAGCGACCGTATCGGCGCGCGTGGCAACTACCGATGCGTGGGATTGCCTCATCTGCACCTATTCTCATCGACTGTGGATATTAACACCTTGCCAACAGGAACTGAGCACCGCCGTGGATTAATGCGCGTGGGAGATCGTGTGCAATTGACCGATCCCAAAAAGCGGATGCACACGATCACACTCGTGGTTGGCAAGGCTTTTCACACTGCAAAAGGCGCGATTGAGCATGATGCGCTGATCGGTCGGCCAGAGGGAATCATCGTGACGTCGACGCAGGGCGTCGCCTACCTCGCGCAACGACCGCTCCTCGCGGACTTTGTACTATCCATGCCGCGCGGGGCCACCATCGTCTATCCGAAGGATGCCGCGCTGATCGTCGGATTGGCCGATCTCTATCCCGGCGCTCGGGTAATCGAAGCTGGAGTTGGCTCGGGGGCCCTGACCTGCAGTCTGCTGCGTGCGGTGGGGGATCACGGCAGGGTTTCGTCCTACGAACGACGTGAGGATTTCGCCGACGTTGCGCGGGGAAACGTTGCTACGTTCTTTGGTTCTGAGCACCCGGCGTGGGACCTGACCGTTGGTGATCTGGTGCCGACATTGCGAGCCCGTCGCGCTGAGGGGATCGATGTCGAGGCTGATCGCGTCATCCTCGACATGCTTGCGCCGTGGGATTGCATTGACGTTTCTGCTGAGGTCCTTGTACCTGGGGGAGTTTTCGTCGCGTATGTTGCTACGACGACCCAGCTATCACGCGTCGTTGAAGGACTGCGATTAGATGGACGATTTACTGAACCTCAGGCGCAAGAATCCCTTGTGCGGACGTGGCATTTGGAAGGGTTGGCCGTACGACCCGATCATCGAATGATTGGGCATACAGGTTTTCTAGTGATGAGCCGACGGTTAGCCGATGGCACCGTCCTGCCTCCCCGCCGCACCCGGCCCGCCAAGGGTGCGTATGGGGAGGATTACGAACTTCCCTCGTAGCAAAGTAAAACAACGGCTATCTGCGTGCAAAGACGTCACCTCGTGGGTAAGGTCGAAGTGAAGCCACTCAAGGGAGGACGTGCCGGTGACCTACTCCGACGATCGTTCTGGTGAACTACGCGTCGAAGCGCTGCGCAAGGAACTGGCCGCGACGTCCGCACACAACGAGAGACTGATCGCCACGTTGCGTGAAGCACGCGATCAGATCGTCGTTCTTAAGGCTGAGGTGGACAGGCTTGCCGAACCGCCGAGTGGTTATGGCGTTTTTCTTGAAGCGTTCGACGACGGATCGATCGATATCTTCACCGGTGGTCGCAAAATGCGCGTTGTCGCCAGCCCAGAGATTGACATCACGCGACTGAAGGCCGGCCAAGAGGTTGTGCTCAATGAGTCTTTGAACGTTGTTGCCGTGCGGGAATTCGAGCGCCATGGCGAGATCGTGATGCTCAAAGAAATCCTCGAAGACGGTGTACGCGCTCTTGTAGTGGGCCACACGGACGAAGAGCGGGTCGTGCGTCTGGCCGCGCCACTACTCGGCGCCACGCTTCGCTCCGGTGATTCGCTCCTTCTCGAGCCAAGGTCGCAGTACGTCTTCGAACGCATTCCCAAGGCTGAGGTGGAGGAACTCGTCCTTGAGGAAGTGCCCGACATCGATTACGAAGATATTGGTGGCTTGTCCGCCCAGATCGAAGAGATTCGCGATGCCGTCGAACTCCCGTATCTGCATGCCGACCTCTTTCGCGAGCACAAGCTTCGCCCACCCAAGGGTATTTTGCTGTATGGCCCACCCGGGTGCGGCAAGACTCTCATTGCGAAGGCTGTTGCCAATTCGTTGGCGAAGAAAGTTGCCGAGGTTGAAGGTCGCCCAGAGGGACGCTCGTTCTTCCTGAACATCAAAGGCCCTGAACTTCTGAACAAGTATGTTGGTGAGACTGAACGTCATATTCGTCTGGTGTTCCAACGCGCCCGCGAAAAGGCCAGCGAAGGTATGCCGGTGATCGTCTTCTTCGACGAAATGGATTCACTGTTTCGCACTCGTGGATCCGGCGTATCAAGCGATGTGGAGAACACGATCGTCCCGCAGTTGCTCAGTGAGATTGATGGCGTCGAAGGACTTGAGAACGTCATCGTCATTGGAGCCTCGAATCGTGAAGACATGATTGACCCAGCAATTCTTCGTCCCGGTCGACTCGACGTGAAAATAAAGATCCAACGGCCAGACGCGCAAGGTGCTGCTGACATTTTCTCTAAGTACCTGACACCTGATTTACCACTTCACCCTGATGACGTTGCCGAGCACGATGGATCGCGTGAACTCACATGTGACGCGATGATCCAGCGGGCCGTGGAACGGATGTATACGGAGTCTGAGGAGAATCGTTTCCTCGAAGTCACCTACGCCAATGGCGATAAGGAAGTCCTGTACTTTAAGGATTTCAACTCTGGTGCCATGATCGAGAACATTGTGGCTCGCGCCAAGAAGAGTGCAATCAAGGATTTCCTTGAGCTCGGACAAAGGGGCATCCGAGTCCAACACATGCTCTCCGCCTGTGTGGATGAGTTCCGTGAAAACGAAGACCTTCCGAACACGACGAACCCCGATGACTGGGCCAGGATCTCCGGCAAGAAGGGCGAACGAATCGTGTTTATCCGCACCTTGATCCAAGGCAAGCAAGGCACGGAAGCTGGTCGTTCGATCGATACAGTCGCAAACACCGGCCAGTACCTATAGTCACTTCTTCGCGCCGTAGTTTGGATGAGTGCGCGCGTCGAGAGGCAGACCTGACTTTCTTGACGGTTCGGTCGTAGTCTTGAACACATGACAGTGCATCGGGTGATGGGGATAGAGACCGAATATGGCATCTCTGTTCCTGGTCATCCGCATGTGAACTCCATGCTGACGAGTTCGCAGGTGGTCAATGCGTACGCGCACTCGCTGCAAAGCTCGCATCGTCCGAATGCCCGCTGGGATTACGACGAGGAAACGCCGCTGCGTGACGCGAGAGGATTCGACCTGTCGCGTGCGGAGGCGGATCCGAGTCAGTTGACCGATGACGACAACGGCTTGGCCAATGTCATTTTGACCAATGGTGCGCGCTTTTACGTCGATCATGCGCACCCGGAATATTCGAGCCCGGAGATAACGAACCCGTACGACGGTGTTCTGTGGGATAAAGCCGGCCAGCGGATTATGGCGCGGGCAGTGGAGTTAATTGCCCAAACTCCCGGACTGCAGCCGGTGAACCTATATAAGAACAACACCGACAACAAGGGTGCCTCTTACGGAACGCACGAGAATTACCTGATGGCCCGCAGTACGCCTTTCGCTGACATCATTCGGCACCTCACTCCCTTTTTCGTTTCACGTCAGGTGATTACGGGATCTGGACGTGTGGGTCGAGGTCAAGAGGGGCGCGAGATCGGCTTCCAACTTGGCCAGCGCGCGGATTTCTTTGAAGTAGAAGTCGGGCTGGAAACGACGCTCAAGCGGCCGATTATCAACACGCGTGACGAACCTCATGCGGATCCGGTTCACTACCGTCGGCTTCACGTCATCGTCGGTGATGCGAATCTGGCAGAGGTAAGCACCTACCTGAAACTTGGGATTACGGCGCTAACGCTGTCCATGATTGAGGCTGGATTCCTCGATCTCGATCAGGCGATGGCCTTCCCGGTGCGAGAAATGCATCAGGTCTCACATGACCCAAGCCTCAAACATCTCGTGACCATGAATTCTGGTCGACGACTCACGGCGATCCAGATGCAGATGGAGTATGCGGAGCAAGCTCGGAAATTTGTTGAAGATCGCTGGGGTTCGGACGTCGATGATCAAACGGCGGACGTTCTCAATCGCTGGCAGGACGTACTCGATCGACTTGAGACCGACCCCATGTCGCTGTCATCACAGCTCGACTGGGTTGCCAAGCTGTCCGTTCTCGAGGGTTATCGAGACAGGGATGGGATCGGTTGGGATCACGCCAGGCTGCAACTCGTTGACCTCCAATACAGCGATGTGCGTCCGGATAAAGGACTCGCAAACCGGCTAGAGGCCCGTGGATCACTCGTCCGTCTGACGACCGACGACGAGGTGCGCCGGGCAATGGTGCGTCCGCCGGATGACACCCGCGCGTACTTCCGTGGCGAGTGCCTACGTCGTTACCCGGACGAGATTGCCGCAGCCTCCTGGGATTCGGTAATTTTCGACGTGCATGGCCGCGCGGCACTTCAGCGGGTGCCCACGTTGGATCCAACCCGCGGAACGAGGAGTCATGTTGGCGAACTCCTCGACCGTTGTTCAGATGCCGGAGACCTCATCGACGCTCTCTTCGCGGCCACGTCGTAACGGTCCATTTGGGTCGTGATCGAGCAGTCGACTCATTCGACGTGTGGCTTGCCCCTTCCGATGGGTAGAGTCTGAAGCAGTAGTACGTCCCGACTGGGGAATTCGCGGTCGGATCAAGCATCGAGGAGTGACATGCCAACGCGTGATACGGGCGAACATCAACAGCGGAGCCGTTCCACCGAGGACGTCATTGACGAGGCGCCAAAGGCCTCTGCGGATGTTGCCGAGCGCAAGGACGCTTTGGATGCGGACATCGACGCAATCCTCGACGACATCGACGCGGCGCTGGAAACCAATGCCGAGGAGTTCGTCCGTGGGTTCGTGCAAAAGGGTGGCCAGTGAGCAGTTCCAATCCGCGCTCGTCTTCGGCCTCACTCCCGTCACATTTTATGACATCAGGCACATCCTCATTTTCGGAGTTTCTCGCCGCACATGATCCGTCGCTGTTGCCCTCGGGTCGGGTGGGGTCTCCAGGTGGAACGATCGAAGCTCCACACGGCACGACGATCGTCTCCTTGACCTATGACGGTGGTGTCATTATGGCCGGCGACCGCCGGGCCACCATGGGTAACATCATTGCCCAGAAGGACGTCGAAAAGGTGTATCCCGCAGACAGCAGCTCGTGTATCGGTATCGCGGGCGCTGCTGGCGTTGCGATCGAGATGGTCAAGCTCTTTCAGGTCGAGCTTGAGCATTACGAAAAAATTGAGGGTGCCGAGCTGTCCTTGGATGGCAAGGCCAACCGGCTCGCTGCGCTGCTTCGTGGCAACCTCGGAATGGCGATGCAGGGTTTGGCAGTCGTGCCACTGTTCGCTGGGTTTGATGAGCAGACGCGCGTTGGACGGATCTTCAGTTACGACATCACAGGTGGTCGGTACGAGGAGCACCGTCATCACGGCGTCGGCTCGGGTTCACTGTTCGCACGCGGTGCGCTCAAAAAAATGTGGCGCGACGACCTAGTTATGGAAGATGCCGTAACCGTTGCGATCGAAGCGCTTTACGACGCGGCGGACGATGATTCGGCCACCGGCGGACCAGATTTAGCCCGAGGGATTCTTCCCATCGTCGCCGTTGTCGATGCCGACGGGTACCGGCGTGTGTCGGATGAAGATCTCGACCGACTTGTTCGGTCAGTAGTGGCCCTTCGCAATATCCGACCTGATGGTCCCAATGCACCTGTTACCGCAGGGGAGCGAGCATGAGCGTTCCGTTTTATGTTTCCCCCGAGCAGGTGATCAAGGACAAGGCTGATTACGCGCGCAAGGGTATAGCTCGCGGCCGGTCGGTCATTGTTCTGCAGTACGACGGTGGCCTTATGTTCGTCGCGGAAAATCCGTCACGAGCACTTCACAAGATTTCCGAGATCTATGACCGCATCGCGTTTGCGGCGGTCGGCAAGTACAACGAGTTCGAAAATCTCCGCGTCGCTGGCGTTCGGTTGGCTGACTTACGCGGCTACTCCTACGACCGTCGTGACGTAACGGGGCGGAGTTTGGCGAACGCGTACGCACAAACATTGGGCACTATCTTCACTGAGGCGCAGAAACCGTATGAGGTAGAACTCGTCGTTGCCGAGGTCGGTGCCACCGCTAACGACGATCAGATCTATCGACTCACCTTCGACGGATCGGTTGCTGACGAACATGGTTATATCGCCATGGGCGGATCGGCTGATGCACTAGCGGCCGGGATGTCGAAAGGTTGGGTCGAGGGCCTCAGCTTTGAAGCAGCTCTGCGACTTGCCGTCGATCAGTTGGCGGCCGCACCCGCGGGCGGCAATGGGAACGCGAAGGTCGAGCCACGGACGCTCACGCCAGGACAACTCGAAGTTGCAGTCTTGGAGCGAAGTCGAGAGGGCCGTAAATTCCGCAGGATTTCTGGTCAGCGACTTGCCGAGCTATTCGGCGTGGTTGACGATAGCGATGCTTCCGCGGGTGATCCGCTGTAATTTTCGCTCGCGCGGGCTCTCCTTCGCCCGACGATTGCGGTTCCTGCACCGTATGGTGAGGGAATGGATCAGCGCATCTTTGGTATCGAGACCGAATACGGGGTCACGTGTACCTTCAAAGGTCAGCGCCGGCTGTCTCCTGATGAGGTTGCTCGATACCTATTTCGTCGGGTTGTTTCCTGGGGCCGTTCGAGCAACGTCTTCTTGAAGAACGGGGCAAGGCTTTACCTCGATGTGGGTTCCCACCCCGAGTACGCAACCCCCGAATGCGACGACATCTTGAGTTTGGTCGCTCACGATAAGGCGGGGGAGCGGATCCTTGAAGGCTTGCAGATCGATGCTGAGCGACGCCTGGAAGAAGAGGGCATTGTCGGGGATGTCTACCTATTCAAAAACAATACCGATTCAGCTGGAAACTCCTATGGCTGCCACGAAAACTTTCTCGTTACCAGGCAGGGTGAGTTCAGCCGCCTAGCGGACACGCTGATCCCGTTCTTGGTCTCGCGTCAGATCATTGCGGGAGCTGGAAAAGTTTTGCAGACCCCTCGGGGCGCGGTGTACTGCGTTAGCCAGCGGGCCGAGCACATGTGGGAAGGCGTGTCGAGCGCCACGACCCGATCGAGGCCGATCATCAACACTCGTGATGAGCCGCACGCTGATGCCGAACGGTATCGACGGCTACACGTCATCGTGGGCGATTCGAATATGTCCGAGACGACGACCATGCTCAAAGTTGGTGCCGCAGACCTTGTGCTGCGGATGATCGAGCATGGCACCGTGATGAGGGATATGTCCCTGGAGAATCCGATCAGGGCTATTCGCGAAATCAGCCATGATCCAACCGGCCGTCGAACCGTCAAACTCTCCAATGGTCGCGAGCTGTCAGCCCTACAAATACAGACGGAATTCCTCGATCGGGCCCGCACGTTCGCTGAACGGCGGGGGCTCGTTGACGATCCGAATTCGATCCACTCACGTGTCATTGACTTGTGGACAAGAACGGTGGTTGCCGTTGAATCCGGTGACCTGTCTACCGTCGAGCGTGAGATCGACTGGGTTATTAAATTGCGTCTACTTGAGCGCTACATGGCCAAGCACGATATGGACCTCTCAAACCCCCGGATCGCCCAACTGGATCTGGCGTATCACGATATTTCCCGCACCCGTGGGTTGTATTACCTGTTGGAATCACGGGGCGCCGTGGCGCGTGCGAGTAAGGATCTTGAGATCTTCGAGGCAAAGTCCGTGCCTCCCCAGACCACGCGTGCCAAGTTGCGTGGGGATTTCATCCGCCGGGCCCAGGAGCGACGGCGCGACTTCACGGTCGACTGGGTTCACCTCAAGTTGAACGATCAAGCGCAGCGAACCGTTTTGTGCAAGGACCCGTTCAAGTCGGTCGACGAACGGGTCGAGCGACTGATCGCCAGTATGTGACGTAGCAACCGTCGAGGCCAATCTGCGCCACTGGATGGAAACTGCACCTATGGCCCGTGGCTGTTCACCTCGCGCTCACCTGTTGTGCGCCAATTCGTTGCTTTCGCCGGTGTAAATAAGGAAGGTGGGTCCTTCGCCCACTATTATTGAGGGAGCACACTCCATGTTGGTGCGGCGCTACGCGGTCGCTCTGTTGGGCTCGGTTCTGCTGCTTTCGGGGTGTTCGGCAGCGGCAAGTACACCGCAGCAGTCGGCGAGCCCAAGCGCAAGCGGCTTCACCTACAAGTCGGTCTCAGTCAGCGGTCCGTTCGGTGAAAAGCCAACGGTGCTTATTGGTGACGACCTACAAGGTCTACTGCCGTTTATGGGTAACAACGCGCCGAGCGAGCTCGTGGTTCGTGACGTCATTGTTGGCAATGGGGCAGTGGCCACGCCTGCGTCGCAGGTTTCGGTGAATTACATCGGACGTACTGCCAAGACCAAGCACACGTTTGATTCGTCTTGGGCCCGGTCAAAGACATTTGATTACGTTCCCAGCAAGTTAGGTTTTGCGGCATTCAAGGATGGCGTCGTCGGGATGAAGGTTGGCGGTCGTCGCCTTGTCGTGGTCCCCGCCAAGCTCGGCTTTGGTGACAATCCACCGGCGTCCAGCGGTGTGCGCCCGGGCGAGACGTTGATATTTGTCATCGACTTGGTATCAGTCCGTTAGTTTCGCTGGCCGGATCACCGTCCCCAAGGAGTTAAGGTCATCACGTGAAAATTAATCTATGCGTCATTGCCCCTGTCTCTATCGTCGCCGCCACAGTGCTCGCGCTGACGGGATGCGGATCCCAAACCGCCAGCGGCGGCGGATCAACGCCGACGGCGGGAACGAGCCAGGTGGCCTCAACGGCCCCTGCTGGCGGTGCGTTCGTCACCGGTGATGGCGGCGTCACGGTTACGGGTGCTGCGGGTGCGAAGCCGACGACGACTATCGGCGCGGAGACTAAGAACACCACCCAGCTGACCGTCAAAGACTTGATTGTGGGCACTGGCGCTGAGGCGAAGGCCACGGACACGATCACCGCACATTACGTTGGTATCGGCGGGATCAGTGGCAAGCAGTTCGACTCATCATGGGATCGTGGGCAGGCCGCTCAGTTCCCGCTCAATGGTGTGATCGTCGGCTGGCAGAACGGAATTCCCGGTATGAAGGTGGGCGGTCGCCGACTTTTGGTGATCCCCGGAGATCAGGCTTATGGTGCGAACCCGCCGCAGGGTTCAGGAATTCAGCCAAATGAGCCGCTTGTCTTCGTCGTCGATTTGGTCTCCATCCCGTAGTCTCGTCTCGCACCGGGTGATGTACCCGAAACAGACGCGAGGAGTAGGTAATGGCCAGCAAGCCCGAGATTGATTTCCCCGTTGGCGACGCCCCAGATGAGTTGGTTATTCGCGACATCACTGTTGGCGATGGGGCGGAGGCAGTTCCGGGAGCGACGGTGCTTGTTCATTACGTGGGTGTCGAATTCGACTCGGGCGACGAGTTCGATGCGTCATGGAATCGTGGCGAGCCCATTGAGTTCCCGCTGCGTGGCCTGATTCAAGGCTGGCAGGACGGAATCCCCGGTATGCGTGCGGGTGGACGTCGTGAACTAACAATCCCACCTGCCTTGGCCTACGGTCCGGCCGGCGGCGGACATCGCTTGTCGGGAAAGACGCTCATCTTCGTGATCGACCTCCTCGACGTACGCTGACGGAGGTTCGATGAGCAAGTCCGATCGCGCTGAACGGCTCCTCAATGTGCTGTTCGCTTTGATGGCGTCGGCGCGGCCAATGCCGAAGAGCGCATTGCGTGAGGTCATCGATGCGTACCGCGAAAGCCCCTCTGAAGAGGCTTTCGAGCGCATGTTTGAGCGGGACAAAGATGAGTTGCGCAGCATGGGAATTCCGATCGAAACCATCGAAGGTGCAGATGGCTCCGGCGGGATCGAGGGCTATCGGATTTTGCGCGAATCGTACGCACTTCCGGAGGTGAACTTTTCCGGTGACGAGCTAGCCGTCCTCGGGCTTGCCGCGAAGGTCTGGGAGCAGGCCAGTTTGGGAGCCAGTGCCCAACGTGCGCTACGTAAGTTGGAGTCAATGGGGGATGGCTCGATCATCGACGGGCCGGTGGGTGTGGAAGCACGCATCGCCACATCCGACGTCTCATTCCCGATATTGCTCGACGCGATTCGTAGCCGACGGGCAGTGACGTTCACCTATCGAAAACCACGCTCAGGTGATGACGAAGTGCGTCGCGTTCAGCCATGGGGAGTGGTGTCTCGTCGCGGTCATTGGTACCTCGTCGGCCATGACGTCGATCGAGCGCAGGCTCGGGTTTTCCGGCTCTCCCGCATTGTGGGCACCGCGGTGGCTACCGGTCCGAATCAAGCTTTTGACATACCAGCCGACATTGACGCGGCCTCGATGATCGCATCTGCCATGCCGCAGGACCGAATGATTGCCCAGGTACAGATCGATCCGGGCTCCGCGGTGTCGCTTCGTCGCCGGGCGTCGTCGATTTCTGACGACGTTGCCGAGATCTCCTACGCTGACGAAGACGTATTCGCGTCCGAACTCGTGGGGTACGCCGATGCTGTCGTCGTGCTGAGTCCGGAGTCGCTGCGACACACTGTCGTCGACTTGCTTCGCAAGATTATGTTGACCCAGGTTTCGGCATGAGCGCGCGAGTAGTTGAGACGGCTGGCGCACGACTGTCTCGTCTGCTCGCTGTCGTTCCGTGGTTAGCCGCCAACGATGGCGTTTCCATTGCGGAGGCGGCGCGTCACTTCGGAGTCACCGAGAAACAATTGTCGGACGATCTGTGGCTCCTGATTTGTACGGGACGACCTGGCCATTTGCACGGTGATCTCGTTGACATTCAGTTCTGGGACGAGGACGGTTCGATCCACGTATTGGATGCGCAGACAATCGATCGTCCGTTGCGACTATCCGCTGATGAAGCCTCCGCGCTTGTTGTCGCGTTGCGATATCTCGAGCAGGTTCCCGGAGTTCATCAGCGCGAGGTACTCGCCGGCGCAATCGCCAAGCTCGAATCGGCTGCGGGGGAGGCGCTTGCTGCCGCAGATGGGGTCACGGTAGCGGTCGAAGGTGTCGTTGCCGAGGAAATCGGATCTGCTGTTGCTCGTGCGATCGCCGATCAACGGCGCGTGCACCTGACGTACATCGCGTCGTCCGATCAGCGCAGCGAACGGGATGTGGATCCTATGCGAATCCTCTCCCTTGACGGACGCAGCTATCTCGAAGGCTGGTGCCTGCGCGCCGAGGCGGTGCGCACCTTCCGGCTTGATCGCATCGAAAACGTAATAATCCTCGATGTCGCAACGACAATTCCTGAGGATGTTGCGGGTATGGATGTGAACCGCGGCATGCGTCCTGACGGCCCCCTAGTGACCCTCGAACTTCAGCCCGAGGCAGCCTGGATCGCAGACGAGTACCCCAACGAGTCGGTCGACGATCTTCCCGATGGGCGCGTCGTGGTTGTTTTGCCGGTGTCTGATCAGGGGTGGCTAACTCGGTTGTTGCTCCGAATGGGTGGAACTGTGCGACTCATCGATCAACCGGAGTGGTCGCGCGATGTGCGCCTCGCGGCCGAACGAGCCTTGGCCCGCTACGACCTGTAACGGCACCTCGTTCACATCTCGGATGCATTTGTCCTAGCGATGTGGTGGCCTCCACACCCGTGCATGTCCGTTTTCAGGCCATTTTCGGCCCGTTTTCCATGCTCACAGCCATGGCCGCCAAATTAGTTGCCCAGATTGGCTTAAGCCATTGGTGGATTAGGCCGATGCGGTGGTTGTAAGCACACAAGGATGGCGCCGCACACGGCGGATGACCACCGAACCGAAGGGAGGCACACCATGGCCACCATTAAGGCGACCTGCCCCAGCTGCGGTGACGTTGACCTCGGTCCGCGTCAGGTCCGGGCACATGTTGTAGAAGCCATTGAAGACAGCGAATCTCGTCGCACATATGCGTTCACCTGCACGACCTGTGGTGATGAGGTCATCAAGCTAGCTGACGAGGACACGATTCGATTGCTGAGTTCGGCCGGGGTTCGTGTTGAGCGCACCCCTGTGCCGGCGGAAGCTCGCGAACCGCACCGTGGCCGCCCCATCAATTATGATGATGTGCTCGATTTGGTCTTGTGGCTCGAATCGCACGACCAAATTGCTGAGGCAATGGCGCTGTCTAGCGGCCGTTGATTGCCCACTTAGGGGTTATCGTTAGATATCAACGCTCGGATTATGCCGATGCGATCACGACCATGTGAGGATTGAACGATGGGTGCTCTGTTCGAAAAGCCGGCGTTCCTGATCCTGCTGCTCATTGTGCTGCTGTTGTTCGGCGCCAAGAGACTGCCGGATCTGGCTCGTGGAGTCGGCCGCTCAATGCGGATCTTCAAAGCCGAAACTGATGGCCTGAAATCCGACGCCACCACAGAAACTCAGGCAGTTACGTCAGCGCCCACCGCTGCGGCTCCGTCGGCTCCTCCCGTTCAGGCTCCGGTCCAAGCGCAGGCTGTCCTGCCTGATGCGCCGCGGTACTTCGTTGATCCCATCACGGGCGAGCAGGTACTGGCGCAGCCAGTTGTGCCCCCCGTTGATGGCGCGCCTCGCGCCTGAGTACGTCCATGGCCGCTGGCGATAAAGACGCTAAACGGCGTTCGCGTCGCTCCAGCCCAGATGGCGCGATGTCGCTGTTTGAGCATCTACGTGAATTTCAGAGTCGTCTTTTCAAGTCCGCTTTGGCAATCCTGGCTGCTGCGGGCCTGTCTTGGTTTTTCTACGATCAAATTTTTAATGTCATCACTGCTCCATTTATGGACGTAGTGGCGCAGGCTAAGGCCAATGGTCAAGATGTAGTACTTGCCGTTAACGGAGTCACTGACGCCTTCACACTGCAGTTACAAGTGGTTCTGATCTCCGGTGTCATATTTGCGTTGCCGATCTGGCTGTATCAATTGTGGCGATTCCTGGCCCCTGGTCTCAAGGGCGTCGAACGACGTTGGGCATATGGTTTCGTCTTTTCCGCGACCCCACTATTCATCCTCGGCACCGTTATCGCGTACAAGGCGATGCCGTCATTGCTTCATCTGCTTTTGGGCTTCACGCCTACGAATGTCGCGAACATCATCAACATCAATACCTATCTCGCCTTCACGATTCAGCTCATGCTGTTCTTTGGAATCGGCGCGATCATCCCGGCGATCTTCGTCATGCTGAACTTTGCCGGGGTACTAAGCGGTGAGCGACTTCTCAAGTCGTGGCGCTGGCTCGTGATAGGCGTGCTGACGTTCGCTGCCGTGGCTACTCCAAGCACGGATCCGGTCTCGATGCTAGTGGTGGCTGCACCCTTCATGGTCATCGTGTCGATCGCAGTCATCATCATGGTGATTAACGATCGGCGTCGCGCGCGTAAGGCGGCCCGTGCGGCCACCTCCATGGTGTCCGATGATCAGGCCTCCATAATCGAACAGGCTGAAATCATCCCGGAAGATCTCGTGCCGAGTCCGATCCAAGACGACATCCCATAGCGCGTGAAGGCTTAATATCGCCGTATGACTTCCGCGACCGTGGTGATTGTTGCGAATCCTGCTTCTGGGCGCGGACGTTCAACGGCCGCGGCCACCGAACTTGCAGCGCGGCTTTCCATCCACGGTGTTTCGACAATCATCGTTTGCGGCAGTAGCGCGGCTGATGCGCGGGCACAGCTCGCCGACGCGGTCTTTGAACATAAACCGACGGCAGTCGTTGCCTGTGGCGGTGATGGCACTGTCAACATGTGTCTTCAAGCCGTTGCCGGCACTAACATCGCGCTGGGCATCCTGCCGGTAGGCACCGGAAACGACAATGCGACCGCTTTACGCGTGCCGCAAAACCCCCGCGAAGCTGGCGATCTGATCGCCGACGCGATAGGACGTGAGGCTTACGCGGTGGTTGATGCGGCCCGCGCGATGGCTGCTGATGGAACGTCGAGTTGGTTTCTAGGCGTCCTATCGAGCGGCTTCGATTCACGCGTCAACTCACGTGCGAACAGCATGACTTGGCCGACGGGACAGGCCCGCTACGTCGCCGCCATTGTGGCGGAATTGCGCGTCTTTAAGGCGGCGCACTACGACGTTGAGTTCGATGCAGATCTGCCGACCCGACACAGCATCAGCAAGCCAGGAATGCTTGTTGCCGTCGCCAACGGGCCTCAGTACGGCGGAGGGATGCAGGTGGCGCCCGATGCACTGATGGATGATGCTCTACTGGATGTCACCTTCCTCGACGAATTAACTACGCCAACGTTCCTTCGGGTCTTCCCATCTGTTTATGCCGGCACCCACGTGCGACGGCCGGAGGTTCATCAATACCGTGCCACCACGGTGACGATTCATGCTGCGAATCAGACCGCCTACGCCGATGGCGAACTCGTCGGCCCGCTACCCGTGCAGATTGAGATTGTGCCGTCGGCTTTGCGTGTTCTGACGAGGCCGCCGAGCTGATCTGACCATAGTCTTAGGTCATGGAATCCCCGGCTGATAGGTACGCAGCCGCAAAACGTCGGGCCGATGACGAAAAGTCGGCGCTGCACGAGTTTCGAGGTCTGTACGAGTTTGAACTCGACGACTTTCAAGTTGAAGCCTGTCGTGCGCTTGAGTCTGGCCAGGGAGTACTCGTTGCGGCACCCACCGGATCCGGAAAAACCATTGTTGGCGAGTTCGCTGTCCATCTCGCACTTCGAAGTGGGCGAAAGTGCTTTTACACCGCACCTATCAAGGCCCTGTCGAATCAGAAGTTTCACGATCTCGTTGAACGCTACGGAGCCAATAACGTTGGCCTATTGACGGGAGATAACTCAGTCAACGGCGAGGCTCCGGTGGTTGTCATGACTACTGAAGTTCTGCGCAACATGCTGTACGCGAAGTCGCACACTCTCGAAGGTCTTGCCTACGTTGTTATGGACGAGGTGCACTATCTAGCTGACCGGTTTCGAGGCGCAGTGTGGGAAGAAGTGATTATTCATCTTCCTGAACACGTTGATGTTGTCGCACTGTCTGCAACCGTGAGCAACGCTGAAGAGTTTGGCGAGTGGCTCGGCGAGGTGCGCGGCGCCACGGCGATCGTCGTCGAGGAGCATCGTCCGGTTCCTCTTTGGCAGCATGTTATGGCTGGAGATCGGCTCTATGACCTGTTCGCTGACGATCCCCAGACTGTCCTGAATCCAGAACTCGTTCGGCTAGCCCGCGAAGACGAACGGGCAATGCGTTCGGGCGATGGGAACAGGCGTCCGCAGCGCGGGGGTAAGCGTCCGCGAAATCGCAATATTCCGCTGCGCTTTGAAGTGGTTGAACGACTGAACCGCGAGCGACTTCTTCCTGCAATCAACTTCATTTTCAGTCGGGTCGGATGTGATGCGGCAGTCGACCAAGTCCTGGCTGCGGGCCTTCGCCTGACTAACAACGAAGAGCGAGATCGCATCCGCGCAATTGTCGAAGAACGATGTGTGGATCTCCCTCAAGAGGACCTGACCGTACTTGGGTACCTGGATTGGTTGGATGGCCTCGAGCGCGGATTTGCGGCCCATCACGCCGGAATGCTGCCGACGTTCAAAGAGACGGTTGAACACCTGTTCCAACTCGGCTTGGTGAAAGTTGTCTTCGCAACGGAGACACTGGCGCTCGGTATCAACATGCCGGCTCGCACGGTTGTGTTGGAAAAGCTTGTTAAATGGAATGGCGAGACACATGCTGACATCACGCCGGGGGAGTACACCCAGTTAACGGGGCGGGCGGGCCGTCGAGGTATCGATGTTGAAGGCAATGCTGTCGTGGTCTGGCATCAGGGCTTTGATCCAGGCGCATTAGCAGGCTTGGCATCCACCCGTACCTACCCGTTGAAGTCCTCCTTTGGCGTCTCGTACAACATGGCTGTCAATCTGGTTGGCTCTGTTGGACATCACGCGGCTCGTGAAATCCTCGAAACCTCGTTCGCTCAGTTCCAGGCGGATCGTGCCGTCGTTGGGATGGCGACGCAGGTTCGTCGTCAAGAAAACGCGCTCGACGGGTACCGCGATTCGATGTCGTGCCATCTCGGTGATTTCGAGGAGTATGCAGAACTGCGCCGACGGCTGAGCGACCGCGAAAAGGAGATTGCGCGTGACGGTGCGATCCAGCGTCGGGCTACGGCGGCTGCATCGCTCGCGGCTTTGAAACCCGGTGACGTCATCATGGTTCCAACAGGCAGACGTTCGGGCGTTGCTGTGGTGATTGATCCGGGACTGTCGGAAAAGGATGAGCCACGCCCGACTGTGCTGACCCTCGATCGGCAAGTCCGACGACTATCCGTGGTGGATTTCCCAACGCCCGTAGACCCGCTTGAAAGCATTCGCATCCCAAAGCTATTCAATCCTCGCTCGGCTAACTCACGCCGTGAACTTGCCGGACGATTGAAAGACACCGTGGGCGATCTGCGGATTGAACGCCCGCGCAAGGCGCGAGGTGCGGCCGGTGATGATGAGCAGATCCTGGAGATGCGCAAGCAAATCAGGCAGCATCCGTGTCACGGTTGCGATGAACGTGAAGACCACGCGAGATGGGCCGAACGCTACTACCGCCTCCTTCGTGAAACACGTGGACTCGAGCGTCGAGTGGAAACGCGCACGAATTCGATCGCCCGGCAGTTCGATCGGGTGTGCGCGATTTTGGCAAGGCTCGGATACCTGAGTTCAGACTCTGACGATGCGTCCGTGACGGACTCCGGCCGTATGCTGCAGCGACTTTATGCTGAGCTCGATTTGGTCGCGGCCGAATGTGTGCGCTCCGGCCTTTGGAAAGGCTTGAGCCCGGCAGAACTGGCCGCGTGTGCGTCGGTTTTGGTCTATGAGTCGCGCCAATCAGAAGATACGCAGCCACCTAAACTGCCCACGGGTCAAGTTCGTGAGGTGCTCGCAGAGACGATGCAGATTTGGTCAGATCTGCGTGAGCTAGAGGCCGAGGAGCGGGTTCACTTCCTACGCGAGCCAGACATGGGCTTCGCGTGGGCGGCGTTTCGATGGTCGTCCGGTGGACGTCTCGATTCCGTGCTTCGGGACGTAGATCTCGCCGCCGGGGACTTCGTTCGTTGCTGTAAGCAACTTGCTGACTTACTCGGCCAGATCGCTGACGCGGCGGGTTCAGCATCGGATCCGGACAGTGTGGAACTTGCTCGCGTTGCCCGACAAGCCGTCGACTCGGTCAAGCGCGGAGTTGTGGCCTTCACGTCCGTGTGATGGTCGCCGCTAGAGTGCCGGCATCTTCATGGCCTGCATAACTCGTCCAAGTGAGCTGCGAATATTCCACTGATCGGCAAGGTAGGTGAGCGCTGCGCGATTGGCTGGCTCTTGCGGAATCTCAAAACTGACCGAGGCGATAGGGACGTCCAAGGCAACTCGAACAACGGTCGGCGCGACATCGAGATAGTCCGCAGCGGCTAGTACCTTGGCATGAATGGTCGCCCGAGTAGCTGCGTCATTGCGCACAGCAGCGTCGCGAACACCTGCGAGATCACCGTAAAGGCAAATGAGGGTCGCAGCTGTCTTCTCACCAACTCCGGGGACGCCGGGAAGTCCGTCCGAGGTGTCGCCACGGAGAGTTGAAAAATCCGCATACGCCCGCCCGGGGATTGCGTACTTCTCGCTGATGTAGGCCTCGGTGACGATGTCACCGTTGGCAACTCCACCCTTAGCTGTGTAGAGGACGCGGACGTCGCGGCTGTCGTCGACCAATTGAAAGAGATCGCGATCGCCAGTCACGATGAGAACGGCTCGATCAGCGCGTGTTGCGAGCGTGCCGATCACATCATCAGCTTCGTATCCAGCGGCACCAATCCGAGCAATTCCAAGCGCGGTAAGCACATCGACAATGATTGGTACTTGAACCTCTAGTTCGTCGGGAACTTCTTCACCGTCGGCCGTATTCGCCGCGACCCGGTGGGCTTTGTATGAGGGAATCGCGGCGACTCGAAACTCTGGACGCCAATCATCATCCCAACAGCACACGAGTTCGGCGGGGTTGTGATCGTTCACGAGTCTGGCGATGAAATCCAGGAATCCGCGCACCGCATTAACAGGGGTGCCATCGTTGGCTTTTACCGAGTCCTTCATGCCGAAGAATGCCCGAAAGTACAAGCTGGCGGAATCGAGAAGCAATAAAGGCTGTGTCACCCTCCGACCCTAATGCCATCGGAGCGCGTATGGTCTGATCGTGACTCAGAACATTCCTACCCACCCACCGATCGCAGATCTGGCGGATCGGCTAGCTCGGGCCCAAGAGGCAGTGAGGGCTGTTGGTGCCAACGCTCTTCTCGTCACACCAGGACCAGATCTGCGCTATCTCACTGGATATGACGCGGTGCCGCTTGAGCGGTTGACGTGCTTGATGCTAATGGCCGAAGGCGATCACGTCATGATGGTGCCGCGACTTGAGGTGGAGGCCGCGAAGGCAAGCCCGATTGGCGAACTTGGGCTGATCGTTGCGTTCTGGGATGAGACGGACAATCCGTATCGCAGGGTGGCGCGGCTGCTGCCGGATCGCGGCTGGGTTGGATTGGACAACCACATGTGGGCGGAAAAGGTGCTTCATTTCCGTGACGCTATGCCCGAGGTTATTCAGGGACTTGCTGGCGTCGTTCTGGAGGATCTACGCATGCGAAAGAGCGCGGATGAAGTAGACGCCCTTCGACGGGCGGGTGCTGCGATCGACGCGGTGCACGAGCAGGTGCCGCAATGGTTGCGTGCGGGACGAACCGAACGTGAGGTGGCACGTGATATCTCGGAGGCCATCATCGCTGTCGGGCATACCCGCGTCGACTTTGTCATCGTGGCTAGCGGTCCAAACGGTGCCAGCCCGCATCATGAGGTCTCCGATCGGGTGATCGAGGTGGGTGATCCGGTCGTCGTCGACATCGGTGGAACGATGCCCGATGGTTACTGCAGCGATGAGACTCGGACGTATGCAGTGGGTTCGGCACCAGTTGACTTTGTTGAGTACTACGAAGTGCTTCAGACTGCGCAGGAGGCCGCATGTCAACACGTACGTCCGGGAGTGTCTGCGGAGAGTATCGACGCTGTGGCTCGCTCGATCATTGCGGAAGCTGGTTATGGTGATCTGTTCATTCATCGCACGGGGCATGGCATAGGACTTGAGACTCACGAGGAGCCGTACATCGTTGCCGGTAACGACGAACCCATCGCACCGGGGATGGCATTTTCGATCGAGCCGGGGATCTACCGAGAGGGTGTACACGGCGCCCGAATTGAAGACATCGTTGTGTGCACTGAGGCCGGATTTGAACGGGTCAATCATCGTCCACGTGATCTGATCATCACCTAAGGAAAGGTCGGGCGATGGAAGAGATCGACCTTGCAATCATCAACCTCCTTGCCAAGGACGGCCGGATGTCATACACCGACCTCGGTAAGGAGACGGGTTTATCGACGTCAGCGGTACACCAGCGGGTACGCAGACTTGAGCAACGCGGTTTGATTAAGGGCTACACCGTGGTGATCGACCATGATCAAGTTGACCTCCCGTTGACCGCCCTGGTGTCAATCAAACCGATCGATCCTGCAGCGCCGGATGATGCCCCCGAACGCCTTGCTGACATCGGCGCCATTGAAGCGTGCTGGTCTGTCGCCGGCGACGAGTCATATGTACTCAAAGTTCGAGTGGCGGGTCCCGGCGATTTGGAGGTTCTGCTCGCTGAGATCAGAGCTGCCGCGAACGTTTCCACTCGTACCAGTGTCGTGCTCTCGACTCCGTTTGAAGGCCGACCACACCCGTTACGTTAACTGGACTACGGGCTGCCTAAGCGTCAGCGTGCGCTGCGTCGGCAGCCGCGATTGATTCCAGCGCATGATCGGCCCACCACCGCTGTCCCGATGCCGGCAAAGTGTGGATCGGGTCGTAGTACTCGTAGGTACGGCTCAGGGCGTCGGCGTCGGCAGTTTCGATACCGGTGCGATAGTTCTTGGTCCAGTAGGAGATGCCGCGCTCGCGATCGTATTCATGAAGTTGGTGAACCCAGCGCTTGCCGACATACGGTACGTCGCAGACGATGCGCGGTGTTGCGAAGCCTGGTAGGTAACCCATGATTGCGTGCTGCAATTCCTGAGCTTCCCACACGGCTACGCGCCAGTGTTCGGCTGAAGGGATCATGTCGCACATGTAGAAGTAGTACGGCAGTATTCCCGCGCCATCCATCAGGGCAAAGCAGAGGTCCAGCAGGTCTTCGGACGTCGCGTTGACGCCCTTCATCAGTACACCCTGATTGCGAACATCGCGCACACCGGCCTCAAACATGGCCTTCGTTGCTTCGCGCACCAGCGGAGTGACCGATTGGGCGGCGTTGACGTGGGTGTGAATGGCAAGGCCTACACCGCGATCACGTGCTGTCATCGCAACTCTTTCCATGCCTGCGCGGACGTCATCCTGTAGCCAGTGCTGCGGCAGGGCCATGAACGCTTTCGATGCGAGCCGGATATCGCGAATGTTGTCCATCGTGAGAAGTTCAGCGATGAATGCCTCAAGACGCGGCCATGGCATATTGGCTACGTCACCGCCGGACACGACGACGTCGCGAACCCCAGGTGTTTGGCGAAGGTAATCCAACATCTCCTGTAAACGGGTGTCGGGCTTAACGAGGAACTTCAACTTTTCCACCGATGGAGTGGAATTACCCACGAGATCCATACGCGTGCAATGGCCGCAGTACTGAGGGCAGGTCGGCAGGAGTTCTGCCAATACCTTGGTTGGGTATCGATGCGTGAGACCTTCAACCTTCCACATCTCATGCTCGTGCAGTGAATCACGCGATGAGTGAGGGTGACTGGTCCAGTCGGTCCGACGGTCTGAGAACACGGGCAGCATGTAGCGACGAACGGCATCTGCGTAGAAGGCTTCGGTGAGCGAGCCAGCACCCGCCGGCTCAACTGACGAAGCGAACGTGTTGAGCATTTGCGGTGGAATCAGCATCGACATCGTTGCCGCATTGGCTATGTCAGCTTCGATATCGGCGTAGAAACGATCCTCTACCAAGTCACCCAGAACGGCACGCAGTTGCGCGATGTTCTTGACGCAGTGTGAACGCTGCCACTGAGCGGAACGCCAGTCAGCTTCGGTGACATCAGCCCACCCTGGGAATCGACGCCAGTCCGGTTCGACAAGCTCGTGACGCGCGTACGCATAAGGCTGGGGGAAGGCGGCCCTGGAGGCAGCTGACGTCAACACATCGGTCATGACAATTCCTTCACTAAAACTGAAAGACTGGACAGTATCTGTCGAGTAGGATGAATATACAGAAAAATATCCGGTATTTGCTACTTTGAGCGATAGATTTTGCGGTTTCTATCTGAGTAGGATTTGAGCATCTTCCGGGTCGACTATGACTCGACATGAAAGGTCAGCCTGTGAGTAACCCTGTGAGCCCCGTCGGTTTGCATCGAGTCGTCGAACCCAAAGGTGTGTTGCCCCAAGCCGCCTGGCGGTTGGATGCCTCGGCGCCATTGCACAAGGGTGAGGTGCGCATCCGGGTTCATCGTTTGAATCTCGACGCCGCCAGCTTCAGGCAACTGTCCGATAAGCATGGTGGGGATGGCGCTGCGGTTCGAGCTGAGGTTCTCGACATCATCCGAACCCGAGGCAAGATGCATAATCCCGTGACCGGGTCCGGCGGCATGCTTGTCGGGGAGGTTGAACACGTTGGTCCGGAAAGTCATCATCACGAGCTCGCGGTTGGCGATCATGTCACCTCATTGGTCAGCCTGACATTGACACCGCTGTCAATCGACGATGACCTTTCGTCGTGGGATGGGCTCAGTGAGCAAGTGCCCTGTGATGGACATGCGATTCTCTTCGATCGCACTATCGTCGCGAAGGTGCCAGACGACTTGCCAGGCGCTCTCGCGATGGCAGTCATGGACGTTTGTGGCGCTCCAGCGCTCACCGCCCGCGTCGTTGCGCGTTACGTAGCCGAAGGCTCAACTCCGACGGTTGCGGTGATCGGAGGGGCAGGCAAAAGTGGCTCGCTGTCGCTGGCGGCGGCCCGCAAAGCTGGTGCGCGGCTCACCGTTGGCGTTGTGCCCATTCCGCGTGAAGCCGATGCGCTGCGGGACGCGAATATTTGCGATGTTGTAGCCCTCGCAGATGCACGTGATCCGGTCGCACTGTCCGATGCGATCGTTGCCGCAGCCGGTGCGCCTGCGGACATTGTCGTGGTGTGCGTGGACGTACCGGGTTGTGAACACGGTGCGATCTTGTCGACGGGGGATGGCGGCACGATCATCTTCTTCTCAATGGCAACCTCGTTTGCAACTGCTGCCCTCGGCGCCGAAGGGCTTGCCGCAGACGTCACGATGTTGATTGGCAATGGGTTTACCCCAGGGCACGCCGAGATGGCCTTTGAACTGCTTCGCTGCGAGCCGGGTGTGCGCCAACTCTTCACCAATCGTCTCGCCGCGGAAGGACATCTGTGATCATGTCCTATGTGACTAAGCCCCGTGAGGAACGCGCATGACTGACACTCACCGCACAAAGTACGCGGACACTCGTCGAACCCTTGACTTGGATCCAGTCACGATTCGCAAAGCCCGCGCCCTTGCCCGCAAGGCTGGCGCTCCCGTTGTTTCCTTAGCTAAGAAACACACCACCGTTTCGGTCGAGCGCGCCACCCTACGCCTTGCCGGTCTCGAAGGTGCCGATGTCGAAGGTATCCCTTGGGTGAATCGACTCGTCGACGTTGTGCGCGAACAAGTTGGTCTTGAACATGGTGTTGCACTTCCAGTTTGGGATGCGATGCTTGCGAACAACGATGATCTTCTCGTCGTCGCGCAAAAGGCAGCGTCCGGCTCACTCACCTTCAGAATCCCGGAAGGCCATGATGCGGCGAGGGCCGGTAGGGCGGCGCGATCGAGCATCTCCGCAGGTATGCGTCGCATCGATGCCAACCGTAAACATCGGGATAAGTTGATCGGCAAGTACGGTAATCCACCGGCTCCATGGATCTACCTGATCGTCGCTACCGGCGATATCTACGAAGACATCCCGCAGGCTCAGGCTGCCGCCCGTGAAGGTGCGGACGTGATCGCTGTCATTCGTTCGACTGGTCAGTCCCTTCTCGATTACGTTCCTGAAGGAGCCACCCGGGAAGGGTATGCGGGTACCTATGCGACACAAGAGAATTTCCGCTTGATGCGCGCAGCCCTTGATAAAACGAGCGCCGAACTCGGACGTTACGTTCGTCTGACCAATTACGCGTCCGGCTTGTGCATGCCAGAGATCGCGTCCTTGGCCGGTCTTGAGCGCCTAGACATGATGTTGAACGATTCGATGTACGGAATTCTCTTTCGCGACATCAACCCCATTCGCACCTTCGTCGATCAACGGTTTAGTCGGCAGATCCATGCGCGGGCCGGAATCATCATTAACACGGGTGAAGACAACTACCTGACCACGGCCGATGCCGTCGAGGCCGCGCACACGGTCACGGTAAGCCAATTGCTCAATGAGTACTTCGCGAAAGAAGCCGGGCTTGAAGATTGGCAGTTAGGCCTGGGGCATGCGTTTGAAATTAATCCTGATGTTCCAGATTCCTTCAGACTTGAACTGGCACATGCGATGTTGGCCCGTGCACTTTTCCCGGATGCACCTCTTAAATGGATGCCTCCCACGAAACATATGACGGGGGATATTTTCAAAGGCTTCCTACATGATGGCTTTTTCAACTTGGCAGGCGCGCTCACAGGCCAAGGGATCTTGCTCGTCGGAATGATGACCGAAGCCGTTGTGACGCCATGGTTGTCGGATAGAGATCTCGCGTTGCAGAACGTACGGTACGTGTTCAACACAGCCGGAAAGTTGCACGAGGATTTCCGTCCCGCACCAGATGGATTCATTGCCAACCGGGCGCGTGAAGTGCTTGGCGAGGCCGTTGATTTGCTTGAGCGCGTCGTTGATGACTCTCTCCTTGAAGCCATTGGTGACGGAACATTCGGTCTGATGAAGCGACCGGCCCATGCTGGTCGTGGTCTTGATGGTGTGATTAAGAAGGAATCGGGTTACCTCAACCCGGCAGCCGACATGCTCGACGAAGGAGTTGCGCGATGACTGCATCGGCGTCGAAGGCAACGTCGGAGAAGACCATCGTTCGCCCCTACGGTGACACCGCGGGTGATGGCATGGTGCAGATGTCGTTCACGCTGCCATTACCGCATGACAAAAAGGCCGAGGGGGCTGCGCTGCAGCTGGCCAAAAAGATGGGCATAGACCCCGCGATGGTCGTGCACGCAAAGGCGATGGGCCCGGACTTCACATTCTTTGTTGTGTACGGCTCGGTGCAGCATTTAGTTGATCTCCGCGACGTACACGTTATAGAGCGCGACTACCCGCTGCTGTCGCCAAAAGAGGTCAACTCGGTAGTCAAGAAGGTGATGCGTCGACCACTTGTGGTGGTGGGCGCATGTATCGGCACGGATGCGCACACTGTGGGTATCGATGCCATTTTGAACATTAAGGGTTTCGCGGGGGAGAAGGGGCTGGAGTATTACTCGGAGCTCACGGTCGTAAACCTTGGTGCTCAGGTGTCTGTACCCGACCTTGTCGAGCAGGCACGTATCCACAAAGCTGACGCAGTTCTCGTCTCACAGGTCGTCACGCAGAGGGACGCTCACCTGCATAACACGCGCGAGATGAGCGCAGCCTTCCGCGAGGCGTTCCCGGCGGAAAGGCGGCCCCTGTTAGTAATTGGTGGGCCACGTTTTGATGAGTCGATGACCGGTGAGTTAGGCGTCGATAGAATATTTGGAAAGGGAACAACCCCGGGTGAGGTGGCGTCCTATCTCGTACATGCGCTACTTGCGGAACGAAAGACGGTGAAACGCTCGTGACCGAGCAAGATGCACGGCTTGGCATGTCGGTTACGCACCGACGTTACGTTCCCTATTCACACGCGCACTACGGTGGCAATCTTGTCGACGGTGCCTATGTGCTGTCGATGTTCGGTGACGTTGCCACCGAACTACTGATTCGCACTGATGGCGACGAGGGGTTGTTTGCCGCGTACGATCAGGTCGCCTTCACTGCCCCTGTCATGGGCGGCGATGTTCTCGAAGCCACGGCCACCGTTACCCGAGTGGGTACGCGGTCCCGTGCCATCGCCTTCGAAGCGCGAGTTGTGTGTCGGGCAAACCCGGAGAAATCCGCATCGGCTGCTTCAGTACTCGACGAGCCGCTGATTGTGGCATCTGCATCGGGCACGTGCGTCGTCCCGTAAATCGCGGAGCTGAATCGGGAACTTTTTCCGCGTTCGCTCAGAGGTGACGTCATGCGGTCGCTGGACGCTGAACCTCACGTAACCTAGGTAGATGTCCCAGGCGATGCCGACCCAGCACTCACGCAGCGTGGAGTTACTGTGGCGTCTTCTTGGAACGGTCGCCAGCGGTGTCCTTCTGGTATTCGCTTTTCCGCCACATGACCTGATGTGGTTGGCGCCGATTGCGGTAGCGATAGCAACCTTGAGTTGGCATGGGGCACGGACGTGGACGGGTTTCTGGCTTGGTCTGGTTTTCGCGGTGTCCTTTTTCCTGCCACACATCGCCTGGATGCGGGTAGTGGGTGACGACGCGTGGGTAATGCTCAGTGCGCTGTTCGCTCCCGCCTTCGGCTTACTTGGTGCCGGTGTTGCCATCACCTCTCGACTCAAGGTGTGGCCGTTAGCTGTTCCGCTGATGTGGGTCACGACCGAAGCGCTACGAGATCGCTTTCCCTTCAACGGCTTTCCATGGGGACGATTGGCGTTCAGTCAGGCATCGTCCCCATTAGCCTCTTACGCCGCGCTCGCAGGTGCGCCATTGGTGACAGCCGTGGTGGCGCTAATCGGTACCCTGCTGGCTTATGCGTGGCGCAGGCGTCGTTCACCGCGATTGTGCGTCGCATCATTGATTGGGGTAGCTCTGCTTAGTACAGCAGGGGGAGTGGTGCCCATTGCAACGGTCGGAACGACCTCCGGCGGGCCAGCAAGCGTCACTGCGGCTGTTGTTCAGGGGAGTGTTCCGGGTGTTGGTCTTGATTTTCTTGGCCAGCGCGAAGCGGTGTTGCAAAACCATGTCAAAGAGACGCTCGTGTTGGCTGCGGACGTCAAGAGTGGGAAAACGCCTCGTCCCGATTTTGTGATTTGGCCCGAGAACTCAACCGATATCGACCCCTTAGTCGATCAGCAGGCCGGGGAATTGATTCAGACCGCAGTTGATGCGATGGATGTGCCGATCCTGGTTGGCGCAGTCGTAAACGTCCCCAGCGACCCAACGCACATCTGGAACGCTGGAATCGTGTGGATGCCGACACATTCGGCCACCCCCGGCCCAACTTCCTTCTACGTCAAACAGCACCCTGTTCCGTTCGGCGAATACATCCCTATGCGCTCGCTGATCTCACATATAACCGATCGACTTGATCGCATTCCTCGTGATTTCGCCGCCGGTGATTCAACGGGCGTTATGCAACTAGGCCCAGCACGCATTGGCGATCTCATATGTTTCGAGGTTGCCTACGACGAGTTAGCCCGCGCGGCAACAATCGGCAGTGGGGTGGTGGGTCCCTTGGCCGGACGCGGTGCGCGTGTTTTGACCATTCAGACGAACAACGCCACGTACGCGCACACTGGTCAGCCTGAACAGCAACTGGCGATGTCTCGACTTCGGGCCATTGAGCACGGTCGGTCTGTGCTGATCGCCAGCACGAGTGGGATTTCAGCAATCATTCGACCAGACGGTTCGTTTGCTGGGCTTTTGGGGGAGTCGGGGCCGGGTTATTTGGTTGATCAAGTAGCCCTGCGCGATGACATCACGGTCTCTGACCGGCTCGGCGGATGGCCCGAAGGGCTAGCCGTGCTGTTGGCCGCTGGGTGCATTGCCGCCGCGGCAATGCAAAATCGGCGGGAACGTCGCGTAGGCTCTACCGATAGCACTGACCATGTAGATCCGATTCAGGAGTTAGCCCCGTGACGTACGACAGCTTCGCCGATCTCGGACGAATCTTGGTGATCATCCCAACGTACAACGAGCGCGAGAACATAGAGCGCATCGTGAGTAGGGCTCGCGTTTGTGTTCCAGAGGCGCACATCCTGATCGCCGACGACAACAGTCCCGATGGTACCGGCGACATTGCCGACGAACTTGCCGCCGTCGATGATCACATTCAGGTTCTGCATCGTGCGGGCAAGGAAGGCCTGGGGGCTGCCTATCTGTCGGGCTTCGCGTGGGCAATCGATCAGGGTTATGACGTCATCGTCGAGATGGACGCAGACGGCAGTCATCAGCCAGAGCAGTTGCCCAAACTCCTTGCGGCACTCAGAAATGCGGATGTCGTACTTGGCTCGCGCTGGGTGCAAGGCGGGTCGGTTGTCAACTGGCCAAAACATCGAGAGTTCCTGAGCCGTGGTGGCAATCTCTACACGCGCGCGATGCTCGGAATTCCGCTGCACGATGCCACCGGCGGTTATCGCGCCTTTCGCGCCGATGCGTTGCGCACCCTTGACCTTAGCGACGTTGAAAGTAAGGGCTACTGCTTCCAGGTCGACATGGCTTGGCGCGCTGTACGAGCTGGACTTGGGGTCGTGGAAGTGCCGATCGAGTTCATTGAACGTGAACTCGGCGATTCGAAGATGAATCAAAAGATTGTGACCGAGGCCCTGTGGCGGGTGACGCAATGGGGAGCGGCAGACAAATTTGCCAAGAGCCGTCGCCTTCTTGCGTCAACGGTGAGTTCGTCGAAGTCGAATTGATGTTGGGTAAGAAGTCGCGCGCATGAATCCGGTATTCATTCTCGGGGTTATCTGCTACATCGCGGTGGAATGGTTAGCCGCAGCAGTCCTTGCTCGATGGATCGGCTGGGGTGGTGTCGCTCTGGTCATGATGATTCTGTTCATCGTGGGCGTGGCGGTATGTCGCCGGGCCGGGTTCTCCGCGTTGCGGGCGACAACACCTGCCAGCGTTGATGGTCTCATCGTCATATCGCCGGACCGGCGAACCTCTTCGTCGGCGATGAAAGTAATGGGGGATGCGGGTCTGCGATTCGTCGCCGGCGTGGCCATTGCAACCCCGGGGCTCGTGACGAGTGCGTTAGGCGGGTTCATGCTGATTCCTGGAATCCGGCGGGGTATTGGCGCGTTGGGAACGAAGCGACTGCGAGCTCAGGCGCAGGCCGCCGGGTTGATTCTCGATGAGAACTTCCGACCGACCACCTTTAACGATGGCGCGGTACCCGGACATGTCCACCGCGTTGACGAGCCTGAACCCCGTCCCGATTCCGGCACAGCAATAGAGGGATTTATCGTCGACGAATAGCCGGACTGCGCCGTAAAAAACAAACGAACGCGGTCGAGGGGAAGGCCTCAGACCGCGTTCGCAAGTTATATAAAGTTCTAGGCGCTCTTCGTCGTGCGCAGATCTTCGAGAAGCTCGAGCCGCTCCTTGAGCAGAACTTCGAGATCTTCAATGGTTCGACGCTCAAGCAGCATGTCCCAATGGGTACGTGCCGGCTTCACGAACTTTGCTTCGGGCTTAACCCCGTCGGTGACCAGAGCCTCAGCACCGCATCGGCATTCCCATACAACAGGGATATCTGCTTCATCAGCGAAGGGCACGGTAACTGTGTGGCCCTCTGGGCAATGGAAAGTAACTACATGGCGAGGAGCTAGTTCAACATGGTCGACGTTCTCGTACGACGTCGCGCCAAGACGCGTACCGCGCAGTGAGGTTTCGTTCATCATTGTCATCACCCTCCGTACTGGCTGGCATTTTTGCCGGCCTTATTGGTCTCAACGTTTGAGACGTAGGGAGTGTTCCCCAGGATCGGAAAAATCAAACCCTTTATCTCATTGTGACCACGCGGTGTCGTCCACTGAATGGTCATGCTCTGAACTCTGCCCGTACGAGGTCTGAGGCCCATATGGTGCGCCTGTGTGTCACCTGAGAATCTCAATGGGCCACTTTTCGTGCTGACGGGAGAGAATGAGATATGGAACTTCGTGTACTTACCGATCGGCTTAGTGTTTGTCGACTTTCGCCGGACAGTCCATGGCCAACGCCTTCGGCTGGTCCGTCGTTCTTCTCCGCGACGCGAACGGCCGATGAGATCTCTGTGGTGTGTGTCGAAGATTGCGCACCGGCAGGCGACGATGTGAAGGTTGAACCGGACTGGCGCGCCTTGGAGGTGGTCGGTCCGCTGGACTTTTCGATGGTCGGCGTTATGTCATCTTTGACTGCGCCATTGGCCGACGTAGATGTCAGCGTTTTCGTGGTGTCGACGTACGACACCGATTACATCCTCGTACATGCAGCGGCACTTGAACGTGCCATAGAGGTGTTGCGAGCCGCAGGGCATGCGGTCCACGCGGCTTAAGCGAGTATCGGGCGTTGGCCCGGACGTGAGCTCGTTGAGGTGGTATCTGATATCCGATAAGTGACATTATGTAATGTTACGGACTCACGCCGGCCCACGAACCTGATCTTGTACCCCTACTGATTCAATTAGGTCATAATGACAAGCCAACTACCCGCAGCGTCTGAAAAGCCGAAGTTCGCCGTCGTCCCGTCGAGTCTGTATCCGGTTTTGGCGACGGTGTTCGTCAGTTTGTTGCTGCTGTCGAATATTTCGGCGACGAAACTAATTGCCTTCGGACCTTTTATCACTGACGGCGGCGCATTCTTGTTCCCGCTGACGTACGTCTTGGGAGACATTCTCGCCGAGGTGTACGGACTCAAGGCCACCAGGCGAATTATTTGGCTCGGCTTCGCACTGGCTGTCTTGGCCGGGTTCACCTTATATATGGTGCAGTTGGCACCGCCGGCACCCGGCTGGGAGAACCAATCGGCCTTCGAAGCCGTGCTCGGATTCGTCCCGCGCATCCTGCTGGCAAGTGTGTGCGGATACCTCGCGGGTGAGTTCTTGAACTCCTATGTCTTGGTGAAGATCAAGGAAAGAACCTTAGAAAAGCGTCTCTGGCTACGTTTGGTGGGTTCCACAGTTGTCGGCGAGTTTGCCGACACACTGGTCTTTTGCACTGTTGCCTTTTATGGTGTTATCACCGGTGCTGAGTTCCTCAACTACGTATTCGTCGGGTACATCTACAAAACGATGCTGGAAGTTTTCCTGCTGCCTGTGACGTACCCGGTGATTGGCTGGGTAAAGAGTCGCGAACCGAGTTACGGCGATAACGTCGAATTCGCGGACGTTCACGCGGCCTGAGTCGACGGTAGAACCCGGGCCGGTCACTCCTGTGGGCTACTCCCCTGAATTCGTCCCAGCACATCGGCTCGGAACTCGTAGAACGTCTTATCGATCATGCTCGCGCGGATTCGATCGACCAATCGCACGATGTAGCGCTCGTTGTGAATTGTCGCTAGCGTTGAACCCAGCATTTCTTTCGCGCTAAATAGGTGGTGCAGGTAGGCTCGCGTGTAATTCGTGCAGGTGTAGCAATCGCATTCAGGATCAAGAGGCTCGTAGTTTCGACGGTTGATGGCGTTTCGCACATGGATGCGCCGATCCCCTACGTACACCGTTCCATTACGGGCGTTACGGGACGCCTCGACACAATCAAATGTGTCGGCGCCACTTTCTACGGCAGCAAACACGTCATCTGCCTGACCGATGCCAAGCAGGTGTCGCGGACGATCGGGTGGAAGTTCCTCGCATACCCAGCGCACGATCGTGCCAAGTTCCCCCTTGTCCAGCGCGCCGCCGATTCCAAATCCGTCAAGCTCGAGCTCGGCTAACTCACGAGCTGACTTACGTCGAAGATCTTCGTATTGAGCGCCTTGGACAACGCCAAATAGCGCTTGATACGGCCGGTGTACGCGAGCAGCGGTGAGTCGCTGATGCTCCAAGACGCAGCGAATAGCCCAATCTTGAGTCCGCTGCACGGAGAGTTCTTGATAGCCGCGAGTGTTCAGCAATGTGGTGCATTCGTCGAAGGCGAACATGATGTCAGCGCCGATTTGATGCTGTACCTGCATTGACACTTCCGGGGTAAACCGGTGCATCGAGCCGTCGAGATGCGACTTAAAAGTCACGCCATCGTCGTCAACATGTGCGAGGCGATCTTTGCCGTCAGCGATGACATCGTCAGCTTGGACAGTGGAGGCATCCATGGCGATGATCTTTTTGAAGCCCACGCCGAGAGACAGCACCTGAAATCCCCCGGAGTCGGTGAAGGTCGGCCCGTCCCAGCTCATGAATCGACCCAGTCCCCCTGCGTCATCGACGATATCGGGTCCAGGTTGAAGGTAGAGGTGATACGCGTTGGCCAGTAGAGCTTGTGCGCCAAGATCGCGCATCGCTTGCGGCAGAACAGCTTTGATGGTTGCCTTCGTGCCTACTGGGATGAAAGCTGGTGTTGCGATGGTGCCATGTGGAGTCGTAATGAGACCGGCCCGGCCTAAGGTTGGCTCCCCTTGTTCGTCGAGTAGATCCGCTTCGACAGCGAAGTGGAAATCTGATCTGGAGGGTGACTCCGGCATCTATGTGTTCCTATGCTGAATATTGGTGACGGCCGTGGGTGCTGGCTCGATCAGGATGGAACAGTGCTCATGCCACGCAGCAAGTTCCGCCTCGAAGCCTATGTGTACTTTCGCGGTCACCGGCGCGGGGGTTTCGCCGTCTCGAGCGCGCACACTTTCGTGAACGATCACCCCGTTGGGCGAGATGACACGGCTTGCCCCCAGCTGCGTTGTGCCACCATTCGTGCCACATTGATTCACCGAGATCCACCACAGCCCGTTGGCAAGGGCGTTCGCTGGATACAGCGTGTCCCACCAACTCTGCGCGGCTAGTTCGTACGCGGACGGATGAGCCACGATATTCGCACCAGCTTGAGCCAAGGCGCGAGCTGTTTCGGGAAAGTCTGCATCAAAGCAGGTAGCGATTCCGATGTTGCCAATTTCGGCCGTCTCCACCACGCAGTACCCGGAACCGGCCGTATAAATTTCGTGCTCACCGAGTGGTGTGTAGAGATTTACCTTGCGATGGGTGGCCACGAGTGTGCCGGTGCGGTCGAAAAGCAACGCCGTGTTGTAGATAGAAGTACCCGATAGTTCGGTGACTGAGCCAGCCAGAACCCAGGACTCAGATGCGCGTGCAGCACGACTCAGTTGTTCGGTACGTGGTCCGTCAAGTGGCTGGGCGGTAGATCGTGCGTCTGCGCCCGCCGTCGTACCGGAGCACGCGTTCGGCCACAATTCCGGCAGAACGATCAGATCACTCCCCCGTAGCGCCGTAATCTGATTACAGGCGTACTCGGTGTTCTGATCGCCCTGCCCAGGAATTGGTAACCATTGAACAAGTCCAATGGTTAAGTGAGATTTCACTACGACAGTTCGTGCAGAACTTCTACAGGAACGACATCCTGCTTGGTGGCCTTGGCCAAGAAGTAGTAAACCGTTCCAGTCACGATCAATCCGACGATCCACGCGATGTCCGCTCCCCCAAGGGAATCTACGAACATGCCCTTCCAGGCCGAAGATGGATTTGCGAACGGAGCCTCGGCGAGAATACCGATGAAGTAGGACGCAATGGCCACCCAGTTGAAGCGGCCGTAGATCCCACCCGTCTCGTGGAAGAAGGATTCAACGTGGTACTTACCCTTACGAATCATGTAGAAATCGACCAGATTGATGGCGGTCCACGGAATCAACATGTACGAGAGGATCAACACGAAGGCGCTGTACGACGCCAAGAAGTCGGTCAAGGTCAGCGCGATGTAGAGCGAGAGCACGATGAACACCGCGCCGATGATCCAGCGACCTGAGGCCTTAGGCAACCACTTGGTAGCGAACGTCTGAATCACGGTGATTGTGCACAGGGTGCCGCCGTACAAGTTGATGGCGTTCGACTGAGATGCGGTCAGGAAGAACAGGATCATGAAAACGACACCGAGCTTGCCGACGCTGCTGTTAATACCGTTGATCGCGTCTGCAGCCTCGGGGATTGCCAGCGCTGCCATGACACCCCAGATCATCGGAAGGATGGAGCCGAGCGTGCAGCCCCAGTACGACGCCAGGAACGCCGAGCGCGCGCCAGCGTCATTCTTGGGCATGTAGCGCGAGTAGTCCGAAACGTACGGAGCGTAGGCCAACTGCCACGTGGCTGCAATGGACACCATGCCCAAGAATGCGCCGAGGCTGTCGCCAATGCTGCCGCCCTTGGTGAAGAAGTCCGCTGGCAGGCCATTGGTCACGATCAGGATCATGCCGACGAGCATTGCGATACCGAGAACGATGGTGGCGATCTTATTCAGCGTGTGAATCAAGTTGTAGCCAAAGACAACGACCACAAGTGCGATGACCGCCGCAGCGATTTCGCCAACCTTCGGATCGATACTGGAATTGGCCAGATTCAACGTCTCGCCGGCCAGAGCAAGGTTTGACGCGAAGAATCCGATGTACATGAACACCGCGATGAGAACAACGATCACGCTGCCGATGGAACCAAACTGTCCACGGCTCTGGATCATCTGTGGAACACCAAGCTTCGGGCCCTGGGCGCTGTGCAGAGCCATGAGCAGCCCGCCACCGAGATTGCCGATGAGAATCGCAATGACTGAGGCGGTGAAACTTAGTCCGTAGACGGCGGGACCTAGTGCGCCCGTGACAATCGTCAGCGGCAGGATGTTGGAGCCGAACCAGATCGTAAACAGATCTCGTGACTGCCCGTGACGCTCGTTCTCGGGAATGATGTCAATAGTTCGTTGCTCGATTGCACTGGCCATGTTCCATACCTATCTGTTAGCGAGCAGAGCACCTTAACGCTCCGGATCGGATGAGTCTGACGTTAACTGCCATGGAGGGCAAGGACTTTGGGGCAATGTCGTCCAAATTGTTGGCGGCTGCGCCGGAATCCTAGATCACTCCCGTGCGGATGATGTCGCTTGCGCGCTCCCCCATCATGTACAAAGTCACCATCGGGTTGATCGTCGTGAGGATTGGGAAAACGGAAGCGTCCACGATTCGTAATGATTCAAGGCCACGAACACGAAGTTGGGGATCTACCACGGCCTGTGGGTCGTCAATCGAACCCATCCGGCAGGTCCCGGACACGTGGTAGACGGTGTGATTGGTTCTGCGCACCAGCTCGGCGAGTTCCTCGCCTTCGACGTCGGGGCCCGGGAAAACCTCTCGAACGATCCACGACTTCATCGGTTCGGTCGCCGCGATTTGACGCGCTAGCTCGACACCCTTGAGCATCATGGTCTCGTCGTACCCGTCTGGGTCTGTGAAATAGCGGTAGTCGATCTTGGGCGGCACGGACGGATCTGCCGACTCGAGCCACACCCGACCACGACTCTTTGGACGAGGTACGTTCGGGGTAATGGACACCGTGTTCTCAGGAAGCTTGTACCCGAGCCGTTCGGCGTGCACCCCGAACGTCATGAGCGGCAGATGGAACATCAGATCAGGGAAGCCATTGTCGCCATCGAAACGGGCGAGGATGCCCGCGTCCCAGTCCGAAACGCGCGGCTCAGACATTGGCACGGTCGATTCCCAAATGACGAGGCCTTCAGGGTGATCCATCAGGTTCTCACCAACGCCAGGCAGATCAATGACGCAAGGAATTCCGAGCGCCGTGACATCGCTCTGACGACCGACGCCGCTTCGAATCAGGAGCGCTGGAGTATCGATGGCGCCGCACGACAAAATGACCTCGCGACGAGCACTGAGCAAGGTTGTCGTGCCGTCTGGATTCTTGACTGTAACTCCCGTCGCGCGTAAACCGTCAAACTCCACGGTCAGTGCGGTGGTCTCGAGCAGGACACTGAGGTTCGCGCGTTCATGCATGACCGGATGCACATACCAAACTGATGATGATCCGCGCACCCCGGTCTGTGGGTCATATCCAACAGGGAAGAAGCCCGCTCCGGTTCGGAGTTCTCCGTCGTTCCAGTCATCGACAGCGGGCACGCCAAGAGCCGTCTGCGCCGCTGTTGTTACATCAGTGAGAAATGGATTTCGATGTTCAGGGATCACCGGTTGGATGGGGACTTGCAGTCGATCGAAGTAAGGCCGCAGCGTTTGGCCATCCCAGCCCTGCGCGCCAGCGGCCACCCAGCTGTCAAGATCCTCGGTAGGAGTCTTAAACGCGATCATGGTGTTGTGTGACGCGCAGCCGCCGAGAATGCGTGCGCGCGCTTGCCGAATATGAGAGTTGCCACGCTCCTGCTCGACGCTCAGATAGTCGAGGTCGTACTCCCCCTCGAGCATTTCGAACCAGCGGGACAGTTGGAGTGCCCGCGGTTCATTCTCATCTGATGGACCCGCTTCGATCAGCGCGACGGTCACATCTGAATCCTCGGAAAGTCTGGCAGCTAAGACTGATCCGGCGGCTCCACCCCCAACAACGAGGTAATCAAAGACGGTGTTGTCGCTCTGCGCAGTCGACATCTGCAGCTCCTGTACGTGTTCGGTTTATATCGTGACGCGTTGGGCGTTACCGATCAACGGTGCTGTCGATCGATTCAGTGTGAGACTTAACCCCAGACGGAAGTCGTAGCGTAGCCAGTAGACCCAGGAGCACGAATGCTGCCGCGGTAAATGACGCGTATCGGACAGCCGAAGCAAAGGCTTCACCGGCCGCTTCGGCGATTTGCGCTCCGCCGGGTTGCTGGTGCAGGGACGGAATCACCGTGCCGGCAGTCTTTTCCACCAGGTCTGCGATTTGATGGCGCTGGGCTTCGTCAAGACCTGGCACGCTGGCCAAATTGCTGAACGTAAGCTTGGACAGCGATAGGAACAGGACGGTTCCTAGAATCGCCGTTCCCAGAGCCGAGCCCAACTGGCGGGCCGTGCTCTGCGTGCCACTGGCCTGTCCAGATTTGCGAACCGGAACGTCGGCGAGGATCAATCCGGTCAACTGCGCGCTCGCGTAGCCAACGCCAACACCGTAAATCACGAGCCAGAACGCGATTACCCATCCGCTAACTGACGTCGAGATCGTTAGCCCGAGACCAACGATGCCCACGATTTCAAGTGCAAGTCCGAGTTGAGCGACGAATCGTTGCGATCGCCTCATCGCCAGGGTCGCCGCCGTGGGGCCAGCAATGAATGCGCCAACGGCAAGGGCAGCGAGCAAGGCGCCTGCGCCGAATGCCGTATAGCCAAGGACGCTTTGAAGGAACAGAGGCAGTGAAAACAGGATGCCAAACTCGCCAAGGCTAACGATCATCGCCGCGAAGCTGCCGAGGCCAAAGGTCGGAATGCTAAAGAGAGAGAAATCGAGAAGAACAGACTTGTTAGCCTTCGTGCGTTGTGTCTCCAGTAAATAAAGACCGATGAGGCAGGCAGCGGAAAGTACGAGGGCCCAAAAGACCGGAGAGATAGACCCGGCAGGCCAATTCAGACCCCCTATCGACGAGTCCGTGACCGTTTTAAACCATCCGTAGTTGCGACCTTCAATGAGCGCGAAAACTAACGTGCCGATGCCAAGGGTCGACAGGACCGCACCACCGACGTCTATGCCTGGCGCAATCTGGGCGTCCTTGAATTCCGGCACGAACATGAGGGACCCGACGATGATGATTAGGGCGATGGGGACGTTGATGTAGAACGCCCAACGCCACGAATAGTGCTCAGTGAGGTAGCCGCCGAGAAGTGGGCCGATAGCGGCCATGCCACCGATGATCGAGCCGTAAATCGCGAACGCAATGGTGCGATCCTTGCCTTTGTAGATCGAGTTGATCAGCGACAGCGATGTGGGCGACATCATCGCGCCGCCGACGCCCTGCAAGGCGCGTGCGGCAATGAGTGCTTCGCCCGATCCTGTCCGCGCCGCCACGATACTTGCGACGAGGAATACACCAGCGCCTAGCACGAACATGAGCCTGCGACCGAACCGATCGCCTAGTCCACCCATCACGATCAGCAATGCTGCGAATGTCAATGAATAGATTGCATTGACCCACTCCGCATCGATCGAGTTGATATTGAGTTCCCTGATGATCGACGGCAGCGATACATTGACGATCGTTGCGTCCATAATGATCAGCGAAATACCAAGGCCGATAAAAATCATCGGAAGCCATTTGCTGCGCTGTGTTTGGGATGCAATATCAGACATGGACCCAAGGCTACCGTTGCTAGGCTGCCAAACCTCGCGGTGCGGCATGATGGTGTTATGAGTCAAAACGACGATATCGAACGTCTGTTGCGCGAGGTAGATGCCAGCTTGACGGGCGCCACCTCAGCTCGACCAACAGGTGGGACGGTCGCACCGCGATCGTCGGGGTCGGTAACCACGCCGGAGGCTGCCGCAAGCGGCAGCGGCGTGTTGCCCAAAGCGGTTGTTGCTGCCGTTGTGTGCGGTGGCGTCGTCTTCGGCGCAACCTTCCTCTTGCAGTGGCTCCCGCTGATCGATAATCCGCTCAGTAGTGGTTTGGGCGCTGCGGTTGGCGCTTTTTTCACGGCATTGGTCGTCGGACGTCGTCGCCGCTAGCACCTAGCGATCCTGCAGGGCGAAGAACGTAATGGCGCTTGCCACCGAGACATTGAGACTGTCGACATCACCGGTCATCGGAATACGCACCTGTTCATCGCATGCGTCGAACGCTGCTTGACTCAGGCCGTCGCCTTCGGTGCCAACGACTACGGCAATCCGTTGATCTAGATCTAGCTCGCGTACCGAGCGTGCCGACGCGTCGGGTGTCATGGAAATGCATGTAAATCCACTTTCTTGCAACGCTTTCAGCCCGTCAGGCCACGGTTCGATGCGCGTCCACGGGACAGCAAATACCGTGCCCATCGACACTTTGATACTTCGCCGATAAAGCGGATCGGCACATGATGGCGTGACGAGCACGGCTTCGACGCCGAGGGCAGCTGCGTTTCGAAAGATCGCACCGACATTTGTGTGGTCAACTAAGTCTTCTAAGATCACGATTCTTCGTGCCACAGTCGTGATGTCGTCGACGGATCGAAGTGGTTTGCGTTCAAACGACATGAGCGCACCGCGATGGACGCGATAGCCGGTTATTGATTCAAGGGTCTGGCTATCGGCCAGGTACGTTGTGCAGCCAGTCGCATCGAGGACGTCGCGGATTGATTCGAACCAACGTTCCGTCATCAGCGCCGCGCGCGGCGTGTAACCGGCAGTGAACGCACGACGAATCACCTTATCCCCCTCGGCGAGGAATAGACCTTCCTCAGGTTCGCGTACCTTGCGCAGTTCCACGTCGGTCAGTTGAGTGAAATCACGCACGCGCCCATCTTGTACATCTGAGATGTGAATAATCGCCACTAGTGCCTCGAGATACTTACGCCGGCGGCAACCAACCCGATTGTTACGATCAGACCTCTAAGCGCCGGCTCAGGTAGCCGCTTGGCGATCGGCGCTCCGATGAACCCTCCGATAAATGCGCCGGCGCCAACGGCGATTGCCGCGGGCCAGTACACAGCACCAGCAAAGGCAAAAATGATCGCTGCCACAAAGTTGCTAACGCCCTGCAAGACGTTCTTGGCGGCGTTCGACAACTGCAGATCGGTGCTGTACATCGTTCCAAGGACAGCGATGAGCAAGATTCCCTGCGCCGCGCCGAAATAGCCGGCATAGACGCCAACGCAGAACAGGATCGGAAAGAGAGCCGACTTGGGCAAATTCGTGGCATCGATTCCACGACTGGCGATCATTCGACTGATCCGCGGCTGAACGACAACAAGCACACAGGCCGCAATGATCAGCCAGGGCACCAGTGTCTCGAACACATTCGCAGGCAAGCGAAGAACGAGGCTCGCCCCGATCGCCGCACCGATACCAATCATGAGCATGAGCCCCACAACCACCCGGCCACGACCAGCTAGTTGTTTTCGATAAACGAAGGCTCCGGCTGCATTTCCTGGCGAGATTCCGAGTGAATTTGTGCCGTTGGCAACCACGGGCGGCAAGCCAGCAGCCAGCAAAAGCGGATACGTCAGCAGCGTCCCGCTACCTACCGCGGCGTTGACAGCACCGGCCGCAATACCTGCGGCACCTAAAATGAGAAGGTTCACAGGTCGGCTCGACAACGGACTGGTGCACTCACACGGTGAGCCTACAGACACCCACGTTTACGACTTTCTAGCTATCAGCAGATTCGTCAGCTAGTGGTGCGGTTGCTGTCGTCGGTGTTCCCGCGACGCTGGGAGCGGAAGAGGTATCTGTGTTGGTGGAACCGGCCGGTGGCCTGGTGAATGCAGCACCTAGCGTGTCCATAGCTCGAGAGAGTTCAGCGGGAATGACCCAGACTTTATTTGCGGATCCCTGTGCCAGCGTTGGCAGCGCCTGAATGTACTGGTAAGCGAGTACCTGAGGATCTGCGCCTCCTGCGTGGATTGCGTCGAATACCTTTTGAATCGAGGTAGCTTCGGCTTCCGCCCGCAAGACGCGAGATTGAGCGTCACCTTCTGCGCGCAGGATTGCAGATTGACGTTCACCCTCGGCCGTCAGAATCTGTGATTGTTTGAATCCCTCTGCCGTTAGGATCGAAGCGCGCTTTTCACGTTCGGCACGCATTTGCTTCTCCATCGTTTCCTGGACACTTGCCGGCGGGTCAACCGCCTTAAGTTCAACCCGGTTCACGCGGATTCCCCACTTGCCTGTGGCTTCGTCGAGTACACCGCGTAGAACATTGTTGATTTCCTCCCGAGAGGTCAACGTTTGTTCGAGATCCATTCCGCCGATGACATTTCGCAGCGTTGTCACAGTCAACTGTTCGATACCGGTAATGGGACTGGCGATCTCGTACATCGCTGCCTTCGGATCTGTCACCTGAAAGTAGATCACTGAGTCGATGTTCACCACGAGGTTGTCTTCAGTAATTACGGGTTGAGGTGGGAACGAGACAACCTGTTCGCGCATATCGACCAGAGGCTTGAGTGTGTCGACATAGGGAAAGAGAAGTGAGAGACCGGGACTCAGCGTGCGGTTGTAGCGGCCGAGGCGCTCAACGATTCCGGCGCGAGCCTGAGGCACAATACGCACCGCCCGAGTCAACGTCAGAACCACCAGCAACACAACCAGAAGTCCAATAACGGCAGTCACTATCGCGCCAGTGCTCATCGACCCACATCCCCAATTCGGTGCGAAATAGACGCAAACTAACCCACGAGCGCGGTCACGCCCTCGATCGAAATTACCTGGACAGATTCCCCTGCTTGAAACGTGCTGTCCCCGTCATAGGAACGGGCACTCCACACTTCCCCGCCGATCTTCACTCGGCCATCGCGGCTGTCAACCGTTTCCAGCACAATCGCATTCGAGCCTGGCAGAGCGGCGACTCCGGTTCGGATTGCTGCCGGTGTTTGCATGTGCCGCATCGCGATTGGTCGAACAAATGCCACTAGAACACCTGATACAGCTGCGAAGGTGAGCGCTTGAAGGATTACCCCGCCGCCGAGTGCTCCGACAACTGCGGCACCTGCCGCGCCGCCAGCGAGCATTGCGAACACCAGACTGGTCGTCAGGATCTCAGCAACGATCAGCAGACCTGCCGCAATCAACCACCACACCCCGGGGTTCATAAAGTGATCATATGCACAACCGACGAGTTTTGGGTCGACTAAACAGCTCTTGCTGACCAGCGATCACCGAGGCGGGATATCGACAGTGGTAATCCAAATGTCTCCGACAGGACCGGTCCGGTCAGGACGTGCTCGAGGGGGCCGGCAGCCACTGCTCGTCCGCGCTTGAGGAGCAATGCATGAGTGAAGCCCACGGGAATCTCCTCCACATGGTGGGTGACGAGAACGGTCGAGGCAGCATTGAGATCGGTGGCAATATCGCCAAGTCGGCGTACGAGATCCTCGCGGCCCCCAAGATCGAGGCCCGCCGCTGGTTCGTCAAGAAGTAAGAGTTCAGGATCGGGCATTAGGGCACGCGCGACCTGTACGCGCTTGCGCTCTCCTTCACTCAAGGTGCCGAAACGCCTGTTCGCGAATGCTCCAACACCGAGTTGGTCTAAAAGGTGCTGAGCGCGAGCGTGATCGCCGATGTCATAACCTTCACGCCAACGCCCAGTGATCGCGTAGGCGGCGGTCACGACAACGTCTGACACGATTTCATCGTCGGGTATCCGCTCAGCCAAGGCTGCACTTGCGAGGCCAATCCGCGGGCGCAGCTCAAATACGTCGGTACGTCCAAGCCGCTCACCCAGGATCTCCACCGTGCCACGCGTGGGGTGCACGAGGGTAGAGGCGATGGCCAGGAGGGTGGTTTTTCCAGCCCCATTTCCCCCGAGGACGACCCAACGCTCGCCGGACTTAACGTCCCAACTCAGTCGGTCGAGGATGGCTACTCCACCGCGAACGACGTCAATATCAACCAACCGAAGCACATCTCCCACGCCCCGAACACTAGCGGTGCTTGCGGCGACCCTTAGGCTTTCTTCGTGGTTGTGTCGAGTGATGCCGGTCGCTTTGTTGCCTGGGCTAGCGCCTATCTGACCGAGTCGACAAGTTTGGACGAGGCCGCAGCGGCGATTACCGGAGATGTTGATGTCCATCGTGTTCTCACGTGGACGGACGCTGTTGAGCCAGTCGCGATGACGCAGGCCCTTGGACTGCTGCGTCGACACGGTGTCACTAGTTTGCGTCTTGTCCTACCCGTTCCTGGTGACGTCACCGGGGTACCGGGACCGGTGACGGCATCGTCCGCTGCGACGAATGCGGGTGAGGCGGTGGTGTGCGTCGCCGATGTGACGGTCCAGCCGTTGATGTTTGTCCCTCGCACGTCGCAGCCGGATCCGTCCAACGAGGCGTTGCTGACGTTATGGGAACCGCACCTCGTGGAATTTACGAAGGCGCCATACGGGTTGCCGACGTTGTCAGAAGCCGAGCGGCAACTCAATGAAGCCATGGCGGAATCGACGGCCACGCTTGCCCAGTTGGATGTGGCGCGAGGTCGCGACGAGTTTGCCCGGGAATTGGCTCGCATTATGCGCGCCAATGAACAGGTACATGTCCCGTTAACACTCTCGGCGAGAGCTCAGCGAATGATTGCTTCTGGTAGCCGCCTGCTGGCGATTGTTGACATCGCTCAGCAAACAGATGGCGCTAGTGTTTCTGCAACCTCCGCCGACATGCGCCGCGCGGCATTACGACCTTTGGGACAGGCTGCACGCTACGCGCTGTGTGCTGGCTACTCGGCTCAAGCAGAAGAGTTGGAGCTCACAAAATTACGCGGGCCTATTCGCTAGCGTTTCCTCGCGGTGCACTGAATGTCGTTAAGTGGGCTGAGTGTGCCTCAAGTGATGCCCACGAGGAATCAAAGTCAAGAACAGCAATCCCGCACGTCGGATACTTGATTGCAATTGTGTGTGCTGCGACGGGATCTGCGGATCCGGCGATCGTCGTGACCAGATCTTCACAGCCCGGGTTGTGCCCAACCAAAATCGCCGTCCGAGCGCGATCTGGTATTTCACGCAGAACCGTCAACAGGGTGTCCACGGATGCTTCGTAAACGCGAGGATCGGTAACTAGCGGGCCAGACGCATCGGTTTCGTATTCGGCAGCGCCTATGTACCCGAGGGGTCCGGCGGCCAGTGTCCAGGTGCCACGTGCACGGCGGGCAGTTGACACCACAACGTGATCGGGTGTGCCGATGTTCGTCCGCAGCCACTCGCCTACCGCTCGCGCGTCATCAACCCCGCGCGGTGCCAAGGGGCGATCGTGATCAAGCACTCCCGTCGGATACGACGATTTGGCGTGCCGCATGATCACCAGACGTCGAGCAGTCATGGCTACGCGCCGATCGCGTGTACGCCGCCGTCAACGTGGACGATCTCGCCGGTTGTTCGTGGGAACCAGTCAGATAGTAGTGCGACGCAGCCGCGAGCTGCGGGCTCTGGATCGGCGAGATCCCAGCCGATCGGAGCGCGGGTTGCCCATACGGTTTCAAACTCATCAAATCCCGGAATCGACTTAGCCGCAATCGTCTTCAGCGGTCCAGCGGCAACGAGATTCACGCGGACCCCTTGCGGGCCTAGATCGCGAGCTAAGTATCGAGCGGTCGACTCGAATGCAGCCTTAGCGACGCCCATCCAATCGTACTTTGGCCAAGCAACGGTGGCGTCAAAGTCCAAACCGACCACCGATGAGGTGCGCCCCTCCCCCGTCATCAGGGGCAGACATGCCATCGTGAGTGATTTGAGCGAGAACGCCGACACGTGCAAAGCCGTTGCCACATCTGGCCACTCGGTGTGGAGGAAGTTGCCGCCGAGGGCAGTCTCAGGAGCAAAACCAATTGAGTGCAGTACACCGTCGAGTCCGTCCACATGCTCACGAATTCGTCCCTCTAGGGCCGCTAAGTGTTCTGGATCGGTCACGTCCAGTTCCACCACGGGAGCGGGCGAAGGCAATCGTCCTGCGATGCGAGTCGTTAGTGACATCGCGCGACCGAAGGACGAGAGAACTACCGTTGCACCCTCTGCTTGGGCCAGGCGCGCCACGTGAAAGGCGATCGAGTGATCAGTCAGGACGCCCGTTACCAAGATGCGCTTGCCGTCCAAGATTCCCATGTCGAGCCCTTCGTTGATGTGTCGTTCGATACGTGCGCGGGTTAGTGTCCCATTCCCAGGCCACCGTCGACCGGAATGATCGCACCGGTGATGTATCCGGCGGCGTCGCTTGCCAAGAATGCCACCACCTCGGCGATTTCTTGAGGGCTCGCAAGACGGCCAAGCGGTACCGAGTTGAGAATTTCAGCTTTGCGGTCCTGCGCCAACTCTGCCGTCATATCCGTCTCGACGAATCCGGGTGCGACAACGTTTGCGGTGATACCGCGGCTACCAAGTTCACGGGCAATAGAACGCGCCGCCCCGATCAGGCCCGACTTGGACGCTGCGTAATTTACTTGACCCGCAGATCCGAGCAGACCCACAACGCTGGATACGAACACGATGCGTCCTTTGCGAAGTTTCAGCATCCCCTTGGCAGCCCGGCGCGACACACGAAGCGCACCCACCAAGTTCGTTTGGATGACATCGTCGATGTCCTCGTCAGACATGCGCATAAGCAGTGTGTCGCGCGTGATCCCCGCATTCGCGATCAGAATCTCAACCGGCCCCCAATCGGCTTCGATACGGTCAAACGCGGCATCGACACTTTCGCGATCGGTGACGTCCGCTGCGAGAGCGAGCACATTCGTCCCCGCCAACTCAGTCGGTAACTCACCCGACCGAACAGTGATGGCCACACGGTCGCCCTGGGCGTGAAATGCCTGAGCGATCGCTAATCCGATCCCACGATTGCCACCGGTGACCAGTACGACCCGATCCATCACTCACTCCCCAACCAATGAGACCAACGCGTGTAAACCTATCTGCGAATGACCGCGTTCACGGAACTGCGACACAGTTTCAAACACCTTCAATGTAGTGGTTTGACGGGTGTAGGGAGCACAACCCCAATACGCTCGATGCATGCGTGCTATTCGAGTTGACTCATTTGGTGGTCCAGAAGTTCTTGTCGAAACGGATGTGGAAACTCCCACGCCGGCGGACGGCGAGTGGTTGATCAAGGTGACAGGTGTTGGGCTGAACTACGCCGACACCCATCAGGCCGAGAACAGTTATCTGTCGGAGCAATCTTTGCCCTTCATCCCGGGCATGGAGGTTATTGGCGAGGTTGTGAACGGTGAACGCGCTGGTGCGCGAGTTTGCGGATTCGTCTCACGTGGCGGCGCGTATGCCGAGTACGCGATCACTCGACCCGAATTATGTTTCGCGGTTCCGGATTCAGTCGGCGATGTGGCGGCCCTGTCGTTGCTAGTTCAGGGACTTACGGCGCATCACCTCGTGCACACCGTCTCCCGATTGCAGCCTGGCGAGTCAATCGTTGTTAATGCTGCAGCGGGAGGTGTCGGGAGCCTTGCCGTCCAACTCGCGCACAAGGCGGGGGCGGGCAATGTCATCGCCACCGCATCCACCCCGGATAAGCTTGAGTTGGCGATGAAGTTAGGTGCAACAACCGGGGTTTTAGCCACCGGAACGGAGTCCGCCAAGGAGATAGCGACCGCCCTGCGTTCAGCTAACGCGGATCGCGGCCTGGACGTTGTCTTGGAAATGGTTGGTGGCTCAGCTTTCGACGGTGGGCTGCGAGCACTGGGTCGCTTCGGTCGGATCGTCTGCTTCGGTAATGCATCGCGGACGCCACAGTCGGCGGTTAATCCATCTGACCTGATGGTTGGGTCAAAGTCTGTAATCGGGTACTGGCTTGTTGATTCGATGGCCACACCCGAGACCATGATCGCCCCAGTGCTGGCTGACCTGGTCAGCGCGGTCGCGTCGGGCGAGTTGCGCACGCTCCCGGGAGCGACATACGCATTGGGCGACGCTGGTCAGGCACATCGTGATATCCGCGATCGCAAGACCACCGGCAAGGTCATCCTCGACCCCAGACTGGGCTGACTGTGATTGGTGCAGAGTCTTATCTCACGTCCATCTGGTTCCACTGCTGGTAGGAGAAAACCGTGACTAACCGAACTGTCGACCATGACTTCCTAGCCTTGCCTTTCGCTCAATGCCAGGACGCTGCGCTCTCGCGGGCTCGTGAACTTGGCGCGGGGCACGCCGATGTCCGAATTGTTCGCCTGCAGAACTCGTCAATAAATCTTCGAGACGCCCGCCTTGACGGCAACGTCACCTCAGTTGATTCAGGACTCTCCGTTCGAGTGTTGGTTGATGGATGTTGGGGTTTCGCGGCCACCGGCGAGATCTCGTCCGATGCGGCGGCTCGAATTGCCGAGCGCGCGGTAACAATGGCGAAAGTGAGCGCACCTCTAGTAACACAGCGAGTCGTTCTCGCCCCGGAGCCAGTACATGTGGGCAATTGGGTTTCGGCCTACGACCTTGATCCGTTTGAGGTTCCCGAGGCAGATCGCATCTCACTACTCGCCGAGTACAGCGACCGATTGTTGACGCACACTGCCGTGGCCCACACCGATGCACGGGTCCTTGCGGTCAAGGAACAAACGTTCTATGCCGATCTCGCTGGTAGCCGAACGACACAGCAGCGTGTTCGGATCGAAGCCGAATTCACAGCCGTCGCCATCGATAGTGAAACGGGCGCATTCGAGACAATGACAACGACCGCTCCCCCGGTCGGCCGCGGCTGGGAGTACCTCACCGGTGGTGGTCAGACGATCGGCGGTGCACGGGTGTGGGATTGGAATTCCGAGTTAGCGGGCCTTCCAGAACTTCTTCGCGAAAAGTTGCACGCACCATCTGTCGACGCCGGTCGCTACACGTTGGTGATTGATCCGACGAACTTGTGGCTCACCATCCACGAGTCGATCGGGCATGCGACTGAACTCGACCGAGCGCTTGGTTACGAGGCGAACTACGCCGGGACGTCGTTTGCCACTCCCGACAAACTCGGCACGCTGCAGTACGGCACATCGTTGATGAACGTCATTGGTGATCGTACGGTGACGCATGGATTGTCCACCGTTGGCTGGGATGACGAAGGGGTTGGCGCCCAGGAGTGGGACATCGTCAAGGACGGTGTACTCGTCGGATATCAACTCGATCGTTCGATGGCCGCCGAGTTCGAGCTTCCTCGATCGAATGGGTGCGCCTACGCGGACAGTGCAACGCACACGGCGATTCAACGAATGCCGAACGTGTCACTGAAAGCCGATCCGGTCGGGCCATCCTTGGAAGCTCTGATTGGCGGTGTCGACGACGGTATCTACATCGTCGGTGACAAGTCGTGGTCAATTGATATGCAGCGCTTCAACTTTCAATTCACCGGACAGCAATTCCACAAAATCAAGGCCGGCAAACTCGCTGGACAGGTGAAAGATGTGGCATATCAGGCCACTACAACTGATTTCTGGGGCTCGATGACGGCTGTCGGTGGACCCTCGACGTATCTGCTTGGTGGAGCGTTCAACTGCGGCAAGGGACAACCTGGTCAGGTGGCTCCCGTGTCACATGGCTGCCCGGCTGCGCTGTTTGAAAATGTCAACGTCCTCAACAGCGTGAAGGAGGCTGGACGATGAGTTCACATGTCATTCCGACGCCACAGGAAATTGTGGAATCGGGTTTGGCCGCGGCATCGGACGTGAAGGGCTGTGTGGTAATCGTCACCTGCTCTGCAATCGCAAATGTTCGCTGGGCTAGAACCACGCTCACCACGAACGGCGAGACGTTTTCGGTGTCTGCAGCAGTTGTGGCGATCGTGGATGTTGAGGGTGGTACCGCAGCCGGATCTGTGACGGGGCAAATCGATAGTCACGAGGATATTGACCGGCTTGTTTCGGCAGCCATCGCCGCGGCGCAACAGGCGGGTCCCGCTGACGATGCTGCGGACTTACCAGATTCACTGACGACGGCTGATTGGTCGCTAGAGCCGGGGCTAGCGACGAGTGATTCGCTGGCCGAGGTGACGCCGGCCCTTGGACGCATCTTCGTCGACGCCCGCGCAGATGGAATTGAACACTTCGGTTACGCCGAGCAGGCTGTCATCACAACCTATGTCGGAACGTCCACAGGCACTCGCGCTCGATTCGAAGGGCCCGAGGCGAGGTTGGAACTCACCGCCAAGAGCCATGATCGCTCACGCTCGGCGTGGGCAGGTCGGTCGAGTCGCCAACTTCAGGACATCGACGTCGCCGCGGTGGATGTTGAATTACGCCAAGGACTCGAGTGGCAAGCCACCCGCATCGATATCGAGCCTGGTCGACATACCGCAGTGTTGAGTCCGAGTGCTGCGGCTGATCTCATCATTGATCTCTACTGGTCCTCGATGGCCCGAGACGCAGCCGAAGGTCGCAGCGTCTGGAGTAAGCCAGGGGGCGGCACCCGCATCGGCGATGCCGTTGCTGATCCACGGGTCACGATTGCCAGCGATCCAGCATGGCCGGGAATGGAGGCAATCCCGTTCGCCACGGCGGTGGTTTCATCCGCGGCCTCAAGTGTTTTCGACAATGGTCTGCCTCTAGAGCCGATTACGTGGATCGAGAAGGGGGTTCTTCGAAGTCTCATTTCGACTCGGGCCACGGCCGTTGAATCGCTGGTTCCACTTGCGGTTGCCGTCGATAACCTACGGATGGACGTTGAGGCTGGGAACGGCTCGCTAGCTGACGTCGTTGCCCGAGTCGAGGACGGTCTACTCATCACCTGTCTTTGGTACAACCGCGTCGTTGATGCCCAAACGCTTCTCTTGACCGGCTTGACGCGAGACGGGGTGTACGTCATTCGCGGCGGCAAGGTTGTGGGAGCGGCGTCCAACTTCCGTTTCAACGATTCGCCGGTGGACGTTCTTACCCGAATCCTCGATGCAGGCGACACAGTGCCAACCCTGGCGCGCGAGTTCGGCGACTATTTCAACCGCGCAGCGATGCCGGCACTGGTCGTCGAGGGTTACAACTTCTCGACCGTGTCCCAAGCGAGTTAGTGGACAGGAAAATCGCCCTGCTCCAAGTGCGCTCCGCGCCACGGCCCAGGAGTGGGCGCACGCAGGTCGCGGTACTCGGTAGTGGTCGAGTAGGGACGTAGCCCGCGAGCCTTGTAATTCGCCAGCGCGGTGGGTGAATCCAGATCGCAGGTATGAACCCACACGCGGGTCGTTCCCTCAGTTTCCCACGCCCGACGCAAGGCTTGAGTGAGCAACCATCCGCCTAGGCCAAGCCCGGCGTAGCCCGGAAGTAAGCCAAAGTAGGCGAGCTCCACAGTGCCATCCGGCGCGCGGTCAAGTTCAAAATACCCGGCGGGTGCCCCATCCACCGTGCACACCCAGAGTTCATAGCCGGGCGCCTGAACCCACTCGGACCACTGCTCGTAGGTCCACGGAATCCGGTCCACCCAGTACCAGTTCCCGCCGACGGCTCGATAGAAAAAGCGCGAGTATTCCGGGCTTGGTGTACCGACCCGGGCTAGGACTGGCGAAACCTTCGGCTCAGCGCTACCGCGGACGTCGCAAGCGTCAGTAGTCTCGAGTGCCGTGACAACGACCGGACTGAGTCCCTCAGCGGGACCGTCGGACAGCGTCATCGGTCTGCTTTATGAGTCTTCAAGTCGGAAACCGACCTTCATCCCCACTTGGATGTGGTCGATACCGCCATCTTGGATGTGGCCGCGAATCTCGGTCACCTCGAACCAATCCATGTGCCGGATGGTCTGTGACGCACGCTCAATCCCATTACGGATCGCTTGCTCGACACCATCAGGTGACGTGCCAACAATTTCGGTTACTCGGTATGTTCGGCTGCTCATGACCCTATCTTGACGTACGTGGCTTTCGACGTGCGAGCCGCATCACAAAGTTCGCTTCCCAGATGCCGATAAGTAAGGCAGGGCTTACCTTAGGAATATGGCCAATCCGGAGGTTCACCAAATCACCGATGCCGGTGTTTCGCTGTCGGACGACCAGGTTGGTAGAACCCGCAAGTACCTGTGGTCGATGGCCCTGCGCACGGTGTGCTTTGTAGGTGCCGTGATCGCGCCTTCACCATGGCGATGGATCATGATCGTCGCGGCTCTTTTTCTCCCGTACTTGGCCGTTGTCGTGGCCAATGCTGGTCGTGAGAAATCAGATGGCGGCACGGTGAGTTTAGTCGAGGTCCGAAATGACAATAGGGCTATAGAGCGTGGTCGTTAAACCCCGGCTCGGACATCTCTGGTTCGAAGTTTAGTATTGCACTGTGGGCAAATACGGATTTCTCAGACGTCCCAAGTGGCTTGGGCTTCTGGCTGCCGTTGTCATCATCGTCCCATCGTTCTTTCTCCTTTCCCGTTGGCAATTGAGTCGACTAGATGAGCGTCGTCACTACAACGACCTCGTTACGAACCAGGGCGCCGCGAAGCCGGTGCCGCTTGAGTCACTGCTCACAGCTGGAGCCCCCACGTCCACCGTGACCGATCAGTTGAGATGGCGTCCGGTCATCGTCACTGGTCATTACGATGCCGCCCATCAAGTGCTGGTCCGTAAACGTCCTTTAAACGGCACGGATGGCTTTTGGGTAGCTACACCATTGATCACAGACTCCGGTGCGGTGGTTGTGGTCAATCGCGGCTGGATCAAAGTCAGCGGAGCTGCCACATCGACTCCGCATGTTCCTGCGGCGCCCGATGGCGTCGTTACGGTGGTCGGACGCATCCAGCCTTCGCAGATCGGTGATGGGCCACAACCGCCGGATATGCCCATTGGACAGATCAGTGAACTTGATATTGCCGCTATCGGTGGGCAGTTGGGCTCGGTCTACCCCGGCTTCGTCGAATTGATCTCGTCGACACCGGCCCAGGACTCCGGCCTGCAAGCACTTCCACTGCCAGATCTGACGGACGGCCCGCACCTCGCGTACGCGATCCAATGGGTTCTGTTCGCGGGTGTGACCGTCGCGGGATACGTCATGTTGGCCCGACGTGAGCGTGAGTACGAGGCTGAGTTAGCCGAGGAGCGGGCGCTGAAAAAGGCGGTCGCCAAGGCCGAGGCAGCCGAACGTACGCCGAACGGGTGATCTCCCGTCACCCTGCGTGCCTCTCAGTCGGACATCTGTGACAAATCGAGGCACTATGGAGGCATGGATCTTGGATTGAATGAACGAGTTTTCGTCGTTACCGGCGGCTCGCGTGGCTTGGGTTTCGCAGGTGCGAAAGCGCTTGTCGCGGAAGGAGCAAAGGTTGTCATCGTTGCTCGTGACGAAGCAGTCGTTGCCCAAGCTGTGTCAGAACTCGGTGGCGCCGAGCACGCCGTTGGTCTACCTGGAGATATCTCCGACCCTACGACAGCCGAGCGAGTGATAGCCGGCGCCGTTGCTCGATTTGGTCGCTTAGACGGGAGCCTGATCAGTACAGGTGGACCCACGCCGGGAAGTGCCATGCGAACGACGGATGAGGTGTGGCGAGAATCCTTTGACCTCGCATTCCTCGGCCCATTGCGCATCGCCCGCGCTGTGGCCAACGCTGCAACGGCACCTGACGCTGACCTGACAGGTACAAGCGCGTCGATCGTCTTCGTACTCAGCACGAGTGCCCGTGAGGTGATGAGCGGTATCTCCACCAGCAACGGTTTGCGCCCAGGTCTTGCCATGTTGGTAAAGGATTTAGCTGATGAACTTGCACCACGCGGGATTCGCGTCAACGGGGTTCTACCAGGCCGACTATCGACCGACCGAATGTTCGCGCTCGATGCACGTATGGGTGCTCCAGACATGGTTCGCCGTCGTAATGAAGCGGCAATCCCGCTTGGTCGCTATGGCGAACCGCATGAGTTTGGCACTGTGGCCGCCTTCCTGCTTTCCCCAGCGGCCTCCTACGTGACAGGAACCCTGATGCCCGTTGACGGTGGGGTACTGCGCAGTATCTAGTGTCTTAGACGTTTCACGCGGCCGAGAGCAACTGTGAGCTGTGACCAGCCAGATTTAGCGAGTTAGGGAACCCACCGCGTCATCAGCCTGACCCTTGAATTGCGTCTGGTAGAGGTCACGATAAAGACCACCCTCGGCAAGTAACGCGTCGTGGGTGCCGCTTTGCACGACGCGACCGTCGTCAATAACGAGAATCTGATCAGCTTCGCGAATTGTTGATAGGCGGTGTGCGATGACCAGACTCGTACGTCCTTTGAGCGCCGTAGCAAGTGCGCGCTGAACGGCCGCTTCCGATTCGCTGTCCAGGTGGGCTGTTGCCTCATCGAGGACGACGACGTCGGGAGCCTTAAGCAACAAGCGCGCAATCGCCATCCGTTGCTTCTCACCGCCAGAGAGTCGATAGCCCCGATCCCCCACGACCGTGTCAAGTCCCTCGGGCAGGCTCTGAACAAGGTCGAGGACCTGTGCGTCGGCAAGTGCACCCATGATCTCGTCATCGGTGGCATTGGGGTTGGCGTACTGCAAATTGCCACGAATAGTTTCATGGAACATGTGCGCATCCTGGGTGACCACACCGATCAGCGCATGCAGCGAGTCAAGCGTGACGTCACGAACGTCCGAACCATTGATGACCACTGAGCCGCCAGTAACGTCGTAAAGGCGTGAAACCAGAGAGGTGATCGTTGTTTTGCCTGCCCCGGACGGGCCCACGAGCGCGACCATCTGACCTGGCTGCGCGGTGAAACTGACGTCTCGAAGCACGTCTGATGATGGTGGCGCATCTGGTCGCGCGACACCTTCCAGCGATGCAAGGGACACTTCTTCAGCACTCGGATAGCGAAAGCGAACATGGTCGAACGTGATCGTGCTCGGACCAGTAGCAATCGGGATAGCTCCGGCGCGATCTTTGACCATAGGCTCGAGATCGAGTACCTCAAATACACGCTCGAAACTGACCAAGGCGGTCATGACGTCGACGCGGACATTACTTAGCGCCGTCAAAGGGCCGTAGAGGCGGGTGAGCAGTGCCGCCAGTGCCAGCAGTGTTCCGACCGAAATTACCCCCGAGATGGCGAGATTGCCGCCGATTCCGTAGACCAACGCGGTGGCGAGCGCAGCTACAAGAGCAAGCGCGGTGAAGAAGATGCGGTTAGCCATGGCAATGCGAACACCAATGTCGCGAACTCGACCCGCTCGACCTGAGAAGGCAACTGACTCTTCACCTGGACGGCCAAACAACTTCACGAGCAGCGCCCCCGACACGTTGAAGCGCTCTGTCATCTGTGACGCCATGTCCGCGTTGAGCTGCATCTGCTCGCGGGTCATTGCTTGCAGGGTCCTACCCATGTAGCGCGCAGGAATCAGGAATACGGGTAGCAAAATCAGGGATGCGAGCGTGATTTGCCACGACAGTGCCAACATGGCGGTCACTACGAACAGCAACGTTATGAAGTTGCCGATGACGCCAGACAGAGTCGACGTGAACGCCTGTTGCGCACCGATCACATCACTGTTGAGACGTGATACCAGCGCACCTGTTTGGGTTCGTGTGAAGAATGCCACGGGCATGCGCTGAACGTGGTCGAATACCTCCGTGCGCAGGTTGTAGATCAACCCTTCACCGATTCGCGATGAAAACCAGCGGCTGATTAGCGTGATGCCTGCATCGAGAACTGCCAGTCCTGCGATCAATAGGGCACAGGTCGTCACGACCTGTCGATCACCGGGCGTAACACCCAGATCGATGATCCGACGAAAAAGCAGCGGCTGAGCGACCACTGTTGCCGAATCCAGTACCAAGCTGATGATCAATCCGACGACGTACAGCCGGTATGGGCGAGCGTAGCCAAGGATACGGCGCACCGTCGAGGCGTTGACCTTGCGGTCGACGACCGAGTCGTCGCGACGATAGCTACGAAGTACTTGGTGTGGGTTGGCGGTGGACACGCGACTCCTTGATGGTGCTTCGTGCGTACAACGGCTAACCGTCGACACGCGCACCGAAAATTCAACTGTGACTAAAGTCTGTCATGCCCTTGAACAAACACAGGCACCGATCTGTTCCCACTGTCGAACTACAGGTGATCGGGCCGCATCGCCTTGATTATCCGCACTTGTGCCGCTCGCTCATGAGCGTGCTGCTCACCGGGCGTGGAGTGTTCGGCAAAGGCCATCAGCGACTTGATCTCACGCAGTGCCGCGGGAGACACCGACAGAAGTTGTTCGACGAGGGGCCGCAGCGCGGAGTCGATGTCACCGTCCGGGCTTATTGCGTTGATGAGCCCCCAGCCAAGGGCTTCATCGGCGTACACCCAGCGACTCGTCGCACAAATCTCCAGAGCTCTCGCGTAGCCGATGAGACGTGCACACGTGCGAGTGCCAGTGAGATCAGGCACCAAACCAAGTGACGCTTCGCGCATCGAGAATCGGGCAGTCTCTGTTGCAACTCGCAGGTCGCACGCCAGGGCCAACTGGAATCCGGCGCCTACAGCAGCCCCGTCCACCGCAGCAATGCTCACGATGTTTGAGTTGCTGCGCAGCCAGGTGAATCCGCGTTGAAACTGCGCAATCTGATCGTCGATCTGATTGTCGGCCAGCCCAGCCAGGCGAAACAGGTTCAGATCGCCGTCAGTGTTGTTCGGATCGAATGCTGACTTATCCAAACCACTTGAAAAATTTCCCCCGCTCCCCCGTACAACTACGACGCGGGTTTCATTCGGTAGACAGTCACCAACATGGGCAAGTGCTGCCCATGTTGCTGCGGTCTGAGAGTTCAGCGTGCTCGGACGGTTGAGCGTCAGCGTAACGATCGGCGCGCCACCTAGTCCGGACCACTCCACCACGATGTCGCCAGCCTCAATGAGGCCTTCGTCATGTGGTGGGAACGTCATCCTGTTTTAGCCCCTCGAGTGTTACCGCCCCGGCCGCGAAGATCCACGTCCGACTCGACAAGTAGCCGATGGATAAAACCATACGACCTACCCGTTGAGAGTGAAAGAGATCGAATGCTCTCACCGGCGATGTAACGATCTCGTAGTTCGGCAATCAACGCTGTGCGTTCGTCGCCTGAGATCCTTCGGCCCTTGCCTAAGCCTGCCATCGCCCTTGTTCCTCCAAGAAAGTGTCTGCACTTCGTTCGCGCTCGCCGTCAAGATAGTCCGTTGATCTTGCATATGCTCGTACAAAAAATCGGCGTTGCGAAATTGATCTTGACCTCATTCGTATCAAGGGATTTCAACGATCGTCAACATGTCGTGAGTTCGCATATATGAACCCTGACGTGGCCTTATGCCAGCGAGATCAAGTCCTTGTAATCGTTGCTCCATAGGTCTTCCACTCCGTCGGGCAGCAGAAGGACCCGCTCTGGATTAAGCGCGTCCACGGCACCCTCATCGTGAGTGACCAATACGACTGCACCCTCATACGAGCTAAGTGCAGACAGAACCTCGTCGCGGCTCGCCGGGTCGAGGTTATTCGTAGGCTCGTCCAAAAGGAGCACATTTGCAGTCGAAACCACCAACGTGGCCAGCGCGAGACGAGTTTTCTCGCCCCCCGACAACGTTCCGACTATCTGATCGACCGTATCTCCGGAGAAAAGGAATGAACCCAGTACACGTCGAATTTCTGGTTCTAAAAGATCCGGAGCCGCCGAGCGCATATTCTCCAATAGGCTACGCGCTGGATCTAAGGTTTCGTGTTCCTGCGCGTAATAACCGAGTTTCAAGCCGTGGCCGGGTGAAATTTCGCCAGTATCAGAAGGCTCAACGCCACCCAGGATGCGGAGCAATGTTGTCTTGCCAGCGCCATTGAGTCCCAGCACGACGACACGACTCCCCTTGTCAATGGCTAGGTCGACATCGGTGAAGATCTCAAGGGAGCCATAGGATTTCGATAGCCCAGAGGCTGTTAGTGGAGTCTTGCCACATGAAGCCGGTGTGGGGAATCGAAGTTTTGCTACACGATCAGTCTTACGCACATCTTCGATGTTGCTCATCAGTCTTTCAGCCCGTCGTGCCATATTTTGGGCGGCCTTTGCCTTAGTTGCGGTGGCGCGCATCCGATCGGCCTGTTGTTGCAATACGTTTGCCTGCTTTTCGGCATTTGCTCGTTCGCGTTTGCGACGTCTTTCGTCGGTTTCGCGCTGGGTAATGTACGAACTCCACCCCATGTTGTAGATGTCGATCTCACATCGGTTTGCGTCAAGATGGAAAACTCGATTTACCGTTGCTTTCAACAAATCGACGTCGTGACTAATGACGATCAGCCCACCCTTGTGCGCTTTGAGAAATTCTCGCAGCCACACAATCGAGTCGGCATCAAGATGGTTCGTAGGTTCGTCGAGAAGCAGCGTCTCCGCTCCAGAAAACAGAATCCGGGCCAGTTCGATACGACGGCGTTGCCCACCGGACAGAGTGCTCAAGGGCTGCGATAGCACCCGCTCCGGCAGGCTCAAACTGGAAGCGATTGCCGCTGCTTCAGAGTCTGCGGCGTATCCACCACGTGCGATGAATTCGGCCTCTGCGGTCGAATAGCGACGCATCGCTCGATCGCGCTGGCTTTCGTCAGGATCGCCCATCCGTTCACTCATGATGCGCATACGCTTCACGACTTCATCTAGACCGCGTGCGGACAGGATTCGGTCGCGGGCAAGCACATCAAGATCGCCTGTACGCGGATCCTGCGGCAGGTAACCGATTTCACCGCCGCGATGAACTATTCCGCTGGCGGGCTCAGCCTCGCCGGCGAGCACCTTAGTCAGTGTTGTCTTGCCAGCCCCGTTGCGACCAACAAGACCAACTTTGTCGCCGGCAGCTACACGAAAAGATGCCCCAGAAAGCAGGACTCGAGCGCCAGCGCGCAATTCAATATCGGTCGTTGAAATAGTCACAGTGCGAACACTCTACGCAAACGTGACGTCCAGCGGAAAACGTTGGACATCAGGGTCTCAGACGTTGAAACCGAGTGCCCTTAGCATCTCGCGACCGTCGTCGGTGATCTTCTCCGGAGACCACGGTGGCATCCAGACCCAGTTGATGCGGTAATCAGCGACGACGCCGTCGAGTGCGGCTCGGGTCTGATCCTCGATCACATCGGTCAGCGGACATGCGGCCGATGTGAGTGTGAGGTCGATTGTCGCGATGTTGGAGTCGTCCACAGCCACGCCGTAGACAAGACCAAGATCGACGACGTTGATTCCAAGCTCTGGATCGACGACATCCTTCAAAGCCTCGATAACGTCATCGTCTGAGGTGATATCTGCGCCCCCAGCGAGTGGTGCACTGGTGTCCGTCATGAGTTCTCCTTGTGTGCCTGACCAGATGCAGACTGGGCGACTGCATCTTTCCACGCCATCCATGAAAGCAACGCGCACTTCACGCGAGCCGGGTACTTCGCCACTCCAGCAAATGCGACCGCATCGCCGAGTACGTCTTCATCTGGTTCGACTTGCCCTCTCCCCTGCATCAGCGCAAGAAACGCATCAGCAGTCTTGAGGTCAGCAGCAATGGAATTGCCGATCATCTGCTCGTAAAGAACACTCGCGGATGCCTGTGAGATCGAACATCCCTGACCGTCGTACGAGATATCAACGACCGTGTCCCCATCGAGGTGGACCCGCAGCGAGATCTCATCACCGCACGTCGGGTTAACGTGATGAACCTCGGCTTCGAACGGTTCGCGCAAACCGCGTCCACGTGGGTTTTTGTAATGATCGAGAATGATGTCTTGGTAGAGCGATTCGAGATCCATCAGATCACCTTGAAGAACTTCTGCGCGCCCACGATGGCGTCTGCCAATGCGTCGACATCGCTAGGGCCGTTGTAGATATAGAAGGTTGCACGAGTTGTTGCGGCGACACCAAAGCGACGGTGTAGTGGCCACGCGCAGTGATGTCCAACTCGAACCTCCACGCCGGACTCGTCGAGCACCTGTCCGACGTCATGAGCGTGGATACCGTCGACGACAAACGACACCGCCGAACCGCGCTCGTGGGTGTCGGTAGGTCCGATGACCCTGACCCCTTCAATCTCTGATAGACGGTTCAGGGCATAGGAAGTCAGTGCGTGCTCATGAGCTGCGACAGCAGCCATTCCTTGATTGGTTCCGTCTAGGGAGCGAAGAGCGGTGAGGTAGTCAACTGCGGCCCCAAGTCCGATGGCTTGTGCAGCCATCGGCACCCCGGCCTCGAAGCGTTGCGGTGGTGCGGCGAAGGTGCTCGAATCAATGTGCACCGTCTCGATCATCGAACCACCGCTGAGGAATGGCGGCATAGATTCCAGGAGTTCATAGCTGCCCCACAGCACGCCAATACCTGATGGCCCGAGCATCTTGTGTCCACTGAACGCGACGAAATCGACGCCCAGATCGGTTACATCGACGGGCATGTGCGGCACCGACTGGCATGAATCGAGTACGACTATCGCGCCGACAGCGTGTGCCGCGTCAGCGATCCGTTGCACTGGCGTGATGGTCCCTAGCACGTTGCTTTGATGTGTCAGCGCAACAACGCGGGTGCGATCGCTCACTACCGCATCAAGACCATGCTCTGGATGATCGAGGTCGAGACGCCCCTGATCGTCAACTGTCAGCCAACGAAGAACAGCGCCGGTCTTGTCGCATACCTCCTGCCATGGCACGAGGTTCGCATGGTGTTCCATTTGCGTGACGACGATTTCATCACCGGGCGCCAAAATGAATCGTTCGGCACCGTGTGGAAGAGCCCTGCCGTGGGCTGACTTCGCTGTGGCATTGCTGAAGGCGTACGAGACCAAGTTGATGGCCTCAGTTGCGTTCTTGGTGAATACCAACTCGCGCGGGACGGCGCCGAGAAGGTTCGCGATCGTGAGCCGAGCACCCTCGTACGCATCTGTTGCCTCTTCGGCCAGGAGATGAGCACCGCGGTGGACTGCAGCGTTGCAACGCGTGTAGAAGGCACGTTCAGCATCAAGCACCTGATACGGCTTTTGTGATGTTGCCCCTGAGTCCAAGTAGACCAGCCGATTGCCGCCACGCACAGTGCGGGACAGAATCGGAAAGTCCTTCGCGACGGTATCAACGTCGAGAAGGCCCGCTAGCGCGGCCGACGATATCGTCATGCTCCAGCTGCTGCCTTCACGTATTGATCGTAGCCATGTGCTTCAAGCTCATCGGCAAGCTCTGCGCCGCCCTCGGCCACGATACGTCCGTCGACGAAAACGTGGACGAAGTCGGGGCGGATGTAACGCAGGATGCGCGTGTAGTGAGTGATCAGCAGAACGCCAACCTCACCACTCGCAGCCACGCGATTAACGCCCTCGGACACCACCTTGAGCGCGTCAACGTCCAAGCCGGAGTCAGTTTCATCGAGGATGGCAATCTTCGGCTGTAGCAATTCCATCTGCAGGATCTCGTGGCGCTTCTTCTCGCCACCGCTGAACCCTTCGTTGACATTGCGTTCAGCGAACGCCGGATCCATGGATAGGCCCTCCATTGCGCCTTTCATCTCCTTGACCCATGTACGAAGCTTGGGTGCCTCGCCGCGGATTGCGGTAACAGAAGTTCGCAGGAAGTTGGAGACCGAAACGCCGGGAACCTCGACGGGGTACTGCATCGCCAAGAACATGCCGGCACGGGCGCGTTCGTCGACCGTCATGGCAAGGACATCCTCACCATCGAGAGTCACGGTGCCTGAGGTGATCGTGTACTTCGGATGACCAGCGATTGAGTACGCCAACGTGGACTTGCCTGAACCGTTGGGGCCCATGATTGCGTGCGTCTCACCTGACTTCACGGTCAGATCGACTCCACGCAGGATCTCGCGGGCGCCACCGTCGGCCTCCACGCTGACGTGTAGGTCACGGATCTCAAGTACGGACATTGTCTGGCTCCTTCATTGTGGGTGGTGCGCGTAAAAAGTCTGTTAGGAATTGTTAATTGGGTGGGCGACGTCTACGAGGACGTCCGCGCTATCGCCGTCTCCCTCGATCACGACGGGGTACACAGGCACACTGCGTACGGCCGGTGGTCCGCTTGGTTCACCGGTACGTAAATCAAATCGTGACCCGTGCAGCCAACATTCCACGCTGCAGTCATCAATCTCACCCTCAGACAGAGCTACATCAGCATGTGAGCAAACATCGCTAATGGCGTACAGTGCTCCATCGGCAACGCGGATGACGGCGACCGGCTCACCCTCGATCTGAACGGATAGTGCCCCAATCGCGGGGATATCCGACAGAGCGCAGACACGAACAAAACTCATTCGTCATCTCCTGCATCGTCCGTTCCCGTCAGGCCCAACTCTGTGTCGATGATGGAGGCAAGCCGGTCTTCCCATTCGGGCACTCCCAGCCGATAAATCACGTCCGCGAAAAAGCCACGCACGACAAGTCGTGTCGCCACATCCGCGGGGATGCCACGAGATTGCAAGTAGAACAGTTGTTCGTCGTCGAAACGCCCCGTGGCGCTGGCATGTCCGGCACCCGCGATTTCTCCGGTTTCGATTTCGAGGTTAGGAACCGAATCGGCACGTGCGGCATCGGTGAGAACCAGGTTGCGATTGACCTCGTACGTTTCTGTACCTACGGCAGCCGCGCGAATGATGACGTCGCCAACCCACACCGTGTGAGCTACTCCGGCAGGGCCGAGATCAGGGTCGCCCTTAAGCGCACCCTTGTACATGACGTTGCTGCGGCAGTTTGGTACCGAATGATCGACAAGTGAGCGATGCTCAAGATGCTGTCCGGCATCGGCGAAGAAGGCGCCGAGTAGTTCGGCAGAACCACCTGGAGCGGTGTACTCGACTGTGGGCACGATACGCACAACGTGGCCGCCGAATGATGCAACGAATGAGCGATAGGAGGCGTCGCGCCCAACAACCGCATGCTGTCGAGCTAGGTGAACGGTGTCGTCGTTCCACGCTTGAACGGTTAGAACCGTCAACTGTGCGCCATCGCCTACATAGACGTCGACATTTTCTGAATACGTCGCCGATCCGGTGTGCTCTATGACGACCACGGCCTTGGAGAATGCCTCCGCTTTGATCACGATGTGACCAACCGTCGTGACCTCAACACCTGAACCTGAAATCGTTAACACGGTCGGCTCGGCCGTCTCGAATTCACGAGGGATCGTCACAACCGCCGACTGATTGGTGGCGGCACGAGCTAGCGAACTGGCCCAATCGGTCGGACCTGACGTGGGGGCACACGAGGCAGTGTCGACGACATCGAACCGCACACCATCAGCAATCTGCGTGGCAATGTTTGCCTGCGTAGGTACGTCAAGGTGATCGTGAATGCCACGAAGTTGGCGTAGCGGGGTAAACCTCCACGCCTCTTCGCGACCAGTTGGTGCAGCCAGTTCGACCTGACTGTCAGCAATCGTTGTCATTACTAGCCGACCGCGCCTTCCATCTGAAGTTCGATGAGACGGTTGAGCTCCAACGCGTACTCCATAGGTAGTTCACGTGCGATTGGCTCGACGAATCCACGGACGATCATCGCCATCGCCTCATCCTCGGTCATGCCGCGAGACATCAGGTAGAACAGTTGATCGTCACTCACCTTAGAAACAGTGGCTTCGTGACCCATGGACGCATCATCGGTACGTACGTCGACGTACGGGTAGGTGTCCGAACGACTGATGTCATCCACCAGGAGGGCATCGCACTTAACGGTGCTCTTGGAACCATGTGCGTCTTCGTTGATCTGAACCAGCCCACGATACGAGGTGCGACCGCCACCACGGGCAACAGACTTCGAAATAATCGTCGATGACGTGTTCGGTGCAGCGTGCACCATCTTGGACCCTGCGTCCTGATGCTGACCCTCGCCAGCGAATGCGATCGAGAGCGTCTCACCCTTAGCGTGCTCGCCAACCATCCACACTGCGGGGTACTTCATGGTGACCTTGGAACCGATGTTGCCGTCGATCCACTCCATCGTGGCACCGGCGTGGGCAACGGCCCGCTTGGTGACGAGGTTGTAGACGTTGTTCGACCAGTTCTGAATGGTGGTGTAACGGCAGCGCGCGTTCTTCTTGACGATGATCTCGACGACGGCTGAGTGCAACGAATCACTCGAATAGATGGGAGCGGTGCAACCCTCGACATAGTGCACATAGGCACCTTCGTCGACGATGATCAGCGTGCGCTCGAACTGACCCATGTTCTCGGTGTTAATCCGGAAGTAGGCCTGAAGCGGGATTTCAACGTTTACGCCAGGCGGTACGTAGATGAACGAGCCACCAGACCACACGGCGGTGTTCAGAGCGGAGAACTTATTGTCGCCCGTCGGAATGATCGTGCCAAAGTATTCGCGGAACGTGTCCTCGTGCTCGCGCAGACCTGTGTCGGTGTCAAGGAAAATGACGCCCTGCTCTTCAAGGTCTTCACGAATCTTGTGGTAGACGACCTCTGATTCATACTGGGCAGCCACACCTGCAACGAGGCGCTGCTTTTCTGCTTCGGGGATACCAAGACGGTCATAGGTCGTCTTAATGTCGTCGGGAAGTTCGTCCCATGACGCCGCCTGCTTTTCGGTGGAGCGCACGAAGTACTTGATGTTGTCGAAGTCGATGCCATCAAGGTCTGATCCCCAGTTGGGCATTGGCTTCTTTTCGAACAGGCGCAAGCCCTTGAGACGCATTTCAAGCATCCACTCCGGCTCATTCTTTTTGGAGCTGATATCGCGCACGACTTCTTCGTTGAGACCACGACGTGCCTTGGCTCCCGCTGAGTCTGGATCGGACCAGCCGAAGTCATATCGGCCAATTCCGTCGAGCTCAGCGTGCATGTCCGTTGTCATGCGGATACCTCCATGGTTGTGACTGCATTGCTATTGCTTGGGGACGTTTCATCGCGCTTATGTGTTGGTACGAGAGTGGTACAAATTCCGTCACCGGCAGCGATAGTGGCCAACCGCGTGACGTGAACGCCCAATAGGCGACTAAATGCGTCGGCTTCCGCGTCGCAGAGTTCCGGGAACTCCGCGGCCACGTGCCCAACTGGGCAGTGATGTTGACACATCTGGACCGTGGCACCGACAGGGGTATCAACCAAGCTGGCGGCAAATCCATCGGCAGACAGTGACTCAGCGAGCTCCACGATGCGGGTTTCAACGTCCGACGCGCTCATAACCGATGCATAGCGGCGTTCAAGTTCATTGACCCGGTGGGATGCGAACGCTTGAACGGCCTCATCACCGCCCGTGTCGCGCAAAAAACGTAGCGCGCCGACTGCCAGATCGTCGTAAGCAGCTTCGAAGGAGTCTCGCCCGGCACCATTGAGTGAATAGATTTTGGCCGGTCTGCCTCGTCCCCTGCTGAACTCGCGGCCAGCTGCCGGTCCGAACGGAGCGCGTTCGCTGACAGTAACCTGACCGGTAGACACTAGGAAATCAAGATGGCGACGTACGGCAGTTCCTGTCAGACCAAGGGCGGCGGCCAATGCTGGTGCAGTGGAAGGCCCAGCCTCAAGCAACGCTCGAGCCACGCGTGCTGGCGCACCCGACAGCGGCTCATTTGTTTTCACAACATGAATGTTACCTAATTCGCTCGAAAGCGCGAATTTTGGGTCTGAACTACCTGCCGACTCGCGCTCCAACCAGCACTGCTTAGACTTGAGCATCATGGCTTTGACCCCACCCGCGGTAGATGTGCGTGATCTACATGTCCGCTACGGCGACGTGCATGCAGTCCGGGGCCTCACGTTCGAAGTACACCCGAACTCGGTGACCGCAGTGCTGGGCCGCAACGGCGCCGGCAAGACGAGCACGATTGATGTTTGCGAGGGCTACCGTCGAGCATCGTCCGGTTCGGTCAAGGTGCTCGGGCTTGATCCCATCACAGATGGTGCCCAACTTCGGGCCCGAGTCGGAGTCATGCTTCAAGACGGCGGGATCTATGGCTCATCGAAGGCACTGCCCATGCTTGGACATATCGCGGCCTTCTATGCGAACCCGCTTCCGATTGACGATCTCGCCGAGCGCCTCGAACTAACGCAGATCTCGGCAACGTATCGACGGATGTCCGGAGGCGAAAAGCAACGCTTGGCCTTGGCCTGCGCGATCATCGGTCGTCCGGAACTTGTTTTCCTCGACGAACCGAGTGCCGGTATGGATCCGCAATCTCGGCGCACCACGTGGGAGTTGATTGAACAACTTCGGGCGGATGGCGCCACGATTGTTCTCACCACTCACCTGCTCGACGAAGCTGAGCGGCTAGCCGATCACGTGGTCATTATCGACAAAGGTCAGTTGAAAACTCAGGGCTCGGTTGCCGATCTCACTGAAGGGTCGCCGGCGATTACGTTCCGGGCAGATCCGAATCTGCCCTTGAACACGCTCCAAGAGCGTCTCCCCGCAGCGGTGAGCGCATCGGAAGTCGCGCCCGGTCAGTATCGCGTTGATGGGTCGTCCGACTCCGTTGTTATCTCACTTGTCGGAGCGTGGTGCTCGGAAGTTAACGTCGTACCGCGCATGCTCTCAACGGGTGCAGCACGCCTTGAGGACGTTTTCCTGGGCTTAACCGATGAAGAGGTTGCGTCGTGACACGCACATCAACTCACGCTCCGGGCGGCTTAGCTCCGGCACCTGGTGCCGCATCGTCGGCGGGCATCATTGCTTCGCAGACCGCTTTCGAAGTGAAAACTGCCTTGCGCAATGGGGAGCAGTTGCTACTCACGATGATCATCCCGGTCATCGTGCTGGTTGCGATGTCGCACGCCCCGCAGTCAATTATCGGTGGCTCACCGGTCATCTCCATCGTGACGCCTGGGGTGTTTGCTCTGGCGGTCATTTCGACAGCATTCACTGGGTTGGCCATCGCAACCGCGTTCGAGCGCCGGTACGGGGTTCTACGGTTTCTCGGCTCGACTCCACTTGGTCGGGTGGGATTGCTTTCGTCCAAGACACTCAGCGTACTTGTGATTGAGGCGATGCAGATCATTCTGCTCACGATCGTCGCTCATGGTCTTGGCTGGCAACCCACGGGGTCGTGGCTGTATGCCACCGTGGTGATCTTGGCTGGTACGGCGGCGTTTGCCTCTCTTGGTTTGCTCCTCGCGGGCACGTTACGCGCAGAGGGCACGCTGGCGGTGGCGAATCTCATCTATCTGGTTCTGCTCGGGATCGGTGGCGTGGTGATCCCGGCAAGTCGCTTCCCGCAAGGGATTTCCCACGTCATCAGCGCATTGCCGTCTTCCGCACTGGGTGATGGGCTGCGCTTGTCACTGATTCACGGCGTATTTCCTGTCGCAGATGTCGCCATCTTGGCTATGTGGTTTGTGATCGGATCGTTTGCTGTCAGCCGCTGGTTCAAGTGGTCGTGATGTCTGATCACAATGTGTCCACACTCGACGGTCGTCCGTCCGCCTTCGCACGAGGTGTTTTCGTCGCGAACCTGATCGCGCAAATGGGCATCGTCGTTACCGGTGCCATCGTGCGCGTAACGAGTTCTGGCCTCGGTTGTCCGACGTGGCCGCGGTGCACAGCCGGATCATTCGTCCCTGTCGACGGTCAACCGGAGCAGTGGCACAAGTACGTCGAGTTCGGAAATCGGTCACTAACGTTCATCCTGGGCGTTCTCGCGCTCACCTCGATTGCGGTGGCGTTCATGGATCGACGACATCGGTCGCGAACTGGGCAACCACCAAGAAAGCGAATTTTCTGGCTTGCGCTCGTACCGATCCTTGGAACGGTAGCCCAAGCGGTTCTCGGTGGGATCACGGTACTTACCGGGTTGAACCCATTTGTGGTGGCCGCACATTTTTTGCTGTCGCTGGTGCTCATTGCTCTGTTGACGAACCTTGTTGTGTCATCTCGCGAACAAGCCGACCAGCCGATCACCCTGCGAACCAATGAGTACATTCGCAAAGGTGTCTGGCTGCTCAGCTTCCTCATGACGTCAGTGCTTGTTCTCGGAACTCTTGTTACGGCAAGTGGGCCGCACGCCGGCGATGCTCATGTGCAACGCACGGGTTGGGATCCCCAGCTCGTGTCTTGGATTCATGCCGACCTAGTACTGCTGTGTGTCGGGCTAACCGTTGGACTTCTCGTGTCGCTGTTTGCCACGAACTCGCCGCGCGACATCATCGGTGCCGGCGCGCTGGCCCTGGTTCTGTTCCTGTCACAGGGACTCATCGGCTATGTCCAATACTTCACCGGGCTGCCGTGGCTCGTCGTTGTGTGTCACGTACTCGGGGCGGTCATTGTGTGGTGGGCGACGGTTCGATTCCTACTGACCACTCGACGTCGTGGTGCGGCGATATAGCGACAACTGACATCGTCGGTGAACGAGTTCTCGACGGCCGCGACTAGAAGTGCAAGAACGGATCAATCGCGACGGCGAGGAACAGCAGCGCTAGATACGAGATCGAGCCGTGGAACAGGCGCATGGGACGGACGTCCAGATCACCACGACGCACTCGACGTAAGAGGCCGTGTGCTTCCCATAGGAACGCCGCTCCCAGCAGCACCGCTGCACCGGTGTAGAACCATGTCATGTGGGCCGCCGGCACAAGTAACACAGATGTCGCGACCATAGCCCATGAGTAGCCGATGATCTCGCGAGCTACCCGTGACAGTGAGGCAACTACAGGCAGCATAGGCACGCCAGCAGCGGCATAGTCATCGCGAAAACGAAGCGATAGTGGCCAGTAGTGCGGCGGCGTCCAGAAGAAGACTATTCCAAAAAGCACCATCGGAGCCCACGTCAACGAACCCGTCACCGCTGCCCAACCGATGAGGATTTGCATACAGCCAGCAGCGCCGCCCCAGACGATGTTCTGCGGAGTTCGTCGCTTCAGGATCAACGTGTACCCGACGACGTACATCAAAATTGCTGCTGCTGTGAGAGCGGCAGCAAGGCCATTCGTTAACAGCGCGAACCAAGCTACCGACGCCATCGAAAGTACCAAGCCAAAGCCCAGGGCGGCCCGGGGAGAAATCTCACCCGTCACCAGAGGCCTATGGCCAGTGCGAGCCATCAAACCGTCGATATCGCGATCAAGGTACATGTTCAGCGTGTTTGCGCCACCGGCAGCTAGGTAACCGCCGACGAGGGTGATCAACACTAACGTCAAGGACGGGAGACCATGCGCCGCTAGGATCATCGTCGGCACGGTCGTTACAAGCAGCAACTCAATAATGCGCGGCTTGGTGAGCGCAATGTACGCACGAAGGACCCGTGGCAGAGGTAAGTCTGCGCGGACTGCGCCGGTTAGATCTTCACGATCTGGTCGTGGCTCAACAGTGCTCACGCGCACGCCCCAGCAGTCATACCCTGACCTTATCGTGTGCCGCCGATTTCGTCAGACCGTACCTGCCCCGACTTCGTGGTGGGCAGTGCACAGCGGCCGTCCACCCCGCTAAGGTTTGGGGGTGACGAGGTTTAACAACTCCCCCAGCACCCTTCGTTCCTCCGATTCCGACTGGTGGTCTGACGCCGACGAGCGTGCCGTCGCGACGGCACGGGTACTCGCAGCTGATGCAGTGCAAAAGGTCGGCAACGGTCATCCAGGCACGGCAATGAGTTTGGCGCCGGCCGCTTACCTGTTGTTCCAGCGCTTCTTGGCACATGACCCGGCCGATCCGGCGTGGCTGGGCCGCGATCGCTTCGTCTTATCATGCGGGCATTCATCGCTGACGTTGTATATCCAGCTATTCCTGTCGGGATATGCCGTTGAGTTGTCAGACCTCAAAACGTTTCGTACCTGGGGGTCGTTACTCCCCGGCCATCCCGAAATTCATCACACGCCCGGCGTCGAGACAACCACAGGCCCACTCGGGCAGGGTCTTGCGACGGCCGTCGGAATGGCTATGGGAGCTCGCTACGAGCGTGGCCTATTTGATCCGGACGCCGAAGCCGGCTCGAGCATCTTCGACCACATGGTGTGGGTCATTGCCTCAGATGGTGATCTAGAAGAGGGTGTCACATCGGAGGCTTCATCACTGGCGGGCACCCAGAAATTGGGCAACCTCGTCGTGATTTGGGACGACAATAGGATTTCCATCGAGGATGACACGGCTATTGCGTTCAGCGAGGATGTGGCCGCTCGTTACCGCGCATACGACTGGCATGTCCAGACTGTTGAAACCAATTCGGATGGAAGCGTAGACGTGCAGGGGTTGGCCCGCGCGATTGATGCAGCGCAGGCGGAGACATCACGGCCATCGTTCATTCAACTTCGGAGCATTATCGGTTGGCCCGCGCCGACGCTTCGCAACACGTTCAAAGCTCATGGCTCAGCTCTCGGTGCTGATGAGGTTGCCGCAACCAAGACGCTGCTCGGGTTCGATCCTGCGAAGAGTTTCGAGGTCGATGACTCGGTGCTCACACATACTCGTCAGGTGGCTGCTCGGGGTGCGGCCCTGCGTGCTGAGTGGGATGTCGCTTATGCCGCGTGGCGATCCACGCAGCCAGATCGCGCCGCCCTGCTTGATCGCCTGGTTTCGGGTGATCTTCCTGAACTCGAGTTGCCGAATTTCCCTGCAGGCAAGGATGTATCCACGCGCAAGGTGAGCGGCGAAGTGATCCAGGCGCTTGCGGCTCAGTTACCTGAATTCGTTGGTGGCAGTGCGGATCTCGCCGAGAGCAACAACACGACGATTGAGGGCGGGCAGTCCTTCCTCGCGGAGGGCACAGTGGTGTCCCCCACGTCGCCATTCGGAAAAGCGCAATCGCCATATGGGCGCATCTTGCACTTCGGCGTACGTGAGCACGCCATGGGGTCGGCGCTCAACGGTATGTCCCTGTCGGGGCTGCTCAAGCCGTTCGGTGGGACATTCATGGTCTTCAGTGACTACATGCGTGGCGCTGTTCGCCTTTCAGCAATTATGAAGACGGCCGTCACGTTCGTTTGGACGCACGACAGTATCGGGCTCGGCGAGGATGGTCCGACTCATCAACCTGTTGAACACCTGTGGTCCTTGCGCGCTGTGCCAGGTCTTGACGTGGTGCGCCCAGCCGATGCCAACGAGGTTGCGGTCGCATGGAAAACAATTCTGGGTAATCGACGCCCCGCTGGGTTGATTCTTACTCGACAAAACGTGCCGACGTTCGAGCGCAGCCCCGAGCATGGCGCGTCCGCCGATGGTGTGTCTAAAGGCGGCTACGTCTTGGCCGACTCGTCAACGGGCTCGGTTGACGTTGTGATCATCGCGACGGGTTCAGAAGTTCAACTGGCGGTTGCTGCTCGGGATCAGCTTCAGGCGTCGGGGATCGGCACCCGCGTCGTATCGATGCCGTGTACCGAATGGTTCGAAGACCAGCCGCAGGCGTACCGGGATCACGTGCTGCCCCCACAGGTGCGGGCGCGGGTCTCCGTCGAGGCTGGCATTGCCCAGGGCTGGTGGAAATATCTCGGTACCCACGGTCGGGCAGTTTCGCTAGAACACTTCGGTGCATCGGCAGATGCTGGGACTCTGTTCCGCGAATTCGGATTCACTGCCGAGGCAATTGCCGAGGCCGCGCGCGAATCTCTCAACGCCACGAAGTTTTAACGCATCTAACGGCGGGACTCAGGGCTGCGGGTTTACTAGGGTTTAACCATGACCTCAGACCTTCTTGCTGACCTATCCGCCGCCGGTGTGTCCATCTGGCTCGATGACCTCGATCGGGGCCGTCTCAGCGGTGGAGGCTTGGCCGAGCTCGTTGCCTCCAGTTCGGTTGTCGGCGTCACGACAAATCCGAGCATCTTCGAGAAGGCGATCGGAGGTGACTCGGAGCACTATGCCGAGCAGATGCGCGATCTGGCTATTCGCGGTGTCTCGGTCGATGAGGCAGTGCGCGCCATGACCACCCGGGACGTTCGCTGGGCCTGTGACGTTTTGCGCGACACGTACGAAGCCAGCAGCGGTGTTGACGGACGAGTCAGCATCGAAGTGGACCCGCGCTTTGCATTCGACACCGAAGCGACCATCGCCGAAGGTCGCGAACTTCACTGGGCGGTTGATCGCAGCAATGTGCTGATCAAGGTGCCAGCGACTCTAGAGGGCCTGCCGGCAATTACGGCATTGATCGGCGAAGGGATCAGCGTCAATGTCACCTTGATTTTCTCGGTGGATCGTTACCGCGCTGTTTTGGACGCGTGGCTAGCAGGTTTGGAACGGGCGCGTGACAACGGTCTTAACCTTGCAAACATTGAGTCGGTGGCATCGTTCTTTGTCAGTCGTGTTGACACAGAGGTTGATAAGCGACTCGGCGCTGACAGTTCCCTCCTTGGCACTGCGGCTATTGCCAACGCCCGCATCGCCTATGAAGCCTTCAGTTCCGTCATGGCTAGTGATCGCTGGGCGTCGCTGGCTGCCGTAGGTGCCCACGAACAGCGTCCGCTTTGGGCGTCGACTGGGGTCAAGGATCCGAACTACTCAGATACGCGCTACGTCGATCAACTGGTCACGAAGAACGTCGTCAACACCATGCCTGAGGCTACGTTGAACGCCGTCCGCGATCACGGAAAGATAACCGGCGACACTATAGTGCCCTTTTATGGCGACGCCCACGAGGCGCTGGTAGCGATCACGGCCGCCGGGGTCGACATGGATGATGTTGTCGCACGTCTAGAACGCGAAGGTGTCGACAAGTTCATTGCGGCATGGGAAGGCCTTCTCACAGTGGTGAGCAAGGCTTTGGAGTCCGCACGTCACGCAGCGGGACGGTAACCGCGATGCGTGCGCAGCCTTGGGCCCCGACCCAAAATCCCCTCCGCGATGAGCGCGACCGTCGATTACCGCGTATTGCAGGACCATGCAGTTTGGTCATCTTCGGTGTGACCGGCGACCTTGCTCGAAAGAAGCTGATGCCCGCGGTGTACGACTTGGCCAACCGCGGCTTGCTCCCACCCGCATTCGCTCTCGTCGGATTCGCCCGTCGCGATTGGGCTGACCAAGACTTTGCTCAGATCGTGCACGACTCAGTACGCGAGCATGCTCGTACAGAATTCCGTGAGGATGTCTGGAACGAGTTGTCCAAGGGCATTCGCTTCGTGATGGGTGACTTCAGTGACAACGAGGCTTTCGACACGTTGGCGCGAACGGTTGAAGATCTAGACCGCGTCCGCGGAACCCGCGGCAACCATGCCTTTTATCTGTCGATCCCGCCGAAGTTCTTTGGCCCTGTCGTCGAGCAATTGCAACGCTCCGGGCTGTCTGCTTCAGAAAATGACGCGTGGCGTCGCGTTGTCATTGAAAAGCCGTTTGGTCATGACCTTCAGAGTGCTCGCGAACTTAACGACACTATCGGCAAGGTCTTCTCATCGGGATCTGTGTTTCGTATCGACCACTACCTGGGCAAAGAAACAGTCCAAAACCTGTTGGCTTTGCGTTTTGCCAACACCATGTTTGAGCCGATCTGGAATGCCAACTACGTCGATCACGTGCAAATCACCATGGCCGAGGATATCGGAATTGGTGGTCGTGCCGGGTATTACGACGGAATTGGCGCAGCCCGCGATGTCATCCAGAATCACCTGCTTCAGTTGTTGGCTCTCGCGGCAATGGAAGAGCCACTGTCTTTCGACGCACGGGATGTGCGCATCGAGAAGGAAAAGGTACTCTCGGCAATCAAGCTGCCGTCAGACCTTGGCGCTCACACTGCCCGCGGTCAGTACGCGCCAGGTTGGCAGGGCGGCGTGCAGGTCGATGGTTACTTGCAGGAAGACGGGATCTCCCCCACCTCCGGGACGGAGACATTCGCAGCGATCAAGGTTGAGATTGATACGCGGCGTTGGGCCGGAGTGCCGTTCTATCTGCGCACCGGTAAGCGATTAGGACGCCGGGTCACCGAGTTAGCGGTTGTCTTCAAGCGGGCACCGCACTTGCCCTTCAGCGAAACCGATACCGAAGAACTCGGACAGAACGCGTTCGTCGTGCGCGTGCAGCCCGATGAAGGCGTCACGATGCGTTTTGGCAGTAAGGTGCCAGGTACACAGATGGAAGTGCGTGACGTCAACATGGACTTTGCGTACGGCGACTCGTTCACCGAATCGAGCCCTGAGGCATATGAACGGTTAATTCTGGACGTGCTCTTGGGAGATCCGCCGCTGTTTCCACGTCACGAAGAGGTCGAGCTCGGGTGGAAGGTGCTCGATCCGATTTTGGAATTCTGGGCGAATGAAGGCCAGCCTGAGCAATACTCGTCAGGTACCTGGGGGCCCCAATCTTCGTACGACATGATCGCCCGCGACGGACGCAGTTGGAGGCGACCATGACCGTTCGTCTAGATGGTACGACGGCGGCACAGGTTGCCAGCGCGATCTCCGAAGAGCGCTTTCGTCAGGGTTCAAGTGCCGTGGGTCGTGTTCTCACCCTGGTGATCATCGCCGATGAGGCCACGCAAGCTGACGCGGTGCACGCGGCAGCCCGGGCCGCACGTGAGCATCCATGTCGAATTCTTACTGCGATCCCACGACCCGGCCACGGGCCCGCTCAACTTGATGCAGAGATCACCGTCGGCGGCTCTGATGGCCTTGGTGAGCTTGCGGTATTGCGGTTACGTGGACCGTTGGCCCATCACGTGGAATCAGTGGTTCTCCCGTTACTCGTCCCGGATGCCCCCGTGGTTGTGTGGTGGCCCGGCACTTGTCCGTCAAGCCCTGCCCTGGACCCAGTAGGTGCCCTTGCTCAACGTCGCATCACAGATTCAGCTGAGCATGCCCGGCCGTTGAAGTTACTGCAGGAGCTCGCCGACGGGTATGTCCACGGTGACACCGATCTAGCATGGACGCGGATCACTCCGTGGCGGGCCCTATTGGCGTCCGCCCTTGACGAGCCGTACGACGAGATCACCCGCGTAGACGTGCACGCGCCGAAGACAAACCCCTCCGCTGTGCTACTGGTGTCGTGGCTCGAAGGCTGCCTCAAGGTGCCGGTAGCAATCAAGCCGTCCAAGGGTCCAGGTATCACCGGGGTTGATATTCACACCACCCATGGCGACATTATCGTGAGCCGACCGGACGGAAGGATCGCCGCGATCGCTCGACCGGGTATGCCTGATCGTGAAGCCGCACTACCACGGCGTTCGATCGAATCTTTGATAGCCGAGGAACTTCGCCGGCTTGACCCTGACGATATTTACGATGAGGTGCTGGCCCGGTTTGCCGCTCAGTCGGCAGCGGCATCTGTATCGACGACGAAAACCACCAACAAAGATACGTCCACAAACGCGCCAATGAACAAGACGCCGGCGAAAAGGACTTCGGCAAAGAAGGCCGCCTCATCGGGTAAACCGGCGCCACGTACGTCAGCTGCAAAGAAGTCGTTGTGAAGGATCTGGTCGTACGACAGTTTGTAAGTAGTGACGAGTTGGCTAGCGGTATTGCTGACCAACTGGCTCACACAATCGTGGGTGCACTCACCGCGAGAGGGGTGGCCCACATAGTGCTGACCGGGGGTCGCATTGGCACGGCATGTCTGGGGGCCCTGCGTGAGCACCCGCTGTGTGCTGATATTCCCTGGGATGGTGTGGAATTCTGGTGGAGCGACGAACGGTTCCTACCGACGGGCGACCCTGATCGCAACGACACGGGCGCCTATCAAGCACTCCTGAACCATTACCCGATCCCAGCGCAGAACATCCATCCGATGCCGAACGCAGACGACACGACGACTATTGAACAGGGTGCCGCGGAGTATTGGACGCATATCAGCGCAGCGTTCGGCGAGGAGATCGCCTTTGACGTGTGCCTACTCGGGGTTGGGGAAGATGCGCACGTCGCCAGTTTGTTTCCTTCGTTCGAGGCTGTGACGGTCTCTACACCGGGAGTGCTGGCAATCCGCAACTCGCCCAAGTCCCCACCTGAACGAATCACGTTCACTCGGCCACTTATTGAGCGATCACGTCAGGTGTGGTTATTGGCGAGCGGCTCAGCCAAAGCCGATGCCGTTCACAGCATTGTGACGATGTCGGACGAAGTGGTCGCTCCGGCCAGTAACGTTCATGGTTCGATGCGAACGGTCCTGTTCGCCGACCTAGACGCGGCCGTACGTATTCGGCCTGACGACGACACGTCGTATCCAGACGACGATGAATATCTCAGTCGCGAGTACTCGTAATCGAGCACGCGGGGTGGCTAGCTACCTGACGGAGACGGTGAAGCCGAATCTGTCGCTCCAGCACCAGCGACGGCCGCTGCGGCCGACATGGGTGTCCTTGTCAACGCCGGCCCGGTCCACAGTGCAGCGGCAGGTGCGGATGCAGCAGCAGATGAAGGTGAAACCGAAATGCTCGGCGCGGCTGTCGTGCCAGCAGACGAACACCCCGCCAGAACGGTCGCTACGACACCGAGAGCCAGTGTGGAGGAAATGGCACGTTAGACGCCTTTACGGAACGAGGGAATGATGGTCTATCGACAGCGCGGCTTCTCATCCGTGCGCCAGAAACTAGCGGAGTTTGGCCAGGGCCTCATTGAGAATAGCTTCGCCATCCTCGTCGCTACGACGCTCTTTGACGTATGCCAGGTGCGTCTTATATGGCTCAACCTTTGGCGCGGCAGGGGGGTTCGCCGCATCAGTACCGGCAGGAAGACCACAACGCGGACAATCCCACGTGTCTGGGATGAGAGCTTCGGTGGCGAAGGTCGGCGTCGTCTCGTGCCCGTTCTCACAGTGGAAGGTAATTCGAAGTCGCGGAGCCGCGTCACCGCGCTCGGCTTCGCCCATGGGGCCTGCGCCTACACGACTTCCACGAATTGCACTGCCACTGGCCACAGAAATTGCCTTTCCTAGAAGGTGGAAAACACGTCGAGCGGACTAGCTCTTAAGCAGCAATCCTAAGCCCACAATCAGGGCGGCCCAGACCAAGCCGAGGCCGATCGTGATGCGGTCGAGGTTACGCTCCGCAGCGCTTGAACCGCCCAGTGACGAGGAGATGCCACCACCGAAAAGGTCAGACAGTCCGCCACCCTTGCCCTTGTGCAACAGCACGAGCAGGATCAGGAGTGCGCTGATGATAACCAGCAGGATCTGAAAAGCCAGAACCACGACATTGCCTTCCGTTAGCGACCAAGTTTTCTTAGGATACGCGATGTTGGCGCCGAACTCCCCCCGCGCCACCCGATAGGCGGCACATCCTCGCTTTCAAGTCAGGCGTCGCCGTGCATGCGGTAGCGACAGATTGCAACGAATTCGTCTGGGTCAAGACTCGCGCCGCCAACAAGTGCACCATCGACGTCGGGCTCCACCATGATCGAGGCGATGTTGGATGCCTTTACTGATCCGCCGTAAAGGACCCTCACGCCATCGGCAAGCTCTGCCGAGTAGAGGCCCGCAAGCGCCTGACGGATCTCTGCGCACACCTCCTGCGCGTCGGCGGGTATGGCTACTTCACCCGTCCCGATCGCCCACACAGGTTCGTACGCAATGACAATTGATGCCGCTTTCTCCTTGGCCAAACCGTTGAGCGCCGCAGTGACCTGGGCAACTGTGAACTCAACCTGCTGGCCAGCCTTGCGCACGTCCAGACCCTCTCCGACGCACAGGATCGGGGTAATTCCGTTCCGAAACGCTGCGGTGATCTTCGCGGCAACTATCTCGTCCGTTTCGCCGTGATACTGACGACGTTCGCTGTGGCCAGTCAGGACGTAACTGCAGCCGAGTTTGGACAGCATGACACCGCTGACCTCACCGGTGTAGGCGCCGCTGTCGAACGTGGAGATGTCCTGCGCACCGTACTTGAGTTCCAAGTTGTCGGCGTTAATGACGGTCTGGACGGAACGAATATCGGTGAAGGGCGGCAGAACGGCGACTTCGCACTCGCGCAAGTCTGCGTCATTCAAGCCGAAGGAAAGCTTCTGAACAACGGCGATCGCCTCTAGGTGATTGAGGTTCATCTTCCAGTTGCCGGCCATGAGTGGCATACGAGCCATGGTCTAACCCTCCAGAACGGCGAGGCCTGGGAGCACTCGACCCTCAAGTAATTCCAGCGATGCGCCACCGCCGGTTGAAATATGGCTGAACCCGGATTCATCGATTCCGAGTAGGCGAACGGCCGCAGCCGAGTCACCCCCACCAACCACTGTTAAACCATTGACCTGGGTGATGGCTGTGGCGACTGCACGCGTGCCCTCCGCGTACGGCGCCATTTCGAACACGCCCATCGGTCCGTTCCAAACGACGGTTCGTGCATCAGCAATTCGTTCCGCGAACAGCAACCGGCTATTAGGACCGATATCTAGACCCATCCAACCGTCCTGGATCTTGTCGGCAGCAACGATCTTGTGCTGAGCATCGGCGGAGAACGCGGTCGCCACAACTAGATCAACCGGCAGTATCAGTTCCACCTCAAGTTCAGTTGCTTGGGCGATAAGTCCCTTAACCGTTTCGATCTGGTCTACTTCCAGCAACGACGAGCCAACGTTGTATCCCATCGCTGCCAAGAAGGTGAAGCACATTCCACCGCCGACGATGAGGCGATCCACCTTGGTTAACAGATTGGTGATCACGCCAAGTTTGTCGCTTACCTTCGACCCGCCAAGGATCACGACGTAAGGCCGATCAGGATCAGTTAGCACTTTGCTGAATACAAGCGCCTCTGCCAGGACCAGCTTTCCGGCCGCATGTGGCAGCAGTCGGGCAACGTCGGTGACGCTGGCCTGCTCGCGGTGGACGACTCCGAACCCATCGCTGACGAAGACGTCTGCAAGCGCGGCAAGCTCACGTGCTAGTTCGCCACGCACTGCCGGGTCCTTGCTCGTCTCACGCGCATCGAAACGTACGTTCTCCAACAGAACAACATCACCATCGTGCATGGCCCCAACAGCGTGGGCGGCCCCGTCCCTGGACACATCCGTGGCCAGAACAACTGTGGTACCGAGGAGTTCAGACAGTCGCGCGGCAACGGGAGCAAGACTTAGCTCGGACGACGGACCATCCTTCGGCCGACCAAGGTGAGCAACCAGGATGACTCGCGCCCCACGGTCGCGGAGAGCCTGAATCGTTGGCAGAGCCGCTTGGATTCGACCGTCATCGGTGATGTGACGGGTCCCGTCGGCCAAAGTCTCCAGCGGCACGTTGAAATCTGTGCGCACCAAGACCCGCCGACCGGCGACGTCAAGGTCGTCGATCGTCTGCATAGCGATCCTTAGAGGCTTGCGCCGACGAACGTAACGAGGTCGACGAGACGGTTGCTGTAACCCCACTCGTTGTCGTACCAGCCAAGCACCTTCACCGTGTCACCCATGGCAATTGTGACGCCGGCGTCAAAGATGCACGATGCCGGCGAGGTGACGATGTCGCTCGAGACGATGGGGTCCTCGGTGTACTCCAATATGCCCTTGAGTGGACCATCGGCGGCGGCCTTCATAACAGCGTTCACCTCATCGCGGGTTACCTCGCGCGACAGGTTGGCCGTTAGGTCCGTCGCCGAACCGGTCGGGACGGGGACGCGCATCGCGTAGCCGTCGAGCTTGCCCTTGAGCGCGGGCAGTGCAAGACCAATGGCCTTTGCGGCACCCGTTGATGTTGGGATCATGTTGATTGCTGCGGCGCGAGCGCGACGCAGATCGCTGTGCGGGTAATCGAGGATCACCTGATCGTTGGTGTACGCGTGGATCGTCGTCATCAAACCCTTGACGATGCCGAACTCGTCGTTGAGAACTTTGGCCATCGGCGCCAAACAGTTCGTCGTACAGGAAGCATTGCTGATGATGGTGTGAGCGGCGGGGTCGTACGACTCCTGATTAACGCCCATGACGATCGTCGCGTCCTCGCCCTTAGCTGGCGCGGAGATGATGACCTTCTTGGCACCGGCCGCAACGTGGGCGGCGGCTTTCTCAGCATCGGTGAAAAAGCCCGTCGACTCGACGACGATGTCTACGCCCAAGTCACCCCAGGGCAGGGCGCCCGGATCGCGTTGCGCCAGGGCCGCGATCGAAGTGCCGTTGACGACAATGGAGTCGTCGGTAAAGGACACATCTCCATCTAGACGGCCGAGGATGCTGTCGTATTTCAACAGGTGGGCTAGCGTGCGATTGTCGGTGAGGTCGTTGACTGCAACGATCTCGATGTCTGCACCCTGTGCAGCTGCGGCGCGGTAGAAGTTGCGGCCGATACGACCAAATCCATTAATGCCTACACGTACAGTCACGGCGAAGCCCTCGTTCTCGATAGAAAAGCCAGCGGTCCCGACACCCTTGTCGTCAAGAGAGATTCCCTCTCCAGCGTTTAGAACCCTATCGGACGATCATGGGCGAAAGAGACCGGACCCGTCATCAGCCGACTAGTCGGCATCCACAAGATCAGCGGGGATCCCCGACTCTGTATCTGGGATTCCCAGCACGGCGGCCCGCTTGTCTGCCAGCGCAAGTAGACGGCGAATGCGGCCGGCAATCGCATCCTTTGTCATCGGCGGGTCGGCAAGCGCGCCCAATTCTTCCAGGGACGCCTGCTGGTGTTCCATCCGCAGCCGGCCGGCATCAGCCAAGTGATCGGGTACCTCGTCACCGAGGATCTCCAATGCACGTGCGACGCGAGCTCCCGCGGCGACGGCCGCTCGTGCCGATCGGCGCAGATTTGCGTCATCGAAGTTGGCTAGACGATTTGCCGTTGCACGGACTTCGCGTCGCATCCGTCGCTCTTCCCATGCCATGACGGACTCATGGGCACCGAGCCGGGTCAGCAATGCAGCAATCCCGTCACCATCGCGTATCACCACGCGATCCACTCCACGGACTTCACGTGGCTTGGCAATGATGCCAAGGCGACGTGCTGCACCTGAAAGAGCGAGAGCGGCCTCGGGGCCGGGGCAGGTAACTTCCAATGCTGAAGATCGACCGGGCTCGGTGAGCGAGCCGTGAGCTAGGAACGCCCCGCGCCACGCTGCCTCACAGTCGCACAGTGAGCCATTGACGATGGCGGTTGGCAGGCCACGAACAGGTCGACCGCTTCCGTCGACGAGGCCGGTCTGACGCGCAAGCTGTTCACCATCGTTGAGCACCCGGACGAGATAGCGATTGCCCTTTCGCATACCACCGGGGTGTGCGACAGCCAGTTCACTGGGATGCCCGTAAACATCGGCGATGTCTTTGCGAAGCCTTCGGGCAGCAGCCCCGGTGTCGAGTTCAGCTTCGATGATGATGCGTCCGCCGGCGATGTGAAGACCCGAGGCGAAGCGAAGTATCGAGGAAACTTCAGCTTTTCGGCAGCACGGCTTCGTGACTTTGAGTCGCGAAAGTTCGTCTTTGACTGCTGCTGTCATTGCCATGACACGCATCTTGCCACCTGAGTCAACATCACTCCCGGGGTGGGGGGAAAAATCTTGAAAAATATCTGGCGTCGCGCACCACTGCCTAGGCGGCTAAGACGCCGCCAAACGCCGACGCGAGAAGGTCGACGTCATGATTGGGTTGGTTGTCGCGAGCCGCAACGGGTGCAAGCACGAGGTGTCCGCCGCAGCGCGCCGCTGCGGCGGCGAGTGAATGCACGTCGGAGACCCGAGTTGGATCAGCGATGACGGTATCGACACGCATGTTCGGAAGTTGAGCTGCCAGTACCTCGAGGTGGCGCTGTGGTGAAAAGCCTGCAGTCTCCCCCGGCTGCGGGGCCAAGTTCAGGACCACAACCACTTTTGCCGACGACGCCTGAACTGCCGCGCCAATCCCTGGCACCAGTAGCGGCGCGATGACGCTGGTGAACCACGATCCAGGGCCGAGCACGATCACGTCCGCACTGTTAATGGCCTCAACGGCCGCCGAGCACGCAACCGCATCACCTGGTTCGATCCGCAGGCTAAGGACATCGCCGGGAGTCGTGGCGATCTGAACCTGTCCGTCCACCCGCTCGACCCGATCAGGAGCGCTCGGATCTAAACCCGCGACGTCGGCCACGACATGCAGCGGGACGGTTGCCACCGGCAACACCCGGCCGTGGGCGCCCAACAAAGCACCGACCCAATCAAGGCCCGTGACAATGTCACCCGTCTCCTCCCAGAGCGCGGTAATCAGCAAATTGCCAATGGAGTGTCCGGCCAAATCTCCATTACCGGCGAACCGATGCTGGATGACCCGACTCCAGGTGCGTCCCCACGAGTCGTCGCCACATAGCGCAGCTAGGGCCATCCGCAGGTCGCCCGGTGGCACCACATCGAACTCATCGCGCAATCTCCCGCTCGACCCACCATTGTCGGAAACACCGACCACGGCCGTGACGTCATCGGTCACGCGCTTTAAGGCGCGAAGGGTCGCGGCGAGACCATGACCGCCACCGATGGCGACTACTTTGGGACCAGAGGTTTGGGGTCGATTGCGCGCCGGGTTGGACATAGCTACTCCCGGCCCAGGTCTCGATGGACGACGAGGGGTTCGACTCCGACCTTTACCAGGCGAGCGGCAAGGTTCTCCACCATCGCCACACTTCGATGCTTGCCACCTGTACAGCCGACTCCGATGGTCACGTATCGCTTACCCTCGCGCAGGTACCCATCCGCGGCGAGGTCAAGAAGCGCGGCCATTTGATCCAGGTATTGACGAGCTTCCGGAGGGGCAGTGACGTAATCACTCACCTCTGGATCCTGGCCAGTCAGTTCGCGAAGTTCAGGTACCCAGAAGGGATTCGGAAGGAACCGGACGTCGAACACCAGATCGGCATCGACCGGGATTCCGTATTTGAATCCAAAGGACATCACCGTGGCGCGAAGTGGGATCTCTTCATCGCTGCCGAAAGCAGCGTCCATCTTGCGTCGTAAGTCGTGCACGTTGAGGTTCGACGTGTCGATCACCAAATCTGCGCGAGCTCGAAGATCGCCCAGTAGTTCGCGCTCCCGAGTCAATCCATCGAGAATTCCGCCTCCGCCTTGGAGCGGGTGTGGACGCCGGCTACTTTCAAACCGCCGAACGAGCACATTGTCATTGGCTTCGAGGTAAACAACGCGCACCTCAAATCCATCACGCATGACCTGCTCGAGAGCGCGAGCTAAATCGTCAAACATGTGCCCACTTCGAACGTCTACTACAACGGCGAGACGACGAATGTTGTCCGATTGGGAAATATGTTGCACGGCGTCAGGGAGAAGGACCGGCGGCAAATTATCGACCACGAACCAGCCTTGATCTTCCAGAGCCCGCGCCGCGGTAGACCTTCCCGCCCCGGAGATCCCGGTCACGAGAACCAGCTCAACTGCAGTACCGCTCACATCAGCCCTTTCGGAAGGCATGGGTGTCGTCGCTCATTCGATGATCTCACCGGTGGTGACGTTTACACCCGGAGCACTGGAATGCGCTGCAAGCGTGTCGAAAATGGATTGGGCGATGGACGGACCAATGCCTGCCACGGACGCAATCTCGTCGACCGACGCCATCTTCAATCTCTTTAAGGAACCGAACTGCTTTAGAACGGCCTTGCGGCGGATATCGCCGAGGCCTGGGACATCGTCGAGCAGGCTTTCGATCATGCGTTTGCCGCGTTTCTGGCGCTGGTACGTGATCGCGAACCTGTGAGCCTCATCCCGCATCCTCTGAAGCAGGTATAGACCCTCAGATGTTCGAGGCAGGATCACCGGATCCGGATCGCCAGGTAACCACACCTCTTCGAGTCGTTTCGCTAAGCCAACAACGGCAATGTCGGACATTCCGAGCTCGGATAACGCTGCCTGTGCGGCCTCAACCTGGGGGGCGCCACCGTCGACGACCAACAGCTGCGGCGGATACGTGAACTTACGCGCCCTACCTGTGGTGGGATCGATCCCCGGCAGATCACCCTGCGCATCAGACATCTCGGCCAAATAGCGACGGAAGCGACGCGTGACCACTTCAGCGATCGATCGCGTGTCGTCGGTCAGGCCGTCAGCCGCGATGCCTTTGATCGCAAACCTGCGGTACTCAGATGTACGCGGCAAGCCGTCTTCAAACACCACCAGGCTTGCCACTATGTCCGTACCGGCGAGGTGACTTACGTCAATACATTCCATCCGAAGCGGTGCTTGACTCAGGCCGAGATATTCCTGCAGTTCTTCCAGGGCCTGACTTCGGGTGGTCAGATCGCCCCCGCGACGAGTCTTGTGCAACGCCAGGGCTTGCTCAGCGTTGCGGATGACGGTGCCCTGTAAATCTCGCTTGTCTCCACGTTGCGGGACGCGAATATCGACTAATGTGCCGCGGCGCTCGCTGAGCCACTGTTTAGAAATGGCTACCTGCTGTGGAAGCTCAGGTACGAGCACTTCTCGAGGAATTGCATCGCCGGTTTGGTCACCGTAAAGCGAGGTGATCAACGATTCAATCAAGTCGGCTGTGCTGACGTCGCTTGTCTTCTCAACGATGAATCCACGTTGCCCGCGGATTCGTCCACCGCGCACATGGAAAACCTGCACGGCTGCCTCGAGTTCATCATCTGCCAGGCCCACGATGTCGGCATCGGTGGCATCTCCAAAAACGACTGCTTGCTTTTCGAGCGCGCGTTCAAGTGCTCGCAAGTCATCGCGGAGTCGCGCCGCGGTTTCGTACTCCTGGGCGGCCGACGCTGCGCGCATCTGACGTTCAATGCGTTTGGTGTATGTCGATGTTTGACCGGCGAGGAAGGAGCAGAAATCTTGGACGATGGCACGGTGTTCCTCCGCGGACACGTGCCCGACACATGGAGCGGAGCATTTTCCGATATATCCAAGTAAGCAGGGCCGACCGATCTGCGCGTGTCGCTTGAACACCCCGTTGCTGCAGGTGCGCGCGGGAAAGACCCGCAGCAGAAGATCAACAGTTTCCCGGATAGCCCAAGCGTGCGAATACGGTCCGAAGTAGCGCACCCCCTTGCGCTTCGCCCCGCGCATGACGGTGATGCGTGGGTACTCCTCGTCGAGGGTGACCGCTAGATAGGGGTACGACTTATCGTCTCGATACCGAACGTTAAATCTCGGATCGTATTCCTTAATCCAGGTGTACTCGAGCTGTAGCGCCTCGACTTCGGTGTCGACGGTGACCCAGTCCACCGAGGATGCGGTGGTGACCATTGACTGGGTGCGCGGGTGGAGTCCGCTGAGATCCTGGAAATATGAGTTCAGCCGCGAGCGCAGGCTTTTGGCCTTACCAACATAAATGACCCGACCATGGTCGTCACGAAACCGATACACACCGGGTGCATCAGGAATGGCCCCCGGCTCAGGTCGGTATGTTGCTGGATCAGCCAACGAGGCTAGCCAGAAACCGAGATTGTCGATCCGCTGACAGTGATATTCACCGGCGCGAGAGGTGTAGGTGCCGGCCCATTCAGAACCGAACCGTCAACTGCAGAAAACACGCTGCCATGGCACGGACAAATGATTTGGCTCTGCTGAACATCTGAAACCGCGCAACCTGCGTGCGTGCATACCGAAGAGAAGGCTTTGAACGTGCCCGCCGTCGGTTGAGTCACAACAACCTGCGGGTTGTCGAGGATCTTGCCCCCGCCAACGGGAACATCGCTGGTAGACACCTGAACGCCACCGGTGGCTGCGCCGCTCGTTGCACCGCCCGTCGTAGTTGGGGCCGCACTGGAGTTCGCAGTGGTCGACGACGCGTCGGATGAACCACACGCACTGAGGAGTCCGGCACCGACCACGACCGCTCCGCAGGTGAGAACGTTCCGACGGCTCAGTAGCGATTCATCATTCGACGGTGCAATGTTCGTTTCAGTCATGACCTCACCGTATCCGTTCACGACGCAACCTGCTTCTTTCGTCGCGCTAGTGGTTTCTTCGAAGTTGCTGAGGACTGCTCACTCTTGGCGAAGATTTCCTTGAGGAACATTCCGGTGTGGCTGGCTTCGACAAGAGCCACCTGCTCTGGTGTGCCGGTGGCGACGACGGTGCCACCTCTGTGGCCACCCTCTGGGCCCATATCGATGAGCCAATCCGCAGTTTTGATCACATCGAGATTGTGCTCAATGACAATGACAGAATTTCCCTTGTCGACTAGAGATTGAAGGACGCCCAGCAACCGTCGAATATCTTCAAAGTGCAAACCTGTGGTCGGTTCGTCGAGAACGTAGACGGTTCGTCCCGTCGAACGCTTCTGCAATTCAGATGCGAGCTTGACGCGTTGAGCCTCGCCACCAGACAGGGTGGGCGCCGGTTGCCCAAGTCGGACATAGCCAAGGCCGACGTCAACCAAGGTACGCAGATGCCGCGCAATCGGTGGCACTGCCTCGAAGAACTCCAGTCCCTCTTCGATCGGCATGTTCAGGACTTCAGCAATCGTTTTGCCCTTGAAGTGGACTTCCAGTGTTTCCCTGTTGTACCGATCGCCGTGACAAACCTCGCATGGCACATATACATCTGGCAGGAAGTTCATCTCAATCTTTATGGTGCCATCACCCGTACATGCCTCGCAGCGTCCACCCTTGACGTTGAACGAAAAACGTCCCTGCAAGTAGCCACGCATCTTCGCTTCGGGCGTCTCGGCAAAAAGCTTGCGTACATGGTCGAAGACACCGGTGTATGTAGCCGGATTTGATCGTGGGGTGCGTCCGATTGCACTCTGATCAACGTGAACCACCTTGTCGAGGTGTTCCATTCCGCGGACACGCTTGTGGCGGCCCGGCACCGACCGGGCGCCATTGAGTTCGCGGGCTAGGGAGGTATACAAAATGTCGTTAACGAGGGTGGATTTACCCGATCCACTCACGCCGGTGACAGCGACGAAGCAACCCAGCGGGAAGGTCACGTCAACATCGTGCAGGTTGTGCTCGCGGGCGCCTTCAACGGTTAGCTCGCGGCCCGGTGTGGTCGGACGGCGCACACTGGGGATCTCGATGGAACGTGCACCAGACAGGTATTGACCGGTCATGGATCGCGGATTGTTGATCAGATCCTCGTAAGTACCGGAGACGACGATCTCGCCGCCATGCTCACCGGCCCCCGGGCCGATATCAACGACCCAATCCGCGATACGAATCGTGTCTTCATCATGTTCAACGACGATGAGAGTGTTACCAAGATTGCGCAGGCGAACCAACGTCTCGATAAGACGTCGGTTATCGCGCTGATGTAGACCGATACTGGGTTCGTCCAAGACGTAGAGAACGCCAACGAGCCCCGAGCCGATCTGCGTTGCCAAGCGAATGCGCTGGGCCTCGCCTCCAGCCAACGTGGCCGCGGGGCGCGACAAGCTGAGATAATCGAGGCCCACGTCGACGAGGAAGTTGAGTCGCTCACTTACTTCTTTCAGAACCCGCTCTGCGATCTGACGCTCGCGCACGCTAAGTTCGAGATCTGCTAGGAAGTCCGCACAGTCGCCAATTGGCATGTTGGCCACGTCGGAGATTGATTTGCCGCCGAGGGTTACTGCCAAGCTGATTGGCTTGAGTCGCGCACCATTGCAGGCCACACAGGGCACCTCACGCATGTAGCCCTCGTACCGTTCGCGGCTCGTCTCACTCTCCGCCTCGGTGTGACGACGCTGCACGTACGGGATAACGCCTTCGAATGCAGTGCTGTAGTTGCGCGTTCGGCCGTAGCGGTTCTTGTAGCGGACATGAACCTCAGTTGTGTGGCCGTACATGATCGCCTTTTGACCCTTGGCGGAGATGTTCTGCCATGCCGTATCAAGGGTGAAATCGAATTCCTCGCCCAGAGCCTCGAGCAGTCGACCAAAGTAGTCCGAGATATGACCGCTCGACCACGGACCAACTGCTCCCTCGTTGAGCGTCATCGACGGATCGCTCACGATGAGTTCCGGATCCACCTCCATCTTCGTTCCGAGCCCACTGCAATCCGGGCACGCGCCGAAGGGAGAATTGAACGAGAAGGAACGAGGCTCTAACTCTTCAAACGAGAGATCGTCGTATAAGCAGGCGAGATGCTCGGAGAACATGCGCTCGCGATTGGGATCCGCTTCGGGTAGGTCGACAAATTCGAGAGTTACAAGACCACTGGAAAGTCTCAGGGCCGTTTCAACTGAGTCGGTTAGCCGACGCTTCGACTCAGCCTTGACCGATAACCGGTCGACGACGACCTCGATCGTGTGCTTCTCCTGCTTCTTAAGCGTTGGCGGTTCAGTAAGTGAATGGACCACGCCATCAATGCGCGCACGTGAGAAGCCCTGCGCCTGAAGTTGACGGAATAGCTCCCCGTACTCACCCTTACGCTCACGAATCACTGGCGCCAAAACTTGGAATCGGGTGCCCTCATCCATCTCCATCAAGCGATCGACGATCTGCTGTGGAGTTTGACGGGCAATTGGCCGCGCGCACTGGGGACAGTGCGGACGTCCGGCTCGCGCGTACAGCAAGCGCAGATAGTCGTACACCTCGGTGATCGTTCCTACGGTTGAGCGCGGGTTACGACTCGTCGACTTTTGATCAATTGAGACAGCCGGCGAAAGGCCCTCGATGAAGTCCACATCGGGCTTGTCCATCTGGCCGAGGAACTGCCGGGCATAAGCCGACAGACTTTCTACGTAGCGGCGCTGACCCTCGGCGAAGATGGTGTCGAAGGCCAAACTTGATTTACCGGAACCCGATAGACCAGTGAACACGATCAGTGCATCGCGGGGTAGGTCGAGTGACACATCCTTGAGATTGTGCTCACGCGCACCACGTACTACCAGCCTGTCCACCACGCACGGTCCTGTTCTCATCGCATCGTCACTACATTTGGCGGCCCCGCGGGCGGCCTTAGCCTGTCTCGGCCTGCCCCCACAGGCTAACCGCAGTCGCTGGCCCGCACATGTTGGCCTCGGAAAACCTGTCCAATACGCGCATCAACACACTACGGTTTCACTATGACAACGTCAGATGTGCGCCAACAATTGGCTGCGGATGTCGAACTGGTGGCTGCGGCCACTGACCGTCTCAGCGCATCCATTTCGGAGTTGAACGATGGCGATATTGCTGGCCCGAGCCTGTTGCCGGGATGGTCGATTGGCCACTGCCTGACGCACGTCGCACGCAACGCCGATGGAATCGGCAATCTCGTCACCTGGGCGCTGACTGACCAATGGACGCCGATGTATCCGTCTATGGCTGCTCGCGATGCCGACATCGACGCTGGATCAAGCCGGCCCGCAGTCGAACACCGAGACGATATTGCGTCAAGTGCCGCTCGCCTCGACGAGTACCTGCGACGATTGTTGGCAGCGCCCGACGAGGCCTTGGAACGTCTCGTCATTTTTGGCGCACCCCCACCGACCACTCCCCCGAACACTCCGGCCGCAGATCTTGGCTTTGCGCGTCTGCGTGAGGTTTCGATTCATCATGCCGACCTGGGATTGGCTGACTTCGGCTACGCCAACTTCGATGGTCCCTTTGTGGCTAGAACCCTTGCGTTCATCGAGGCCCGCAGCGGAGCCGCGGAGGTTAACGGGCCACCCGCTGACGTCCTCACGTGGAGACTTGGCCGAGGAACACCTCAGTCGTTGACTGACGAACACGGCAACCCACCCGGTCCACCACCGGCGTGGTGACTGAGAGGATGACGTTATGACGTACACAGGTGAGGTAGTTGTTGATGGAGATGCCGCCGTACGAGAACTCCCGGATCTCGTGGTCTCCAAGTTAGCTGTCGGCGAGTACAACAACAACTCGTATCTCTTGCGCTGCACGAAGACCGGATCGCAAGTACTGATAGACGCTGCGGCGCAGGCCGATCGACTGCTGGCGCTCATAGGTGACGGCGGATTAGATGCCATCGTTACCACGCACGCGCATCGTGACCACTGGTCTGCGTTAGAAGAGGTTGCCCAGGCAACCGGTGCGATCACCATTGCGCATGAAATCGATGCTTATGAGATCGCGGTCGCAACGAACCGCAAAGTCGATGAGGGTGCGGAGATCGAGGTTGGCGATGTGACTCTGAGCGTGATCCACCTCGTCGGGCACACACCAGGCTCGATTGCCCTGATCTACAACGATCCGACGGGCGCACCACACATTTGGACGGGCGACTGCTTGTTCCCGGGAGGGGTCGGTAACACGTGGAACGATCCAGAGCGTTTCGCTTCCCTTTATGAGGGTGTACGGGCCAAGGTTTTTGATGCGCTGCCGGACGAGACGTGGGTTTACCCCGGCCACGGAAGTGACACGACACTGGGCGCTGAGCGTCCTCACCTAGATGAGTGGCTCGCCCGCGGTTGGTAGCAGCCGAAAGCCGCGACTAAAAGACACGAGGCCTCGTCCCCCCTGGGACGAGGCCTCGTTGTGTGGTTCACCTGTCGCCGCTCGCCAACGGCGGTGCCCCCCACGAGAAAGGATCTCCCAACCCTCTTCGGCAAGGACCGCTTGTTTCATGAGCATCTGGCCACAGTTACACCCGTTCGGACTAACCGGCCATCGTCGGGTTAGGCCCCGGAGCGGGCAGGTCCAGAGTGGCACAGCCGCGCAGGATCGAGACGATCGCATTTCGTTCGCCCGCTGTGAACCACAGTTGATACTTGTGTTTAACCGCGACCTGTCGAGCCACGAATTCACACCGGTAGCGCTTGTTGGACGGTAACCACGACGCGGCATCAGAGTCACTTTTTTGACGATTCACCCAAGCCGCCGTGGGTTGCAGGTTTAACGGGTCGTTGGCAAGTGCGAGACGCTTGCCATACGGCCAATACTGGGCGCCGGTCTGCCATGCGTCAGACAAAGACACCATGTGGTCGACATCGACCTCGTCAAATCCGCCACGCACGTAGGCAATGTGTGTGCCGGTGTACGGATCATTCAGCGTGCCGCGCAGGACAATGCACGCTCCGTCAAAGACAGCGTCCTGCAGATATTTACGCAACATATCGTCACGCGTATCGCAACCGTTGCCGTTCACGTCCACCCACCCAGGACCAAACTCTGCGCGCGAGTATCCCGTCCTTGGTGCTCGACCTTTTACCGGCATACTCTGCGCGACCGTCAGTGCCAGATGCGGATTGGCAGGCGAGTACGGCATTGGTGTTGGCGATGGATGGCCCGAAGGTTGAGAAGGGCCAGCGGCCGTGTGATGGGCGCTTGGCTTAGGCAGGACTGAGGGCGAAGCGGAGACTGTCGGTCGCGAGGTGATAACCGATGGGGCTGCGGCTGTGGCTGACTCCGTGGGAGCTCCGACATCAGACGAGGGGTGCGGCGCGGAGTTCGATATCGCTCCCCACGCGAGAAAGAACGATGCCATTGACGTGACGATCCATTTGGTTCGAGTTGACGTTTCAGGTCTGCGCCATAGCAGAATGAAACCTGGCACAAGGCAGAGCAGGAAGCCGACGATGACCGCCGGCCATGAATAAATCCAACTCCGCTGCTCGCTCACATGATCAGATTAATGTCGAACTCGGTCGAACCGGCTCATGCATGACCAGCTGCTTGCATGGAACGCAATTCCTTCTTCAAATCGCCGATCTCATCACGAAGCCGGGCAGCAAGTTCGAACTGTAATTCCGCTGCCGCCGCATGCATTTGCTCGCTGAGCTGAGCTATCAGATCCGCCAGATCCTGTGCTGGGATCGCAGCCAAATCACGCGCACCCGAGGACGACATTCCGGCGATGGGCGCCTTACCCCGGCTTTGCTGCCGGCCAGATCCACCGAGCAATTCCTGCGTATCAGCGTCTTCACGGGTAATCAGATCGGTGATGTCCTGAATACGCTTGCGCAGTGGTTGCGGATCTAGGCCACGTTCTTGGTTGTATGCAACCTGCTTGGCGCGCCGACGGTTGGTCTCGTCGATTGCCTTAGCCATTGAAGGCGTGATCGTATCCGCGTACATATGCACTTGGCCGCTGACGTTACGTGCCGCACGACCGATGGTCTGGATGAGCGACGTCCCTGAGCGCAGGAAGCCTTCCTTATCGGCATCAAGGATTGCCACGAGGGATACCTCTGGTAGATCAAGACCTTCTCGAAGCAGGTTAATGCCGACAAGTACGTCGTAAACGCCCATTCGCAACTCGCGAAGAAGTTCGATTCGTCGCAGCGTGTCGACCTCCGAGTGCAGATAGCGCACGCGAATCCCCTGATCGAGCAAATAGTCGGTGAGGTCTTCACTCATCTTCTTTGTGAGGGTGGTGACAAGGACACGCTCATCACGTTCGACCCGAAGCCGTATTTCATCGATGAGATCGTCGATCTGACCCTTAGTGGGTTTGATAATTACCTCTGGGTCGACAAGCCCGGTGGGTCGAATCACTTGCTCGACCACTGATTCAACCTGCCGAAGTTCGTACGGCCCAGGGGTTGCGGACAGGTAGACGGTTTGGCCGACCCGTTCGAGAAATTCATCGAACTTCAATGGCCGGTTGTCCATCGCTGATGGCAGACGGAAGCCGTGGTCGACAAGGGTCCGCTTGCGACTCATATCCCCCTCGAACATGCTGCCAATCTGCGGCACTGTGACATGCGACTCGTCAATGACGAGAAGGAAATCCTCGGGAAAGTAGTCGAGCAAGCAGTTCGGAGCCGAACCGCCCGGACGCCCATCGATGTGCCGCGAGTAATTTTCAATGCCCGAGCAGAAGCCAACCTGACGCATCATCTCGAGGTCATAGGTCGTGCGCATACGCAGACGCTGCGCTTCAAGCAGCTTTCCTTCACGTTCAAGCTCGATGAGGCGTCCCTCGAGCTCTTCCTCGATGGCTGCGGTCGCGCGCTCCATTCGTTCTGGGCCGGCCGCGTAATGGGTGGCAGGGAATATGTAGAGCTCAGGATCGTCGCTCAGCACTTCTCCGGTGACGGGATGCAACGACATGAGCCGTTCAACCTCATCGCCAAACATCTCGATGCGAACCGGATTCTCCTCGTAGACGGGGAAAACTTCGATCGTGTCGCCGCGAACGCGGAACGTTCCGCGCGTGAAGGCGATGTCGTTCCTGGTGTATTGGATGGATACCAAAGCGCGAAGTAAGTCATCCCGATCGTACGACTGCCCGACGGACAACCGAATCATTCTGTCCACGTACTCTTGCGGCGTTCCAAGACCGTAAATGCACGAAACCGAAGCCACCACCACTACATCGCGGCGAGTCAGCAGGGAGTTGGTGGCTGAATAGCGCAGCCGTTCAACCTCTTCGTTGACCGACGAGTCCTTCTCGATGAAGGTGTCGCTCTGCGGGATGTACGCCTCGGGTTGGTAGTAGTCGTAGTAGCTGACGAAATACTCGACCGCGTTATTGGGCAGTAGCTCTCGGAACTCGCCGGCTAATTGTGCCGCCAGGGTCTTGTTTGGTGCCATTACCAATGTCGGACGCTGCAAGCGCTCAATCAGCCAGGCCGTCGTAGCCGATTTACCTGTACCCGTAGCGCCGAGTAGGACAACCTTGTCCTCCCCTGCTTCAATCCGTCGAGCAATTTCATCGATCGCTGCAGGCTGATCACCCGCGGGCTCAAAATCGCTGATTACCTCGAAGGGTGCCACCTTGCGGACAAGGTCGGTTATCGGACGCGTCATAGGCCTACCGTACGTTCAACCACCGACAGTGTCGCCGTCAAGGTGGTCGTCATCTGCCTGATCGTCAGTTTCGTCATCGTCGCCGAAAAGTTCCCACCACAAATCGTCAACCGTGGCCTTAAGTACGTCGAGTGAATCGTCATTAATGATCACGACATCGGCAATGTCTCTACGTTGCGCATCGGTTGCTTGATTAGCCATCCGACGTACGGCATCGTCTCTGCTCACACCACGCGCCTCAAGACGATCGAGTCGCAGGGCCTCCGGCGCTTCAACAACCAAAATCAAATCAAACTCGTCACGACGATCCGTCGCAGTGTCCACCTGCTCAGCCAACAGCGGTACGTCATAAACGATGACCGCATCATTGGCCGCCTCATCGATGAGTGCCTGCGAGCGCTGACGAACGAGTGGATGGATGATCGCTTCAAGGGCAGCTCTGCGTTCAGCATCGTTGAAGACAATGGCGGCAAGTGCGGCGCGGTCGAGGCCACCGTTTGGCGACATCACGTCAGCGCCAAACTCCGCTAAGACTGAGGCCAGGCCAGTCGTGCCCGGTTCAACCACCTCGCGGGCGAGTGCATCGGCGTCGACTACGACGGCACCTAGTTCGACGAATCGACGCGCGACCGCGCTTTTACCTGCTCCGATGCCACCTGTTAGCCCTATGCGCACAAGGTAAACATAGCGAAAATGCAACGTCCCCCAGACCAACAGGCCTAGGGGACGTTGTCATGAACTACTTACTCGCCAGAGAGCTTGTCGCGCAGCGCCTGCAGCGCCTCGTCGGTGGCTAGTGCACCCTCGTCAGAGGATGGACTGCTGTATGAGGTCGGTGCATCAGCAGCGGCCTCTCCTGCAGCTTCAGCCTGAGCAGCAATCGCTTCGGCATCCTTCTTACGCTGTTCGGCGACCTGCTTGCGGTGCGTCTCCCAGCGCGTGTGGGCCTCGGCGTACTGACGCTCCCACTCGGCCTGGGCAGTTTCGTGACCGGGCAGCCACTCGCCCGTTGCCGGGTCGAAGCCGTCAGGGTACACATAGTTGCCTTCACCGTCGTAGGTGGCAGCCATACCGTAGAGCGCCGGGTCGAAGTGCTCGTCCTCGGCACCGCTGATGGTCTCGCTGGCCTGCTTGAGCGAGAGCGAGATACGACGACGCTCAAGGTCGATGTCGATGACCTTGACGAAGATATCGTCGTTGACGTTAACGACCTGCTCGGGCAATTCGATGTGACGCTCAGCAAGCTCGGAGATGTGCACCAAGCCTTCGATGCCCTCTTCGACGCGAACGAATGCACCGAACGGGACCAACTTGGTGACCTTACCGGGCACAACCTGACCGATCTGGTGCGTACGAGCGAACTGCTGCCACGGATCTTCCTGCGTGGCCTTGAGGGACAGCGATACGCGCTCGCGATCCATGTCGACGTCAAGAACCTCGACGGTGACCTCGGTGCCAACTTCGACAACCTCTGATGGGTGGTCGATGTGCTTCCAGGAGAGCTCAGAAACGTGGACGAGTCCGTCTACGCCGCCGAGGTCAACGAATGCGCCGAAGTTGACGATGGACGAGACGACGCCGGAGCGGATCTGGCCCTTCTGCAACTGGGTGAGGAAGGTCTGACGAACTTCGCTCTGGGTCTGCTCGAGCCAGGCACGGCGCGAAAGAACAACATTGTTGCGGTTCTTGTCGAGCTCGATGATCTTCGCTTCGAGGGTCTTGCCGATGTACGGCAGTAGGTCGCGGACGCGACGCATTTCGACCAGCGATGCGGGGAGGAAGCCGCGAAGTCCGATATCAACGATCAGACCACCCTTAACAACCTCGATAACCGAGCCGGTGACAACACCGTCTTCTTCCTTGACCTTCTCGATCGTGCCCCAGGCGCGTTCGTACTGTGCGCGCTTCTTGGACAGGATCAGACGGCCTTCCTTGTCCTCCTTCTGGAGAACCAGGGCCTCAACGACATCGCCAATTGCGACAACCTCGTGCGGGTCAACATCGTGCTTGATGGAAAGTTCACGAGACGGGATAACACCCTCGGTCTTGTAACCGATATCGAGCAGGACCTCGTCGCGATCAACCTTGACGATGATTCCTTCGACGAGATCTCCGTCGTTGAAGTACTTGATTGTTTCGTCGACGGCCGCCGCAAAAGCCTCAGCGTCGCCGATGTCGTTGATGGCAACCTGTGGGGCTGCGTGTGTTTCGATGATGGAAGTCATGGAGTAGCAATGCTCCGGTGGATGAAAGTCGTAACGGATGCGACATCGGGCCCTGTCTATGCGGCGTGATCTAGCCGCGACTTAGCCTCGCGATAGGTGACGACGTACGACATGCACGTGCCTGCTAGGTCTGAAGCGCGCGCAAGCCCGTGACGCATCCCCCAGAATACGGATGTGACAGATGATGGGTCAAACCGCGTGGGGCGTTGGAACCTCGATCAGGAGGGTTCAGCTAGGGCCTCGCGACGCTGGTGGGATGCAGAGGCGACTGCCTATGCCGCCGAACACGCCGAATTTCTTGGCGATAACCGCCCTGAGGGTGCGCTGATATGGGGTCCAGAGGGACTTTCTGAGGACGAAGCACAACTACTCGGCGAGCTATCGGGCCTCGATGTCTTGGAGATCGGCGCTGGTGGCGGGCAGGGCGCTCGCTGGGCCGCCGGCAGGGGCGCGCGGGCTGTGGCACTGGATCTGAGTTTCGGGATGCTTGCTCACGCGAAGCGGGTTCAACCTGCAATTTCACTGGTACAGGCCGACGCTGCGGCCCTCCCGCTTCGGTCCGAGGTGTTTGATGTTGCCTTTTCCGCTTTCGGGGCAATCCCCTTTGTTGCCGATCTTGATGCGGTATTCGCCGAGGTTGTGCGCGTCTTGCGACCGGGTGGCCGCTGGGTCTTCTCGGTGACACACCCGATTCGGTGGGCATTTCCAGATGTCCCCGGCCCGCTCGGATTGACCGCTGACAGGTCATATTTTGATCGAAGGCCGTACGTCGAGCGAGACGAGGACGGAACTGCGTCCTATGTCGAGCACCACCGAACCCTCGGCGACACTGTCGGCGCGCTTGTCCGAGCCGGCTTGGTGATCACCGGTCTTACCGAACCGCAGTGGCCACAGGGGCACGACACAGTCTGGGGCGGCTGGTCGCCTGCTCGGGGACGAGTAATCCCCGGCACGGCGATTTGGAGTTGCGTTAAGCCGAGCTAGATAACCGCGAAGAGGTAAACAGCAGAACGACGTCGACTAATGACCAGCGTCTTCCCACGTGCGCCCGGCACCAACAGACACGTCGAGAGGAACCGTGATCTCAACGGCTCGGCCCATTTCCAACCTGACGAGCTCCTCGACCTGTGCCCGTTCACCCGGCGCCACTTCCAAAACGAGTTCGTCATGAACCTGAAGCAACATACGACTACTGAGCCCGGCGGTTGTTAGCGCACGCGCCACATTGAGCATTGCTACCTTCACCACGTCAGCCGCAGATCCCTGGATTGGTGCGTTTAGTGCCATGCGCTCAGCCATCTCACGGCGCTGTCGCACATCGGAGGTCAAATCAGGCAAGTAGCGTCGTCGGCCGAGCATCGTCTCGGTGTACCCGGTGCCGCGAGCCTGCTCAACAACATCGCGCAGATACTCACGAACCCCACCGAACCTAGTGAAGTACTCGTCCATCAGCCGGCTTGCCTCGCCAGGATCGATGTTTAACTGCTGTGCCAGTCCGTACGGAGATAGCCCATATGCCAGTCCGTACGACATCGCCTTAATCTTGCGACGCATTTCCGCATCGACATCGCCCGGCGCCACCCCAAAGACTCGCGCGGCAACAGTGATGTGAACGTCCTCCCCCGACTTGAATGCCTCGATCAGGCCCTCATCGTTGGACAGGTGTGCCATCAACCGCATTTCGATCTGACTGTAATCGGCGGTGAGCAAGGTTTCGTAACCCTCGCCAACGACGAATCCGCTGCGGATCCGTCGGCCTTCCTCAGTACGAATCGGAATGTTCTGTAGATTCGGGTCCTGGCTCGACAGGCGCCCGGTTGCAGCGACTATTTGATTGAACGTGGTGTGAATACGTCCGTCGTCCGAAATTGAATTGAGCAGACCGGTAACCGTTTGACGCAGTTTGGACACGTCACGCCAGCGCAGGAGCTCTTCCAGTAGCGGATCTCCTGTGGCCGCGAACAGTGATGCCAGCGCCTCTGCATCGGTGGTGTAGCCAGTCTTAATCTTCTTCGTCGTTGGCAGGCCGCGCTCACCAAACAGGATCTCCTGCAATTGCTTTGGCGACCCGAGGTTGAACGGGCGGCCGGCGAGTTCATGTGCGGCCACCTCTGCCGCGCGCATGGAATCACCAAACTCACGCTCTAGTACTTCAAAGTGCGCTTGATCGACCGCAATTCCGATCTGCTCGAGATCGGCCAGAACATGCAGGATCGGCAACTCAACGTCGTGCATAAGCGAGGTACCACCGCGGATTTCGAGTTCAGCATCGAGCGCCGAGGCCAATTCCGCGGTGGCTCGGGCTTCGCGGGCGAGTGAGTTCTGCTGTTCAGCATCGCCATCAGTGTCAAACGACAGTTGGTCGGCGGCAGCACTCGAGGAGGACGCCAACTCCTTGCCCAAGAATCGAGGAGTCAGATCCGACAGATCAAACGATCGTTGCCCGGGCAGAACTAGATACGCGGCAAGTGCAGTGTCAGACGTGAGACCGCCAAGCTCCCAACCGCGTGCCCGCATGGCAAGCTCGGGACCCTTGGCGTCATGAATCGCCTTAGGTGCCGCAGGATCAGCGAGCCAACCAACGAAGGTGCGCTCATCGTGTACACTCATCATCGCGGGATCGAGGAACGCGTTTGCCCCGTCTTGGCTCGCCAGCGAAATCGCACGAAGATCGCCGGTCCCCTTGCCCCACACGCCGCGCAACGACAGCCCCACCCGACCGCCGTCACGGGCATGTGCGCTCAGCCACGAAGCGACATCGCTACTGACATCCGTGACGTCGATCTCCTGGGCGGCAACCGGCGCCGCAGCGGCACTCTCGCCGAGTGATTCGAAAAGACGGTCGCGCAACACTCGAAACTGCAGCGCGTCGAAAACTTCATGAACCTGCTCGCGCTCGAACTGGTGCCGTTCAAGATCGGCTGTCGAGTAGTCAAGCGGTACATCGCGAACCAACTGCGTCAGCCGTCGGTTTTGAATGACTGACGATAGGCAGGCGCGAAGTGAATCACCGGCCTTACCCGGTACTTCACCGACGCGATCGATGAGGTCGTCAAGGGAACCGAATTCACGAATCCACTTGGCGGCCGTCTTTTCACCAACACCTGGAATGGACGGGAGGTTATCGCTGGGATCTCCACGCAACGCGGCAAAGTCGGGGTATTGCGTCGGTGTCAGCCCGTACTTGTCTTCAACCGCCACAGGTGTCATACGGGCGAGGTCACTTACTCCTTTTTTGGGGTAGAGAACCGTCACGTCGTCGGCGACAAGCTGGTACGCGTCGCGGTCCCCCGTGATGATGAGTACATCGAACCCTTCGCTGGCCGCTTGAGTGGTGATCGTTGCAATGACGTCATCTGCTTCGTAACCGTCAGCTTTGAAGACTGGTATCCTCAGCGCTTCAAGAACCTCTTCAATCAGTGCGACTTGACCTTTGAACTCGTCCGGCGTTGAGGCGCGAGTGGCCTTGTACTCGGGGAACGCCTCCGACCTGAATGTTTGACGCGACACATCGAAGGCCACCGCTACGTGAGTGGGCTTCTCATCACGGAGTGTGTTGATGAGCATGGAGGTAAATCCATAAACCGCGTTCGTCGGCTGGCCTGTCGTGGTGGAGAAGTTCTCGACCGGTAGAGCGTAAAACGCCCGGTACGCGAGGGAATGACCGTCGAGGAGCAACAACCGGGGACGCGAGGATGACGTAGGCACGTGATGATCCTAGGCTGAACCCGTGACAGATCATGCAGAACGCGTCAGGTCAATCGGTGTAGGTGAGTTGGGGCTAGCTATGGGCATCGAATTGCAGGAGATTTCCGCGGATCGAGCCACAGCGCGAATGCCGGTTCACGGCAATCGACAACCGTTCGGGTTGGTCCATGGCGGCGCCAATGTGGTGCTCGCCGAGACTCTCGGTTCGATGGCTGCTGCAGTCCACGCCGGTCCGGGCCGCTACCCGGTCGGTATTGAGGTGAGCGCTGCTCATCACCGCAGCGCATCCGAGGGTTACGTATATGCAACTGCTACTGCGCTGAGTCTTGGTCGAACGTTAACCACCCACGAGATCGTCATCGTCGATGAGGCAGGCGCCCGAACGTGCACAGCCCGACTCACCTGCTTCTTGCGCGATCAAAGCTAAGTGACTAGACCACGTTGGTACGGGTGGAGCGTCGCGAACCACGGGGATTGAGTAGGAGCCGGCGGCGGCGCTGGCGTTGAGCTTCGCTAAGTTGACCAGTATTCGGATCGGGTTTGGTGTCTAGGCCCCACGCGCGTCGAAGGGCGTCGACCGAGCCCACACGACGTGATGTCATGGGCCCAAATCCGTTTCTGGCTAAGAATCGATTCTCTTCACGCTTGTTCGACACCTCGACTGATATCTCTGCCGCGCCCACCGCGTCAGCGAAATCAATGCAGCTTCGGAGCAGGGATGTACCAGCCCCAGACTTTCGGGCGGAGTCCACGACATGGATAGCATCGATGAGGACGTTGCGCGGTGGCCCCATGATGCCGCTCTCAACCGACGACATGGAGGCGAAGCCGATTGGCTCGCCATCTTTCGTCGCAATCATCAGGCGATAGGTCGGACGCAGTCCTGCAGCTTGCGCGCGCTGTGAGTCAGAGATGCGGTCGGCTACGCGCGAGACGATGTCATCGGCCATGCTTTGCACGAATCCCGTCTGCGATCGCAGTGCATCATCGAGAAGGGACTTGAGCGCCGGTACATCATCAACGTTAGCCACTGCGACAGCTAGCTGAGGCACGAATCCCTCCTTCACCATTGGACTTATGGATGCCAAGCGACACTGTATGTGGCTTAACGACGGATGAACAGAGGATGCTGAAAGATCCTTTCGATCGCGGTACCGTCAACCCTAATTAGCCATAAAGCCAGAATCAACAAACGCACAGGGAAGCCGATGATCACCGGAACCGGCACGATCTTGAATGTTGCTGCGATCGTGGTTGGCTCGGGTGTCGGAGTGGCTCTAGGTGGGCGCCTGCCTGAACGTACGCGTGACGTGGTGACGGACGGACTGGGCCTGCTGACGTTACTTGTGGCCGGTTTAACGTGTGTGGCGGTGAAGGACGCTTCTTTCGTGGCTGCCAGCGGTAAGGCCGGTCCGGTGTTGGTTGTCCTCGGGGCGATTCTCATCGGGGGAATCATTGGATCTCTGCTTAATCTCGAAGCTCGCGTTGAGGATCTTGGGCATTGGTTGCGCGCCCGACTGGTGCGCGACGAACAAGACCAACGATTCGTCGAAGGCTTCGTCTCTGCGTCACTGGTCTTCTGTATCGGCCCGCTCGCAATCTTGGGCTCAATCTCCGACGGCTTGGGAAATGGGATTGACCAACTAGCGCTTAAGGCCGCACTCGACGGATTCGCGTCCGTCGCATTCGCCGCAGCTTTGGGCTGGGGCGTGGCTGCGTCGGCCATTTCAGTCGCGGTTTACCAAGGCATGTGGACACTTATTGGCATCGTGGCAGGCGGGGTGTTACCTCCAGCTGAAATCGCCGCAATGACAGTGGTTGGCGGAGTCCTACTAATTGGCGTTTCCATCCGGCTGTTGCGCATCCGAGATCTGCCGGTAGCTGATTTGCTCCCAGCAGTAATCGTCGCACCAATCTTGACCGCCGCGATCACTCACTTTCACTAGCGCCGCAGCTGCCAGAGTCAGAACTAACCGCCGAGGTAGGCCTTCACGATGTCATCGTTTTCAGCCATCTTCTTCGCGTCGCCCTGCATCTTGAGCACACCCGATTCCAACACATAGGCGTAGTCCGCCACACGCAGGGCCGCCAGAGCGTTCTGTTCAACGACCAGGACAGTAGTTCCCTGCTCGCGAATCGTTTCGATGGTGTCAAAGATCAAATCGACAAGAACAGGTGCCAGCCCCATCGATGGTTCATCTAGTACAAGCAACTGCGGGCTACCCATGAGGGCGCGACCAACTGCAAGCATCTGCTGCTCGCCGCCGGACATCGTGCCCGCTTTCTGGTTGATGCGGTCCGCTAGACGCGGGAACAGGTCAAGAACGCGCGCCCGGTCCGCGGCAATACCGTCTGTGTCACGACGCAGGAATGCGCCGAGGTCGAGGTTCTCTGACACGGTCATGCGCGGGAAGATTCGACGACCCTCGGGCGACTGGCAGATCCCGAGCGCCACAACCTCATGGCCCTCCCGGCCGCTAATGCGTTGCCCGTTGAAGTCGATGGTTCCGGTACGCGGTTTGAGCAACCCAGAGATCGTGCGCAGTGTTGTGGATTTACCGGCACCGTTCGAACCGATGAGCGTAACGATTTCGCCCTTATGAACTGTGAGGCTCAGCCCTTTGACGGCCGCGATATTGCCGTAATACACCGCGAGATCTTTGACATCGAGCATCAGCTCGCCATTGCGGTCCGTTGATTCCACATTTAAAGCTGTCATCGCGCACTCCCCTCGGTACCCGTGCGACCGAGATAAGCCTCGACAACGCGTGGATTATTGCGGATATCGTCCGGCCCGCCTTCGGCAATCTTCTCACCTTGGTCGAGAACCGTAATGCGCTCGGATGCTCGCATGACAACGCTCATATCGTGCTCGATCAGCAGAATCGATACACCCTGTTCATCGCGCACCCTGCGCACGAAGTCAACGAACACAGCGGACTCTTGTGGATTCATGCCAGCGGTCGGTTCGTCGAGCAGCAGAACCTTGGGCCGAAGGGCCAAGGCCCGTGCGACCTCGAGCCGGCGCTGATCTCCATAGGACAAATTGCGCGCATACTCTTCCGAGTGCCGACCGATCCCAACGAAGTCCAGCATTTCTTGTGCGAACTCCCGTGACTCAACCTCTTCACGACGTTGGTGTCGCGTGCGTGCCACGATCTGAACGATGTTGGAGGTGGTGTGCGAATGCATCCCGACCATCACGTTCTCGGCCGCCGTCATCAATCCGAACAGGCGAATGTTTTGGAACGTCCGACCAAGACCGAGCGAGGCAATCTTGTGCGGCGTCTGACCGGTGATGTCCTTACCGTTGAGCGCCACCGAACCCGTGGTCGGTCGGTAAAGACCGGTTAGAACGTTGAAGAACGTCGTCTTCCCTGCGCCGTTGGGACCGATCAAAGAAACGATCGACGCAGGTGGCACGGTGAACGAGACGTCCTTGACCGCGACGAGACCGCCGAAGCGGACGGTGATGTTCGATGCCGTCAAGGGCATGACCTCAGTGACTACATCGGTACTCATGCTTCGCCACCGTCCAGTTCTTCAGCGTCCGATCTTTCCGCCTCGCGGAGGATTTGCCGTGTGCGGGTCTCCGGGAAAAGTCCTTCTCGTCGAAACAGCATCATGAGCACCAAGATCGCGCCCAGGATCAAGAACGAGTACGACGGGAAGTTAATTGCAGTGCCGAACTGCCCGTTGAACCAGAATCCGAACTGCGGCAGACCCGTCGAGTTGAACCATGCGAGACCGAGGGCACCGATCATGACACCCCACACGTTACCCATACCGCCGAGCACGATCATCGCGAGCAGCAGGATGGAAATCGAGAAGGTGAAACGATCTGGGAAGACAGAGTTAGTGTGGATTGCATACACAACGCCGCCCATACCGCCCATGAATGCACCCACCGCGTACGCAGCCAACTTGGTGCGCATGAGCGGGACACCCATCATGCTCGCTGCCAGTTCATCTTCGCGAATGGCGAGCCAAGCGCGGCCTAGACGACCTTCACGGATACGCAGCGAGACGAAGATCGCAAACGCAGCGACGATCGCGAACAGCAGGAACTTGGCGCTGGTATCAAACGGTCCCAGTGGCTGCGAGATCGGGATCTTGACATCACCAATCGATATGGCTGACGGCCCAAATGGAAGTGGCGAGACATTATCAAGAGGTGCGATCCCCCGTGCACCGTTGGTGAATTTGTCGGCGTTGAGAAACACCTGCGGGATGATCTCGCCAAACGCCAAGGTGACAAGAGCAAGGTAGTCACTCTTGAGACGAAGCGTCGGCGCACCAATCAGGACCCCCGCGAACGCACACAGGCACGCGGCAATGATGAGAACCAGCCACCAGTTGAGGTGGATACCCGGTTGATCAGGGTACGCGGCTGACGCGAGATAGAAGCCGGGATTTACGGCCTGAATGAAGGTAGACATGATCCACCCGGCCGTGTAACCACCGATCGCCCAGAAAGCCACAAAGCCAAGGTCCAACAGACCCGCGTAGCCAACGACAATGTTTAGGCCCACAGCGCAGATAACCCACACCAGAGCTTCATTCGTGGCGACTGCGGGAATCCACGTGGAGACAAAAGTTTTACCCGCGGCACCCAAATTCGGCACGACGAATGCGTAGAACAGGTACGTGATTATCGCCGCAATCAGGAAGCCAAGGGCCCATCGTCGGTTGTGCGACGAGGTGACGTCGCCCTTACTACCCTTTTCAAGGGTGTCAGGTGTGCTGGTTGCCACGGTCACACCTTCTCTACTGTTGGCTTGCCGTACAGGCCTTCAGGTTTGAAGACCATCAAAAGAATCAGAATCGTGAACACTACCGACTGCGACCACTGCTGACCAAGGCCGTGTGGCAGGCCATCATTCCACGCTTGGATTACACCGATGATGAATCCACCGACGACGGCACCTTTGAGATTGCCAATGCCGCCTAGCACTGCGGCGGTAAAGGCCATCAATCCGAGCTGGAAGCCTGCATCGTAGCGAGTTGTGCCGAACGTCTCGAGGTACAGCAGTCCGGCTGCACCGGCCATCGCACCGCCAAGGCCAAAGGTGAAGGAAATAGTCCGGTTAACGTTGATCCCCATCAGGCGCGCCGCGTCTTGATCTTGGGCGGTCGCGCGCATCGCTTTTCCTTGGCGAGTTTGCTGAACCAAGTAGGTCATAAGACCCAATAGCGGCAACGTGACCGCAATAACCACGATCGTGCTGTAATCCAAAATCACGTCGCCGAAGTGGATACCACCATTGGGGATAACCTTGGGCCAGCTCTTGGGGGCTGATCCATTCAAAACAATGCCGAGCCACTGGAAAATAAAGCTGATACCGACGGCAGTGATCAGGGGCGCAAGTTTCGGCGCTCGACGTAATCGTCGATAGCCAATGAATTCTGCGGCCACATTCATTCCGGCGCACATTGCCATGACGATGATGAGTGTCAGGATCATCAACGCCCAGTCCTTCGGGCTTCCCGTGCCAGCGCCAAAGAAGTTGACCAGAATGAGCGCGGAAAACACCGAACCGAGCATGAACAGGTCGCCATGTGCGAAGTTGATCAGCTCGATGATTCCGTAAACCAAGGTGTAGCCAAGGGCTACAAGCGCATAAATCGCGCCGGTGCGGATACCGCCGAGGGTCACATTCGCAAATTGGACGGGGGCGCCAATCGCGTTCCAGAGCAGCCATATTGCAGCAGCCACCAGAAGACCGTAGGCCAAGACGCGCTCGATCTTCTCCCGACGTAACAACGTCGGCCGATTATCGGCCTTCTCAACCGCAGTGATGGTCATGTGGCGACCCTTCGTCGATATGAACACGCCTTCAGATGGGAAAAATAGCAGGTCGGGCGGGACATTGTGTCCCACCCGACCTACTTACTTCGTATTTCGTAACATCCTTAGGATGTCACTGCGTTATTAACCGGTGATCGGCCATCCCTTAAGGGTGGTTTCGGCGTTGCCCTTGATGACCTCAATGGTCATGTCGAGCAGGTTGACGTCACCAGTTGCTGGATCAATCTTGAGTTCCTTACCAATGGCAGATACATCAGCAGGAATCGTAATGCCAGCACCGCTGAAGACGGCGTTGTTAACGCCAACGCGGGTACCGTCTGACTGCTGCAGAGCCTGCAGGATGACCTGTACGGCGGCTACACCGTAGAGCGCGTAAGACGTTGCAGGGTCGGCTCCGTACTTCGCCTTGTAAGCATCGAGCAACTTGGCAGCTGCGCCACCTTGTGCACGCAGATCATCGTTGGTCAAACCTGGGAACGACAGGTACATACCCTGACCCTCTGGCAGCTTGTTCAACTCTGGGTAGCCGGTGAAGCCGTCAGGGCCCATCAGCTTGACTGCGGTGTTGTCGCCGAGGACGGCAACCTTGTCCTTGATGAGCTGGCCACCGTTGTTGTCGAAGATGCCGGCGAGGTAGACGCAGTCGGCGCCCATTCCCTTGATCTTCTGGAACAGTGCGGTGTAGTTCGGCTGCTTGGCGTCCCAAGCCTCGTTACCGAGGATCGTGATGCCATCCTTAGGTGCTTCGGTCGCGAAGGCCGTTGCAACACCAAGACCGTAGGTCTCGTTGTCATTCAGGATGTAGCACTTCTTGACCATGAGGTCCTTGGCCATGAACTGTGCTGCGGCGCGGCCCTGGTTGTCATCAGTGGTGACAACGCGGGCGTAGTTGCGCTTGCCGGTTGGGTAGTACTTCTGTGGCTCGCCTGGATCCCACGTCTTGGTGAGTCCGGGGTTCGTGTTCGCCTGGGAGACCATGAGCATCGGTCCGGTTGGATCCTGATTCAGGATCGGTACGATGATCTTGGCACAACCTGAGTTGTACGTACCCATGACGGCGATTTCGTTCGTGTTGGCAACGTGGTCAGTTGCATTCTTGGTGCACTGGCCCTGATCCCACTTGCCGGCCGCAGCAGTTGAATCGTCGTACTGCTTGAGCTGGATGGTGTAGTCGCCGACCTTGTTGCCGATCTGGTCGAGGTACAACTGGATCGCCTGATTGGTGGCGTCAGATGAGTCCTTCGAGGAGCCCTGCAACGGCAGGTCAGTACCAATAACAACGGTCTTGCCAGCTGGCGCGCTGCTGCTTCCGCTTCCGCCGCCGCTGCTGCTGCCACAGGCAGCGAGTGCTAGTGCGCCTGTGATAGCCACTGCACCGATCTTAATGGAGTTGCGCATAACCCGTCCTTGCGTGAAGAGACCCCGGGAACCGGGACTGGACAGGATGAAATTATCAGCCTTTAAGTGAAAAGTGGTCTCACTTCGTACGCGAAATTGTTTCAGATTGGTGACTTTTCTCGAATGTGACCGCTCAAGCCCGTTGAGACGGCCATTGCGTCCACTATTGAGTCTCTCGAGGTGACGTCTCGGCAATAACCACATCTGCCACTTCGCGCATTGACAGGCGCCGATCCATTGCCGATTTTTGCAGCCACCGGAAGGCATCTGACTCATTGAGGCCGTACACCTGTTGGAGTAGGGCTTTGGCACGATCTACACGCTTACGTGTCTCTAAACGCTCGGTCAGGTCGGCCACTTCGTCCTCGAGGAGGACAAACTGGCTAAACCGGCTCACCGCCACTTCGATTGCCGGAACCAGATCGCCCTTACTGAACGGCTTGACCAAGTAGGCCATGACTCCGGCTTGCGTCGCACGTTCGACAAGCTCGCGCTGACTGAACGCGGTGAGCATGACGACGGGGGCGATACGTGCATGTGCGATTCGTTCAGCGGCGGTGATGCCGTCCAGAACGGGCATCTTGACGTCCATCATGACAACGTCCGGCCGCAGTTCTTCGGCCAGGCGAATCGCCGATTCTCCGTCTGCCGCTTCACCTACTACCAGGTAACCGAGCTCGGTGAGCATCTCGACGAGGTCCATTCGAATCAACGCTTCGTCTTCTGCGACCACAACTCGAAGCGGCAATTTTTCGTCAACTGGGGAATCCACGCTCACCACCATAATCGGTACACGCTAGGCTTGGGAGCACGCCCCGATAGCCCAACCGGCAGAGGCAATGGTCTCAAACACCATCCAGTGTGGGTTCGAATCCCACTCGGGGCACCAGCACGAACCTAAACGGCAGCGACCTGCTTATTCGATTCCGCCGCTGCGCTCGTTTACCTCAGAGATACGAGCGAGCAACCCGTTGACGAATGAACCCGACTCATCGGTACTTAACAGTTTCGCCAGATCAACGGCTTCGCTGATCGCCACGCCCACGGGTACTTCGGAGTTCCAGATAAGTTCGAATACGCCAATTCGAATGATGTTTCTATCGACAGCCGGCATCCGATCGATCGACCAGCCCTGTGAATAGGTGCTGATCAGGTCGTCAATGTGATCTAAGTTTTCGAAGACTCCGTCGACGAGTTCACTCGTATACGGATTCAAAGGTGCTTGCAGGGTGTCCTCGGTCGCAGCCAAAATCTCTCGAGGGTCATCCCCCTTGATATCCGCTTCATAGAGCGCATCGAGAGCTCGCTTGCGTGCCTTGGTTCGAGCGGACACGGTTAGTTGATGCGGCCGAGATAGGAGCCGTCGCGAGTATCGACCTTCACGCGAGTGTTGTTCTCGATGAACAATGGCACCTGAATCTCCGCACCAGTCTCCAAGGTTGCGGGCTTGGTACCGCCCGTGGAGCGATCACCCTGCAGACCAGGCTCGGTGTACGTGATCAGAAGCTCCACGGATGCAGGCAATTCGACGTACAGCGGCGCACCGTCGTGGGTGGCGACCATAGCGTTCTGGTTCTCGAGCAGATACTTGGCGTTGTCACCAACAACTGCGTCGGAGATCGGGATCTGGTCGTAGGACGAGGTGTCCATGAAGATCCACGAGTCACCGTCTCGGTAGAGGTACTGCATATCCCGCTTGTCCACATTCGCGGTTTCGACCTTAACCCCAGCGTTGAACGTCTTGTCGACGACCTTGCCCGACAAAACTGCCTTCAACTTGGTGCGCACGAAGGCTGGGCCCTTACCTGGCTTGACGTGCTGGAACTCAACGACCTGCCATAACTGGTTGTCGATGTTGAGGACCAAGCCGTTCTTCAGGTCATTCGTGGTTGCCACGGAAAATCTCCAGATCGCGGGTGAGAGTGAACGGTTACAAGCCTAGAACAAGAAGCTCACGAGTCGTGCACGTGAGCGACACAGGTTCCACCAATCCGACAACGAGGGTGTCCTCGATGCGGACACCTCCGCGCCCGGGCAAGTAAACACCCGGTTCAACAGTGATTGGCGTACCAACGGACAAGATACCGCTCGAGGTAGCACCAAGGAACGGGACCTCATGGATGTCCAGTCCTACCCCATGTCCGAGTCCATGACCGAAGTGCTCACCCAAGCCTGCTTCGCTGATCACTGTGCGGGCGGCCGCGTCGACGTCGCGGACGTCGGCCCCGGGTACCAGGGCGGCGATCCCCGCCTTCTGCGCCAGTGCCACGAGGTCGAAGATTTCCTGCTGCCACGCCTGCGGTTGAGCTCCGACGAGGAATGTTCGTGTCTCATCCGCGTGGTAGCCGGCGACAAGGGCACCGAAATCGATTTTCAGGAAGTCTCCGGCCACGAGTGCACGATCGGTGGGTGTGTGATGCGGGATCGCTGAATGTTCGCCGCCAGCCACTATAGATTCGAAGGAATCTGCGTCGGCACCCTCTTCCAACATCAACCACGAAAGCCGGCGGGCGATATCTCGTTCCGTCTGTCCAACGCGGATCTCCGTTACGAGTCGCGCGAGCGCCGCGTCACTAATCGCACATGCTTGGCGGATGAATTCACGCTCCGCATCGTCCTTGTGCGCGCGCAGCGACTCAACCACGTCATAAGTTGGGATCAGGCAGTTCGCTTCAACCTTGTCCCGTAGTTGAGACAACTGGCGAACGGTCACGTGATGGGATTCGAATCCGATCGGCGCGAGCAACTCCTGAGCGCACCACACACTCGAAGCTTCCAAAACGGTTGATGCTGCCGGAATAACTGCAAGATCCGGACACTGGGTCGCCGCTTGCGTGTAATAGCGAAAGTCGGTGGCTAACCGGTCCATATCTCCAACTGTGCCAACGACTACCGCACCGTTGCTGCCCGTGAACCCGCTGAGGTACCGCACATTCGAGGGGTTGGTGACGACGACGGATCGAAGATCCTGCTTCGTCATTAGCTCGCGAACTCGGTCGCGACGCGCCTGATGATTAATGACCTGACTCATGCCGATCAGTTGCTCATCTCCGTCAGCGCCCGCAAGGCCAACACGTATGAGGTCATGCCGAAACCGGCGATTGTGCCCGAGGCCACCGCGGCTACCACCGAGGTGTGACGGAACTCTTCGCGCGCGGCAGGGTTCGAAAGGTGCACCTCAATCAGTGGCGCCGTCCGAAGTGCGCATGCATCCCGAACTGCGTACGAGTAGTGCGTGAATGCGGCGGGGTTTAACACAACTGCGATCGAATCCGTAGCGGCCTGGTGCAACCATCCGATGAGTTCAGCTTCATCGTCGGTCTGACGAACATCGACCTCGAAGCCGAGCATGCGTCCCTCGTTTTGACACGTAAGCGTCAAATCCTCGAAGGTGGCGTGGCCGTAGACGTCGGGTTCACGTGAACCAAGCCGAGACAAGTTTGGTCCATTGAGCACCCACACTGCCGTCATGATGCGTCCCTTCCCAATGCCGCATACGCAGCAACCAATTGTTCGCGTGTCGGTCCCGCAAGAACCGTCGGTTTGCCAATCCCTTCGATGACCACGAACCGCAACACATCACCACGGCTCTTCTTATCAACCTTCATGACCTCGATTAGGCGATCAACGTCAGCACCGTGATAGACAGTCGGAAGCTCGATGCTTCGCAGAATCTCGTAGTGCGTGTCCACCACATCGTCGGCGAGCAGGCCACACACATTCGCTAGGTGCGCTTCAAATACAATTCCAACGGCAACCGCGTCGCCATGCCGCCACGTGTAATTCTCGACCTGCTCAATCGCATGCGCGAACGTGTGTCCGTAGTTGAGCACCTCGCGACCTATCCCGTCGGATGCACTCTCACGCAAATCTGCAGCCACGACCGTCGCCTTCACGGAAATCGCGCGCTCCACGAGTTCGCTGAGGACGCATGACGACGGATCGAGCGCGGCACGCGGATTTTCGTGAATGAGTTCGAGGATTGACGGGTCAGAGGTGAAGCCAACTTTAACCACTTCGGCCAAGCCAGCTGCCAGATCGGCAGGTGGAAGTGTTTGTAGGTGGTCCAGATCGCAAAGGACACCTGTTGGCTCATGGAACGACCCAACAAGGTTCTTACCTTCGGCGGTGTTGATTCCAGTCTTTCCACCGACTGCCGCATCAACCATAGCCAACAACGTCGTTGGTACGTGGACCACCTGAACTCCACGCAGCCAGGTTGCGGCAACGAATCCCGCGAGGTCCGTCGTCGCCCCACCACCGACACCGACAATCGCGTCGGAACGAGTAAACGCGGCCTGACCCAGAACCGACCAACACCGTTCGGCAATTGACGCGGTCTTGGCGCCTTCCCCATCAGGAACTGGGATCAACGTGACGATGAACTGCGCTCCGCCAAGAGCGGCTGCCACATCAAGCGCAGCGGCGCTGGTCGACGGTTGATGGATGACGGCAACCTGTCGAGTACCGGGAGCGAGGAAACTCGCCACGTCCCTCGCGAGATCTCGACCAATGACAACGGCGTAGGGCCTTTCGCCCAAAACATCAATCGTCACGCGATTGGTATTGTCACTCATGCTGCTGCCCCGCCAACCAGTCGACGATGAGATCAACCACAGCTGCCGGTTCGACGCTGTCGGTGTTTATCGTTGTCGAGGCGACCTCGTCGTAAAGCGGACCACGCTCGGTGAGCAGTGCGCTCAAGCGACCACGGACATTGCCAAGGAGCACAGGACGCGGAACGTCCAGACCTACCCGATGTGCCCCCTTGGACGCCGAAACCTGAAGCCAGACGGTGGGTTGTGCCATTAAGAGTGTTCTGGTGTCGACATCCAATATCGCGCCGCCGCCAAGGGAAAGTACGCCATCGTGCTCGACCAGAGCACGTGCTACCGCCTGCTTCTCCAACTCACGAAACGCTGGCTCACCGGAATCGATGAAGATGTCCGAAATGCTTCGACCCTGCAAAGCTTCTATGTCTCGGTCAGTATCGCGAAACTGCACACCCAGTCTTTGGGCGAGCAATTCGCCCACGGTCGTCTTCCCGGATCCGGGGACTCCCACGAGAACGATGCGCGGTGACATACCTTTACGAGACCACAAGTGCGGCTAGATACGCCTGCGCATTTCGGCGAGTTTCGGCTACCGAATCCCCACCAAACTTTTCCAGAACAGCGTCCGCAAGGACAAGCGCGACCATTGCTTCTGCGACTACGCCCGCTGCAGGCACTGCACATACGTCGGATCGCTGGTTGATTGCTTGGGCGGCCTCACCAGTGGCGACATCAATCGTGCGAAGCGCCCGTGGAATCGTGGAAATGGGTTTCATCGCGGCACGTACGCGGAGAACCTCACCGGTCGTCATTCCACCTTCGGTACCACCGCTATGACCAGTAACGCGAACGACATGACCAGACGCGTCCGTCTCGATTTCGTCTTGAGCAAGTGACCCTCGAGTGCGCGCCAATCCGAATCCGTCGCCAACCTCGACGCCCTTAATCGCTTGAATGCCCATCAGCGCCGCGGCAAGCCGTGCATCGAGTCGCCGATCCCAGTGGACGTGACTGCCTAAACCAGGAGGTAGGCCGTACGCGAGCACTTCGACGACTCCCCCAAGGGTGTCGCCGTCCTTGTGCGCTGCGTCGACCTCCGACTGCATGCGAGCACTGCTTTCAGCGTCGAAGCATCGAGCCGGATCAGCGTCAATCACCTGGAGATCAGCCGGGGTGGGAAGAACCGACGCGCTAGCGACAGCAGTTCCGAGTTCTACAACGTGAGACAGTACGTCAACGCCGACAGTTTGCTTTAGGAAAGCTTTTGCGACAGCACCCAGTGCCACCCGTGCGGCTGTCTCACGAGCGGACGCGCGCTCAAGAATCGGGCGGGCATCATCGAAGCCGTACTTCTGCATTCCGGCCAGATCTGCATGGCCAGGGCGCGGACGAGTGAGCGGCGCATTGCGCGCTAGCCCGGACAGCTCCTCATCGGATACGGGATCAGCAGACATCACGACGTCCCACTTAGGCCATTCGCTATTGGCCACCTCGATCGCGACCGGTCCCCCTTGCGTGATCCCGTGCCGCACACCGCCCGTGATGGTTACAACGTCTATCTCGAATTTCATGCGAGCGCCACGACCGACACCAAGTCGACGTCGAGCCAGATCACGATCAATATCCGGAGTGGAAACCTCAACGCCTGCCGGCACACCTTCAACGATCGCGACGAGGGCAGGCCCGTGCGACTCACCTGCCGTTAACCAACGCAACATGGGTCAATCTTTCCATGCCCCGCCTGATCTGCGAGGTTCGCCCCGCACTCGTACGGCGCAAACGTTGACGATGAACGGGCGAGAACGGTGCCCAACGTCTAGGGAGTAACGGTCACGGGAGTGGCCATGCAGACCGGCGTGCTCTGTGAGCCGTAGAGAATGCCAACACACTGGGTGTTGAAAACGCTGTACACGCTGAAACCTTGAGCGAATGTCTTGCCAATTCCCGTCGCGTATTTCTTACCGTCAACATCGACCACGACCGTCTGCGCGATCGGATCGACTGCGCTCACCATCAAGGTCACCGTCGACGCCGGTACCGGGCTCGGTGCCGCGGCCGGTCCGGCCGCTGGGGTAGTCGGGGTCGAGACATCACCTGTCGTTGAACTCGTCGAACCAGAACTGCCGCTCGTGTCGGCACCTGCGGCCGGGGCCGCCACTGCACCGGGTTTCAAGACCTTGAATGGATCGCGGCTGCCAATCTTTGCCGCCGCAGGACTCGCCGCCGTCGACGGTTTGCCCGCTGTCGGCGCGGCCATCGACGATGGCCTTGTACTGGCCGATGGCGTGTTCAGTCGGAACTGCGAATCGTCTGTGGAGCCGCCACCCATTCCGAACATGAAATAGAGTCCGGCACCGAGTCCGATGATCGCTGCCGCGCCACCGAAGATGAACGCGCGCTTACGTGAGCTAGAGCCTGATTGCGTGTCGGCGTCGTTTGTTTGCAGCTGTCCAGGAGTGAAGGTATCTGTCATTGTCATGATGAACCCCTAGTTAGCTGCTGCGGTCGTTGGGCCGGATATCTGGCTACGCAGGGCCGAGAGTGGATCGCCGACGTTGCCCACATTGGCCATGAACGTTCGACCGGACAGGGTCGCCTTGAGTTCCTTGCTTCCCGGCGCATCCTGAGTCGTATCGGCTCTGGTGATGTCAACGTCGGTGAGTAATATCGATCTTTGCATGTTCTCGATGTCGGTCAGGAAGTTTCGGACTTGGGCAAAGTTGCCGGTGATCTGGATGGTCAACGGAATCTCGTTAACCTGACCCGAACCCGTCAAACTCGAAGCGCCTGAAGCCGCGCCCTGATTCGGAATAGCCGAAAGTCGCGTTGGTTGCTGCGGTGTCACTCCGACAAGTGAGACACCGGAGGCCGTCGCCTCAGCAGAGATATCCCGGAGCAGTGCGGGCATGTTGGGAGTGGACGGTAGATGCGATCGAAGTGCTGCGGCCTGCTTTTGTAGATTGGGCAGATTCTTTGAATCCGCTTTCAACTTGGCCAGTTGCAGTTGAAGGCTCTGGATGTTTCCCGACTTGGCGTCAGCCGTTGCTTGGATCTCGGCGGCTTGTCCCTGTTGAGGACTAATGAGGAAGAACCAGCCCGCCATCATCACAAGAGCTGCAGCTAACGCCGCACCGGCATACCACGCCTTGGCGCCTTTGAGCTTATTCATGTCAGGAACCCGCCTTCGTCGTGAATCGATGCGATAGCGCCTGATCGTTAATGGTGACCGTGGCGGAGAAAGTCAGCCCCGGGTTGGATCCGGTCGAACTCGACGCGTTACTCACTTGGACGTTGTTCGGATACGGATCGAGCATCGTGTGTTGCTTAGAAATCACATCGAGGAACGATGCGACGGCCGCGTAGTTGCTCGCCTCACCCGAGTAGGTGATCAGACCCAGGCCGGAATTGCCCAGCACGCTCGTAGCAGCGACGATTGGCGGAACTGCCGCAGCAGCCGCTGAAGAAGACCCTCCGTTGGCAGTCCCGTTCGACGCCTCTGCTGCCTTCTGCGCCGCCTGAGCTGTGAGGTCGGCTACTGCGCTTTTGATGGTTGGCGAGATCCCGTCGACGGAACCTTTGAACTCTGTCAGCGCTGTACCCGTGGGTAGTGTGAGTGACACGTCGTTGATCAACGACGACCAACGCACCTCACCTCCCATTGCTAGATCAAGCTGTTTCTGTGCATCCACGACGTCGGCACTTGCCGATTGGAAGTCTTTGAACCCGAGCAGTTGGGTGGTTAAAGCTGCACTTCGAGCGGTAGCCGCATCGAGCTGTTCTTGAGCCGAGGAGACTTGGCCCTGGGCCATGACGTACATGCCGAACACTGCGGCGAAAGACACGGCCAGCGCTGCTAGGACCGATAGTTTCGCCGTCCTGAGTTTGCCTTCTTCGGCGATCGAAGCCGGAATCAAGTTGACGTGCGGAAATGCGGCCGCATTCGCATTCGTGATCTGCTCAAGAGTGACGACGGCCGGGGCCGCGTGGCTATGTACGTCAGATTTGCGGCCAAGCTTCATGATGCCGCCCCCATCGCTAGGCCAACCGGCACGGCTGCCAGAGGTTCCACGAAGCGCACCTGCTCAGGGGCTAGTCCAGTTTTGCCGATGGTCAACTGAGCAAATGAGCGGCCGTACTCGACCTGGGTGCGTACAGACGTAGCGAGTTTTTGCGCCAATCCTTGCGAAAGGGAGCCACCGCCGGAAAGCACAAGTCTCGACAGTGGCTTACTCGCGCTGGTAGCAAGGTAGTAGTCGATCGAGCCGCGGACCTCATCAACAAATTCTGTCAACGCAGCTTCCACGAGTCGACGAGCATCTGCGCCGGCGTCCGAGGCGAGGAAGGCCGGATCGCGCTTCATGCGTTCTGCCTCGGACATTGGAATGCCTAGACGGTCAACCACGGCGGCGGTCACGTCGTCGCCACCTTGGAGCAAGATTCGAACGAACTTGGGCACGCCTGCCTCATGGACGACAATGTTGGTAATCCTGGACCCGACATCGACTACAGCTTCAGGGCCAAATTGCGACAACGGGTCCGCCGTCCCAGCCGCACGAAGAAGTGCGAAAGGTGTCAAATCTACCGTCGTTGCCTTAAGGCCAGCCTTTTGGGCAGCTCGGATCGCACCCAGAACCATGTCCTGACTTGCGGCAACGAGTAGGCCGCGGACCTGACGAGTGTTGTCGATCACGATGTCGTCGAGCGGCACAAAGTCCAGAACGGCTTCGTCGATGGGCATTGGCACCAAGTCCGCAACCTGATACGGCAACGATGCCTTCAACTCTGGAGTCGGCATCCACGGAAGATCGACGAGTCGGACGAAGACCCGCTGGTTCGATACTCCGATGACAACGTCCTTCTTCGTGAATTTAGTGCTCGCCCACAACTGTTTGATCGCCTGCGCGACCGCGTCTGCATCGGCAACTTCACCATCGCGCACCGCGCCGACGGGTAGCGGAACCTGACCGAAACGATCCAAAACCGAGCTGCCTTTGGTCACCGTAACTTGAGCTGCTCGAACGCTCGATGTTCCGATGTCCAAGCCGATGGCGGTCCGACCGGCCATAACCCCACCCTTCGCCCGCCACCCCGTCTAGTGGCACCTCAACTAAGTCATCGGCGGACGAAAACTGCGTCTTGAGCGGGCAAGCCGGTTTGTTTTGGGTTGTTCTCGGGCTCTCTTGACGTACGTCAAGAGAGCCCGAGAACAACCACGTACCAGCCTGCAATAGCGGGACCCGCCCACAATCCGACGAAGGTGCCCACCACCATGAATGGGCCGAATGGGACGGCCGTCTTTCGCCCTCCCCGCCCAGCGGCCATAAGCCCGAGGCCAACGACGGCACCTATGAGGAAGGCAGAAAAAATTCCCACAGCCAGTGACGGCCACCCAACCCAGCCGAGGTAGATCCCTAGCACACCCGCCAATTTGACGTCACCAAATCCCATACCAGCCGGGTAAATCAACGCGAGTAAGAGATAGATTCCGAATGCGATTGCGCCACCGAGGCAGGCACGTCCGAAATCAGGTAAACGATGATCAGCGATGGATGCGATCCCCAGCGAAACGAGTGCGACGGCGTAGGAGGGAAGGACGATCGTATTGGGTAGGCGTCGAGTATCCAGATCGATCATGGAAAGTGCGATTCCGATACTAGCCAGATAGAGGAACGCCGGTAGATCCCAAGCTAGGCCAACCCACCAACCGACACATCCGAACAGAACCGCGGTGCCAAGTTCGATCAGCGGGTATCTCGCGGAAATATGCACACCGCACGTGCGACATTGTGCCCGCAGGATCAGCCACGACAGAACCGGAATGTTGTCCAGCGCAGCGAGCTGAGTTCCGCACTTTGGACACCGAGATCGCGGTGCAACAACCGATTCACCCGCGGGCACACGGTAGATAACGACGTTGAGAAACGAGCCAACAAACAGGCCCAAGAAGGCGCATATGCCCGCGACAATCAATCTGTCGGTATGTGCGTCACCGGTCATACGACGTGAGTCTATCTGGGCCCGTCGTCAGTGGAGGCCTCGTCAACATGCACGTCAACTCGTATATGCCGCTGACGGCTCTGACCACAAACTCGGTTGATACGCCGACTGAACAGGGTCGAGGAATTTAGGTGGCGACGCGTATCGAAGGCGTGAGTCATACAGGTAGTTCTTGGCGAATCCTGACGAGCCCGATCCGACGATTCCGCGGTACCGCTGCGCAATGGCTCCAGTGACATTCAACGTTCCTAGGCTGCTCCCCCAGCGATAATTCTCGACTCGGAACGAGTGGTTAACCGACAAAATCGCGGCGTTAACGCGCGTGTTTGTGAAAGCACCCGACTTCCCCGTGGGGGTCAGGTTATTGCCTGCGGTGCATTCCGCTCCGGAGTATGAGGTGCATTGAACGGGGTGATAAACCTCGACGTAGTTGTTGGCCATCAATCCCAACAGATCTGTGCCGCTAGAGCCGCCCGCGTAGTCAAGATGCCATGTCACGACGATGTTGTTTTCGGCGGCAACACTCAACTGCCCGTTGAGCGTCCCTTCAATGAATACATCGCCGTTCTTACATGCGAAGGAGCCGATGTCGTTCGTTTGCGGGTATCCCAGCGGATTACCAGCCCCGGAGTTCTTACATGCTGTCGTCGGCGTCGCATTCGTGTAGGCATCAGCAACCGCCGGAACGTTCTGCACGTAGATCACGCCGTTGAGGGGCAGCGAGAGATTGTTGCCGACCCCGCAGTACGCGGCACCGCCGTTCTTTGTCCACGGGCTCTGGACGTTCATCGTGCCTGTCGAGTTGAGGACGATGGACGTTGGCCCGGTGTAAAGACAGCCGACTGGACTTGTCTTTGTGGGATCAACCTCGTTGCGAATAGCACTGTTACTTGGTGGCATTGTGAGTTGCGAGGCGTACTTCGGGTCACCCGCGGTGGTGAAGATCGGGTTACCTGAGCAACTCGTGTCTCGGATGTAACGGACCCCAGCGTTTCCAGTCCATGACGTTGATGTTGCGCCTTGGAACTTGGGTGATCCACATGTATAGAACGAATCGTTGCTATGCATTGGTCCGTTAATGATGTCAGTGACACCACCCGAGCCAATGAATCGAATCGACGTACATCCGGTGCTGACACCGTTGATTTTATCGATGCGACCCTCGTAAGAATGCTTGTGACACTTGGGTTCAGCCTGGGTTGCGGTGTAACTGTCGCCAACGACAGTTTCGTATGCCGCCGGATCCTTCGTGTCGTAATCGGTGAAGTAGAGGTAGTCGATGAACCCACGTCGTCGGACCTGCACCTCAACGGTACGGATGCGATTACCGACCTTGCCCGAGGAGCGCAGCTTCAAAATGCCCTGCGATGTAAATTGCGAGTTATCGACCTCGTAGCGGAAGTAGCCGCGCGTCGTGGTTCCCGGAATACCGGTCCACCCCGTGAATGCTGGGTTAGCCAACGTCCCCGTGGGTAGCGCTAGGGTCGATGATGACGAGTAAGGGTTAGTCGGATCTCCATAACGCCAGTACGTGCCATCGGCGTTCAAGTGCGAGATGTAGTCATCCACTCCCGCCTGAGCAGCTGCGAAGGAACTGTTCCAATCCTGATCGCCTCGCACTTGCTGCACTTGCTTGACTGCGAATCCAGTGGCGGTGAACATCAAAATCGAAAGGAACAATCCAAGACCCAGCACCGTAACAAGTGCCATGCCCGAGTCCTCGCCTCGCGCCATCAAGCGCCGACGAATAGCTACAAGGATGCCGTTCATCGCTTTGCGATCCCTTGGTTTGGCATTGTGACGGTGTTGATGAGGTTCACTGGTCCACCGCCCTTGGCTGGATCCGAGTCGATCGTCATCGAGATCGTGACACCGTGGACCAACGACAGATCGGCGACGTTCGTCGACGTTTGATTCGCAATCGGAACACCGTTCGTGTCCAGAAAGGTGAACAACGCGGACGCGGTCGTAGGAATCTGGCGCGCGACCACTTCGGTGCGAGCCGTCGAACTGAAAGTCCAATAGGGCGAACTCGAAGCAACCCCGGGATACCAGTTCTCAACTAGTTGACGATTGGCATCGATGGAGTAGGTCACCTTTGCAGGTACCGTGCCGAGCGAGGCATACACGGTAAGTTCATTTGGGCTGATCTCAACCAGCGGAGGTAGGTCAGACAGGCCGTTCTGCTGGATCGACATTCCGGAGCGAACTGTTTTCGCAACTCGGTTCATGCCAATGCGAGCGATATCCACACTGTCTGAATTGGCCTGGCTATGAGTAAGGGTCTGAGTCACTGACACAACGCTGGCGAACATGATCGTGCCGACAATCCCCATGAGCAGCAGTGTCACCATCATCTCAATCAGGGTCAGACCGAGATCGGCGGCACCTCCCTGATGTAGCCGACGAGGCAAGCGAACGACGACGGCGGTCACTGGACCCTCACCTCGACGTAGATCTCATTCGTCGACGGATGAAAAACCGGTGTTACTGCCGCGGTCAAGGTGTAGCCGGGAACGGTAACGTCCCACGTTCCCCACGGCATAGATGCCAAAGATTGGCCGTTCGCATCACTATTGGCCAATGTGAAGGCCTCCGGATAGTCGCACGGCGCGGTACCAGCATGGGTGAACACGGGCGTCACGCCCACCACCGGCGCCCCCGCAGCAGTCAGTACAACCACCCGCACTTTGGCCATCTGTGGTGTGACCGTTGGCGGATTTGTCGCCGACGCCATGATGGCAGCGCCTCGGATGGATGACGGGTGATACGGACCAAGAGCATTTTTGCCTTCGGGATCTGCATCCGCGCAACTGCCGGCCCATACGGTGTACCCGCTGGGAAATGGAAACGAGTTGGTGATCAGGCGGGCGATACCAGTTCCTAGAACCGACTGGGTGCCGTCGGGCAAAAGCGATGAATTTCCGATCTCCACCGAAACCGCGTTTGGAGCCGGATACGTCGTGTCACCCAGCGCGACGTTGAAGCTTCCCTGCTTGTCGTAATCAAAGATGATCGGCGTAGTCGCCCCTGAACTGACGGTGGCGGGCACAGTCGGTTGATTTACTCCACTAGATGCAACGTAACCGGCGCTGTTAGCAGTCGCTGTATATGTCGCTGCCGGAAGGCTGTCGAAGAACGCGCAGCCATCCGGGTCAGTGAACTGGGCCAGGTTGGTTGTGCCACCGACAAGAGTCACCATGATGCCCTCGACTGGTTGCCCGAGCGCATTTACGACCTTTGCGCCGACGTTGCCCAGGGTTGGATCAAAGCTGCTGACATTCGGAGCAAGAAGGGTCTGCGCGCGTACGGCGTCAGTCGTGGCAGGCATGGTCGGCCAGGTCACTTTGATACTGATTTTCTTGTACTTGATGAACGACGATGCTGAGCCGTCACATGGTGATGACGAGCCAGTCGACAAATAGGACGTCACAGAACGAAGGATGGTGAAATCCAACCCATTGACGTTCTGAATCGTGGTTGTTCCCAACAGAGTTGAGTAGGTTGTGGTTGCTCTCGCTTGATCGATCGCCGCTGCCGCGAGGTTCGTGGCCACTTCGCGGTTTTTGGAATCGCCTGAGACCCATAGAGCTCGCACTAGACCATTTGCGATGCCCGTCATGATGACAACGGCAACGGTCAATGCCACAACGAGTTCGACCAGCGAGACGCCTTGTTCACCGCGGAACACCATCGGCAGCTGCGTCGGCCAATTTCGCCGACCAACCATCTGCACAACCCGCTTCATGTCATCCCTCCGCTACGACACCTGGTACATGTTTCGGCTTCAGAACAGCGGACCTTGAGGTTTGTGCACAACGGAGGCGGCATTTGCCGACAGCCGTAGTTACGGGCAAGTCCCTGGAACCGGGTAACCGGTCGTCTTGTCGTGCTCCCATGTCTCGGTCAATCCGAGAGAGGCATTGTTGGCCTGAAGGCAGTAACTGCTGGGCGTGATTTTGGTGATCGTCACTGTGTCTTGCGGACTACCCGCGTAATCAACGATCGATTTGATCGGGTTACTACTCGACGTCCAAAGCACCGCGCCACCTGCGAGGGCAGAACCTTGGGTGTAATCACCATTCGACGCTACGGATGCGGACTCGATTGCTGATGCGGCGTTGCGCAAGTCTTCACGAAGCTGCGTTCGATACGCGTCCTGCCGATGGTGGATGAACGTCGGGATCGCGATCCCCGCCAAGATGCTGACAATCATCATGACCACAAGTAGCTCAACCAGTGTGAAGCCAGACTCGTGGCCCCTGTCGCTCATCGTGCGTACCCCTCTGTCATCTCAACGTCGATTGGCGTTTCAAAATACGAAGGGGCACTCGCCTACGCGGCGAGCACCCCTTCGTGGTGAATCTGTGTTAGCAGTTGGTTGGCGGAGTGGTGGATCCGTCGACCGGCACGCCGTCTGCCTTGCTGAAGTACCAGGTCTCACCGGTGAGGTTGCTGTTGACACCCTTCACGCAGTAACCGTTGGTGACCGATTTGGCGGTGATGGTGTTACCAGCCGACGACGTGTAGGTCATCGTGGCGGGCAGTGCCGCGTACGTGGTGGTCAGGCCGATGGCGGTGTAGTCGCCATTCTTGTCCACTGCGGACGATTCAACGGCAGTTGCGGCGTTCTTCAGGTCAGCCTTGAGCTGGGTGCGGTAACCGTTCTTGCGCTGATTCAAGAAGGTCGGGATCGCGATAGCGGCAAGA
>CAIKEU010000002.1 GCA_903826575.1 uncultured bacterium
CCGTCAAGGCCACTCCGGCCGCTGCTTCAGCTCCCGCAATCTCGACGCCGGCTCCAGCACCTGCCGCAGCGAAGTCAGCGGCCCAAGCACCTGCCGCAGCGAAGTCAGCGGCCAAGCGTCCGGCTGTCCGCGAAGACGAATCACCCTGGACGGCGAAGGAACTCGCCGAAGTAAAGACTGAGCTGGATCTTGAAATTGATCGCCTCAAGGCGCAGATCAGCGAAGCTGAAGAAGGAATTGCCGATCTTCTGCGCGATTCAGGTGACGGGGCGGGCGACGATCAAGCTGACGCGGGCACGAAAACATTCGAGCGCGAGCATGAAATGTCGTTGGCAAACAATGCGCGTGACTTGCTGTTCCAGAACGAGCAGGCCCTTGCCAAACTCACAGATGGTACGTATGGCAGTTGCGAACGATGCGGCAATCCGATCGGCAAACTTCGCCTTCAAGCATTCCCGCGAGCCACACTGTGTGTGACTTGTAAGCAATTGGAAGAGCGTCGATAACTTCTTGGTCCGACGCACCGTCCATGGCGATGCGTAATTCTGAGTCGCGACCACGTACGCTGCATTGTTGTGAGTGATCAGATTACGACCGTGCGCAATGGGCGATTAACCGCCGTCACTTTTGGTGTGGCCGCCTTTGTTGTTCTGCTGGATCAATTCACCAAGTACCTTGCCGTGACCAGGCTCCAGGGCCAACCTCCGGTCGAGGTACTTGGCCGGTGGCTTCAATTCACGTTCCTGCGTAATCCGGGCGCGGCCTTCAGCGTTGGAACCAGCTACACGTTCGTGTTCACTGCCATCGCCGTCACCGTTGCCGTCGTTATCATCCGAACCTCGCGCAATCTCGGCAACATGTGGTGGGCCGTCGCCCTCGGCGGACTTCTTGGCGGCGCGGTTGGGAATCTGCTCGATCGCCTCTTCCGAGAGCCCGGGTTCCTGCGCGGTTATGTCATTGACTGGATTGCGTTTCCGAACTTCCCCGTATTTAACATCGCCGATTCGGCAATCGTGTGTTCAAGTGCGCTCATGGTTTTACTTGCAGTTCGAGGCATCAACCTCGATGGATCTCGAGGTGAGTAGTCGTGCCAGAGCAACGCAGCATCGAAGTACCTGAAGGGCTCGAGGGGGAGCGGGTCGACGCCGCGCTCGGTCGGCTGCTTGGGCTCTCGCGCACGAAGGCGGCAGATCTTGCCGAGGCTGGCTACGTCCACCTCAATGGTGTTCAGGTTGGGAAGTCTGATCGAGTGACGGCCCAGGCTGTTCTCGACATTGAGCTTCCCGACGCACCTGTGCCCGAGATCATTGCGCCCAAGATCGTTGAAGGGTTGCGGGTGGTTTACGACGACGATGATTTCGTCGTCGTCGATAAGCCCGTCGGAGTGGCTGCGCACCCGTCACCCGGTTGGACAGGCACGACAGTGATTGGTGGCTTGATAGCCGAGGGGTATCGAATCTCAACCTCGGGCGCGGCGGAGCGTGCCGGCATTGTTCACCGCCTCGATGTTGGCACGACGGGATTGATGGTTGTGGCCAAGAGCGAGCGGGCGTACACATCCCTCAAGCGCCAGTTCAAAGAGCGCACGGTTGAAAAGATTTATCACACTCTCGTACAGGGGCTGATGGATCCACTTCGCGGCACCATTGATGCTCCCATCGATCGTCATCCGTCCTCTGATTTCAAGTTTGCTGTCGTCAGCGGTGGCAAGGCGTCGGTGACGCACTACGAAACGTTAGAGGCCTTCCGTCACGCATCGCTGCTTGAGATTCACCTTGAGACCGGACGTACTCATCAAATTCGGGTGCACATGGCCGCCATGCGCCACCCATGTGTTGGCGATTTGATGTACGGGGCCGATCCCGTTCTGGCTGAACGACTTGGCCTCGGACGTCAATGGCTGCACGCGATGCGACTTGGTTTCGAACATCCGAGCTCCGGACAGTTTGTCACCTTCGAGTCCGCCTACCCAGAGGATCTTCAGCGCGCGCTCGACAAGGTCTCCGCACCGTAGGTTGTCGCTCCCGCACCCGCTCGAGCGGATTTGTCACCCCCGTTGTTGAGGATCGAGTCGCGGGCGGTTGAATGTCGCTATGACATCACAGCCTGTTAGCGCTTCCGGCGAATTCACCATCGGTACCGGTATCAACTCTTTCACCGTCCATCGCATGGGTTTTGGCGCCATGCAGATCACCGGCGCTGGAATCTGGGGGCCGCCGGCTGATCACGATGGCGCGATTGCCGTGCTTCGTCGGGCAGTGGAATTGGGAATCGACTTCATTGACACTGCCGATTCGTACGGGCCGTATGTCTCTGAGGATCTGATCCGCGAAGCGCTTGCGCCCTACGGTCATGTTCGCATCGCCACCAAAGCGGGGCTCACTCGCCACGCGCCCGGTGAATGGCGTCCAGTTGGTCGTCCCGATTACTTGCGTCAGTGTGCGGAGATGTCGCTACGTCGACTGAACGTCGAGACAATCGATCTCTACCAGCTCCACCGCATCGATCCGCAGGTCTCACTCGAGGATCAGCTCGGCGTGTTCGTCGAGTTGATCGAAGCCGGCAAAATCTTGCAGTTTGGTCTGTCTGAGGTGTCGGTTGACGAGCTTGAAGCCGCCCGGAAGATCCTTCCCGTAGCCACCGTGCAGAACCTATACAACGTCTCGAATCGTCAGAGTGAAGCTCTCCTGAATCACTGCACCGAGCAGGGCATCGGTTTCATTCCGTGGTTCCCCATCGCAACAGGGCAGTTAGCGGCCCCTGACGGCCCGCTGTCGGCGATCTCCGAGCGCACTGGCCATGCGCCCGCCACGTTGGCGTTGGCATGGCTTCTGCGCCGGTCACCGGTGATGCTGCCGATCCCTGGAACCAAGACCGTCAGCCACCTTGAAGAGAACTGCGCTGCGTCTGAGGTCGTTCTCGACGATGCGACGTACGCGGAGTTGGACGCCCTCGTCAGCCCCTGACGGCGTCCTCCCGAGCGACACGCCGAGGCACGCCGACCCGTTCGTCGCGTCGGTTCCCGATGTCGGTGGAGACGGTTAGGGTAGGGATCGACGATCGACTTCCCCCGATTGTCGTGCTGTTGTTTGCGATGTTGTGATTGCCGCCTGTGCGTGACGATCATGGTCATCGATCTGCTCATGGGCGTGAAGGGGAGGGCTGCGCAAGTGTCGAGTGACTCGTTCGTGCACCTGCACGTGCACACTGAGTACTCCATGCTTGATGGGGCAGCCCGCGTCGGCGATCTTGTCGGCGAAGCGGCTCGGATGGAGATGCCCGCCATCGCGATGAGCGACCACGGCAATCTCTATGGGGCTTACGACTTCTACAAGCAGAGTAAAGCTGCTGGCATCAAGCCGATCATCGGTATCGAGGGTTACTACGCCCCACAGGGTCGGTTCGAGCGCTCACCGTTCGACTTCGGTGGCGGTTATGACGAAGGTGTCGGCGAGGACGGCGAGACATCTGCGAAGGGTCGTCAGCCGTATACCCACATGACGATGTGGGCGGAAACGACAGAGGGTCTTCACAACCTGTTCCGACTTTCCAGTTTGGCAAGCCTTGAGGGTTACTATCGCAAGCCGCGCATGGACCGTGATCTGTTGCAGACCTACGGCAGGGGAATCATCGGCACGACCGGCTGCCCATCTGGTGAAGTGAATCGTTGGCTTCAGGCCGGGCAGTACGACAAGGCCTTGGCTGCGGCGGCGGATTACCGCGAGATCCTCGGCGCGGACAATTACTTCTGCGAGTTGATGGATCACGGTCTTGGCATCGAGCGGCGCCATCGTGACGAACTGTTACAGATCGCCCGCACCCTTGACATACCGCTGATCGCCACCAACGACTTGCACTACGTGTATCCGCAGGACGCAGAGTCGCACGACGTACTGCTCTGCATCGGTACCCGCACCACCATGGACGATCCCAAGCGGTTCCGATTCGACGCCCGTGACTTCTATCTGAAGTCAGCCGCTGAAATGCGCGGGGTTTGGTCTGAGCTGCCTGAGGCGTGCGACAACACCCTGCTCATAGCTGAGCGATGCAATGTTTCGTTTAACGAGGGCGCCAACCTCATGCCTCGATTCCCCATCCCCGATGGTGAGTCAGAGCAGTCCTGGCTCATCAAAGAGGTTGAGCGAGGCCTAGCGAATCGGTTCCCGGATGGTGTTCCTGATCAACACCGAGCCCAGGCCGCGTACGAGGTTGACGTCATCATTCAGATGGGGTTCCCGGGTTATTTCCTTGTTACGGCCGATCTCGTTCGCTATGCGAAGGAAACCGGTATTCGGGTTGGCCCGGGGCGCGGCTCGGCCGCCGGTGCACTGATCGCGTACGCACTCGGCATTACGGAACTTGATCCAATTCGTCATGGACTGCTTTTCGAACGGTTCCTCAATCCGGAACGTATTTCGATGCCTGATATCGACATGGACTTCGACGAACGTCGTCGCTCAGACATGATTCGATATGCCACCGAAAAATACGGCGAAGAGCGCGTAGCGCAGATCATCACGTATGGCTCGATCAAGGCCAAGGCTGCGATCAAAGACTCTGCACGCGCGCTTGGCTACCCATTTGCCGTCGGTGATCGCATCACCAAGGCGATGCCGCCAGCCGTCATGGGTAAAGACATTCCACTTTCGGGCATCTTCGACACGAAGAATCCGCGATATAGCGAGGCTGCTGAATTCCGTGCCCTGTATGAAGAAGATGCTGACGTTCGTAAGGTCGTTGACACGGCGAAGGGCCTCGAAGGCCTCAAGCGCCAGCCTGGTGTGCATGCAGCCGGCGTCATTTTGTGTTCCGAGCCGCTCTTAGACGTCATCCCGATTTGGCGTCGTGAACAAGACGGCGCCGTCATCACGCAGTTCGACATGGGTGCGTGTGAAAGTCTCGGTCTACTCAAGATGGACTTCTTGGGTCTGCGCAACCTCACCGTGCTCGATGATTGCCTTGCACACATCGTTGCGAACCGTGGCGAGACAATCGTTCTTGAAACCCTCGAACTTGAAGATGGGCCGACTTACGAGCTGCTCTCACGCGGCGACACCCTCGGCGTTTTCCAACTCGACGGTGGCCCCATGCGGGCCCTGCTTCGTGCGATGGCACCGGATAACTTTGAAGATATTTCTGCCGTGTTGGCCCTGTATCGACCCGGCCCCATGGGCGCTAATGCGCACAACGATTACGCAGATCGTAAAAATGCGCGTAAGCCTGTCGTGCCAATCCACCCCGAGTTGGCAGAGCCCCTTCAAGAGATTCTGGGCGACACGTATGGTCTGATCGTTTACCAAGAGCAGGTAATGGCGATCGCGCAGAAGCTTGCTGGCTACTCGCTCGGTGCTGCAGATCTGCTGCGTCGCGCCATGGGTAAGAAGAAAAAGGAAATCCTCGACAAGGAGTTCGTGCCCTTCTCAGAAGGCATGCGCGCCAACGGATATTCCGATGCGGCGATCTCGACTCTCTGGGAAATCCTTGTTCCGTTCTCTGACTACGCTTTCAATAAGGCTCACACGGCCGGCTATGGATTGGTGTCGTTCTGGACGGCCTACCTCAAGGCGAACTACCCGTCCGAATACATGGCCGCTCTGCTCACGAGCGTCAAGGACGATAAGGACAAGCTTGCGATCTACCTCAACGAATGTCGTCGCATGGGTATCAAGGTCTTGCCGCCGGACGTTAACGAATCTGATTTCGACTTCACCCCGCGCGGCACCGACATTCGCTTCGGGCTTTCAGCCGTTCGCAATGTTGGCGGTAACGTCGTCGAAGCGTTGATCGGGGCTCGCTCGGCTAAGGGACGTTTCGGTGGCTTCGACGACTTCCTAGACAAGGTTCCGGTCAGCGTGGTCAATAAGCGGACCGTCGAATCGCTCATCAAATCGGGTGCCTTCGACTCACTTGGCGACACCCGCAAGGGATTGCTCCTGGTGCATGAGGCGCGAATCGATTCAATCGTCGACGTTAAGCGCAACGAAGCTATTGGTCAGGATTCCCTCTTTGGTGGCGCGGACGAAGACACCACTGTCGCCCTGTGGTCGCCGCCCCCGATTCCACCTGGTGAATGGGATAAGTCGACTCTGCTTGGCTACGAGCGCGAAATGCTGGGGCTCTACGTATCGGATCACCCGCTCAACGGGGTCGAGCACGTACTTTCAGCGTCCACGGACCTGCCTATTTCGGCCCTTCATGGGGACGACAACGTTGACGGGCGCATCTTGACCGTTGGGGGACTAGTCACCTCCTTACAACGTAAGGTCACCAAGCAGGGCAATGTGTGGGCGATTGCGACGCTTGAGGATCTGGAAGCCTCGATTGAGGTCATGATTTTCCCAGCCTCGTATCAGCAGGTGGGTGCCCAGGTCGTTCCCGATTCAGTGCTGCTGGTGAAGGGGCGGGTCAATCAGTCGGACGAAGAGGCGCCCAAGATCATCGCGATGGAGGTCAGCGTCCCTGATCTGTCCGGTGGTCACACCGGCCCGGTTGTTGTGACGATCCCAGCTGCCCGCTGTATTCCGCCCGTCATTGAGCGATTCAAAGAGGTCCTGGGTAATCACCCCGGGGTTACCGAAGTGCGACTGTCGATGTTGAGTAACGACCGCACCACAGTCGTTCGCCTCGACGATCGTCTGCGGGTTACCGCGTCTGCGTCTTTGTATGCAGATCTCAAAGCGCTGCTCGGCCCGTCCTGCCTTCAATAGTTCGGCTCGGGCCTAATCGCGCGCAATGGGCGCGAAGCGTGCCAAGGTAGCCGTCGCTAGGTCCGCAGGGGACAGTCCGAGATCAAAGCCGCGTCGTCCGCCGGAAACGTACATGGCGTCAAAACTGGTCGCGGAATCATCGATAACAGTTGGTAGCGAACGCTTTTGGCCGATCGGGCTGATTCCACCCACGACATAGCCGGTACTGCGTTCAGCAATCGTCGCGTCAGCCATCGCCGCGCGCTTGCCACCAACGCTTGCGGCCAAGGCTTTGAGATCGAGTTTTCGATGGACGGGAACAATCCCTACGACGAGCTTGCCATCAATATCGGCAAGCAAAGTCTTGAAGACCTGTTCGACGGGTAGGCCAAGCGCGTCGGCAGCTTCAAGCCCAAACGATGCAGCGGACGGATCATGATCGTAGGTGTGAGTCGTAAATGCGATGCCCGACTTCGTCAGCGCAACCGTCGCTGGGGTGCCACTGGATCCGGTCTGCTTGGCCACATGAAAATGATGACTCAGAGCAGCTAATTGAGGTGGATGGGCACGCGCGTGATTTCTGTGGCCGGAAGAGATGGAAACTCGGGGAAGATCGCTAACTCGCGAGCAAGTAGCTCAATCTCCCGTCGGAGTCGATCGCCCGTGGTTTCCAGTTCGAGTAGCGCTTGGCGCTCGTATGTATCGATCACTAACGCTGCTGCGATCACGTAACTGCAGACGCGGGGGTCTTCGTGCAGGTCCGCGGGCCCGTCGAGGTCATCCGACCCCGACAGCATGGCGCGGTACTGGCGGAACCGTTGGTGCACTGATTCGGCCAGGGCAGACAGGTCGCCCTGTCCGTCAGGCTCGTCGAGCCACTCAACCTCGACACTGTCATACGGGCTACCGGTATCGACGTGTTGGATGATGCGAAATCGTGCTTCCCCATTGGTGGCAATATCTGCACGCCCATCCGGGTACGGATCAACCGACCTGATGTGTGCGAAGGTGCCCACGTCGTGAAGCGATCGAACCTCATTGACACCCACCTCGTGGCCGTCACGAATGGCTGCGACGCCAAATCCGCGTTGGCTCTCGGGTTTGGCGGAAAGATCAGCGATCAACTGCCGATAGCGAGGCTCGAAGATGTGCAAAGGCATGACTAGTCCAGGCACCAAGACTGTGCGCAAAGGGAACAGCGCGATGACCTCTCGGTCCCCAGCTCGCTTTGGCCAATTCATGTCATAAGCCTCTCCCATGTTGCTTCGATACGCACGCTCACGCGAACTTCGACCGTGGGCGGGGGATCACGAGCATGCCGATAGGCTTGAGAACAGAAGTGACCACATGTGGTTGCGAGCCCATAGCGAGCACGAAGGAGCCGAACGCAGGTGTTTATCGCAATGCTCGTTCTCGGCGGAATCATGCTCGGTGGGGTCGTGTCGTTCGCGCGTCAGCGCAACTGGTTGTTCGTTATGGCCTGTGCGATGGTTGCGTTCTTCTGCCTGGTGTGGGCTTGGCGATTGGCTAAACCGTGAGCGTTAACGTCGTGGTTCTGGATTACGGATCAGGCAACCTTCGATCAGCTGAACGAGCGTTGACGCGGGCGGGTGCTGATGTCACCGTCACCTCCGACGTTGCGCTAGCCGAAAATGCTGACGGCCTCGTCGTCCCCGGGGTTGGTGCGTTCGAAGCGTGTATGCGAGGAATCAACGACGTTCGTGGTGGCCGCACGATTGGTAGACGGCTGGCCGGCGGTCGACCTGTGCTGGGTATCTGCGTCGGAATGCAGGTGCTCTTTGATCGTGGTCTTGAACACGGCACGGATACCGAAGGTTTGGGCGAATGGCCTGGAGTGGTTGAGTCACTCGAGGCGCCGGTGCTGCCGCATATGGGTTGGAACACCGTTGAAGCCGCTTCGGGATCGGCTCTATTCGCCGGCGTGGAGAGCGAACGCTTTTACTTCGTTCATTCGTATGCGGTGAAGCGCTGGGAACTGTTTACGCACGGACGAACGACACCTCCGCTGGTCACGTGGGCTGAACATGGTGAGCCTTTCGTTGCCGCGGTTGAAAACGGCCCTCTATCAGCAGTGCAGTTTCACCCGGAAAAATCCGGTGATGCTGGCGGTCAGTTGTTACGAAACTGGGTGGCAACGCTATGACTCGCGCTATCGATGGCGGGCGAGATGAGTAAAGAGCGGGCCAAGCGTCGTGAAGAACGTGAAGCGGCCCAGGCCAAAGAACAAGAAAAGCGTGCTGCTGTTCGTCGACGCGAGGCTCGTCGGGCGGCTGCCGTCGGCGCAGTTACGGCCCCTGCCGCTCGCACTGGGTCGATGTGGTCGAGATGGTGGCGGCGCACTTTTCCTCCCGCCGATCCATTTCGTGGACGTCGTCAACGTCAATGGGCAATCGTTGCGTCCATCTTCGTTGTCGTGCAGCTACTCACCTGGTGGATTTTCCCGGGGAATTGGGGGATCCGCATGGGAGTGCTCGGCTTATCGATACTGCTGACCCCAGTCTTGCGGGTTCTGCTGTTCGATCGCGGCTAGGGTTGCATCATGAACAATGTTGCGAGCGGTTTTCTCGACTCCAGTTTGCTTGGTCCTGATGTACTCGAACTGCTTCCCGCAGTGGACGTGGCGGATGGTCAAGCTGTTCGACTTGTGCAGGGTAAGGCGGGCACCGAGACCTCGTATGGTTCGCCCTTAGAGGCGGCCCTTGCATGGCAGGAGCAGGGGGCGGACTGGATTCATCTCGTCGACCTTGATGCCGCTTTCGGCCGCGGGAGTAATCGCGAGCTCATCAATGAGGTGATTGGCCGACTCGACGTCAAGGTGGAGTTGTCCGGTGGAATCCGCGACGACGAGTCACTGCTCGCGGCACTGGCCACGGATTGCCTGCGCGTCAATATCGGCACGGCTGCGCTGGAATCTCCCGACTGGGTCGCGCGGATCATCGCTGAACATGGTGATCGCATCGCTGTTGGGCTCGATGTTCGTGGGCGCACGCTCGCGGCTCGCGGTTGGACGCAGGAGGGTGGCGATCTCTACGAGGTGATGGCTCGCCTCGACGCTGAAGGTTGCGCGCGATACGTCGTCACTGATGTTGATCGCGATGGCACACTGCACGGTCCGAACCTCGAGCTACTCAAGTCGGTGTGTGCAGCCACCGATCGTCCGGTTGTTGCCAGTGGCGGTGTTGGTTCATTGGGGGATCTGCACTCGCTCAATGAACTTGTGCCGCTGGGCGTCGAAGGCGCCATCATTGGTAAGGCCCTTTACGCTGGGGAATTCACATTGGCGGAAGCTCTCGTCGCAGTCGAGGCTCGTCACAACGATCTTGGAGGACTCGATGGCCGCTGATCAAAAGATTTCATCTGGTGGACCGTGGGAGTCGGTGGTTGGTTACTCGCGCGCCGTCGTTGCTGGCCCGTGGGTTTTAGTCTCAGGTTCGACGGCGACCGTTGATGGCGAACTGCGTCACGTCGGAGATGCGTACGGCCAGACGATTGAGGCGTTCGGTGTTGTGCGCCGTGCTCTCGAGCAGGCTGGGCTCACCTTGAATGATGTAGTGCGCACGCGTCTCTACCTTGCTGACATGGCCCACGAGGCCGATGTTGCGCGCGCACACAAGGAATTGTTCGACGAGGTGCGTCCCGCAGCCACGATGGTCGCGATCTCAGGGTTCGTGAACAAGGACATGCTCATCGAGGTCGAGGTAGACGCGTACCGCGCCTGACTCACATGGGCTGGTTTCGCGCCTACGCGTGTGGATAGACGATGATCAACAGGGGGATTGTTGATATGCGGGTTAGAACCGGGGCGATGGCCA
>CAIKEU010000003.1 GCA_903826575.1 uncultured bacterium
AGAACGGTTCGGCGGCAACATGGACACTCCCGAGATGAAGGCAGGCACAACCTGCTACCTCGGGGTTAACGTCGAGGGTGCGCTCTGGTCGTTAGGTGATGGTCACTACCGCCAGGGCGAAGGTGAGGCGTGTGGCACGGCCGTCGAGGGCGCCATGAATGTCACCGTGATCGTTGATCTCATCAAGGGTGCTGGCACTGCGTGGCCACGCCTTGAAAACGACGATTTCTACATGGCCGTTGGCTCATCTCGTCCGTTGGAAGATTCGTGGCGAATCGGGCAGGTTGATTTGGTTCGCTGGTTTGAACAGCTCTACAACCTGCACACGATGGATGCCTACCAGTTGCTCTCACAAATGTCCCATGCGCCAATTGCAAATGTGGTTGACGTTAACTACAGCGTCGTACTGAAGGCAGGCAAGGCCCACCTGCCGGCGGTTAACGCGTATGACGGCATGCATGCACTGATGCGGGAGCGAGCAGCATCGCTTGGTTCCATTTCGTACGCCCCTCACATCTAGAACCACTATCCCCTCATCGAGAAGTTACATACCCAAGGAGTCGTCATGGATCTACGTCTATCTGGTCTCACAGCACTGGTCACAGGCGGCACGAAGGGTATCGGTCGAGCGACGTGCGAACTTTTCGCGGCCGAGGGTGCCAACGTCGCATTCTGCGCCCGCAATGCCGATGATGTGGCCGAGGCCGAAGTGGGGCTGTCTGCTCACGGCACGAAGATCGTTGGAACGGTTCTCGATGTCTCTGACGCCGCTGGCGTCGCGGCATGGGTGGCGGCGACGGGGGCTGAGTTCGGCGGTATCGACATGGTGGTGTGCAATGTGAGCGCACTGGCGATCCCAAACACTCCGGAGAATTGGGAAGCCTCGTTCAAGACCGACCTGATGGGCACGGTCAACACTGTCGATGCGGCACTGCCGTTCCTGCGTAAGAGTGCGCATCCGTCGATCGTCGCGGTCTCGAGTGTGTCCGCTCGTGAGGCTGACTTCGCCGCTGGCCCCTATGGCACGTTCAAAACGGCTATTAATGGTTACACCGGTGGGCTCGCCTTACAGCTTGCGCCAGAAGGCATCAGGGCCAACGTCATGTCACCCGGTAACACCTACTTCCCAGGTGGCGTATGGGCCAGCATCGAGGGGGGTAACCCGGATCTGTACAACATGGCTCTGGGTATGAACCCAACGGGCCGCATGGGCACTCCGCAGGAAATGGCAACCGCGATCGTGTTCTTGTCGAGTCCGGTTTCGAGCTTCACCATGGGGACGAACCTTGTGGTCGATGGCGCGCTAACTCGCGGATTGGACCTGTAAGCACGGCTGTGGTGAGGTTGAGCAATGGTTGAACGCAGGGTTCCGAAGTGGTCCGAAGTTCGTCCGCTGCTCGCCGTCCGTCCACCTTTCACCGGTCCTTCGGCCGTTGATCGAGCCGCCTCAATTGAGGATCTGCGCAGGATTGCCAAACGCCGGACGCCGCGTTCAGTGTTCGACTATGTGGATGGTGCGGCTGGGCAAGAGCTTAGTTTGGCTCGCTCTCGCGATGCTTTTTCGCGCGTCGAGTTTCGGCCCCATGTGTTGAACGATGTCGCGCAGATCGATACGTCATGGGACATCCTGGGTAAGCGTTCGGCCCTTCCCTTCGCCTTTAGCCCAACTGGCTTTACCCGGATGATGAATGTCGAAGGCGAGCCAGCGGTCGCTCGCGTAGCCCGCGAGTTCGGGATTCCCTATGCGCTATCTACGTTGGGAACGACGTCGCCTGAAGAGCTCACCGCGGCTGTTCCCGACGCCCGTCGCTGGTTCCAGCTGTATCTGCTTCGCGAGCATCAATCTCGCCGAGACCTACTTAATCGGGTGGCTGCCAGCGGCTACGAGACGATCATCTTGACGGTTGACACGGTGGTCGCTGGATCACGATTGCGCGATGTGCGAAATGGCCTGACGATTCCACCTCAGCTCACGGTGAAGACACTGGCTGGAATGGCCATTCACCCGAAGTGGTGGATCAACGCGCTTACCACCGAGCCTTTGGAATTTGCGTCACTGCGATCAACGGATGGCACTGTTGCCGATCTGATCAACAACGTTTTCGATCCGTCGATCACGGTGGACGATGTGCGTTGGTTGCGTGATGCGTGGGATGGAAAGCTGCTCATCAAGGGTGTCCAGAACATTGACGACGCGGCCATGCTTGCCCACGAAGGGGTGGACGGAGTGATCTTGTCCAACCATGGTGGACGTCAACTTGATCGCTCAGCGGTGCCTCTAGAGCTCCTTGGGTCGGTTCGTGAGGCCGTCGGAGAAGAGTTCCCCGTATTTATCGACGGCGGTGTCATGTCGGGCGCGGATATCGTTGCTGCGATCGGGCTTGGTGCCAGCGGAGTTCTCGTCGGCCGGGCGTACCTGTACGGAATCATGGCCGATGGTGAACGGGGGGTCAGGCGAGCGGCCGAAATCCTCAAGGGTGAGATCGAGCAGACGATGCGACTCATGGGTGTCACTACGCTCGAGCAGATCAGCCCCGACATGGTCACCCTTCGCTCTCACTAGGAATCTGCTAGCGCCGCAGTCCGCACATGGATAGAGGGCCACGGCATGAGCCCTGACCCTCTATCCATACGGTCGTGCTTTTGGACCTGTCGTTTTCGAATTGTTACTCCTCGTCGGCGAAGATTCCCGGCGAGGTAGGCGTGCCGTCGTCGAACTGGGACATGTATTCGATGACGTAGGGACGCGTGATCGTCAAACCCTTGTAGTCAGCCAACTCATCGGGTAGATCGCGAATCACGCGGTGGAAACGTCGGCCCCACTTGGGGATGGTAGCCAAGTCCTGAAGTGAGATCAGGTAGCAGCGAATTGGGAAGATGAGTGCGTTCGAGCGAGGTAGCCGCCAGAAGCTCTGGAGTTCGACGCGAAGGTGCATCAACTGACCAACATTGTCGGCGTTGACCTCCATCCGATCCGTCCCCCACTTGGCATAACGCTCGGGGCTGGTATCCAGACGCGGATTTACCGTCATCGTCCAGTTGAGACGACGAGCTGGCTGGCCCTGACGCACGTTGAGCAAGAACTTCAACGCGCGGTCGAAGATGCCCATCTCATGTGCCAGCGGAACGGGCCCATGCCACTCCATGAAGTTCATACCAAGGTCGAAATCGAGTGACCAGTCGGCCTGAGTGGTGATCATTCCTGCGTCCATCCACAGGTTGTTGTCACGCTGATCAAGGATCGCGTAGTCACCCTGGGTCTGGCGCATGATGTATTCCATGGGGCCGTACGGCAACGTGGTGTTATCGAGGAACGTGAACGTGTGGTCGATATCGAGGGGACGATTCACCCAACGCCAACGATCACCATCTTGGTGCAGTTCAAACCACTCGGGGTATTCAGCGGCCTTCTTCGTCATGATGAGCTCGAGCAAATCCCAGCCGGCCATGTTCATATGCGGTAGTGACTGGCAACGCAGCGGGTCTTCCTGAAGCACCAGAGCGCGATCGCGCATTTCGCTGACGTAGTGCTCGTCGACGTCAAATGACTTCTCGAATACCGAGCCCGGCTTGAACGCGACGTGTGGTTCCAAGTTCACCGAGTACATGTACTTGTCTTCGTTGAACGGGAAAGGGAAACGACGGATCGCCTCGGGACTATTCCAGTACGTGAAGTCGTCGCGGAACGTTTCATCGTGGAAGAAATCCAACGTTGTCATGATGGAACCTTTCTGGGACTAGCGTTCGAGAACGAGTTCGCGGCCCTGGAATCGGGACACGCACGGCATGATCTTGGTACCACTTGCATGTTCTTCCTCGGTGAGGAAGTGGTCGTTGTGCAACAGCTCGCCATCGTATGAAACAACGCGAGTTTCACACTGACCGCAGGCGCCACCACGGCACAGATACGGCGCATCGACACCGGCAGCCTCGATCGCTTCAAGCATGCTCTGGTGGCCACCAACCTTCACGGTGATGGCGGAGGTAGCAAGATTGACTTCATATGGAAGTCCAGTCGGTGGAGCAAGGAACCGCTCGTAGTGGACATTCTGTGATGGCCAGCCCGCTTCTTCGGCGGTCCTAAGCACCCATTCCAGCATGCCCGTCGGCCCGCAAACGTAGACATGGGTTCCGAGTGGTTGGCCAGTGAGGATCTCATTGAGGGGGATGACCTCGTTGTGATCATCGCGGTAGAACGATCCCTTGGATCCGTATAACCCGCGAAGCTCATCGAGGAATGCGCCGTCAGTGCGGGCCGATAGGTGCAATTCGAAGTTTGCTGATTCATCCTCGAGTTCAGCCATCATCGCGAGGAACGGCGTGATGCCGATGCCACCGGCGATGAGCAGATGCTTTCTCGCGCGTCGATCGATGTGAAACAAGTTGACTGGATGGCTGACCAGTAGGCGATCACCGACGTTCAGCGTGTTGTGCATGTAGAGCGATCCACCGCGGCCTGCGTCGTCGCGACGTACAGAGATTTGATAGTTCTCTGTGCTGCCGGGCTTACTCACGAGTGAGTAGGGATTGCGGCGCAGGATCTCGCCATCAAGCATCTCAACCACGATGTGCGCGCCACCGCCGAAAACGGGCAGCGGTGCGCCATCGACGGGGGTGAACGTGAAGCGCTTGATGATGTCGCTGACCTGTTGAATGTGCGTTACTTCAACCTCAATTTTCGGCGTCTTATCGGCCGACTTCGTAATCACAGGAACGCCTCTTCCGGTTCGGGTGCGGTGCCTGGCTGCTCGGCGTCGATGCAGACGCCCTGGAATGCTCCAATGCGACGTGAATAGTGGTCGCGCACCAAGAGCATGAGGCCGCAATGCGAGCACTTAACCGGCTGAGTTGTGACGTCCTCGGTGATGCCTTTGCAGTGGACACACTGCACACGACGAGCCTCAGACCCGCGGTGTTCGCGCTGGATCGAGCCCTGATCGACGCCTGCTTCGAGCGCCACCATCATCGCCTGACCAATTAAGCCCTCGGTGCCGGCCATGTAAATCTGTGTGCCCATGTGCGCATCGGCTAATTCCTTAGTGAGCCGTGGAATGGCTGCCGCGATCGTCGGACCGATGTACAAGGGGAAGTTGATCAGCCCTTGAAGCCGATCTTCATATCCCTTGCCTGCCGCGCTGCTCGGGATGAATAGGATCCTGGCCTTGTCCCAGAAACCTTCGGGAGTCTTACTGGCCAAGTCGAGGATCGCTTCCGCGCCCTCGGCGTCGGCGACGAACAAATGCCGCGAGCCAAGTTTTGGCTCGAGCGGATGATAAATCGGCCGGCTCTTGATGCCTTCGACCAACATGAT
>CAIKEU010000004.1 GCA_903826575.1 uncultured bacterium
CTGAGGCGGAGCATCGGCGGGATGGCGAAGGCTGCGATGGCGGCGACAGCGAGGGTCGTGCCTGCGGTTGCTGCAAGCCTGATGCGACGACTGCGCCTTCCGAGGCGGATGGCTCGTTCCACATCGAACCGGGCTCGAGGCGACCTTTCGACGACCTCAGCGAAGAGGTCACGGACCTGCATGTCGTTCATGTTCCATCCCTCATCGTGGCGGGCTGCCCGGCGTCGTGATCGCTCAGGATCGTCTTGAGGTTCGCCAATCCCTTGCTCGTGTTGCTCTTCACCGTGCCGGTGGAGCAGTTCATGATCGACGCCGTCTCTTCCACCGAGTAACCCTCCCAGAACCGCAGCACGAGGGTCGCGCGCTGCCGGGGCGGCACCTCGTCAAGAGCGCCTGAGAGGGCTGCTCTGCGGTCGTCAGCGGGCTCTGGCTGGGGTGGCTCGGGGAGCGCCTCGCGGGGCAACTCACGACGGGCTGGGCGACGGTTGTGGTCGATCAAGAGGTTGACGGCGATGCGCCTTGTGTATGCCTCGGGGTCACCTCGCCTTGCCACGCGTTCCCAGACAGCAAACAGGCGGGTCATCGCGTCCTGGACGACGTCGTCTGCGAGGTACCAGTCGCCACACATGAGATAGACGGTTCGGCGAAGAGGGTCACGCCGGAGAGCAACCCAGGCACGGAATCCGTCCTCGCCAGCGTCGACCATGGTCCCCCCTTCCGTCTGCGTGGACCTTCCCACACCCCTTACACGAGTTCCGGGCTCCGAAGGTTGCCTCGGCGCCCGGGGTTCCGTGTGCGAGCGGCGATGTACTCAGTGAAGTCGGCCTGGAGGCCGTTGCGCCACTCGACAGCCGTGTTGATGTGCAGTCCGAGGGCTCGCGCCAGCACGGGCGCAGGCAGGTCCTGGGCGAACTGAACGAGCGCGGCACGGCGGGTCGCTCTCGCGTTGATCCCGACCTCGGCCAAGAGGGTACGGAGGTACTCGGAGGTGATGTGGCGGCCGGGCTGACCGCCGGGGAAGACCCACCGCTGTGTCGTGGTGGCTCGCCCGACGCTGGCCTTCCCCCGAGTGGCGACCAGCATTCGTTCGACGACCGGAACTAGCGGCGCGGGGAGCGGAAGCGGTGTGCGGCTAGGCGTGACCGAGACAGTGCCCCCTCGACGTCCTCCGGCGTCCACGCCCACGGGTACTCGTTGGTGAAGGCCGCGAACCGCCCGAGCAGGTCGAGGCGGCTCTTGATCGTGCTGGCCTTCAGACCCCTCGACAGCATCTGCCGACGCCATCCCTCGGTCATCGCATCGAACACCGCCCGCTCGGGGTCGAGTAGACCCACACCGCCAGGCAGCAGGGCGGACGCCGATGCCGCTGTCACGTCCTCCACGAGCCCCTCCGTGGTGTTGTATCAGATGCCACATTGTTCCGCCTACATCGCCCAAGATCAAGGACATCCAGCAGACACAACAGAACTGGGCGCCTCCGACGAATCGGAAGCGCCCAGTTCTCAACGGTTCTCGACGCTTAGGGCGCCGTGCTCAGATGTTGCATCCGATGCAATAAGGGACGGTTCTAGCTGCAGCCACTCGTTGAGCCACACCCTTCGCAGACATAGCATGAGCCAGCTGGACGCATCTTGATTCCACACGTCATACACAGTGGTGCGTCAGCGGTCTTACCCGTGATGGCCTCGAGCAGCTCAGCTGATGAGTGTGCCTGAGCTGGGGCAAGTGTTGAACCCATAGGTGCGTCCTCAGCAGTCACGGAACTTTCGACTGCAGCGGACTGGGCGAGGGTTTCTAACTGCTCTTCGACGGCTTCAGCGATAACCGACGTTGGTGCCGTGTTGTATGAACCTGAAACCTGCTCAGCACGCTCCTCGGCGGTGAAAATACCAAGTGCTGAACGCTTTTCGTAGGGCAGGTAATCCAACGCCAGTCGACGGAAGATGTAGTCCATGATCGACTGCGCCATACGAACATCGGCGTCGTCGGTGAGGCCCGCAGGCTCGAATCGCATGTTGACGAACTTCGACGCGAACGCCTCGAGCGGGACGCCGTACTGCAATGCGATCGAGATGGCGATGGAGAAAGCATCCATCACACCGGCAAGCGTAGAACCCTGCTTACCGAGCTTGAGGAAGACTTCACCAAGACCGTCATCTGGGTATGAGCCGGCGGTCATGTATCCCTCGGCACCACCCACGGAGAACGAAATCGTCTGCGACGGACGAACCTTGGGAAGGCGCTTACGTACGGGGCGGTACTCAACTACGGTGGCCGCTGCTGCCTCAACCGGAGCATCCGCCTTGGCTGCCTTACCGTCAGACAGTGGCTGACCAACCTTGCAGTTATCGCGGTAGATCGCCAGTGCCTTGATGCCCATCTTCCACGACTGGAAGTAGATCTCTTCGACCTCTTCGATGGTCGCATCCTCGGGCATGTTCACGGTCTTGGAGATCGCACCAGACAGGAACGGCTGGCACGCAGCCATCATGCGCACGTGACCCATCGGCGTGATGGAGCGTGCACCCATTGCCGTATCGAAGATGGCATAGTGCTCGGTCTTCAGACCAGGCGCGTCGATGACGTGACCCTTATCTGAAATGAACTCGACGATAGCCTCGACCGTCTCCTCTGCGTAGCCGAGCTTGCGTAGCGCCCGCGGAATCGTCTGGTTGACGATCTGCATCGAGCCGCCGCCCACAAGCTTCTTGAACTTAACCAGTGAGAAGTCAGGCTCGATACCGGTCGTGTCACAGTCCATCATGAATCCGATGGTGCCGGTTGGGGCCAGAACCGAAGCTTGCGCGTTACGCCAACCGTTCTTAACACCAATCTTGTTGCCGTCTTCCCAAGCCTGGCGCGCGAGGCGAAGAACGTCCCCGTCAAGGCTCGTGACGGTGCGCACGGAATCAGTGGCTGCTGCATGCTTACGCATGACGCGCTGGTGGGCTTCGGCGTTCCGTGAGTAACCCTCGTATGGACCGACAACCCCAGCGAGCTCCGCCGAGCGCTTGTAGGCAGTGCCGGTCATCAGGCTGGTGATCGCACCGGCAAGTGCACGTCCACCATCTGAGTCGTAAGGCAGACCTGTCGCCATAAGAAGCGCTCCGAGGTTTGCATAACCAATGCCCAGCTGACGGTACTTACGTGTCGTATCGCCAATGGGCTCGGTTGGGAAGTCTGCGAAACAGATGGAGATATCCATCGCCGTGATGATGAATTCAACGGCCTTGGCGAACTTAACGGCGTCGAAGGTGTCGTCTTCTTTGAGGAACTTCAGCAGGTTGAGGCTGGCGAGGTTACATGAGGAGTTGTCTAGGGACATGTACTCAGAGCATGGGTTCGACGCAGTGATTCGGCCCGTCTCTGGGTTGGTATGCCAGTCGTTGATGGTGTCGTCGTATTGGATACCGGGATCGGCGCACTCCCACGCGGCCTTACAGATCTTCTCGAACAAGGTCTTAGCATCGACTGTCTCGATGACCTCGCCCGTTGCGCGGGCGCGCAAGCCGAAGTCGCGGCCTTCTTCAACGGCGCGCATGAACTCATCGCTCACACGCACGGAATTGTTCGCGTTCTGGTACTGAACGCTGATGATGTCCTTGCCGCCAAGGTCCATGTCGAATCCGGCATCACGCAGAACGCGGATCTTTCGCTCTTCGGCCGCCTTAGTCTCAACGAACTCTTCGATATCGGGGTGATCAACGTCGAGAACGACCATCTTCGCCGCACGGCGGGTAGCGCCACCAGACTTGATGGTTCCAGCTGACGCATCGGCACCACGCATGAATGACACCGGACCACTGGCCGTGCCACCCGATGACAAGAGTTCCTTCGACGAACGAATGCGACTGAGGTTAAGACCCGCACCGGATCCACCCTTGAAGATCAGCCCTTCTTCGCGGTACCAGTTCAAGATCGCATCCATCGTGTCGTCGACCGCAAGGATGAAGCAGGCCGAAACCTGCTGCGGACTCGTGGTGCCGACATTGAACCAGACTGGGGAGTTGAACGAGAAGATCTGGTTGAGGAGCATCCAGGTGAGCTCATGCTCAAAGATTTCTGCATCCTGTTCAGTCAGGAAGTAACCGAAGTCCTTACCGGCCTTCGCGTAGGTAAGCACGACGCGGTCAATAAGTTGGCGAAGGCTACGCTCACGGACGTCCGAACCAAGGGCCCCACGGAAGTACTTCGTCGTCACGATCGTGGACGCGTTAACGGACCAAAAGTCCGGATACTCAACACCGCGCTGTTCGAAGACGGTCTCCCCTGTCTTCCAGTTGGTCTGCACCACGTCGCGATGCTCCCAATTCACCTCGTCATACGGGTGAACGCCCGGCGTGGTGTAGATGCGCTCCATCGTCAGCCCAGCAACTTCTGGACGTGCCTTCTTGGCTGCTGTGCTGCGTGCGCTTGCGGCTGTCTCGGTCATAACTTCCCCGCTCCTTGATGTGGTGACTCGTGTAAATCGTGCAGAGGTCAAACTGGTGGTGAGTTGAAACTCGTCTGGAAAGCTGTGTCTTAGTGCGTCTTACTGCGAATTCGTGTCAGTGGACGTTCGGTTGTTGAACTCGCGCTCAGCCCGCAGGAGGGCGATTTCGGACTCGAAATCTTCAAGATCGGTGAAAGCTCGGTATACCGACGCAAATCGCAGGTAGGCGATCTCATCGAGAGACCTCAAAGGCCCCAGGATTGCCATACCCACCTCGTGGCTCGCCATTTCAGCCGAGCCGGTGGCGCGGACCGCTTCCTCCACGTCCTGCGCGAGTAGCGCGAGGTCATCATCACTGACAGGCCGCCCTTGGCACGCCTTACGAACCCCGGAAATGACCTTCGACCGACTAAACGCTTCGGTGGCTCCGGAACGCTTCACGACCGTCAGCGTCACGGTTTCCGATGTGGTGAATCGCTTTCCACACTCGGGACATTGACGTCGACGGCGGATCGCGGTGCCATCCTCGGCTGCTCTGGAGTCGACCACGCGAGAATCGCTGTGCCGGCAGTAAGGACAGTGCATCAAGTGGCTCCTTCCCGAGTTATGGCGTCCGATATAGCCCAATTCCTACTCAGCAATCCGATCAACTGTGGATGAACCTGTTGATGACGTGGGGAGAACCTTGGGATCCCGAACCACAATCTGTGGATTACTTACACCCATGTAACTACTAGATGTAGGGGAACCGTAGACGCCTGAGCCCTACTTGGCAAGATATACGCGTAATGTCGGCGTGTCGGCTTCATTCACGCAGGTCAACGACGCACACCGGACGTAGCCGAGCAGAGGTCGCGGTGCGACTAAGCGGCAGGGATGACCAATCGCTGGCCTGGATAAACCGTTGCGGCGGCGTCACCGGCAAGGCCGTTAAGGTCGGCGATTCGAGCGATCGTCTCGCGTGGATCATCGTTTGGGGCGATGCGCTCAGCCAAGCCCCACATTGTCTGACCTGGTTGAACAATGACGGTCGACGTCGTTACAGATGCGTGCGCCGAACTCGCCTGACTTGCACTGATGTGGCCAAAAATCGCCACTCCGACGGTGACCAGCAGCGCCATCACGATGATGAGTGTGCGAGCTAGTCGGCGACCACGGGTGGTCAGACGAACGCCGGTTGAGCCAGGGGCCTGGTTCGAGCGCGACACCTGCGGCTGGCGCGGGTTCAGTGCAACTCGTGGCGACACTGTGACCGTACTCATGGCCATAGACATGGGACCAACTCCTCATTCGACGCTCTAACTCAGACGACGTACTCATTGCCTACCCACTGCGAAGTCACTGCGTACTCACTGCGAAGTCACTGCGTACTCACTGCGAAGTCACTGCAAACGACTGCGAACTAACTTCAAAAGTGAACCCACTTTTCGGATCGAACCGAACGTGTGTTCGATCGAACGTGTATCCGATTTCTATCAGGTTCGACGCGCCGTGTCTAGCATTAACGAACACATGTTTGAAACACGTGTCCGAAACCGCTACCTTGGTGCTCGGCCCTCACGAATGGAACGCATGTTCGCTTTCGAGGTGTTCACATCGTCGGTTTCACTCTCGATGTGCACAGATATGAGTCTGCTCGAGGGGTCTGACAGTCACGGTGAATGCCGTGCGTCGAGATCGATATACGCACTGTGGCGGGAGCTGCCACGAAAAACGAAGGAGCACTATGTCCAGCGATGACATGTCCAGCGATGACAACACGAGCCCCGCGGACGCCGACGAGGTAGTCGACAACGCCCCTCGCCGTAAGGCTGGCCGGCCCAAGGTCGTCGAGATACCGATCCCCGAGGGTCTGCCTGACGCTGATGGGCTCACCGTGCGTCAACGCATCATCTTGGACATGATCCGCACTGCTGTGGAAAGCCGCGGCTATCCTCCATCGATGCGTGAGATTGGCGAGGCTGTTGGACTGACCTCACCCAGCAGCGTGGCTCACCAGCTCGCAGCCTTGGAGAAGAAGGGCTACATCCGTCGCGATCCGCGCCTACCGCGCGCCATGGAAGTCGTACTGCCAGGCGAGTCGTCCGTCATTGGTGAGGACGCACTTGACGCGACCGGCTCCGGAGATGAAAGGCCAACAGCAGCCTATGTTCCTGTCATTGGTCGCATTGCAGCCGGCGGCCCCATCCTTGCCGAGCAGTCCATTGAGGAGGTCTTTCCGCTCCCCCGTTCCATCGTTGGCGATGGCGAATTGTTCTTGCTCAAGGTCGTTGGCGAATCCATGATCGACGCGGCGATCTGCGATGGTGACTGGGTCGTTGTCCGCAGTCAGCCTGATGCGGTCAACGGCGATATCGTCGCGGCCATGCTCGACGACGAGGCCACCGTCAAGACGTACCAGCGCAAGGATGGTCACGTGCGCCTGCTCCCAGCGAACGTCAATTACTCACCGATCGATGGGGATCACGCTCGAATCGTCGGCAAGGTCGTAGCGGTTTTGCGCAAGCTTTAGTTGCCGCCCTGTCATCGCGAAAGCGCGGATGTCAACAACATCGGTTTCGGCCGAAGACTGTTGGTATCCGCGCTTTCGTTTTTGCCAAAACGCGCAGCGGACGGCGCGAGTTACGACGTTTCCTCGGTGAGCTCGTCGAGCCGGGTCAGACTTTGACGAACGCGCTCGCCGTCGGTGGTGAACCAAAATGGCGGTAGCGATCTACGCAGGTAATCCCCGTACCGCGCGGTGGCAAGTCGAGGATCAAGAATGGCCACAACACCTCGGTCTGTCGACGACCTGATGAGCCGCCCAACCCCTTGAGCCAGAAGCAAAGCGGCGCGCGGCACCGAAATCGAGGTGAACCCGTTGCCACCTGATTGTTCGGCCGCCCGTGAGCGTGCCGCGACAAGAGGATCGTCCGGGCGAGGGAAAGGGATGCGATCGATCACTACGAGGTGACAGGCCTCGCCCGGCACATCAACGCCCTGCCACAGCGACAGCGTGCCTAGCAAGACTGAACGGGGTGAGGCGGAGAATCGAGACACCAGATCTGCAACCGAGTCACCGCGCTTCTGCACAAGTACTTCAACGTCAAGCGGCACGATTCCGCGATCAAGCAAGCGATCGGGTAACTCCTCGGCCAAGAATTCGGCTGCGCGTTCAACACCGCGCCACGACGAAAATAACGCCAACGTACGTCCACCCGCAGCGGCAATGAGATCTGCAAGCTCCGCCATCGCTGCGGTGTCGGTGCCATCTCGACCCGGTGGGGGTATTGATGCTGCGACGTAGAGGATCCCCTGGCGCTCATAGTCAAATGGCGATCCCACATCAAGTGACGACCACGATCCAGCAGCCGACGACGTGCCATCGGATGGAAGTCCGAAACTGCGGGCCATCGGCTCGAAAGATCCACCGAGTTGCAATGTGGCTGACGTAACGACAACCCGAGAAACATCAAACAGTTGCGTGCGCAACAGGCCAGCCACAGACAGCGGAGCGATTCGAAGAGTCGGGGTTCGACGATCCCCCGGATCGAGCCAGGCAACTGCCTCGTCGTCGAGCGAGAGGAGATCCCCGGCGACGTCATGAACTTCGCCAAGCAGTCCACGGGCTCGCTGACGGGCCGCTAGTGCCTCTGGATCGTCCTTACTCGACGAGTCACCTGCCAACGCAGTTATCGCGGCGTGAGTGGCGTCCCTAACTGCTGCCAGAGCCAACAGCAATCCCCCGCTGATCTTTTCAACTCGAATCGGGCCGAGAAGCCCATCGGCCATCATCTCAAGCTCGATCCCGATCGCCTCAGCAGCCGATTCGAGCCGGTCTGCCACATCCGCGTCGATGAGTCGGCGCGTTCGAGACAGAGCCCGTTCCACATCCCCTGCTGCCAGTTCACTGGTTACCGCAGCCGTGGCACGATCAACGAGTTCATGACCTTCGTCAATGACGACCGCATCGTGATCGGGAAGCACCGGCGCGTTATCGAGGGTGTGGATAGCCAACATGGCGTGATTGGTTACAACGATGTCCGATTTACTAGCTCGCTCACGCGCCGCCTCAGCGAAACACTCCTGACCGTAGACACACTTAGCGGCACCGACACATTCGCGGCCCGACACCGACACGCCACGCCACACCCGACCATCGACAGTGAACGGTAGATCGTCCCGATCACCCGTCTCGGTGGCGTCGACCCACTCTCGTAATGCCTTGGCCTGCTTGCCGAGAACGGTAGTTGGAGCCGCAAAGAGAGCATCGTCATCAGAGTCTTCGCGATCATCAGCGCCACGATGCAGTCGATCAAGGCAGACGTAATTGTGTCTCCCCTTCAACACCGCGAAGGTCGGCCGCCGACCTATGACTGGCTCAACTGCATCCGCGAGCCGCGGCAAATCGCGGCTGATCAGCTGATGCTGGAGATTTAGAGTAGCCGTCGCGACAATTACTCGCTGCTCGGGTGACGTGGCATGCAGAACACTCGGTACGAGATATCCCAACGACTTACCCGTGCCCGTACCGGCCTGCACGAGCAGATGCCCACCCCCAGCCAGGGTTCGGGCAACCGCGTCGGCCATATGAACCTGCCCCGGCCGGTCTTCGCCTCCGATGGCCTCGATCGCAGCCGTTAAAGCGCTGCCGACATCGCCGACCTCGGCTGATTCATCCACTGCACGATCAAACCACTAGTCAGACACTTGTCGGCGCCGCCATCCCCACCAGCGGTCAAGAAACGATCAACAGGTGACGAATGAACCTGAGTGCCAACTCGACCTGCAGGCCGCTTACAGGTCTGATGCAAAATCCAAAATGGGTTGCTGTGCGAAGGCAGATGACGAATCAGGGCCGTACTCGCCTTGTCGGTCCAGCGCCACGAGAAGTTCGGCAAGCGGCATGGCCTTGGCAAAAAGCCACCCTTGGGCATATCTGGCGCCGGCTTTCATGATCGCCTCGAGCTCAGCTTCAGTCTCAACGCCTTCGACTACCGGCGGTGAGCTCAAAGCCTCTCCGAGAACGACGATCGCCTCGGTCAGTCTTTCTAAATTGGGCTTGCTATCAATGCCCTGCACAAAGGACCGATCAATTTTGATGTAGTCAACCGGGAAGTGAGCGAGGTAACCCAGGGATGAATAGCCCACACCAAAATCATCAATCGCGATCTTGAGACCAAGTGAATTGATGCGCTCAAGGACGGTCGTCGCTTCCTGGACGCTGGCAATGGCTGACTCTGTCACTTCAACAGTCAGCTGCGCTGACGGTGCCCCATGTCGGTCAAGTGCACTACCCAGATCGGCGAGCAACTGGCCTGTGAGTTGATCTGCCGAGATGTTGAAGCTTAGGTTGAAATCGCCATCGTATGGGTGTTGCTTCGAGATCGAGGCCAGCGCCGCCACTGCACGATCAACCGCTAGCGCCCGTAAATCGCCGCCCAGGCCCAGATCGTCTATCTGTTCAATGAACTCATACGCCGAAAGCAACCCACGCTCTGGATGATTCCAGCGCAGCAAAGCTTCCGCTCCCGTGATCCGACGCGAGGGCAGGCGAACGATCGGCTGGAAATGCATGACGAATTCGTTGTCGGCGAATGCCTGACGAAGTTGATTTTCAATGTGTACGCGTTGCAGCAGAGCATCATGCATGTGGTGCTCGAATCGCAGGATTTCCATATGTGATGTTGATCGGGCTCGTGACAACGCCAGATCAGCATTACGAAGAAGCCCTTCCGCACCCTCATGCCCAAGATCGTTCACGCTGTATCCGGCACTCGCAGACATGACGATGACGCGACCATCGCTTAATACCAAAGCACTCAGAAACCGCTGAATTCTTTCGAAGATCAAGGTGGCCGATCGATCAATCTGATGACCGACGACCAAGATCCCAAACTCATCGCCGCCGATGCGCGACACCACATCCCACGGCCGAACACAACGCGCCAATCCGTCAGCTACGATCGTGAGCACCTCGTCACCTACCGAATGTCCGAGTGAATCGTTAACAGCCCGAAAACCGTTGAGATCTATGGCGATTATCCCGACAGTATCCGGATCCGATTGTGCAAGTGCGCGATTGGTGTCGCGTCTCAATGCAGCCAAATTGGCGAGCCCCGTCAACATGTCTGCGTCCGCGCGAGCATCCAGTAACTCACGTATTCGCAGTGCATCAGTTACATCTCTCGAAGTGACTACATAGCCGGACAGCGGACCCTGCGCATCTATTACAGGAGAGATCGTCGATTCAGTGTGGATGTATCCGCCCGCTCTCGACAGCAGGCTCATCTCCAGCGAAACCGATCGCAGTTGGTCCTTGGCAATTGCCTCTACGGCCGCCGAGACAGCCGCTCGGTCGTTAGCGGCTACCAACTCCATGAATGGATGACCGCTCCAGGACGTCGGCGAATGTCCGAGAACTCTAGCCACCGAAGGTGATTGATAACCGATATTTCCTTGAGCATCAACAAGTGTGACGACGTCATTCGACTCATTAACTAAAGCCTTAAACCACTGCTGTTCAGTACTTTCGACGAGATCGCGCTGACTAACGCTGGATGAGTCGACTGCCGCTTCATGTGGGCTGTCACCTCGAATCTGAACCAGTTGCAAGATCAGGAGCAAGGTCGCCGCAACCGCCACGACAAGCGCGAATGTACCGATCTGGTTGCCGCTCGCAAGCTCCCACATAAAGACCCCAACGGCCAGAAGCGGTGGGGTAAACGGGATGAACCTGGCCGAGCGCTGGGAATCCAACGTCTGAGAAACAGGTTCACTTATCGAATTCGCGACGTCACTAATCGCCTGAGCATCGTCAGGTGGCCTCATTGCCGCCGCGATGCCACACCACCCCGCAACAATTACCCCGACGATCGCTATCGCCAGCGGCACGTTGAAACCATGATCCCCGACTTCGACGGCGAGTAGATCTGAACCAAGGAATATGAGCGCCCAAAGCCACCACAGCCACAATTGGGTAGCGCCCAACACAGGGGCAAATTGGTTGCGGGTTATAAGCCACACCACGCCTGCGCCACCTAGCGCTTGGGCTACCAAGATAACTCCGATGACCACGGGGTGATCAGCGGCCGCGAATTCATCCCTACGAAACTGAGCCAAAATGGCGAGAAAGGCCAACAAGGCGATGAAGAAGTCGAGAAGAGCGATCCGCCGCTCAGCCGCGCTGATCGGCGCAACTGGCATCAGATGTAGTGCAGCGGCAGTGAACATCGGCGCCGCAAGGCACACTCCCACCTTGAGGAATCCGCCGCCGACCCAAGCACCACTGAATCCGGCCGCCACAAGAAGTAGCGCCGGGAATGCGTAGAGAATGATGAAGCCGGCAAGTACAAAGTTGAAACCTCGACGGCGACGTTGGCTCAGTTCACGACGGGAACGATCGCGAAAAGCGACGACTCCTGCCGCTACGGTCAATGCGGCAACGAGCGCTAAAGCGAGCTGACTCAGAGCGCGATTGTCGCTTACGGCGATCGCGAGGATGGCCCCGATCGACGCGACGATACATATCCCGGCAACACCGATGAGCTTCTTGCGTAACTCTTTCGCGGTCGACGACGAGTCAGTACTCAATCCCGAATCCTCCGTCCCCGACTCCGATGCTGACGCATACACGCCAGAACCCCACGCTCAGCGGATCAGCAGACATAGTTTGCCTGATTAGCGAACCCGGTTGCAGAAATTGAGGTACACATGCCGCCTATTTCTTGGCGGCCGAGGACGAACAGGGGCCAAGTCACCAGTCCCGTGGTGGCCAGAACAACTCATTTAGCTGGTGGCAACCTCTGTGAGATCTTTACCGAGGCCTTCACCAACGCGCCCAACGATTCGCGTTCCCGCCTCAATGTGCTCAACAACGTCCAGCTCACCCTCACGGTATGCGCGGGCCACCAGATCACCACGGTCATAGGGAACGATCACATCGACCTGCATTGGCGCGTGAGGGAGCTCGTCCTCGATGAGTGACAGAAGCTTGTCGATGCCTTCACCGGTGCGCGCGCTTACGGCGACGGAATGCGGCTCACGACGCAGCAACCTTGCCATCACGTCAGATTCAGCGGAATCAGACTTGTTGACCACCACCAACTCCGGCACGTCCTGCGCGCCGATATCAGCTAACACAGCGCGCACAGCCGTCAATTGTGACTCAGGTTCGTCGTCACTACCGTCAACGACGTGGACGATCAAATCAGCATCAGCAACTTCTTCGAGCGTGGAACGAAACGCCTCGACTAGTTGATGAGGTAGGTGGCGGACAAAACCGACCGTGTCGGTGACAGTCATTTCCCGCCCACTCGGCGTGATTGCCTTGCGCACGGTGGGATCGAGAGTGGCGAAGAGCGCGTCCTCCACCAACACACCGGCTCCAGTGAGCTGGTTAAGCAGACTGGACTTCCCGGCATTCGTATAACCCGCAATGACGACGCTTGGAACCCCATGACGTTTACGGTCGCGTCGCTGGGTATCGCGCGCCGTCTTCATCTCTTTGATTTCCCGACGAAGCTTGGCCATCGAGGCATTAATCCGTCGACGATCGGTCTCAATTTTTGTTTCACCGGGTCCACGAGTACCGACACCACCGGTGCCACCACCGCCCATACCACCGGCCTGACGCGAGAGCGATTCACCCCAACCACGCAGTCGGGGCAGCAGGTACTGCATCTGAGCTAGAGATACCTGGGCCTTACCCTCACGACTACGCGCATGTTGGGCGAAGATATCGAGGATCAACCAAGTGCGATCGACAACCTTTACCTTGACGACGTCTTCCAATTGGCGCAGCTGGCCCGGCGAAAGTTCACCATCGCAAATAACCGTATCTGCGGCGTTGGCCACCACGATCGCACGTAGTTCCTTAGCCTTGCCCGAGCCGATATATGTTGCAGGGTCTGGCCGATCGCGGCGTTGCATAACGCCGTCCACAACGACCGATCCGGCAGTCTCGGCAAGCCTGGCTAACTCTTCGAGGCTTCGTTCCGCGTCGCGAACGGTGCCTTCAGTCCACACGCCGACCAGAACAACCCGCTCCAGACGAATCTGGCGATACTCAACCTCGGTGACATCGTCGAGTTCGGTCGAAAGGCCCGCAACCCGTCGAAGGGCAGCACGGTCAGACAGATCCATCGACCCTGTCGTTGGATCGTTACCTACACCGACAGTTTCGTAGTACTGATCGTCGCTGAAGTCGCCGATCTCGTCGGTGGCACCTGCATCGAGCTCACTGTGTTTCATATGTCCTCAAGACTGTCACGCAAAATCACGGTTTACCACTCAATTTGCGCCGAACCCAGCCATCAAGTCCGGACTTTTCATCGTTCGGATGAGCCCCAACCTAGAACCAGTGAAGCGACGAGTGTGGCTGGTCCCCGGAGGTACAGATTCTGATTCAGATCTCGGCGCACCGTCACCGAACCACCCGGCGATTCCACCTGATAGGAAACTTCGACGGGCGCCTGATCGCGCGCAGCCGCTGCCCACATTGTGGCAACAGAACCGGTACCGCAGGCCATCGTTTCGCCGACCCCGCGTTCATGTACTCGAAGCATGAGGTGACGTTCACTAACGCGGATCACGAATTCGACATTTGCAGACTCAGGGAATACTGCTGCCGGCTCAATACCAGGCTTTTTTGTCAGATCGAGAGAGGCTAAAACGTGGGAAGCGTTCTCGCCAGGGGCTAATTCGTCTTCAACGAAGACAACACAGTGCGGGTTCGAGGTGAGCACCGGTGAACCGTTCCAGGCACGGTCGCCGACCGTCACACACGGCATGGCACCAACAGCGGGAGTCGTCGCCTGCCCCATGTTGATTTCGACGTCACCATCGTCATGCAGTTGAACCGCACACGGGCCGCGACGAGTGGCAATGGAGAAATCCGATGTCGTCTCCAATCCGGTCACGTGCAGGTAGCGCGCAAAAACTCGAGCGCCGTTGCCGCACATCTCAGCGAGCGAGCCATCGGCGTTGCGATAATCCATGAACCACGCAGCCTGCGAGGCCTGACCTGACACCTCAGGCGCTAACGCAGTTGGCACTATGCGCAGAACGCCATCACCACCGACGCCGCGATGGCGGTCACACAGGGCGCGCACCTGCTCGGGCGCGAGATCCAGCACACCTTCCGGATCTGGTACGAGGACAAAGTCATTACCTGTTCCGTGGCCTTTGACGACCCGCAGCCCACTAAGGCGTGCAAGCGCGCTATCACGGACGCTAACTGTCTCGGTCACAACGCAAGTCTAGGCGAGTTCGGCGGCTCGAGCGTAGGCGTCCTGAACCAGCTCAAGAACATTCGGCCATGACTCGATGGGCTCGGTAGCTCGATTATGTTCCGCGATGCGAGCGCGCAACGAATCATCGACAGCCAGACGCACTATATTTGCCACCATGCCACCGTCGGTAGTGGCCAAGAGGCCCTCAACTTCGTCATGAACAAATGATGCGATCCCAGTCGAGGCGTAGGCCAATACTGGCAGCCCAGCAGTTCGCGCTTCTAGCGCTGCTATACCAAACGATTCCAAGAGCGCGGGCGCTATGAACACATCGGACGATGCCAGCGTCGACCGAACCGCATCGGGAGTGAGCCGTCCGACAAGATCCACGGTGCAATTCGGCATTGACGTGTCGATAGCACGTCGCGTTCGCGATTCCAACGGGCCGTTGCCAACCACGACAAGCCGAATTCGCTTGCCACGCGGTAGTCCGTGGGCCGCTTGCTGGACCATCGTTACCAGTGGCACCGACCGCTTGCGCGGCGCCAAACGCATGACGGCGACGATGCGCAATTCGTCGCTATCCCCCGCTACCGGCACAACCCGCCAACGCGCAGCGTCGATTCCATTAGGTACCAGCGTGACAGGCACGGCCGCACCGACAATACGGCGAATCGGTTCGGCGGCAGCATCACTCACCGCGGTGAGTGCAACCCCCCACGACGTCCACGACGTGATGTGTTCAGCTAACTGGGCAAGTGGTCGAAAGACCCCGCCCCACACACCGTGGATCGTGACGACGGTGGGTAGCCCTAGCCCTCGCGAAACCTTCGCACCTGGGTAGGCGAATGGCGAAACGACGCCACCATGCACGTGAACTGCATCCGCGCCGGCCGCAACCCCGCCGGAACTCAACGCTGTGCGAATCTCTTTCACCACCCGCGGATGCACGGGCAGATCCGCCGGCATTCGCGCTGTCACGCGATGAACCTTCACACCGTCGAGCACTTCGCTCCCATTACGAACTGCAGCACTCGGAGTCGCAGTGACGACGTGAACGTCGTGGCCTTGTTCGGCTTGGCGGATAGCTAACGCTCGCACCTGCGTCTCGATACCGCCGAGTCGCGGCGCGTAGCAGTCACTGATGTGGACGATCCGCACGTCCCGACTGTATCCCCCGCCCCACGCCCCTGCCGACCTCGCCGACTTCAACACGCGCAAAGCCATCGCAAGCCTTTGTTGGATGTCAGAATGCACTATGCCCTTGTCGTCCGCCCGCACACTAGTTTTTGTTCACGCACATCCGGACGACGAAGCTTTCCTTACCTCAGGGACGATGGCACGTGCGTCGAAAGAAGGCCAACGGGTCGTTCTGGTCGTCGCGACCGATGGCGCGGCGGGCCTTGCCGCCGGTGAATTGACCGGTGATCTTGCGACCATTCGAGCTGCTGAACTTGATGAAAGTGCGCGCATCCTGGGCGTCGCCCGCACAGTGCGACTTGGATACGCGGACTCCGGCCTGCACGGTGATGAGGTGCAGCAGGCTGGCGGGTCCGTGCCGCTCTGCCAAGCGTTAGTCGCTGATGTTGCCCAAGAGCTCGCTGAGATCCTGCGGGAAGAATGCGCGGATGTTCTCGTCACCTACGACCCCAACGGTGGCTACGGCCATCCAGACCACATCCGTGTTCACGACGTGTCTGTTCGAGCAGCCGAAATCGCCCGTACTCCATATGTTTTTGAGGCAACGGCTCCGCGCGACCTGATCGTCAAGGCGCTGAAGCTCATCTCGACCTTTTACACATTCCCACCCGAGTTCGACCCAACTTCATTCGAACGCGCGTATCGCTCGAGCGCAGAAATCACGCACCGCGTCAACGTGCGTGACTACATAGGCCAGAAGCGAGCGTCCATGCGAGCGCACTCGTCGCAGGCCACCGCTGACTCTGGGGATCGCACACTCGCAGCATTCCTACGCATCCCTCAACCGATCTTCAGATACGTCTTCGGCACCGAGTACTACGTGTTGCGCACAACCGCTAACGCTCGTTCGAGCACATGCGGATCGTCGTAAGGTATCCAAACGATCCGAAGGTCGCGACGAAACCACGTGTCCTGCCGACGAGCAAATCGTCGAGTGGTGCGCTTGGTGTGCTCAATCGCTTCATCCTGAGTCCATTCGCCGTCAAGAAACTTCAACGCTTGCGCATAACCCAACGCACGCCGTGCAGTCACTCCGTCACGTAGCCCGAGCGCATCAAGCCGAGCCACTTCCTCGATGAGTCCGCCGGCCCACATTCGATCAACGCGCCGATCGATGCGTTGATCCAACTGATCACGCGGAACGTCCAGACCAACCTGCACAGTTGGATACACATCGGCCGGTTCGGGCAAGGTAGCGACGAATTCCTGCCCCGTCACTTCAATGACTTCAAGCGCCCGCACGATCCGGCGTCCATTCATCGGCGAGATCGCAGCCGCGGAGGTTGGGTCCAGCAGGACCAGACGTTCGTGCAGGGCCTGCGGTCCTTGCGACTCGAGTTCGGTTTCCAACCGCGAACGGATCTGTGGATCCGTTCCGGGAAAGCTGAGATCGTCCACAACCGCCCTGACGTAAAGCCCCGATCCACCAACGAGGATTGGGGTGCGCGCGCGAGCATGGATGTCGTCGACAGCCATGCGGGCAAGCCGCTGATACTCCGCGACGTTGGCCGTCTGCGTCACCGGCCACAGATCCAACATGTGGTGAGAAATGCCACGTCGCTCGTTGGCTGGCAGTTTTGCCGTGCCGATGTCCATCCCCTGATAAACCTGCATCGAGTCGGCGTTGATTACCTCACCACCTAGCGCCAGCGCCAGATCCAGTGCGAGATCAGACTTACCCGACGCCGTCGGGCCGACGACGGCAACGACAATATGGCTGGTCACGGTCACGTTGACCTGGAGAAGACCTGGGACAGACGTGGACGAGTGGGCAGGACGCTCATGGTCCCCTAGATTAGGACATGTTCTTACCTTCGACAGTGCACTAGGAGTAGTTATGACAAGCATGGACGATGCCAAGGACGCCGTAAGCGGCCTGCTTAACAAGGCAAAGGCATTCATCGACGATGCACTCGACAGCGACGCAGGCGAGAAGGCCAAGGCAGCTGTTAACGATCTTTCTGAGAAAGCCAAGGCCGCCCTTGACGACGTCAGCAATAGCGACCTAGCTGAGAAGGCAAAGTCGACGACGTCAGATCTTCTCGACAAGGCAAAGGAAGCGGTCGACAACATCGGCAGCAGCGACACCGTTGACTCCGTGAAGTCAGCTGCTGCAGATGTCGCAGACAAGGCCACGTCAGCTGCCAGCGACGCCGTCGACACAGCAAAAACGGTTGCCGGTGACGCAGCGGACGCAGCGTCAAAGGCTGCAAGTAGTGCTGCCGACGCGGCCAAGTCCGCCGCCGGAAGTGCCGCTGATGTGGCAGCCAAGGCCGCGAGCGATGCCGCTGAGGCCGCAAAGAACATCATCAAGTAACTGACTAGCTAGCCAGCCCTGGCGGGGTTCGTCATCGTTCCGATGACGGGCCCCGCGTTAGTTTGTGCCTGACGTCACCTGCATCGCTGTTGCAGATAAGACGTGCGTTGACTCGTCAGCGCACGTCTTGGCGTCAATCTAGACACAGACCCACGACGCGACGAAATAACCCACGCCGTATGGAGCCTCAGCGTACTCACAACGTGCCTCGACGTGACGATCGCGCATCGACTCCGCAGCGAACTGCCACGCAGGCCACCCGGCAGCCATAACTGCTTCAGCCAGTGCGCGATCGAGTGACGCGAGCCCTTGTGCACTGCCGGATACCAGAGCATCCTCCACGATCGCGTCGAAAGCCGTCGCATCTGAATGTAGATAGCCTGGCGCTTTTTCGGTGCGCGCCGCCGATCCATCTGCCACGACAACTAGCACCGTCTGATCAGGCGCTGCCGCCACTTCTTGCACGAGCGCAGCGATGTTCTCCACCGATTCATCGGGTGAGATTTCAATGACGGTACGAGCGCCAGCCCATCGAGTTTGATCGAGCAGCCACACACCAATACTCGCCGCCAAACCCAGTCGGACCGTGGGCTCACTAACGTCAACAGTCGCACTGCGGTCCAGCGTGACCGAAAGTGGAACGCCGAACCCAGTAAAAGTGCCCATCCCTGAATCGAATCGCTGCGTGCGCTCACCTGCACCAACGATCACAACGCGCTCGGCCGATTCAACGACTCGATCAATGGTGGCAATCGCCACGGCGCGAAGATCGTCGAGCTCGTGGGCCGCACCGCTGGCAATCTGCGGAATCAAAATCGGTGCACTAGGCACGAACACAGCGGCAACAATCACGAATGTCAGCCTCGAATCGTGGGTAAACCGAGCAGAACCGGCGCGCCCGAGGACTGACCGTGGGTGCGCTCAGTCTCACCAGAGGCACGTGCCTGCCACGCATCACCTGACCGGGTTCGTCGAACCCCGGTAATCGGGACGTCCGACACTAGGTGGTGAGGAGCTGCGTACGTTACTTCCGCCACCACGACGTCACCCGGACGCGGAACCTCGTCCCCCGGGGTGAAATGGACGAGTCGGTTGTCGCGGGCTCGTCCTGAAAGTCGTGCCGTCGCTTCATCTTTGCGACCTTCACCTTCAGCGACCAGAAGCTCCACGGAAGTACCGATGAGCGCTTTGTTTTCATCCCAGGCGATCTGTTCGACAACAGACGAAAGCCGTTTGTAGCGATCGGCCACCACATCCGCTGGCACCTGTTCAGCCATAGTGGCAGCAGGTGTACCTGGACGAGGCGAGTACTGGAATGTGAAGGCCGACGCGAAACGCGCCGCTTTCGCGACATCAATGGTTGCTTGGAAGTCCTCTTCGGTCTCACCAGGAAAACCAATGATGATGTCAGTTGTAATTGCCGCATGTGGCATCGCTTCACGGACCCGATCGATGATGCCGAGGTACCGTTCACTTCGATACGAACGACGCATCTCACGCAGGACACGATCCGATCCCGACTGCAATGGCATGTGCAGGGATGGCATGACGTTGTGGGTCTGCGCCATCGCGGCGATCACATCATCGGTGAAGTCGGCCGGATGAGGCGAGGTAAAGCGCACACGCTCGAGGCCATCGATGTCGCCACACGCACGCAACAGTTTTGCGAACGCCTGACGATCACCGAATTCGACTCCGTACGCGTTGACGTTCTGGCCAAGCAACGTCACCTCCATCACGCCTTCGGCAACGAGCGCCTGAATCTCAGCTAGTACGTCACCGGGGCGTCGATCTTTTTCCTTGCCCCGAAGCGACGGCACGATGCAGAACGTGCAGGTGTTGTTACAGCCAACGCTGATCGCTACCCACGCCGCATAGGCAGACTCGCGACGCGTGGGCAGGGTGGACGGGAACGTCTCGAGCGAATCAAGGATTTCGACCTGCGCCTCGGAGTTGACGCGAGCGCGCTCTAAAAGGACGGGAAGGGAGCCAATGTTGTGCGTACCAAACACCACGTCAACCCATGGCGCACGTCGGATGATTTCGCCCTTGTCCTTTTGCGCCATGCATCCGCCGACAGCGATCTGCATGTCAGGGTTGGCATCTTTGAACGGCTTGAGGTGTCCAAGGTTTCCATAAAGACGGTTGTCAGCATTTTCTCGCACGGCACAGGTATTGAACACGATCACGTCGGCATCCTCGCCGCTGACTGGACGCACGTACCCGGCGTCCTCAAGCAGGCCTGACAACCGCTCTGAGTCGTGGACATTCATCTGGCACCCGTAGGTGCGCACTTCGTACGTACGCATGATCTGCCTAGCCTACGGGCATCCGCGCGTCGGACCAACCGACCTAGGGCATTGCTTGGACGGGCAGGTCAGAGAGCAGCAAGATTCGCAGAGTTGATTCGCCGGTGTTCACGATGCCGCGAGACGTATGCGGATTGATGAAGATCGCATCTCCTGGGGCGAGGTCCACCTCCTGGTCCGCGAGCAGAAAGCGGCCACGGCCGTCGAGCACGATGTAGCACTCGTCAATCATCACGTAGCCATCAGGATCAACTTCGTCATGAACGTGAGCACCCTCAGTGGCACCGACGGGAATATCCCAAATCTCAAGTTCGAGTGGCCACTTGAAACCCAGTTCGAAATATCGACGCATCGTGATGGGCCCAACGCCGCCATGGACGTCATCCATAACGAACATGTTCTCGTCACGACGCTGAACACGTGAAGGACGGGGGGCATCGGGCTGCCATGTGTTGACCATGGCGACACCCTACTGGGACACCGATTCGTTCGCACCCACTCGTGCAGCGCGGATTTCGAAAGAACTAACGGGCTAATCCGGTGGCCCGTGACTCACGAACGACAGTCACGCGGATCTGACCCGGATACGTCAACTCATGCTCGATCTCAGCCGCAATATCACGGGCGAGTACCTGCATGCCGATGTCATCGACAACCTCAGGCACCACAACGACGCGCACCTCACGTCCAGCCTGCATAGCGAACACCTTTTCTACACCGGCGTGAGACGACGCGATCTGTTCAAGCTTTTCTAGCCGCTCCACATAGTGCTCAAGGGATTCGCGACGGGCACCCGGACGCCCACCACTCATCGCATCCGCAGTCTGTGTCAGAACCGCCTCAAGTGTGCGTACCTCAACCTCGTTGTGGTGCGCCTCGATGGCGTGGATAACGTCGTCATCCTCGCCGTAGCGGCGGGCCACTTCAGCGCCAATCAAAGCGTGTGATCCCTGAACCTCATGGGTAAGCGCCTTACCAATGTCATGCAGGAGTGCGCACCGCTTGGCATGCTCAATCGGAAGCTTCAGCTCTGCTGCCATGATGCCCGCGAGATGAGCGCACTCGACCAAGTGACCGAGGACGTTTTGACCGTAGGACGTGCGATAGCGCAGGCGTCCGAGCAAAGCGATGAGATCAGGGTGCATGTCGCCAAGTGCGAGATCCATCAACGCATCTTCACCGGCACGAATACACCGCGCGTCCACTTCGAGCCGGCTGCGCTCATACTCCTCTTCGATCCGCGACGGTTGAATACGCCCATCAGTGATGAGTGCTTCAAGGGTCACCCGAGCAATCTCACGACGTACCGGATCAAAGGAGGACAGCAACACTGCCTCAGGTGTGTCATCGATCAGCAGGTTGACGCCCGTTACCGCCTCAAAGGTGCGGATGTTGCGACCCTCTCGTCCGATGATGCGCCCCTTCATCGAGTCGTCGGGAAGGTGAAGCACCGAAACCGTTGACTCGGCGGTCTGCTCGCTGGCGATTCGCTGCGCGGCCAGCGTGACGATACGACGCGCGCGAGCGTCACCCTCATCGCGGGCCTCCCGCTCGATATCACGAACCGTCAGCGCGGCCTCACGTTTGGCTTGAGCGGTTATGGAGGCGACCAACTCCGCCTTCGCCTGCTCAACTGTCATCGACGCCACCCTTTCTAGAGCGGCGGCGCGGTCTGCGTCGAATGACTCCTCCCGAGCGGACAACGTCTCTAGGCGCACCCCGAATTCACGGGCCCGCGTCTCAAGTTCGGTAGCCCTAGACGCCAGGGTCGTTGCTTCACCGCTGATGAGGTTTTCGCGTTCGATGAGTCGATCTTCGCGGCGGCTAACTTCATCACGCATACGCGTGACCTCGTCCCGCAGTCGCTCGATATCGGCGCGGATCGTGGATGACTCATTCTCAATCGCCGCACGCCGCTCTTCGGCCCTGCGCACATCATCGGCTGCCTGGGCTCGAGATTGCTCAGCGGCTGCAAGGGCCGCCGCGGCGAGTGCTCTCGTGCGATCCGCCTCAGCTTGGGCGTTTGAGCGAAGCAGGTCGACGCGATCGTCAATATCGCGTTGACGCCTGGTGAGTTCGGCGTCAACGCCCGCAGTCACTTCAAGCGCGCGGCTTTGGGTGGCCTGTTCAAGCAGATGACGCTGGCGAACAAGTGCCCCACCAAGAACACCGGAGACGACAAGGCCCGCGATCAAAGCAACAACGGCGATGGGATCCACGTGAGCTCCCTGCTCGCACGCAGGTACGCTATAAATTTAGTGCGCTAAAAAGCCGCCACTAAGAACGTAATCAAGCACATGCGTGCGTATCAATAGTCAGAGTTAAGAAAGTGTGATCGTGCGGTTCGGGACGTGCATTTAATTGCCGCTAACTCATTGTTCATTCATCGAGCTACTTCAGGTTAAACGCACATGGCCCGAATCCGCGCGATGAAGCGCGCATTCGGGCCATGTCTGAGCGTGATTTGAGGTTAGACCAAAACCTTCTCGGGTTCGAGGTCTGGATCGTCCGCGATCTCGTCCTCCGCACCCTCCACATCGAAGTGAGGAAGGATCTTGTCGAGCCACCCCGGAAGCCACCAGTTCGTCTTACCGAGGATCGACATGAATGCCGGCACAAACACCAGTCGAATCAGGAACGCATCGACCAGCACCGCTGAGGCGAGCGCAACACCAAACAGCTTGATCGTGTTATTCGGTGTCGGGATGAACGCTGCGAAAACACTGGCCATGATCAACGCCGCCATCAGAACAACACGGCCTGAGCCAGCCAGACCACGGCGCACAGACGCCGCATTGTCACCAGTACGCGACCATTCCTCCTGCATGCGGCTAACTAAGAAGACCTGGTAATCCATCGACAGACCGAACAGGATCGCGAACACCATGACGGGCAGGAACGGGAAGATCGGCCCTGTTCCGGTGACGCCGAGCAGGTTGTTCAACCAACCCCATTGGAACACCGCAACGGTGATTCCGGTCGACGCGGCAAACGACAGGAGGCTGGTGATGACGGCCGTCAAGGAAACGACCGGTGCTCTAAACAGAATCATCAGCATCAAGAAGCCAAGACCCACAACGACCGCCAAGAACAGTGGCATAGCGTTCTTCATAACCGAACTGAAGTCCGCGGTGATTGCCGTGGTACCGCCGACATACGCCTGCGCGCCGATCTTTTGGTCGACCGCGGGCAGAGTCTCGCTACGCAGACGATCTAGCAGCTGCTGGGTGGCCTCGTCCTGCGGTCCAGTTGTCGGCTGCACCTCAACCGCGGTGATGCTCTGATCCTTCAGCGACGGGCCGACGAGTGGGAGCATGGCCAGGCTTGGATTGACGGATGCAACGCCTTGCGTCTTGGTCAAAGCCCCAATGATCTGACCCAGACCTTCCACATCGCCATTCTTCGGAAGTTGAACCGCGACAAAGAATGGACCGTTAGCACCCGGACCAAAGCCCTTCGACGTCAGGTCGTACGCAATGCGGCTGATGCTGCCCGGAGGTGTCCCTGAGTCATCAGGGAAGCCCAAGCGAAGTGAGAGCGCGGGCACGGCCAGTGCCAGCACCGCGCCTAGCGCTAGGAGCGCGGGGATGACGGGGTGCTTTTGAAGTGCACGAGCATAGCGTGCCCATCCGGCACCCTCGGGAGCATGGGCACCCTCGGCACGCGACTGACGGGTGAGCTTGTAGAACCATGGGCCAACACCGGCGACAAGGGCCACGAGCCCGATGGCTGACGCCACACCCTTAGCTGCCGGGGACAGCGACGGGAGTGCACTTGCGCCAAGCAGAGCCAGACCAACGATCGTCGCGCCAATCTGGACGGGTACTCCGTAGCGGCCGTTCTCCACGGCCTTGGCCGCGAATCGCGAAACCGGAGATACAGCACGATCACCCAGCAGTGACAGCATTGCCGGCAGTAACCAGACGGCAGCCAGCATGACCATGATCACGGTGCCCGATGCGGCCAGCGCGAGTCCATTGAAGAAGCTGATCCGCATAATGAATAGACCGAGCAGAGCGATAACGACGGTGGACGCCGCAAAGACAACAGCACGTCCGGAGGTGTTCACCGCCTCTGTCGCCGCCTGCTTTGCGTCGTGCCCAGCCAAGATGCCTTGACGGAAACGGTTGATGACGAACAGTGAGTAGTCGATACCGACGCCAAGGCCGATCATCGAGGCCAGTGTCGGCGCGAATGTGGCCACGTCCATGAAGCGCGCAATGTACAGAAGCAAGGTGCCGCCAAGGGCCACACCGAATCCGGCCGTTACCAGTGGAAGGCCGGCCGCGAGAAGAGATCCGAACGCGATAAGCAGGATGATGAGGGCAACGGTCAGACCGATACCTTCGCTGCTCGGCGGCTCCTGCCCAGCAAAACTCAGAACCTGACCATTTGCACCGACCTGCATTCCGTTGACGCCATTGGCACCCTTGATACCAGCGATGATGTCCTTGGCTGTCTGAGTTGGAACTCCCGTACCATCTCCGGCGCCGGCGAACGTGACGACGGACTTCGCAACCGTGCCATCAGGGCTAACTGGCGAGTACGCCTTCTGCGCGGCCACGAGTGCGGCTTGAACCGCGGCTGCCTGCGCGGGGGGAAGGGTCGTCGGATCAATCGGTGAGGTCTGCGGCTTCGGGCATGACGCACCGAGGCCCTGACCGGTCTTGTCGAATGGATTCGTCACGCAAGAAACGCCCGGCAACTTGGAGATGTTCGTGAGTACCGGCACGATCGCCGCAGCACTCGACGGATCCACCGCAAGGCCCTTTGCAGGCGACCACAGGATGTTCGCAGTGGCCGTGGTGGCAGCCGAAGCCTGACCGCTAGGCATCTTGGCCAGCAGCTCGGTGGCCTTCAACGACTCGGTATCTGGCAGGGAGAAAGAGTCATTGAGCTTGCCGCCGAACTTACCCCCCAGCGTAAAGACGATTGCGACCAACACGAACCATGCTGCAATGGCAGCCCACGGCTTACGAACAGCCCAGCGGGAAAGTCCACCCATGATCTAAACACCCATTTCGACGATGTACCCCGACGTACCTGATCAAGAATATGTGCGAGACATATATTCTTCCTGTACTCTAAATTACGTGCCTGACACATGCAAGTTATATGCTCGACACACACATCGTAGGAGGAGGTGACATGGCCCGCACGCCCACATCCATTGGTGATCATCTGCCCAATGAACTCGTCGACTCTGTAGATAGAACGTTCAGGCGATTGCGCAAGGCAACCGTTAAGCCTCCCGCAGCCCAAATGCCAATGCCCTGCTTGGGTCATCCTCTCGATATGGCCAAGATATTTGCCTGCGACGCCGTGTCCGAGCTTGCAGACGGTGGCACCGCTGTAACCGTGAAGGACGTTGCCCTCGCGCTGGACCTCGAACATTCCACGGTCAGCCGCCTGCTGGGCGAGTTACATGACGACGGGTTGATTGTTCGTGGAATGGACCCCGTGGATCGACGCAGAACCACCGTGGAACTCACCGATTTGGGCCGAGAAGTCGTAGCTGAGGCCACCACGCTTTCCCGCTTCTTCACCCGCATTCTGTTGGCGGACTGGACTCGCGATGAAGTCGACGAACTGGCTCGTGTGATGGCACGTCTAGCCACCACTATTCACGATCGTTTGCCGCTGGTGCCTCAACTAGCCGCGCAAGAGTTCTGCGGAGACACAAAACTTGCCGACTTTCTTGCCACAACGCTTTTACCGACGGGCGCGGAGGCTTCTACTCCCCCACCCGCGCAGCATCACTAAGGGCAATATCCATCGCACTGAGGACCTGGCTCTCATGCAGGGTGAGTGCGCGTTCATCGGCCAGGGCTTCGCGAACCACGCGCATAGCAACGCCACCTGAATAGCCTTTACGTCCCAGCATCGCAACTAGTCGTCGCATGCGCGTCTCGATCCCGAGGCTGCGGGTAGAGGGAAGTTTCTTGTCGACGAGCTTTCGAGCAGCGGTGTACTCGTCATCAACACTTATGTCATCGAGGGCTTGCTCGACGAATGGCTCAGCAACACCACGCTGCCGCAGTTCCTGTCCCAGGGCTCGTCGTGAAAGCCCGCGCGAGGAATGCCGAGATCGCACCCACATCGCCGCGTACGTTTCGTCGTCGATCAAACTCACATCTTCGAGACGGTCGAGAACCTGTTCAGCAACCTCGGGAGCGACATTTCGCTTCGCCAATGCCGTAGACAGTTGATGACGCGTGCGCGGTCCCATTGTGAGTTGTCGAAGGCAAATAGCACGAGCAACGTCGACAGGATTAGCGTCTGGAACTTCGTCTGCCGATGAGCCCGGGGTGGGTCCATCGGCAGACGACATGGATTTCTTGGCCATCAGGCTTATAGATCGATCGGCGCGATCTCTGGGAGATCAACGATGATGTCGTCAGCCGGAAGATCCAGTCGTGCACCGATCCCCAGCTTGTCCTTGATGCGCTTTTCAAGCTCATCGGCCAAGTCGGGGTTATCGCGAAGGAACTGGCGGGCATTTTCCTTACCTTGGCCGAGCTGATCGCCATCGTAGGTGTACCAAGCACCAGCCTTGCGCACGAAGCCTTCGTCCACACCCATGTCGATCAGGCCACCCTCGCGGGAGATACCTTCGCCGTAGATCATGTCGAACTCGGCCTGCTTGAACGGAGGTGCAACCTTGTTCTTCACGATCTTGACGCGGGTACGGTTACCGACAGCCTCCGTGCCGTCCTTCAAGGTTTCAATACGACGAACATCGAGTCGAACTGACGCATAGAACTTCAGTGCCTTACCACCGGTGGTGGTTTCAGGGCTACCGAACATGACACCGATCTTCTCGCGAAGCTGGTTGATAAAGATCGCGGTGGTGCCGGAATTGCTTAGGGCACCGGTGATTTTGCGAAGGGCCTGGGACATCAGTCGAGCCTGAAGGCCAACGTGGCTATCGCCCATTTCACCTTCGATTTCCGCGCGCGGTACGAGCGCGGCCACCGAGTCAATGACGATCAAGCTCACGGCACCGGACCTGATCAGCATGTCGGCGATCTCAAGGGCCTGCTCACCATTGTCTGGCTGGCTGACTAGAAGTGCATCAATGTCGACGCCAAGTGCCTTTGCGTACTCGGGATCAAGCGCGTGTTCAGCGTCGATGATGGCCGCGATACCACCGGCCTTCTGCGCGCTCGCGATTGCGTGCAGCGCCAACGTCGTCTTACCGGACGATTCAGGACCATAGATCTCGATGATGCGCCCACGAGGTAGACCACCAATTCCGAGGGCCACGTCCAGCGCGATCGAACCAGTGGGGATTACCTCGATCGGTGCACGACCCTCTTGACCAAGGCGCATCACCGAACCCTTGCCAAACTGCCGCTCGATCTGCGCAAGTGCGGTGTCGAGTGCCTTTTCGCGATCTGTCTCGCGTGACCCGCCTGGAGTCTTGGAGGCTGCCATTGTGGACCTACCTTCGTACGTTTCGGATATCGATGACGTGGACGTTACGGACTAGGTCCGACAACGACCGTGGCCGAGCATCTTGCTGAGGACGACTCTCCGATATTCGTACCTGTGCAAAGTCCCTCGCGCGAACTTGCATGGAGAGTTAATGACCAGTCATCGAGCGGCTGATGGGAAGTACATTACGTCGAACGGGTGTTCGACTCCATACCGACACGCCGCATTAGTCGAACATATGTCGCAAAGCTTTTTAGCGGTCGGAAGCTGGCATTCGCAATTCGGCATGGACTGCTCGCCAGATGTCCACCGTGTCTATGCCCTCGTCAATGGATTGCATGACCGTCCGCCCGCCCAGATCCGCGATGACGAAATCTGACGCCCAGGAACGGGCGTAGCCGGCCCCCAGCGCTAGTTCAAGACGCTCCCAGAAATCAGTTAACCGCACGAGAACACAGGCTAGTCACGCTTTGATCGGCTGGCCAATGCGGCCGGCAAGCACCAACGCGTGCGAGCCGCTCAAACTCCCATCAACTCACACGAGATCGAGCTTGGCGCCGAGTTCCTTGTCGCTCGGTTCGGCGAGATGACTCCCGTCCGCGAACACGATAGTCGGGATCGGCCGATTGCCACCGTTGTATGACTTCACCGTTTCGTCATGCTCTGGGAAGGCTTCAAGATCGACGTAGGTGTACGAGACGCCACGGCCGTCCAGATACGCCTTGCTGCGCACACAGTCAGGGCACCAATCAGCGCCATACATCACGATCGAAGACTCAGTCTCTGCCACGACAAACACTCCTGTGTCACTAGGCCGGGGACACCCACGATTGGCGTCCACTGCGCCACTTAGTCTCGCACCTAGTAGCGCGCACAAAAACCACTTCATGATACCCGGCGGGGAACACGGAGGGCATGCATCGTTGTTTCTTGTCAGGATCGTAACGTCCACCGCACTCGAGGTGCGCACATAGATCCCGGGTCGGGATCAGAAGGTAGTGAGCAGGTCAATGTCCGAGCCCAACAGTCCCCTGAGCAACAAAAACCTCCTTGCGGGAGATTTCGACGGTGACGCCGTCGTCGCCTGTCTGTCCGCGCATCCTGATCGCGAAATTGGTGCAGCCCTACACGACAAAAACTGCATTCAAGGGGTAGACAACATCTTGATCTGCGAAGCGCTCTACGTGAACAAAACATCGCCGTGGGCCAAGGTCGACGAGGTTGAGGTGACAGAAATCCTCAACACCTTGCGGGGTATCGCCATTGCAAATCGCGGGCTCGAACTGATCTCAACGACCGGAACGCGACGAGCCGGCCACGAGTTCTACGTTCACGCCCGCGCCCATGCCAACTGCCGGCGGTGTCGAGGGAAAATCGCTGCCGCGATGCAGGGCACAAAACCAAACGATCGCATTATGTACTTCTGCCCGACCTGCCAGCCTGGGGAACACCCACAACCTCTTGAGCGGGCCGCTCGTCGACCTGCGAGCCAGACCAGTCGCTAATCAGCACTACCCGGAAACCGGCGTGGCGAAGGATGTGGTGCGAACGGCCGGCGGAAGTCCAGCGGCGATCACACGGGCCCCCGAAGTTCGCCCCGCCGAGGTCCCTGGTGCTAGCGCATGGCTCGCCAACCACCTGCACACAAGATCGACGCTGCCGGCACTGGACGACACATCGGCAGCATCGAGTACGAGTGCAACCTGCAAGCGAATCGAAGACCACACCACGCCATCACCTGGGCTAGCGGCGACAAGCAGGGCCGTTGGCTCTACCTTTCGCAAGCCAGTTAGCACCGGATGTTGTGCCACCGCATCGGCGGCCCGGGTCAAGGCCGTGCCCAGGTCAGCTCGAGCCAAATCGCAACAATCGGACGTCAACTCCGCGACATCGTCGGCAACGAGTCCAGCAATCAGGTCGGCCTTGGTACGAAAGTGGTTGTACAACGTGGCCTTTGCCAGACCGCCGCGGACAGCAACATCCCCCATACTCGCTTTACGGATGCCATTCTCGGCAAAAACACGACGAGCGCCTTCTAATGCCCCGGCCCGACTACGTCCCATGGCATTGCCAGCCCTCGAGCGAGGTGATCGCGACGCCGAAGCAGTAACAGTGGTGGACGCGAGGTGCGCAGCGTCACCGTCGGTGGGCCGATCGTCAGACACGTTAAGCGGCGGCGATTACCGAGGCGTCCGAGACCGGAAGATCGGTGACAGGCGCGACGCCCTCGAGCACTGCGACCTCATCGCTTACTGATCGCATGACCGTGGAAATCGGCACGTCGAGTGCAGTGCAAATTGAGGCGAGTAATTCACTCGATGCCTCCTTTTGACCGCGCTCGACCTCTGACAGATAGCCGAGGGAAACACGGGCGGCTGAGGAGACCTCACGAAGGGTACGGCCCTGGTCTTGCCGACGTCGACGTAGTTCATCACCGATAACACGACGCAAAATGATCACTGCGGTACCTCCCTTCTGCGATTCCTGACGCCGCCCCGCAACGTCTTGTTGGGTACTACGGTACCCGGCGGAAGTCTCGGACGCAGGAAGAGTGCCCCATTCGGAGCGGGCGAGTCGCGAACTGTGAGCCGATTGGGTGTCCACTGATGACCTCATCCTGTTCATGATCGTGAGCCTTGTGCCGACCGTTAGCCGAGCGTGCGGCACGTACTACACGTTTCAACGTCACACCGGCTGAGAAATGTTCCCGAACCCAAGACTTTCCAGCGGGCAATTCTATTAACTCAAAGGCGCGCTATTCACTGCCGTCAGGCGCCACATATGTCGACAGAACCTGCTCAAGAAGCACAAGCACTGCATCCACAGTCGCGGTCCTAATCCCGGCCCGACCAAGTTCAGCATCAACGCTCAGCGATCGAACCTCAAGACTGGTCGCGGTTGACACCGCGATGTGCACCTCGCCCACAGGCTTACCGTCCTGTGGCTCGGGCCCGGCGACACCGGTCGTGCCAACACCGACGTCAGCACCGAGTTGGACGCGAACTCCCTGTGCCATTTGCGCCGCGACCTCAGGATGTACGGCCCCTTCCCGCTCGAGAAGCGCTGCATCAACCCTAAGGAGGTCTGCCTTGAGTTCGGTCGCGTACGCCACAATTGCGCCACGAACCACACTCGACGCACCCGGGACGGAGGTCAGTGCAGCGCACACCAGACCACCTGTCAGTGATTCCGCAACAGCGACCGTCGCAGCATGACCGATCAGGGCATGGACTGCGCTCGCAGCCGATATTGAGGTCGATGCACTGTCCGACACGTCACTCACCTTTCCTCAAACGCAACGCGCGCACCACATAGTCGACACCTGTCACGACCGTGAGTATCAGTGCCACGGCCATCACTGCCATCCGGACGGTGTCAAAGCTTGACGGCAATGCAAGCAGGTACAAAACAATTGCGGTCATTTGCATGGCCGTCTTCCACTTGCCACCGCGGCTCGCCGGAATGATGCCGTCGCGAATAACCCAGAAACGCAGCAACGTCACACCGACCTCGCGGACAAGAATCACACTGGTGATCCACCACGGGAGTTCACCCAAGACGGATAACCCGATAAGTGCCGCACCCGTCAGTGCCTTGTCTGCAATCGGATCCGCGACTTTGCCAAATGACGTAACTTGACCGTTTCGTCGCGCCAATTCCCCGTCGACGAAATCAGTTAGTGACGCGATCAGGAACACCGCAGCTGCCCAGAACCTCGAGGCCGCATCGCCGCCATCCTGTCGAAGCAGAAGCCAGAGGAATAGCGGCACCATGAATAGCCGAACTACGGTCAACCCGTTCGGTACATTCCATGACGAGGGTTCAGCGGCGGTCGTTGCCGCCAACTGGTCATCGTCCTCGCGGGCACTCATACCCTAGTGAGCCGCCGATCGATAACACTGGCGATGAGGTCAACACCATCAGCGCGTTCGACCGATGCGGTGATGATGTCGCCGATCTTGACGTCCGCAAGGCGCAGGTTAGCCAGCGGGTCGTCGATCAAGGTCGTGATGCCATCAACCTCAGGCGCCTGATGAGCAGAACGGCCCTCAACTACGTCGCCTTCAATTGACTCGACAAGTACTTTGACGGTTTCACCGATGCGTTCCTCAGCACGCTGCGCAGTGAGTTCCTCGGCAAGTGACGTGATGCGCTCGACGCGGGCAGCAATGACATCGGCGGCGATTTTATCGTCGTGATTGAACGCCTCGGTTCCGTCCTCGTCCGAATAACCGAAGACCCCAATTGCATCAAGCCGGGCCGCGGTCAGAAAGCGTTCCAATTCGTCGACATCATCCTCGGTCTCACCGGGGAACCCGACGATCACATTGCTACGCGCACCGGCATGCGGAGATAGCGTGCGCGCACTGGCCAAGAGTTCGAGGAAGGAATCTGTTCCGCCAAACCGACGCATCCGACGAAGTACCGAAGGCGAGGAATGTTGGAATGACAGATCGAAGTACGGCACCACGCCGGGCGTTTCCGCGATGGCCGCAAGCAGCGACGGACGGGTCTCCGCGGGCTGAAGGTACGACACTCGCACCCAGGAAATTCCATCGATCGCGGCGATTTCCGGAAGCAAGGTTTCGAGCAATCGCAGATCGCCGAGGTCCTTACCGTACGAGGTCGAGTTTTCGCTGACGAGTACGAGCTCGCGCACTCCCTGCGTTGCCAGCCATCGAGCCTCGTCCAAAACCTCCGTTGGACGGCGGGAAATGAAAGACCCGCGAAACGCCGGGATCGCACAAAACGCACAGCGTCGATCGCAACCGGAGGCAAGTTTCAGTGGTGCGCTCGGACCACCACCAAGCCGGCGCCGAACGACACGAGGGCCACTGGCCGGGGCCAGCCCCTCCGGCAAATCAGGCTCGTCCCCCTGCGCGTGCCCGGGGATCACCACTGCAGACGCGGCGCGATCAACGGGGCTGATCGGAAGTAGCGCCCGACGATCACGGGGTGCATGCGACACGTGTTGTTCACCCGCGACCACCCGACGAAGTCGCCCGGCGATATCGACGTAATCATCAAAGCCGAAAACAGCATCAGCCTCGGGTAAAGACTCAGCTAGCTGCTCCCCGTACCGCTCGGCCATACAACCAATTGCTACAACGGCTTGGGCCCGCCCGGTGCTCTTGAGATCTGCGGCTTCTAAAAGTGCGTCAACGGAGTCTTTTTTGGCCGCCTCGACGAATGTGCAGGTGTTGACCAGTACCGCGTCGGCATCGGCGGCATCGTCCACGAGCTCCCAGCCATCAGCTTCGAGTCGGCCCGCAAGTTCTTCAGAATCAACATCATTACGGGCGCACCCCAAAGTGACAAGGGCGACGCGCAGCGGTGCTGTTGGCTCAACGGTCATGATGAAACCCTAGTGCGTCGGGTCCGCAAAGCCGACCATCTGGTCACAGCCGTCCAACGGCCCACTTCTGATCTATAACGTTCGGCCCACACTTTGCCCACTTGTGCGCGTACTACTGAGGATTCCCCGGACCGTACTCATGCCGTACAACCTGTCCGGCCGCTCCCGGAACACCGACGTTATATCCGTTGACGGTCAGATTTACCGCCCCTGCATCGCCTACGACGAGATACACATGTCCATCGGAAGCAAAGACCTTTGTCTCCCCCGATGTGAGCAACCCTTCAAAAATCTTCTCTCCGCCCTTGCCTTTAGCCGCGCTCACCCAGGCCGCCTGACCCGTCACTGTTACTTGAACAGTCGTACCCGAAGTGGGCGCAACTGACGACATGGTGGAGGGGTCGGGTGTGGCCGAATCAGATGCAGAACTCGTACCCGAGGGTGATTGTGACGGGCCAGTCGATGGATCGGTCGAAGGCGCATTGGAGTCTGTGGTCGATGGCGACGCCGTGGGCGTCGCAGTTGGGGTAGCACTAGTCATCGACGTCGGAGTCGAAGTGGGCAACGCGTTGGTACCTGTTGCACTGCGGTGACTGAAGAAACAGAACATTCCAACGCCAGCCAGAACGATTCCGAGGATGGCCAGCAGTGGCATCGCGATTCGGCCGCCACGCGCGTCCTGCATTCCAAGTGAACCAGCCAGTTGACGCAGCCCATCTGAACGATTAGCCGTCTCCATGATTCGGGTCGGTTGCTCGATCGGTGCTACCGAAGTGGCCACGCGGGTTGGCGTGCCCCCTTGAGCACCGAACTGATCGAGTAGCAGCCTCCCGTCGAGGCCCAGCGCCATGGCGATTGTTCGGATGTGCCCGCGCGCGTATGTGTCACCACCGCAGGGCGCGAAATCGTCGACCTCGATTGATTGCAGCAAGGAGGGACGAATTCGCGTCTTCTCACTGAGGTCATCAACGGACAGACCTTGCGCCTCGCGGGCAGCGGTGATCGTCTGACCGATCGTCGCGCCACTGCTCACCACGAAAACCCCTCATCACACACCGAGTGTGTGCCCGTGCAACAACCCCGCGTTAGTAATCGTACGCCTTGAACTGCCCAACCAGGGCAGATCAGGTCGGCGTCCACGCGGCTACTCGCCTAACGTCGCAAGGATGTCTTCGAGTTCCTCGGCACTGACAAGAACCTCGCGAGCCTTGCTGCCCTCAGACGGCCCGACGATCCCGCGGGTTTCCATCAAGTCCATGAGTCGACCCGCCTTGGCAAAGCCAACACGCAACTTGCGCTGCAGCATCGACGTTGAACCAAACTGCGAGGTCACCACCAGTTCGACGGCCTGACGCAAGATGTCGAGATCGTCACCGATCTCTTCGTCCACATCCTTTTTCGCCGCCACGGGAGCTGCCATGTCTTCGCGATACGCCGGTGCCATTTGCGTTTTGCAGTGAGCGACGATGCTGCGGATCTCATTCTCGCTGACCCAGGACCCTTGAATGCGAATCGCCTTGTTCGCACCCATCGGCAAGAAGAGCGCATCTCCCTGGCCTACGAGCTTCTCCGCACCGGGCTGGTCGAGAATGACTCGACTGTCGGCAAGGCTTGAGGTCGCGAACGCCAATCGACTCGGCACGTTCGCTTTGATCAGGCCAGTGACCACATCAACACTCGGACGCTGCGTGGCCAGGACGAGGTGGATACCCGCCGCGCGAGCAAGTTGGGTAATACGAACGATCGAGTCTTCAACATCACGAGGTGCGACCATCATAAGGTCGGCCAACTCGTCAACAACCACAAGCAGATACGGGTACGGCGTTATGACCCGCTCGCTGCCCGGAAGTGGCTTCACCTGTCCGGCGCGAACCGCTTTGTTGAAGTCGTCAATATGGCGATATCCGAAGTGCGCGAGATCGTCGTAACGCATATCCATTTCACGAACAACCCACTGCAATGCTTCAGCAGCCTTCTTCGGGTTCGTGATGATCGGTGTGATGAGGTGTGGCACGCCCTCATACGCAGTGAGTTCAACGCGCTTGGGATCAATCAAGACCATGCGGACTTCGTCAGGTGTTGAACGCATCAGCACACTCGTGATGAGAGTGTTCATGCACCCAGACTTACCGGCACCCGTGGCTCCAGCAACGAGAATGTGCGGCATTTTCGCGAGGTTGGCGCAGACAAATCCACCCTCAACATCTTTGCCAAGTCCAACCAGCATCGGATGGTGATCGCCCGATGCCGTCTTGCTACGAAGAACATCACCAAGGCTTACCAGTTCGCGATCAGTGTTCGGAATTTCGATACCGATCGCAGACTTGCCCGGGATCGGGGACAGGATGCGAACATCCGCGCTCGCCACCGCATACGAGATGTTCTTACTTAGGGCGGTAACACGTTCAACCTTGACGGCCGGACCAAGTTCAACCTCGTAGCGCGTAACGGTCGGTCCACGCATGTAGCCAGTGACCTGCGCATCAATCCCGAACTGGTCAAGCACTCCAGTTAGTGAAGCGACGACGGCATCGGATGCCTTACTCGTCACCTTCGGTGCTGCGCCCGGCTTGAGTAACTGCGTGTCTGGAAGTTCGTAGACAACATCACCGGCAAGTGGTAATTGTTCAATGACATCAGGGTTTTCCGGAAGTTGCTTTGCCGCGCGTCGCTTAGGCTTAACCACCTCACCGGTTGTTAAGTCAACAATAAGGGTTGAGACATCATCCGGATCCGCGTCGACATCTTCTTGCACGTCAAACTCGGCGAGCGCAATTTCAAGCGGATCTGATATGTCGATCTTGATTGATTCTGTGAGCTGCTCATCAGGGGCTATGTCATCAGGTGACCCATGACGGAACCAGCGACCGCGACGCTTTGTGGGCTCAGCCAGTAGCGGCGTTTCGAAGGCTTCATCCCCCGCAAGTGCGCCTAGATCAACTGCGCTCGCCGACCTGCCCCGACGCCACGTGGCCGCCGCATCGAGATCGTCAACACCCTCGTCACCTTCGGGAGTGCCGAAGATACGAGCGTTGATCGAGCGTACGCGTTCTGGGATAGCTGAAACCGGGGTCGCCGTCACAACGAGGATGCCGAAGAAGGCCAGAAGGATGAGGAACAGCGCGGCAACGATCGGGTGAGTAGCAGAAACCATGGGTGCTGACGAAAGCCACCCAATCCATCCACCGCCGGAAGCCATCGCCTCGGCACCATCAGCGGGAACCGGTGTGCCATGAATGATGTGCACGAGGCCACATGCGGCGAGTACGAGAGCTCCGCCACCGATCGTCACGCGACCTGTCGTTGCACTTTCGTCTGGATGGCGCAGTACTCGCCACGCGAGCCCGAGCAGTAGGAACGGAAGCACCCAATCGAGGCTTCCCATCGCGCCGGTCACCAAGAAACTGGTAATGCCACCGAGGCCGGCCGAGATGTTCCACCACGTCGCGAAGGCGACCAAGATCGCCAGCGCAATGAACATGAGGCCAAGCCCGTCACGGCGATGCGCTGGGTCAAGCTCACGGGCGCCGTGGCCAAGCTTGCGCGCGCCGCCGCCTACGACATGGGCGATACCCACCCAGATCGCGGCCAGGATCCGGGCCACAGTCGTGCCGATACGGCTAAGCAGCGACGGGCCCGACTTCGCCGGAGCGGGTCGGCTTGCCGTGCGCGGCGCGGCGCTCGAGCGTGCTTTCGACGTCGGCTTGGCCTTTGCGCTGGACTGACCAGCACGTGAACGGGACGTGCTTGATGAAGCGCGCGTCGAGGTTGACCGTGAAGCAGTCTTACTCGAGCGGGCCGCAGGGGAAGATCCACGAACCTCAACCTCAGGTTCAGCCTGAGCTGAACGAGACTGGGGCGCCGTGGAGGTACGGGTCGCCATAAAACGCCACGTTACCTAAGCGAACCCCATTGATCACGCACGCCACACCGGTAACACCAGCAACAGCGAATGACCATGAATTCGAACGGGCTGAAATGTTGCAGCGGACAGGCCGATGGAGAGGCGAGCGATTAGACCTCAACGACGACGGGGACGATCATGGGGCGACGGCGATGCTGATCGTTTACCCAGCGGCCAAGAGTGCGGCGCACGACTTGCTGCAGTGCGTACTGATCGGTTGTGCCCTCACGAAGCGAATCCTCAACGGCTTGGCGAATCTTGGCGACGACCGGGTCGAAGGCCGCGTCATCTTCAACGAAGCCGCGCGCCTGAATCTCCGGCCCAGCGGTGACCTTGCCTTCGACGGAGTCGACGACGACGAAACACGTGATGATGCCCTCGGTGCCAAGAACGCGACGATCCTTGAGCGACGACTCGGTCAGATCACCGACGCTAGCTCCGTCGACGTAGACGAAGCCACACGGCACCGCCCCAACCACACTGGCCTTCCCATCAATGAGATCGACGACTCCCCCGGCAAGGGTCAGGATTATCCGTTCAGCTGGGATACCCGTGGCCAGTGCCAGTTCGGCATTAGCTTTGAGGTGGCGCGGCTCGCCGTGAACCGGCATGACGTTGCGCGGCTGCACGATGTTGTAACAGTAAAGGAGCTCACCAGCGGCCGCGTGACCACTGACGTGAACCATCGCGTTGCCCTTGTGAACAACCTTGGCGCCAAGTCGCGTCAACCCGTTGATGACGCGACTCACAGCGTTCTCATTACCCGGGATCAATGATGACGCCAAAATGACGGTGTCACCTGGACCTATCTTGATCTGATGATCGTTGTTGGCAATGCGCGATAAAGCCGCCATGGGCTCCCCCTGAGATCCGGTGCACACCAAGACAACCTGGTCGTCCGGAAGTTCACTCAGCTGATCACTGGCAACGAGCAAGTTGCCGGGAATCGTTAGATACCCAAGATCTCGGGCAACACCCATGTTGCGCACCATCGAGCGGCCAAAGAACGCCACCTTGCGATTGTGTCGATGAGCTACTTCAATCATTTGCTGCACGCGGTGGACATGGGACGCGAACGAGGCGATGACGATACGTCCCTTTGCAGAGGCAAATACTCGCTCGAGCGCTGGTTCAATCTCACGCTCGCTGGGCACGAAGCCAGGCACCTCGGCATTGGTGGAGTCGACGAGGAACATATCGACGCCGCGTTCACCAAGGCGGGCAAAAGCGCGCAGATCCGTCGTACGTCCATCGAGTGGAAGCTGATCCATCTTGAAGTCACCGGTGTGTAGCACCGTGCCGGCGGCGGTCTCGATGAACACAGCAAGCGCGTCTGGGATCGAGTGGTTCACTGCAACGAACTCGAGGGTGAACGGGCCAGCCTTGGAGACTTGGCCCTCAACGACCTCAATAGTCGAAGCCTTGATGCGGTGTTCTTTGAGCTTCGCTTCGAGCATTGCCAACGTGAGTTGTGATCCGTAGATCGGGATGTCTTGACGCTCACGCAGTAGGTACGGAACCGCGCCGATGTGGTCTTCGTGCGCATGAGTCAGGACCATGCCGTCGATCAGGTGAAGCCGGTCTCGAATGAAATCGAAGTCGGGAAGAATCAGGTCAACGCCAGGCTGTGAATCCTCCGGGAAAAGAACACCGCAGTCGACGATCAGCAGCCGGCCCGCATGCTCGAACACGGTCATATTGCGACCGATCTCTCCCAAACCTCCGAGCGGAACTACGCGCAAGCCATTAGCTGGCAACTCTGGCGGCAAGCCAAGTTCTGGATGCGCATGAGTCATGATGAAGCAAACCCCACAACTCCGCCGTCAGCTAGGCCCTCAAACAGGGCCCGCTTCTCATCGGCGGAAATAGAAAGAAGTGGTAGACGAAGCAGCCCACCACCAGGACGGCCGAGATGGGTGAGCGCAGCCTTTACCGCGATCACCCCTTGAGTAATTCCCATAACTGCCTCAGTCACAGGAACAAGCTCATCGTTCAGTTCACGTGCAAGTTCGACGTCACCTGATTCAAATGCAAGGATCATCGCCGAAATCCGGTCAGCCACAAGGTGACCCGTCACGCTCACAGCGCCAACTGCTCCCACAGAAAGCAAGGGCAGATTCATCGCGTCGTCACCCGAGTAGTAGACAAGTTCAGATCGCGACATGACCTGTTGTGACGCGAAGAGATCACCCTTGGCATCCTTGTTGGCGATGATCTGCGGGTGCTCAGCAAGACGCAGCAACGTGGACGTGGCGATCGGAACGCCGGAGCGACCGGGAATGTCGTAGAGCATCACGGGCAGTCCCGTGGCGTCAGCAACCGCGGTGAAGTGCGCGTACAGCGAATCCTGTGGTGGCTTGTTGTAGTAAGGGGTCACCACAAGAAGTCCGTCGACGCCGGACTTTTCCGCGGCCTTACTCAGTTCGATCGTGTGCCGGGTGTCGTTCGTTCCAACGCCTGCAATCACATGTGCCCGGCTGCCCACAGCTTCAACGACGATACGTAAAAGGCGATCCTTCTCTGCATCAGACGTAGTTGGCGATTCACCCGTGGTGCCGTTGACGATGAGGCCATCGTTACCGAGATCTACTAGGTCGACGGC
>CAIKEU010000005.1 GCA_903826575.1 uncultured bacterium
CCTCGCGTTGAGACTTGCCGGCTAGGACTGCTTCGACGATGACGCGCTGCTTGGACATGCTTGGCAGGCTGGCCCAACCGTGCCTCGAAAGTGATAAGGATGACGTGAAACATGCGATAAATATGTCCTGAAACAGCACACCCTCGTCGGCCCGGATACCAGAAGAGGCGGGATGTTCCCCGCCTTTTTTGGTATCCGGATTTTGAACGCGCGGGGGCTTGGGAGGAGATTGCCGAACGGCAATCGACGGCTAGCCTCGGAGGATTTTCTCCATGGGTCTACCCTTGGCCAACTCATCCACCAACTTGTCGAGGTATCGGATCTTCTGCATCAGGGGATCCTCGATGTCCTGTACCCGCACCCCGCAGATAGTTCCGGTGATGAGCGAAGCGTTCGGATTTAAGGTCGCGGCCGCGAAGAAGTTTTCGAAGTTCGTTTCTGATGTGAGCTTGCGCTTGAGTTCCGTGGCCGAGTACCCAGTGAGCCAGCAGATCACCTGATCGAGTTCTTTGGTCGTGCGGCCCTTGCGCTCAACCTTGTTCACATAGTGCGGGTACACCGAGTTAACGCTGGTAGTAAAAATCCTGCTCACGAGTCCTAATGTACTCGTGAGCAGGATCGTTCTTGCAGAGCTACTTGCTATGAGCCAGAGGGGCTTACCTGTACGGGAAGTCCCTGTGAGAGTTGCTGATGAACAACGCTGCCGTCGGTCTTGGTGACCGTTGTATCCCACGGCCCTGGGCTGGAGCCCACCATGCTGCTGGGGATGAACAGTGAGTAGTAGCCGTTGGCGATGGTTGCTACGACGTTGCCAACGCCGGGTACGTCAACAGACATTGCCTTGACGGTCGGTGCGACAGTCCCGACGATCTGCATAGTTCCTTGAGCGCCAGTGTTGTCGCCCACCTGCACTGTGCCCATGACAACGCCGGCATTCGCTGAGATCAGGGCGGATCCTGAGGGCGATTGCCAGGCACCGCTGTCGGGACTGAGCGATGCGTTTCCTTGATCGTCGACGTTGCAGGTGATGTGGCGGGTTGAGTCCCCGTACAGCGCGAGTGCCATCTTGCCGCGGCTATCAATCAGCAGAAGGGGAAGGGAGCCGACGCTCTGATTTTGGCTTGTCTGCGCAGCGCCACCGGCCACCACGACACCGCTGCTACCGGCACCAATCGTGACACTGCCACCTGACGTGGCTGGACCAGAGCCGCCGCCCGGCACGTTTCCACTGGTGACTGTGACACCGGACGACGAGCCGCCAGGCATCGCGCCGGTGGAGACGGTGGAGCTGTCTCCACCGCTCACGGTGACTCCCGATGATGATCCGCCGGAGATCGACCCGCCACCTGCGCCGACGACGATGATGTCGGTATGCGCGGCCCGGCAAAGCTGGTCTATGTGCGTCGAGTCAGAGGTGTTGAGGGCGGAGGGAGTTGCGGACCACGCGGGTGCCGAGGTCGTTGCCGAGGTTACGGCGAACAGTGCAGCGGCTGCGGCGACGGACGTACCCGCTAACAGTGCAGCCCTACGTCCATGACGTGGGAGTGGTGCTTGGGTGGAGCCGGCTCGGTACTCAACCTCGGGCAAAGCGCTGTTGAAGGCAGCCTTGGCGAATTCAATATCTTGCTCACTCATCGGATGTACTCCTGTTCACGAGGGTCATTGAGGTCATCAGTGGTTGGACTGATCTGGAGTCGCAGTGCGGCCAAGCCTCGATGTAGATGCACCGAAACCGTTGCCGGTGCGATTCCTAAGGTCTGTGCCACTTGTTCGTTGTCGTGATCTAGCAGAATGCGCATGACAACGACATCGCGTTGCCGTTCGGGCAATTGTCGGAGTGCTTGAAGAAGATCGATGTCCAGATCGAGCTCGGGAGCCGGGACATTGTTTGCTGGGCGCAGCCGAGGCCAAAAGCGGTTTGATCGCCAGTTGTCCCGGTGCAGATTCATGGCCACCAGAACGATCCATGCCTCAGGCGCAGGATGGGTACTCACGTGGTCCCATCGTTGCCAGGCTCTGGTGTACGCCTCGGCCAATACGTCGTCTGCCTCAGCGGTGTTTGCGACGGATGCAAGAACAGCCCGAAAGCACTTGTCTTTGCTACGCCGGTAGAAGGCGTCGAATTCTGTTCGCTTCACATCTGCCTAACGTATGAGTGCCGCATTTGCTTTACCTGACTGCTGAAGTATTTTGAGCACAAGAAGGGCCGGTGGCTTTCATCGGAACGCTACAGGCGGAGGATCATATGAAGGCAGCGGTTTATCGTCAGCGAGGTGCGGCGAAGGACGTTTTGCGCGTCGAGGATCTGCCAGTTCCCATACCGGCTCCAAGCGAAGTGCGGGTTCGCGTCTACGCGTCGGGGGTGAACCCCACGGACTGGAAGTCTCGATCAGGAGACGCGCCTATGACCGTCGAGTATCAGATTCCTAATCAGGATGGCGCAGGCGTTATCGACGCTGTTGGTGAAGGCGTTGACGAGAGGCGAATCGGTGAACGCGTATGGCTCTTTCACGCTGCGTGGAAGCGAGTCAACGGCACGGCTGCCGAGTACACGGTGATCCCGTCTGATCAAGCGGTTCCGCTGCCAGACGCGATCACGTTCAATCAGGGCGCCGGCTTAGCGATCCCCTACATCACCGCGTACGGCTGTCTTTATCTCGACGGACCGATCAACGGTAAGACGATTTTGGTGGCTGGTGGGGCCGGTGCTGTCGGCCACGCCGCGATTGAACTCGCAAAGTTCGCTGGTGCTCATGTGATTACGACGGTGAGTTCGTCAGAAAAGGCGGAACTCGCTCGAGCCGCTGGTGCTGATGTTGTCGTTAACTACCGCGATGCTGACGCGATTGATCAGATCAAAGCCGCCGCACCCAATGGCGTCGATCGGGTGATCGAGGTAGCCCTCGGCGCGAACCTCGAGCTTGATCTCGCCGTCTTACGTCCGGCTGGATCGATCATTACGTATGCCGCGGAGCCAACCGGTGATCCACATCTGCCGGTTCGTCGATTGATGACAGACAACATCACCCTTCATTTCATCCTCGTCTACAACTTCACGGATGATCAGATCAAGGCTGCAGTAACGGGCGTCTCAGCGGCGTTGGCTGCAGGTGCGCTGACACCGTCACCCGAAACTCATTTCACTCTTGATCAGATCGCCGAAGCCCATGAAGCCGTAGAAGGCGGAATTACCGGGAAAGTGATCGTCAATATTGCGTAGGGTCCAGATGGTCAGGCAAAGTGGACGAGTGAGATCGCGCCAAAGACCAAGCAGTACACCGCAAACGGGATCAGTGTGCGCGTCGTAAAGTACTTGGTGAGGAACTTGACGCTAAACCATGATGCGAGGCCGGCCACGATCGCGCCCACGACGACCTGGCCGTGAATATTGGCTCCGGCTGGCCCAAACAGTGCTGGCATTTTGAGTAGGCCGGCTGCGAAGATCACCGGTGTTGCCAAGAGGAATGAGAACTTCGCCGCATCCTCATGACTCAGTCCGCGAACGAGTCCCCCAACCATCGTGATTCCTGAGCGCGAGATGCCCGCGAGCAGCGCAGCAGTTTGGAAAAGGCCGATCACGCCAGCCTCGAGGAAACTCAAGTTCTCGAGCTTGCGATTTGTGCCGCCGACAACCGGATGGTCGAGCTCGGTTTCTGCAACCTCGGTTGCGGTCATCGTGGCGGCTTCAACTGTGGCGCGCGAATCTGCACGACGGCGCAGCCACTCGCCCGCGAACAAAATGAAACCGTTCAAGGTAAGGAACGCGGCGGCTGCGAATGGCTTGGCGAACAAAACACGAACAGCATGCTCGAATAGCAGACCGGTGATTCCAACCGGAATGGTTGCGACGATGATCAGCCATGCCAACCGTTCGGTGGACGTTTCGATCGAGCGGTTCTTAATGGTCGTGAAGAAGGCCTTGATGATGTTGACCCAATCGCGCCAGAAGAAGGCCAACAGGGCGATCGCGGTGGCCACATGCAAGGCAACAATGAAAGACAGATAAGGCGACTGAGATGAATCCTCAGTGCCGTACTGAGTAACGAGTTGCGCCCAGTCGCCACCGATCCATGCGGGAACCAGAACTGAGTGCCCGAGGCTCGAGATCGGGAAAAGCTCGGTAACACCTTGGAGAAGGCCAATGAGGATGGCCTGGACGTAGGTGATGTCAATCATAGGTTCGCTCCGCGAGGGTTAAGTCGTCGGACGGACCGTCGACGTGATCAAACTCAGACGTTCTTCTTCGAGCCCGTCGTCATCCATGCGCCGACGAACAGAACCGCGCCGAGTCCGGCAGCAGCGATTCCGTGCTTCATGTGCTTGGCCGGGTTGGCTGCGTCCGCGCCGGGAAAGAAACTTGGAAGGGCGTCTGCTGGCTGAGTGAAGTACACCAGCGCGGCGATGATGAATAGGACACCGAGAACCACCAAGACCCAGGTCAGGGCGGTCGGACGAACGGAGTTAGGAGATGCCATGGCCCAAGTGTAGGTGTTCGCGCGCGCCGCATGCGCTGCGCCGTACCGTGACGTGAGGCACTCGTCGACGTCGGACGGGTAGGTTTTGGGTGTGGTTGATGGCCAGAGGCTCGCAGCATTTGTGCTCGCGTCCGTCGCAATTATTTTGGCGCCGGGTCCCAGCGTCATGTTCGTAATCGCTCGCGCAGTGGCTTGGGGCCGCGGCACCGCCGTTCTAACTGCAGTCGGCAATGCCTGCGGAATGCTGGTGTTGGCGACGTTCGTCGCTCTCGGTCTTGGCCCGCTTCTTCAGCGATCGCAGTTACTTCTTGAAGTAGTTCAGATCGGTGGCGGGCTGTACCTGATTTATCTCGGCATCGATGCGCTGAGACATCGCCGTGCTCACGTCGACGCGATGGTCGAAGTCGACGAGGTCAAACCTGGAGTTCTGCGGATTCTGCGCGAAGGCTTCATGGTTGGGGTTTTGAATCCGAAAGCCATTGTGTTCTTCACAGCCGTGTTTCCCCAGTTTGTTGATCCCCAGGCCGGCTCAGTCACAGTGCAGTTGCTGTTCTTCGGGCTGATCTTCTCGCTGCTGTCCATAGTTCTGGATGGAACGTGGGGGATCATCGTTGGCTCGAGTCGCGACTGGTTTGTCACCTCGGATCGCAGGCTGCTCGTACTGCGAACTATCGGCGGCGTTGTCATGTTCGCGCTTGGCATCTTGGTGATTATCCCGGTGATCTACGAGATCTTCACGAACCGCTGACCCTTTCACCGCTTCGGCCTGAGCTTAATGCCCTAGCCTCGCGACGTGGACTTGGTAACTAACGCACGATCGCTAGAGGCCGATGCAGTGGATGTGGCCGCCGTCCAACGGCGCACCGTCGGGGTGCTGTCGAGCGTTCAGGTCTTCAGCGGTGTGGCTGTCGCGGGCTCGATTCCGGCCGGCGCCCTCATCGCGGCTTCGATCGGTGGCGAGCAGGTTGCGGGTCTTGCCCAGACGGCCGGTGTGCTCGGCGCGGCGCTGCTGGCTTTACCGCTCGCGCGGTTAGCGCTTACGCGCGGACGGCGAAGTGCGTTGAGTACTGGCTACGGGATCGCGCTTCTCGGTGCAATCGTCGTGGTTTTCGGCGGGTCGTTGCGAAATTTGCCGCTGGTGCTGCTGGGTTGCCTCATGGTCGGTGTTGCTTCGGCGTCTGGTTACCAATCGCGTTACGCCGCGATTGATCTGGCTCAGTCGGATCGTCGTGCCCGACAACTCTCGCTCGTCGTGTGGGCGGGAACGATCGGTGCAGTACTCGGACCCAATCTGCTCAACTATGCCGGCAACATCGCGCTCGCTGTTGGTCTGCCGCAATTGACCGGTCCGTATCTGATGGCCGCGGTGATGCTCACACTCGGCGTCTGTGCGTTATTGCTCTTCCTACGTCCAGATCCGTACCTGCTGTCGCGTTCACTGGCTGCCGCTGGTCAGCCGAGTGCGCCACAACAGGCAAAGCTTTCGGATGGATTACGTCACTTGCGCACGCATGTTCGCGCGATGCTTGGGGTCGCGTCTGTATCACTTGGACATGTCGTCATGGTGATGGTGATGGTCATGACGCCCGTTCATATGGCGCATGTCGACGTGTCACTGCAGGTGATCGGTTTGGTCATTAGCGTTCACGTTCTTGGGATGTATGCCTTATCGCCTGTGGTCGGTTGGCTCGTGGACAAGCTTGGGCGCATCCCGATGATGCTCGTCGGCTCAGCGATCTTGCTGATGGCTTGTGGAGTTGCCGGAACAGCGGCTCCCGATGCCGTGCCGCAGTTAGCGGTAGGGCTCTTCTTGTTGGGACTGGGTTGGTCGTGCACGTTGATTGCCGGATCAACCCTGTTGACCGATGACCTTGATCAGGCAGATCGCCCATCCGTGCAAGGGCTTTCCGACCTCATCATGAATCTCTCGGCGGCCGTTGGTGGCGTGATCGCTGGTGTGATCGTGGCGTACGCGTCTTACGGTGCACTCTGTGCGGCCGCAGTGGTTCCTATCGTTGCCTTGGTCGCCTTTGTCTTCTACGTCTCTGCAAAGCAGCCGCGCGAAGTGGGCGCTTCTAGCTAGCGAGCGAGTGCGGGATCAGCTAGGACGCGATCCAGAGTTGTGATGAGGCGATCGGCTTCAGCTTCGCCCCAGACGATCGGCGGCTTAATCTTCAGCACGTTGTTGTGCGGGCCGTCGATGCTGACAAGGACGCCAAGATCGCGCATCCGTTCGATGATGTAGCTCGCTTCGATGTCGGCTGGTTCGAGGGTTTCGCGGTCACGCACTAACTCGATGCCGAGATAGAGCCCGAGGCCGCGGGCATCGCCGATGATCTCGTACCGTTCGGCAAGCTCGCGGGCGCCGGACAAGATGCGCTCACCAATGCACGCTGCGTTCTCGGGCAAGTTCTCCTGCTCGATCACATCAAGCACAGCCAATCCGATCGCCGCGGAAACTGGGTTACCGCCGAAGGTGTTGAAGTACTCCATGCCATTAGCGAAGGATGCCGCGATCTCTGGGGTCGTGACGACGGCAGCGAGTGGGTGGCCGTTACCCGCCGGCTTGCCCATCGTGACGATGTCAGGGACCAGGCCTTGGGTTGCGAAACCCCAGAACTGCGGGCCAACGCGACCGAATCCGACTTGAACTTCGTCGGCGATCACCAAACCGCCAGCGGCTCGGACGTGCGCTGCCGCAGCGGTCAGGTATCCATGGGGAAGGACCACCTGGCCGCCGCAGCCGATCATCGATTCGACAATCATGCCGGCCAAACCGTTTGCACGTGCGGCCGTCACACACCGCGCTACATCGTCGGCGTACGCCGTGCCGACCTCAGGGCCGTAACCACGATGTGTGCCGCGATACGGATCAGGCATAGCTGCGGTGTGCACCCACGACGGTGCGCCCTTTCCGCCCTTGCCCGCGTGCTTGTACGGGCTCACGTCGATGAGCGCTTGCGAGTGGCCGTGGTAGCCGTTCTCGACGCAGATCACGTCGTTGCCACCGGTATGCGCGCGGATGAGTCGAAGGGCGAGGTCGTTCGCCTCGCTACCTGAGTTCACGAAGAAGCACACCGAAAGTTCGCCTGGCAGTAGCGCTCCGAGCCGCTTGGCGTACTCGAGGACGTTTTCGTGCAGGTAGCGCGTATTCGTATTGAGCACGGACATCTGACGCTGCCCGGCGGCAACGACGTGCGGATGTGCGTGGCCGACGTGAGCGACGTTGTTGACTGAGTCGAGGTACGAACGGCCCTGGTCGTCGTAGAGGTACGAGCCGATTCCGCGAACGATACGAAGTGGTGTGCGATACGAGATGCTTAGGTTTGGCCCGAGGAGGCGATGACGATCGTCCAGCGTGTCGGTAATCTCACGGCGTTTTGCCGCGGTGAGATCACTTGAAAGGCCAAGCAGCAGAGCGGGATCCGGGGATAATCCGAGCCAGAATGATCGCTCGGATGGCACGCCGACGCCTGGGTAATCGACGTCGAGATCGAACAGATCCATGATGAGTTGAAGGTGCACGTGTGGGGCCCAATCACCGTTGCGTGGCGGCGTGCCCACCCAGCCAATGATGTCGCCGGCGGCTACCTCGTCGCCTTCGTGAATCTTGTCGAGCGTGCGCGTGGATAGGTGCCCGTAGAGGCTGTAAAACGGCACACCTTCGTCACTCGCGTGCTCGACGATGACGACGGGTCCGTAATCAAGATGGGCGGTGTTGTCATTCACTCGATGAATGCGCCCCGCGATCGGGGAATGAAGAGGTACTTCGGCGTGCGTCCACACATCGACGGCGAGGTGCACAGTGCGACGTTCGTCTGCTGGATCGTCAGATGTCGCAAACTCCGGCGCGGTGTAGACGAGTCGTGATTCTCCATAACCACCAACGGCGACGGTGTTCATATCGCCGTTAACCTCACGGCGAATGCGTACGTCGAAATCAGCCGGATTCATGCCGACCTCGTTCGCCGCGAACAGATCACTGCCGACGGACAGATCGAGATGGAAGAGTTTGTAATCGGCCCACGGCGAGCCGAGCATCGGAGCGGGCGTCTGGCGACGAAGGAAATCACGAATGTGTTCGCCGTGTGGATGTGGATCAAGGCCGATCGCATCGCGGAGTCGGTACATCGCACGACGCGGATGAATCCCGGCGATTCGAGTGAGTGCAAGCCACGACGATTCCTCATCGATCGTGAGGTACGGATCACCTGGTCGTTCAGTGCTCTGTACAGCTGCATTGACCGCACTCATGGAAAGGCGAATCGTGACCAAGTCCCAGAGCAGTTCGATCTCAGCCTCATCGAGCGGATATTCGGAGTGGAAGCCGCGAGCGATATCTGCAACGACCCCAACAGGATCCGCGGCATCGTGCACGTGATAAGCCGCGGCGACAGCGACATCGTTCACCACTGCTGAATAGACGATGTCGCCGAAGTCGATGATGCCCGCGACGTGTACGTATCGGCCTGCCGGATCGTTCACTTGGCCTGGGTCAACCACGACGTTGTTGTCGTTGGCGTCACCGTGAATGACGGCGTGACGAAGCGACTTCATCCGCGGCTCGATGTCGTCGTTCCACCGAGTAATGATCGAATCGAGGAGCTCGCCGCGAGCGGGATCGGTGACGTGCTCGCGGCCACCGGTCAAAACCGGGCCAGCCTGCGCGATGTCCCAGTAAAACTCGCGGTGCACGGCGGGATGGTCGTAACCATTGAGTGAACGCGACAACAGGCCGACGTTACGGCCAAGGTCTTCGCGAAGCGAAGCTGACTTGGGCGTGACGTCACCGAGTAGCACGCCTGGGATGAAGTCGAGGACCCGTACGAAGTGGCCGTCCACTATTGGAATCTGTTCACCACCCAGCGAGCGGCGAACATCCTGAACGCAAACGCCAGCGGCGATAGCGATTTCGGCAGCCTGCGTTTGGGCTTCAAGAAGATCAAGGGTGTCTAGGGCATTCGACACCTTCATCACGTAGGCGGGGCCATCAGTGGTGTCGAGGCGGAAGGTCTTGTCGCGCTCACTGGCCATCGCGTGCGCGGTGACGTCGAGCCCGTACACTTCGCGAGCAATCCGCTCCGCATCTGACGGAGTGGTCGACGGTGTGTGATCCAGCAGCGACATGACTGAACCCTATGACCTACCGCTCGCCCCGTGCACAGCAGTTAGCAAGCGTGTCAGGTGCGGTTTGTTCGCTTCCGAAAAAGCGAATCGCTACCTGGCTGATCCATCTAGTTGCTTACCTCAATCCATGGCCGGGTTCCGTCGCCTACGCGCGTCGTTTCGTGGGGGCGTGGAGTGTAGGGCGCTTCTACGAGGGTCCCTACGAACCCTTCGCTGGGCGGGTCGTCGTAGGTGATCTTTCCATCATCGCTAACAACATTCGTTGGGCGTCCGACAGAGAACCAGCGATATTGGTGATGACGGTACGGGTCTTCGTACCAGCCCTGAATCTCGTGATCGAGATCGTCATCCTGCGCGTCTGCGTCACTGCTTGCGTCAGCGTTCGACGTGGTTCGCGTCGCGCGTCTGACGTCATAAGCTTTACGTCCGAAGTCGTCGGAAAGAACTTCGTAGGCTTGGGAGGCCTCGGCGAACCTGGGCTGTGCTGAGGGATCGTGTTTGTTCACGTCTGGGTGGTAGGTCTTGGCAAGGTTTCGGAATGCTTGCTTAATGTCCTCAGTGCTGGCCTCTGGTGAAATGCCGAGCACGTCGTAGTAATCCCTTGCGGGCCCGTTCGCCTTATTCATCGCGCCCATGTCCAATGCTCTGCACGTCAGTTGCCTGTGGTCGGGAGAAGGGCCCGGATGATGTGGTGCTCGGGGGCCCACGCGTCCCACACACACGCAGCCCAGGTGCGTGCTCGTGCGTCGTAATCGTCGATGTCACGCGAACCCACCATGGAGTGGATGTTCACAGCGCTCGGTTGCGACCACGGCTGCAACATAGGTAGGGCTTCCTTGCGGCTGACGACCGTACGCAGTGCGGCACGGGAACGAACCGAGTCCCAGCCGCGTTCGAGCAACCCGCACAATCCGACGAGGTGGACGACGACGCTTTGCGCCTCGCGTCGATCGGTACCGTCGCCGGGGTGCGACGCCATGTAGGCGTCGACAACGATCGCATGGGCGGGCGGGTATTGAAAGCGCATCATCTCGTCGGCCTGCACCTGTCCGAACAGCGCCCAACAACCAGCCACGGCCGGCACATAGGCGTGTGCCGGCATCGAGGAATCTTCAACCTCGGCACCGCACGGCGGACACAGCACAATCGTCACGGTCTGACAGTAGAGCGCTCAGACGGTTTGATGAGCGATCCGTCCGTCAACGACGGTGAGGTGTATGGGAAGTTCGACGACGTCCTCGGGAACACAGTCGGCAGGATCGGCACCCCAGGCAACGAAGTCAGCGCGGCCACCGACTTCGAGTGCGCCACTTTCGCCGGTAACGCGGGCGGCGTTAACTGTGTAACCGGCGAGAGTTTCCAAGCCGGTGAGCCCGCGGCTCTTACCGAGTGCGCGGTGATCGTCGACATCGGGTGCGTAACGACGCTGTGCAGCGAAGATGCCAAGGCGTGGATCGTATGGGGCCACCGGCCAGTCTGATCCGAGTACGACATTGGCGCCGGCAGCGTAGATATCGCCCGACGGCATGGTGTGGTCGCAGCGATGAACACCGAGGCGCTCACTCCATGGATCGGACATGTCGGGATTCAGCCAGCGGAGGTGAATGGGCTGCATCGACGCGGACACTTTCTGACGCGCGAACCGCTGCACACTCGCCGTTGGGGCCGCCTCAACATGTTCGATGCGGTGGCGGCTCTCGCCTGGGAACGTCTCGTAGGCGTCGAGCACTTCGCGGACAGAACGGTCACCAATTGCGTGCGTTGCGATGTAGAAGCCCGCGTCGTGGAATTGGCGAAGGGTACGTCGGAAGTGATCCATGTCTGGCCACATCGGATCGGTGCCATTGCCGTGTGTATCAGGCTCTTCCAGCCATGCCGTGCCGGTATCGATAACACCGTCGAGCATGAACTTCACTGAGTTCGCAGTCCACATCGAGCCAGCCAGATCGCGACGGGAGATGATCTCCGCGATACCAGCGGCATCAGTATTTGGATCGACCCACTGGTGGAAGCGAACCCGAAGGTTTAGTGATCCGGCAGCCTCAAGTGCGTGCAGTGCGTCAATCGTTTCTTGGCCGCCGTCCATCTGATGGATTCCGGTGATGCCAACGGCATTTTGGGCGCGGATTGTCTCTTCGTACCACGACAGCTTGTCGGCTTCGGACGGAATCGGGGCGTGGTTCGTCACGGCCTGCATTGCACTTAACTCACGAAGCTCGCCGGTTGGCGCTCCGTCGGCGTCACAGACGATGAACGACGCGTCTTCGAAGCGACGAGCGCCCGTAACCCCAGAGATGCGAAGGGCTTCAGCGTTCGCAAACGCGGTATGCATGTCAAGGGCGTGGAACAGCATGGGGCCGTCGCCGGCAGCCTCA
>CAIKEU010000006.1 GCA_903826575.1 uncultured bacterium
ATGGCCTACCTGCCACCGGAGTACGCGGCTGTGGGTACCAAGCTCAAGGTGGAATACCTCGGCGAGCAGTACCCCGTCACCGTCGACGGTTCCGGCGCACTATTCGACGCGAGCAACGAACGGATCCTTGCCTAATGAACATTGCAGTATGCGCAAAGCGCGTGCCGCTGTCAGGTGGTCGGTGGGAACTCACCGCCGACAACCTCGACATCGACACCAGTGGTGCATCCGTCGGATTCACCACCTCCCCACATGAGGAGTGTGCCGCTGAGGCTGCCGTCCAATTGGTCGAGCAGCTCGGTGGCTCATCCACTGTCATCACCCTTGGTGTTGCTGACTCTGAGGAGCAAGTTCGCTCGCTCCTGGCCGTTGGTGTCGACCGTGGTGTGATCATCGAAACTGATGGATCCGAATGGGATCCACAGGCGACTGCCTCAGCGCTCACCGAGCAGATCAAGGCCGGCTCACCCGAGGGTGCGTACGACCTCGTCCTGCTCGGCACTGAGGCAGCAGACACCGCTGACTTCCAGGTTGGTATCCGAATGGCTCACGCCCTCGGCTGGCCAGTCGTCACGAACGTCAAGGGCATGACGATCGATGGTGGTGTTGCTCGCTGCGAGCGCGCCGTCGGCTCAGCTCGCGAGGTTTATGAAGTCACCTTGCCTGCTGTCATCACGGTGAAGGATGGCTTGAACATCCCTCGCTACCCATCGGTTCCCGGCCGCATCAAGGCCCGCAAGAAGCCCGTTGACACCGTGATCATCGAAAAGCCTGCTGCACGCCTTGAAAAGGTTCGCCTGGATCTCGCGGTTGAAGAGGCTCGTTCAGCGGAAATCCTTGGTACTGGCGTGGATGCAGTTCCTGCACTGGTCGAAATCTTCAAGAACATTGGGGTGCTGTAATCATGATTCTCGTTCTTGTTGATCACGATCGTGGCGTGCTTGATGCCACCTCCGTTCAGGCCCTCACCGCAGCCCGCGCACTCGACTCTGATGTGGAGGTTTTGCTGGTCGGTGCCGCTGGCCGTGACGCAGTGGCTGAGTTGGCGACGTATGGAGCCGACACAATCCACCTCGCCGTCCACGACACGCTGACGGACTATGCGCCACTTGCGTCCGCAAAAGCCGCTTTAGAACTGGTTTCCTCACGTTCACCGCGAGGAATTTTTACGACCGGAACTCCGCGCGGAAATGAGGTTTTGGCGCATATTGCGGCAATCCTCGACGCACCAATGGCTGCCGAAGTTCTCTCCGTCACCTTCGGAGATGCCGGCGTTCACGAGGTTGTCCGCAACCGCTGGGGCGGCAACCTCACCGAGACAGCGCGGGTGCACAACGACCTCCTCCTTGCTGCATTCGCTCCCCACGCAATCCGGGCAGAAAATGCAACGGGGGCAGGCAATGTAACCGAGTTCACGCCTAACCTCGATGCCGCCGACACTGCCGTTCGCGTGATCGACCGCACCGGTGGCGCTGCTACCGGGGTTGGCCTAGCCGAGGCTCGGGTGATCGTTTCCGGTGGTCGTGGCGTTGGTGGACCAGAGGGCTTTGACGTCATCGAACAGCTCGCTGACCTGCTCAGCGGCGCTGTTGGTTGCTCGCGTGTAGTCACAAGCAACGGTTGGCGACCACACAGTGAACAAGTTGGCCAAACCGGGACGAAGGTGGCCCCGGACCTCTACATTGCATGTGGGATTAGTGGTGCAACCCAGCACATCGCAGGGTGTAGAACTAGCAAGACAATCATCGCCATTAATACCGACAAAGACGCACCGATCATGGGCTACGCGCACTACGCCGTGATCGGTGACGCCCAGACCATCCTGCCCGAACTTGTGGCCGCCACCCGTGCGGCGAAGGAGTAACGAAGTGCCAAGCGATATCGATATTGCCCAAGCCGCGGTACTCGAGCCGATCTCAAAGATCGCCGAGCGCCTTAACCTGCCCTACGAGGCAATTGATCCTTACGGCCACTACAAGGCCAAGATCAGCCTCGATTACCTAGACTCCTTGCCCAAGAAGGAAAACTCACACCTGATCCTGGTTACGGCGATCAGCCCCACCCCTGCCGGTGAGGGCAAGACCACCACCACGGTTGGTCTTGGTGACGGTCTTCGCAAGATCGGTAAGAGCGCGATGATCGCACTTCGCGAGCCATCCCTCGGCCCGGTCTTCGGCGTCAAGGGTGGTGCTGCCGGTGGTGGTTACGCCCAGGTCGTTCCGATGGAAGACATCAACCTGCACTTCACCGGTGACTTTGGTGCAATCCAGCTTGCGAACAATCTGCTCGCAGCGCTGATCGACAATCACATCCACCACGGCAACGAACTCGGTATCGACGTTCGTCGCATCACGTGGAAGCGCGTTGTCGACCTCAACGATCGTGCCCTGCGCGACATCACCGTCGGCCTTGGTGGCCCCGGTAATGGTTTCCCACGTGAAGATGGTTTCGACATCGTCGTTGCCTCTGAGGTCATGGCGATCTTCTGCCTGGCCACCTCACTTGAGGACCTCAAGCGTCGCCTCGGCAACATCGTCGTCGGTTACACCCGCGAGAAGACCCCGGTCACCGCTCGCGATCTGAAGGCCGAAGGCTCAATGGCCGTTCTGCTCAAGGACGCATTCCGCCCGAACCTCGTGCAGACCCTCGAGGGAACTCCTGCATTCGTTCACGGTGGTCCGTTCGCCAACATCGCCCACGGCTGTAACACCGTCGTCGCTACGGCTTCGGCATTGAAGCTCGTCGACTACGTCGTCACTGAGGCCGGCTTCGGCGCTGACCTTGGTGCGGAGAAGTTCGTTGACATCAAGTGCCGCAAGTCGGGCCTTCGTCCCGATGCAGCTGTGATCGTCGCAACCGTTCGTGCGCTCAAGTACCACGGTGGTGTCGATCTCAAGGAACTCAACACCGAGAACCTTGACGCAGTGCGCGCTGGCTTTGCCAACTTGCAGCGTCACATCGAGAACGTCTCAACGGTGTACGGCATCCGTTGCGTCGTCAGCATCAACCGCTTCATCTCTGACACCGATGCAGAACTCGAGCTCATCAAGGAGCTCTCAGCCGCATTCGGTGCCAAGGCAGTTATCGCGACGCACTGGGCAAACGGTGGCGATGGTGCCTCCGAGCTCGCCGAGGTCATCGTCGAAATCTGTGAAGCACCAACACCGATGACGTTCGTGTACGAGGACAGCGCAACGCTGTGGGAGAAGATGGAAGCGATCGCCAAGCGTGTTTACCGCGCCTCGGAGATCACCGCTTCATCTGCAGTTCGCGCTCGCATCAAGGAGCTTCAGGAGTCCGGCTACGGCGAGTTCCCAGTCTGTGTCGCCAAGACGCAGTACTCGTACTCAACTGACGCTGCTCTTCGTGCTGCTCCCGTTGACCACTCGGTCAACATCCGCGAGGTTCGCCTCTCGGCTGGTGCAGAGTTCATCGTGATGATCTGTGGCGACGTTATGACGATGCCAGGTCTGCCGAAGATCCCAGCCTCAGTGCACATCGACCTGGTCGACGGCAAGGTAGTTGGGCTCAGCTAGTTAAGACTCGAACAAGAAAAAGTCCCCGTCACGAATGTGACGGGGACTTTTTCGTTCGTGTCTAGGAGCGCTTTAAGCGCTCCACAACCAAATCACGCGGCAGTGCCGGGCTCATCGAGCCAGCGCGACCATGCATTGTTTCGTTGTTGACCAGCGCGTTGAGCACTGACTCTTCGACGCATTGCACGACAGCTGCGTAGAACTCGTCCATCCAATTCCATGGTACGAACGACAGGTTCTTGAGCGCCACCTGATCCTTCTCGACCATCGGGAATCCGCTATCGAGTTCACCTGGGTTGGCCGTCGAGAACGCGAGGAAAATATCGCCACTGAAGTGACCACCCGTTGTTCCAGTGCGAGCCAGGCCTAGCGGCACGCGACGAGCGAGGGCTGAGGTCTGATGTGGGGTCATGGGCGCATCTGTTGCGATGATTGCGATGACTGATCCAGCACCCCCTGGAATGCGGGTCGCGGTGCGATCGCGCAGAATCCAATCGTTTTGGCCCATGGGATACGGAACATCGAGATCACCCATCGGCACGCCGGCGATGTTGAGTTCATGACGATCGCCGAAGTTGCACTGCAGGAACGCCGCGACGGTGTACGAAGTGCCACCAAGTGATACCTGACGACTCGACGTACCCGAGCCACCTTTGAAGCCGTAGCAGTTCATTCCAGTGCCACCACCGACAGAGCCTTCGGCGACAGGGCCGCTCGTCGCTGCATCGATGGCGATCGCGGCATGCAGCGTTGTGATGCTCGGCAGGTTGATGCTGTTGAGGTATCCATCCCACGTCTCTGCGACGACGGGTAGCAGCCACTCAGAGGCTTTCACGGGCTCATTGGCAGCCATCCAGTCGACGACGCCACGATGCACAGTGCCAACGGCGTGGGTATTGGTGATCATCACCGGGCCACCGAGGGCACCCGTTTCGTTGATCCAGTGCGAGCCGGTCATTTCACCATTGCCATTGAGGGAATGGATTCCGGCGGCGACCGATTGCGTGATGCCGTCGCGTCCGAGCGGCAAGATCGCCGTGACGCCCGTGCGCACCGCCTCGGTCTCGGCACAGTCGTTGTGATTGAGGGTCACCATGCCGACGGTAAGGCCGGGAACATCGGTGATCGCATTGAGTGGCCCGGGTGTGCCGGGCAGCTTGATTAAGTCGCGTGCGCGCATGGCTGAACTGTACTGATTGACAGATTCGCCTGTACTGATTGACGGCTTCGCCTGCACTGACCGGCGGGGCAGGCTGCGGTGCTCGCCACCGACGTGGGAGGCTGTGGCCATGCGCGTAACCCTAAGTGGCCGACCTGATGCGTCCGCCGATGTCGTTGTTGTTGGATTCTTTGCTGACCGTAAGCCAGCACCCGGTGCTCTTGAGGCAACTGCCGATAGTGGGGTCGACATCGTCGCTGCGGTGAAGGGCACGCCGACGTTTCGCGGCAGTGTTGATGACGCACCCATCGTCATTCCGCCCACTGCTGCAAAGCAGCAGACGATCGTCATCGTTGGTCTTGGTAATCGTGCTGCTGTTGGCCCTGATGCCATTCGTACGGCTGCACTTCGTGCAGCCGGTTCTATCCGTGGACGAAAGCGCATTGCCGTGACCCTCGGCCAGGCTGGCGAGGATCGCGCAGAATCAGTGCGCGCCGCGGTCGAGGGTGCGATCTTCGGTTGCTTCGAACGCCCGCGTCCAGAGGGCCCGGCTCGTCCGGCCCACGAGTCGCTGCCGACATCCGTGACGGCTGTCGTGTCAGCCGATGACGCCCGCGATGCTGACGTGAAGGACGCCGCGCTGCGTGGCCAGATCACTGGCGATCACACCAACTGGGTGCGTACCCTCACCGACACTCCCCCCGGACATCTGACCCCGACGATGTTGGCCGCTGAGATCGAGCGTGGACTTGCTGATACCGGGGTCAAGGTTCACGTGTGGTCTCAGAAGCAGATCCGCGAGCGTGGGTTCGGTGGATTGCTAGCGGTTGCTAAGGGAAGTGCGGAACCGCCTGCGGTTGTTGAGCTTTGCTATGGCGATCAGAAGGCTCCGCTAGGCATCACGGGTAAGGGCATCACCTTTGACGCTGGTGGCGTCAACTTGAAGAAGCCGATGTCTGAGGTGCACTGGATGAAGTCGGACATGGCGTCAGCTGCTGCCACTGCTGGTGCTGTTGCCGCTGCTGCTCGCCTCGGTCTCGACGTCGGCGTGTGTGCGATTCTGCCGCTGACGGAGAACATGGTCAGCGGCACTGCAACGCGACCTGGCGATGTGTGCGTGCACCCGAACGGGATGACGACCGAGGTTGCTGACACCGACTGCGAAGGTCGTGTGATCCTCGCTGACGGCATCGCCTATCTGGTTGCTAAGGGAGCCTCTGGCGTCATCGACATCGGCACATTGACTGACGCTGCTGGCTACGGCCCGGATCTGTGGGCAGGTGCGTCGAATAGCGATGACTTGATGTCAGAGGTTCTTGCCGCTGGTTACGCCGCTGGCGATCGCGGATGGCAGATGCCGCTAGTACCTGGTTATGTCGAGATGATGCGTTCACCGAATGCTGATTTAGTGAACGGCACAATCTCGATTCCAGATTCGTCAGTTCTTGCCGCAACGTACTTGCGCGAGTTCGCTGGCGAAACTCCGTGGGTGCACATCGATACCGGCTCAAAGGCATACATCACCGCACCATGGGCCGGCTGGCCCGCGGGTGCGACGGGTGCACCGCTACGTACGTTGCTGCGTGTGCTCGAAGGACGTAGCGAGGCTTAAATTCGTTGCGCCACAACGGTTTCGCGCGAGGAACGAGGAGGTTCGTCTGATGTCTGATCGTCAGCGCGTGATGATTACTGCTGGGGCTTCGGGTATCGGCGCGAGTATTGCTCGTGCGTTTGTTGATGCTGGTGCGCGTGTGAGCATCATCGATGTTGATGGTGATGCAGTGAGCGCCGCCGTTGAGGCGGATGGTCGTCTTCACGGTGTTGCCGGTGACGTTTCCGATGAAGCAGTTATTGACGCTTGGTTCGATGAGGTTTCCTCCTCGTGGGGTGGCGTCGATGTCCTCGTTAACAACGCTGGTATCGCCGGGCCGACCGCGTTAGTTGAAGATGTCTCGTTGGCTGATTGGCAGCGCACTCTGGCGATCGGCCTTGACTCACACTTCCTGTGCAGTCGACGAGCTGCACCGTTGATGAAAGCACAGCGATCCGGTTCGATCATCTGCATTTCATCGACAGCCGGTTTGTACGGCTATGGCATGCGCACTCCATACGCTGCTGCAAAGTGGGCTGTGATCGGGTTGGTGAAGTCATTGGCGATCGAGTTCGGCTCCGATGGTGTTCGTGCGAATGCCATCTGCCCCGGCTCGGTTGATGGTCCGCGGATGCGCGGCGTGATCGAACGTCAGGCCGCTGCTACGGGATCGACGGCCGCTGAGGTCGAGGCTGATTACTTGAGCGGGCAATCGATTTCGCGATTTGTGCAGCCCTCTGAGATCGCTGACATGTGCCTGTTCTTAGCCTCGCCGGCTTCCGCGATGCTCACCGGACAGGCGATCGCCGTCGACGGAAACACCGAGACGTTCCATCTGAGTTAGCTGCACTCTTTCGCTGCTGCTGCTCACGTCCGGCGATTTAACTGCGCGCGTTCGCTGGAGGTGAAGAGCGCACCAACTGGGACGCTGTCCTTCCTTCGGTCTGGAAAGTACGCTTCCAGCGGTCTTGAAGAGCGCACCAACTGGGACGCTGTCCACTTCCACTTCCACTTCCACTTCCACTTCCACTTCCACTTCCACTTCCACTTCCACTTCCACTTCCACTTCCACTTCCACTTCCACTTCCACTTCCACTTCCACTTCCACTTCCACTTCCA
>CAIKEU010000007.1 GCA_903826575.1 uncultured bacterium
GATGACCCGGTAACATTGGCCACCCTGGAGGGGTGGCCGAGAGGTCGAAGGCAACGGTCTTGAAAACCGTCGAACGCTACAACGTTCCGTGGGTTCGAATCCCACCCCCTCCGCTGTATTTCATCCTAAAAACTCCTATCTATAGGAGTTTTTCGTCTTCCTGGGGTTGGTGTTTTTGTGGGTGAGTATCTCCGCATGGATCCGCTCAAAACCGGTCATAACCGCCATGCACTGTGGCGCAGTCTGCGGCGCACTGGCCGCACTTCAGGGGTCTGACTGACCGCCCCACACCACACAGCGCCTGGATGAAGAGCAACACAGCCCGCGCTGTGGAGTGCTTCCTCGACTTTTGGCAAGTTGACGGGTGCATCTGCAAGCACCTTTGCCCAGTAGGTTCGCCGGGGGGGTTTCTGCCGGAGTCTGGTCGGAGTCTCCGAGTTTCTTGCGCTCGAGAAAAAACGGTCTCGCCTGCGGGGTCGTCTGGGCATCGGCGTCAAAGAATCCTGGTAGCGGGAGATACCCGGGGCGTACTCGATCACGGTGAGCAGGGCGCTGTGGGGCATCTGATATAAGGAGAGCGTTCCTCTCGCCTACTAGGAGTCTGATGTGCCCTTTCTCATGACTCACTTCTATCCGGGAGGCACGGCTGAGGAGTATGCGGTTGTGCTTAACGCCGTCCATCCCGATGGCCTACTGCCGACAGGCCAACTCTCCAGCGCCGCAGGTGCATGCGCCGGAGGATGGTTGATCAGTGCAATCTGGGAATCACCCGAGGCGTTCGAGACGTTCGTGGCCGAACGACTGATGCCCGCACTCGACGGCGTGGTGGGTGGCTTCACGACCGCCCCCGAAGAGCACCTCGCCGAACTCACGCTCTATCAGACGGCCTGACGCCGCAACCTCTGCGAACCCCAAGGAGCTATCAATGACGAATGCGACACTGGCGTCAGCGCACGACGCCCTCTACGACGCGCTCAACGCCATGCTCACCGGTGACCATGGGCCGATTCAGGCGGCGTGGTCGACTCGCGACGATGCCAGCTATGCCGGACCATTCGGCGGCTTCATCATCGGTGGAACTGCCGTCGCTGACGAGTTCGCGCGGTCAGCAGCCATGCAGCTGGGTGGCCGTATCGAGGTGACCGACGTGATCATGTTGGAAGGCACTGACTTGGGCTTTACGGCGTGCACCGAGCATGGACTTGACCATGTCATCGACGGCCAGAGCGTCAACCTCACTCACCGGGCCACCAACATCTTCCGTCGTGAACCTGAAGGTTGGAAGCTCGTGCACCACCACACCGACCATTCCTAGACGAACACGAACGCGCGGCCCTCGTAGTTGCCGCCCATGCGAGAGCACCGGCTCGACAAGCTGGGGGTCACAGGCCTTCGTCGGGAAGGGCGAATATCGTACGCAAGCGGAGGGCGTAGGGTCATCGCATGGGAGTTTTCGCAGGAATCGCGCTTGCGATTACCTACGACAGCGTGATCGCGGGATGCCCGATTGAGTGTTCTTACTTCACTTGGCTTGCCGCATTGATCTTTGCCCTTTCGGCCGTGCGTAATTCGCTCCCTGAGCGCCCGGGGATTGGTACGGCTGTCGCCAAAGTGGCGTTTTTCTCATCACTTGCCACCGTAACGGTATGCATTTAGCCGTATCAAGCATTCTGGTTGTGGCCTTGTCTATTGTGATGAGGACGCCCATTTTGGCCTTGTGATTCGTGAGCGTGCCGCCCGAGTCGCGCATCCTTGCCCCGTGTATCTCACCACCGCCCTTGACTGAGACGATGCATCGGCAGTCGCACTTTTGCAGAGCGTTCGGCACACGATCTGGATACCGCATAGATAGGCGGTTTGATGTCGGTCGTGACAACCGTCGAACGCTACAACGTTCCGTGGATTTGAATCCCACCCTCTCCGCTGTGTTTCATCCGAAAAACTTCTTCTTATAAGGGTTTTTCGTGTTTTGGGGCGTGTTGAGAGTTGGTCATTGTCTCCGCAGGAATCCGCTCAAAAACCTCAGTCGCCTTCGTCTGCCAACGGTGTGGACTCCCCACTCGCGCCTCATCCATCAC
>CAIKEU010000008.1 GCA_903826575.1 uncultured bacterium
CGTCGAAAGTGCTTTACAATCCGAAGACCTTCTTCACACACGCGGCATTGCTGGATCAGGCTTTCGCCCATTGTCCAAGATTCCCCACTGCTGCCTCCCGTAGGAGTCTGGGCCGTGTCTCAGTCCCAGTGTGGCTGATCTTCCTCTCAGAACAGCTATCGATCGTCGCCTTGGTGGGCCGTTACCCCACCAACTAGCTGATAGGCCGCGGGCCCATCCTTCACCGAAATTCTTTCCACCTAGAGTGATGTCGCTCCAGGTCATATCCGGTATTAGCCACGGTTTCCCGAGGTTATCCCAGAGTGAAGGGCAGGTTGCCCACGTGTTACTCACCCGTTCGCCACTGATCCGGAGGGCAAGCCCTCCTTCACCGTTCGACTTGCATGTGTTAAGCACGCCGCCAGCATTCGTCCTGAGCCAGGATCAAACTCTCCGTTGATGTCTATTGGTAGGGCGGAGGAATAGTCCGCCAGTTACCGACTGAAGAGTTCCTGGCATGGATCGAGCTGACTCGATCAATACCAAAGGAAATTAACCAATCCTGCGGGAGGTCCTACGACGGATGTCGCGGTGCCGATCCCCAGGTTGGGGTTTGTTGGCATCAATAGTTGACACGCTGTTGAGTTCTCAAGGAGCGGGCGCGCACCTCCACGTAGCCGATTTCTCGGCGAACCGTTTTGGGGCAACTCGCCTAACTTAGCGACTTGGATCCACCGAGTCAAATCGGCTTTTCGGTCGCACCCTCATGCTGTTCGTCTTCATCTTTACGATGACGACACACAACAACACCCGGATCAAAAGATCCGGTTCTCGGTGAGGGGATCGTGCCCCGGGACCGGCCACTGTGTCGCTGTTGCTGACTGGTGTCCGTTACTCCCTAGCGGGCTGATACGTGAACATTAGGTTGCGAACAGGGTCAGCGTCAAATCGACCATAAACCGGCGCGCCTTGTGGCGTTTATTCGTCAGATCCCATGCGGCCCACGGGCTTTGCCCGAACAAAGGCGCAGGTCAGGCCGTCAGGACCCGGAGACCGCCGATGTGACGTCGACCACGTCGGAGCAAAATCCATCCGCCAGCGAGCAGATCGTCATCTGTCAGAACGGCGTTTTCGTCAGCAACGCGAACGTTATTCACCGATGCACCCCCCTCGCTAATTGTGCGTCGGCCAGCACCCTTACCGGCCACCAGGCCAGTTCGCGCCAACGCATCCGCGACAGTAATGCCCTCTGCCCACTCGGTTTGCTGGATTTCTGCACTCGGCGCCTCTGCCAATGCAGCGGCTAATGTCGCTTCATCGAGTTCGGCGACATCGCCCTTTCCGAATAGAGCAGCTGCCGCTGCCTGGACTTTGCGCCGCTCGCCCTCGCCGTGCACTAGATCGGTTAGTTCTTCTGCAAGCGCGCGCTGCGCAGCGCGCTCATGTGGTCGCTCCGCGATCTCGACCTCAAGCGCCACGATTTCGTCGTGCGTGCGAAACGAGAACATCCGCAGCAACGTCGACGTGATCGAATCTTCCACACCAAGCCAGAACTGGAAGAACGCGTACGGCGACGTGAGAGCGGGATCGAGCCACACCGTTCCAGATTCGGTCTTACCAAATTTGGTTCCATCGGCCTTGGTGACCAGCGGTGTTGTTAGCGCGTGCACTCGATGCGTGGTGACCCGTCGAATCAGATCGACACCCGCGGTGATGTTGCCCCACTGGTCAGATCCTCCGGTTTGCAATGTGCAGTCATACTGCTGATGCAGTTGCAGGTAGTCGTACGACTGCAGAAGTTGGTAGCTGAACTCGGTGTACGAGATGCCTTGCGCAGCCAGACGGGCGGCGACGGCCTCGCGATCAAGCATTCGATTGACGCTGAAATGCTTTCCGACATCACGCAGGAACTCCAGCGTTGACAGTCCGACCGTCCAGTCGTAGTTGTTCACCATCACTGCGGCATTGGGCACATCACCAAATTCGAAGAACCGCTCAAGCTGACCGCGGATTCGAGCGACCCATTCATGCACCACCTCGATCTCATTGAGGGTGCGCTCCCCCGACTCCTTTGGATCACCAATCAGCCCCGTGGCGCCTCCTACCAGAGCAAGTGGACGATGCCCTGCCAACTGAAATCGTCGAACCGTCAATATCTGCAGCAGGTTGCCCATATGCAAACTCGGCGCCGTTGGATCGAAGCCGCAGTAGAGCGTGACTGGCCCAGCACTGGCTTGTTCTCGAAGCGCGTCAAGGTCTGTCGAGTCAGCGATCAAACCTCGCCACGAGAGGTCGTCGAACACGGCGGTGCGGGAAGCAGCATCTGTCGGTGAATTCACCGTTACATCATGTCGTACTCGCGAAGATTCACGCCGTTGGGATTGCCTCGTTTGTGCACCAAGTGCGGGACGTCGAACCTACCGAGGTGACTGGAACTTTCGGTTAGGCCGCAGACTCTGAAGTCGACGCGTTTGCATGCCGCGGGCGCACACTCGGGGTACCACCCGGGGCAGACACGTATTCGTAATTCGATAGAGGATGCGTCGCCGGCACAGATCCCCGGAATACGTGCCCTGCAACAACCACGCCCATCCACGTTACGGGGCCAGCACAGTAGGACAGGCAGGCGTTGAACACGGGGCATTCATCACGACAGAGCCGAGCGGCTTCTCGGCGAAGACTCGGCAGCGCACGGGGATCAGTCCATAGCGTGGAGTCAGATCCGGCGCAGCGAGCATCGCGCTGTGGAACTCCTACGACATCGCCGTACCTGTCTGCGAAATCGATATCCATCGTCATGTAATCCCCTCGTGGTGGGCGCGAAGCCCGTTTGTATGCACACCTCTGATAAGAAGACGATCTCGATCAAAACTCTACTTTTCCTCAAGTAGACGTCTACGAGTCCTCAGAAACATAAGTTTTAACCTCCATTTCACCACTGCTTTGCGGACGGTTGTTGACGGATGTCAGGCGAACGGCTCAATTCGGAGCCGGACGCACAAGGATCCGAGCACGAGCGACCGTTGCCGCCGTTCCCGGATCCTTGTCGAACTATGACTTGTCAAGCTATGACTTGTCGGACTGGTTACTACGAGCCACGTTGAGCCAACACTCGACCTGGCAATCCTTGCCTAGTGCTGGCGTGGACGACGCAGCGTCATGACGATGCCAACGATAACCAAGCCGGCTGACCATGGCACCAGAACATCAATGATCGAACCGGTTCGCGGCAACGATGAATTCGAGTAAGGCGCCTGCGATTGGCTTGAAGACGGCGTTGCCGAATCAGTTGCACTCACCCAATCAGATGGGGTGGGCGAAGACGTATCAGTCGCACTGGCGCTATCAGTGGGGATGGGAGTATCGGTTGCCGAGGTGGAATCCGATGGCACCGGTGAACCAGTGTCCGATGATGTCGGCGATGCAGAGTCTGTCGGGCTAGCCGTGGAGCTCTCACTCGGAGACGTCGACCCCGAATCGGTTGGCGTTGGTGTCAAAGTATCGGTGGGTGACGGCGATGGCGTCACCGTCGCAGAATCCGTCGGTGACGGCGATGGTGTCACCGTTGCAGAATCCGTCGGTGTCGGCGATGGTGTCACCGTTGCAGAATCCGTCGGTGTCGGCGATGGTGTCACCGAATCGGTGGGTGACGGCAATGGCGTCACCGTCGCAGAATCCGTCGGTGACGGCGATGGCGTCACCGAATCGGTGGGTGACGGCGATGGCGTCACCGTCGCAGAATCCGTCGGTGTCGGCGATGGCGTATTCGACGGGCATGGCGTGGACGTATCGGTTGGAGTCACTGATGGCTCAGTCGAACAATTCGAATCGTCGTCACCTTCACAGTCATCGGGAGAAAGCGTGGAATGACTGTGATGATCGGTAGGTCCTCCGGACCATGACCCACCCTCACCGCTGCCAGAACAGCCATAACCCATATCGCCTTGCGCACCATGACGATCTTTTGAATGACCACTGTGCGATTCATATCCGCTTGCATCGACGATGATGCGTGAGAAGGCTTGGCTCTGTTCAGACCAGTGACAAACCACCCTTTGGTTGTCACCGTTGCGCTGGGTCGCGGAGGCCGCGAGTAACGGAATGCTTGACGCAATCAGCGTGATCGAGGCAGCCATTCCCGCCGCGAATGCGGCCGAGCGACTGCGCGAAATGGCGGTTCGATATCCGAGAACCATGGTGACCCCCACGTGGTAAGTAACGAAAATTCGTCTCTCACCAGGGCCGGTCTCACCACTGACTCCCCGCGACCCGCCCGATGTTCTGAGCTGGTGACCGAGAAATCGGCCGCGGATCAACATCTCCCTAGCTACTCAGATCCCCCTGAGTGATTCCAACGGTAGGGGAAACGATCACGCGATTAGGGCCTGACGGCGCGAAAGCCGCCGAACTTCATCCATTCGGTCCATGCAGCCGATCCGACATCGTCCGTTCGGACGACCTATTGCCCGAGCTCGGTGGCCCACTGCCGCTGCGTCATCAGTCGGGAACCCACTTCGCCCAATTGCTCACGTACCCGACGAGGAGCTGTGCCGCCGTATGCCGATCGTGAATCCAGCGCACCACGCACGGACAGAACCGAACGAACATCGGAAGTCAGAACATCACTGATGGCACGAAACTCGTCGTCCGTGAGATCCCACAACTCGACGCCGCGCGACTCGGCTCGACGAACACAATTGCCAGCAACTTCGTGTGCCTCACGGAAGGGAACGCCCTTGCGCACCAACCACTCAGCGATATCAGTCGCAAGAGCAAAACCCTCTGGTGCCGACGCAGCCATTCGGTCGACGTCGAATATCAACGTAGCCACACAACCCGTCATCGCGGGTAACACAAGTGCCAAGGTGTCGATCGCATCGAACACCGGCTCCTTGTCCTCCTGTAGATCGCGGTTGTATGCGAAAGGTAGCGACTTCAACGTCGCGAGAATGCCCGTCAAATTGCCGATGAGTCGTCCTGCTTTGCCACGAGCCAACTCCGCGACATCCGGGTTCTTCTTCTGAGGCATGATCGAGCTGCCGGTGGACCACGCATCATCAAGCTTTGCCCAACGAAACTCCCGTGAAGTCCACAAGCAAATCTCTTCACCTAAGCGAGATAAGTGAACTCCGATCATGGCTGTGACAAAGCAGAACTCGGCAACGAAGTCACGATCACTGACCGCATCAATTGAGTTGCCTATGGCATCGGTAAACCCGAGTTCCTGAGCGATCGCCCGCGGGTCTAGTGGCAAGGATGACCCCGCAAGCGCACCTGCACCCATTGGCGAAAAAGCCGCCCGTCGATCCCAATCCATCAAACGATCAACATCTCGCCCAAGTGCGTGAATGTGCTTTGCAAGTTCATGGCCAAACGAGACCGGCTGAGCATGCTGCAGATGGGTGAAGCCAGGCGCTGGCGTTTCGGCGTGGCGTTCAGCCTGAGCAAGGATCGCGGCCTCGAGATCAATCACCAGCCCGGCAAGTACACGCGCTTCATGACGCAGGAACAGACGAAAATCGGTGGCCACCTGGTCATTTCGTGAACGACCCGCACGAAGTTTGCCACCCAACTCACCTAGCCTTTCGGTGAGCCCGCGCTCGAGTGCGGTATGCACATCCTCGTCCGCCAGTATTGGGGCGAATGACCCATTCAGAACATCGACTTCGAGTTGATTCAGCGCGTCGATCATCGACTCGAGTTCTTGATCGGTTAATAAGTTCGCTTGATACAACACCCGAGCATGCGCGCGACTCTGGCGTAAATCGTAAACGGCTAAGCGCCAATCAAAATGCACGGACGCTGACAGTGCGGCCATCGCATCTGCCGGCCCACTAGCAAATCGACCACCCCACAAGCGTTGCGCCTGCTCGTCACTCATTGAATCGCTCCGATCTGTGAGTTCACGTCATCCGGTGCTGCCAACACAGTCGTAATCACAACACCTTCTCACCGGTTCGATTCAGCAAGCGCCAGCATGGCAGCAGCAACCTGCTCGCCACCGTTTGGGTCCTTAGTAATCAGCAGCACAGTGTCGTCACCGGCGACCGTACCAATGACGGAAGGCAAGACGGTGTGATCGATTGTCGAAGCGAGGTACTGCGCCGCACCCGGCGGTGTTCTCAGAACGACAAGGTTGGCCGAGCTATCAGCTGATACGAGCACCTCACTGGCAACTCGCGCCAAGCGAGCGATGGTAGCCTCCTCACCTTTGGCTGCCACGAGAACATGTTCACCGCCCTCGGACGGGACCGCGTACATCGACAAACCATCTGACCCGGGAACTTTGATCGCGCCGATCTCATCAAGGTCGCGGGATAACGTGGCTTGCGTAACGGTGAGTCCATGTGCGGCAAGAAGTTCGGCCAAAGTTGCTTGATTGGGCACCGGCGTACGTTCGAGAAGTTGAACGATAAGTGCCCGACGAGCGGTTTTTGTATTCGGAGTTGTCACCGGGCACCGTCCAAGATTGCCGGCAAAGCCTCAAGAAACGACTGAGCTTGCTCAGAGGTGAGAACTAGCGGCGGAGCAAGACGAATCGAGGTTGGGCGAACCGCGTTGACCAGGAACCCGCGATCACGGGCGGCCAGTTCCACCGCAGCGGCAACCGGTTCGGTTAACTCGATCGCCCGCCACAGACCAACACCACGATGTGATGCCACGAGTGGGTGATCAATGGCATCGAAACCATTCGACAGTTGCTGTCCGACAGTGATCACATGTGCAAGCAGATCTTCACTCTCGATCGTGTTCATCACCGCAAGTGCGGCTGCACACGAAATCGGGTTTCCACCGAACGTCGATCCGTGATCACCAGGGGCAAATGCATCCCCCGCAGTTCCGGTTGCGATAACAGCACCAATGGGAAGGCCACCGCCAAGCCCCTTGGCCAAAGTCACGACATCCGGCACAACTCCAGCGTCGATACTGGCAAGCCAGGCACCTGTTCTCCCGATCCCCGACTGAACTTCATCGACGATAAGCAAAGCGCCGGTCTGCGTGCAGATTTCACGAACCTGCGCGAGGTAATTGGCGGGCGGCATAATCACGCCGCCTTCACCTTGTATCGGCTCAACGATGACCGCGGCCGTCGCTTCGGTGACAGCAGCGCGCATCGCGTCGATGTCACCAAAGTCAACGAACATCACGGGTTCAACCAGCGGGACGAATGGCGCTTGTTTTGCCGGGCTACCCGTTACAGATAGCGCGCCAAACGTACGTCCATGGAACCCACCGTGAGTAGACACGAACTGCGTGCGACTACCGCGGTGGAATGTGCGCGCCAACTTGAGCGCTGCCTCGTTCGCGGTTGCACCGTCCTGACACAGAAAAACCCGTGACGGGACAGGTAAAAGCGCTGCTAAGCGCTGCGCGAGTTCGAGCCCGGGACGGTGCATCGCGAGGTTGCTCGTGTGCGCAAGCTTGCCGACCTGATCGATCACGGCAGAGGTGATCGCAGGATGGGCATGCCCCAGTGAAGATACGGCGATACCGGCAACAAGATCGAGGTACGCGTTTCCGTCCACGTCCCACACCACAGCACCCTCGCCGTGATCCAACGCGAGCGCAGGCACGCCGTAATTGCGCATCATGGTGTCGTCCCACACCTGCCGAAGTTCGGTGCTGACCAGAACGTTCTCAGCGGATTGCGTCATGCTCAGCCACCGTCCCGACGAAGAGTAACGACAGTTCCAACAGCTTCGCCGGTAATGGCCGCTGCGATCAGCCCGTCCGCATCGCGGCCATCGACGACCAGCGCCCGGTCAACGCCACCGCGCACGGCCAGCAGACAGGCCTCCATCTTTGGAATCATCCCCGCGTCCAAGTGCGCAATCAGCGCCGCGAGTTCGTCCGAGGTGATGTGGTCAACGATCTCTTCGCTGTTTGGCCAATCTGAGTAAAGCCCTGCAACGTCAGTCAACATCACGAGTGCAACAGCCTTCGCGGCAACCGCAAGAGCACCGGCGGCCGTATCAGCGTTTACGTTATGCACCACACCACGGGAGTCACATGAAACCGATGAGACAACAGGTATGTAACCATTATTGATAAGCGTTGAGATCAGGTCGATATTGACGTGTGCAACCTCACCGACGAGACCGATGTCTACCTGCTCACCCTCGACCACAAGTCCGCGTCGCTCGGCAATGAATAGGGATGCATCCTCACCGGAAATTCCGACGGCCACCGGCTCGATTTCATTGAGCAGGTTCACCACGTCACGTTGTACCAAACCCGTCAGAACCATTCGGACGACGTTCATCGCCTCCGGACTGGTAACCCGCTGGCCACCCCGAAACTCACTTTCGATACCCATCTGATTGAGCATCGCCGAAATCTGCGGCCCTCCCCCGTGTGTCACGACCACCTTGAGTCCGGCCGAGCGCAGTTCATGAATCTGACGCGCGAAGACCCGGCCGAGTGCCGGATCGGTCATCGCGTTTCCGCCGTACTTGACTACGACGGTTTTGCCAGCAAATTCACTCAACTCACCGCGACTCATGTTGCATACGCCGAGTTCTCGTGGACGTACGCGGCCGTCAGATCGTTCGTCCAGATGGTCGCGGCCCGCACCCCTGCTTTGAGGTCGATCGTTATGGTCACCTCGCGACCAGCCATGTCCACCAATTCACGATTGTCGCCAGCCGCACCATCACGACATACCCAAACACCATTGAGTGCAACGCTAATGGCGTCCGCTTCAAACTGCGCAGACGTCATACCAACCTCGGCAAGGATGCGCCCCCAGTTGGGATCCTCACCATGAATGGCACACTTGACGAGGTTTGCACGAGCGACGCAACGTCCAACCTCGACCGCGTCAGTTTCGGTCGCTGCATTGATCACGTCAATGCGCACGTCCTTACTCGCACCTTCGGCGTCGGCAACGATTTGCCTGGCCAAGTCGGCACACACCGCCGTCACGGCGGCCGTGAGTTCGTCGAGGTGAGGTGTCACACCCGACGCACCGTTGGCAAGGAGTAGGACGGTGTCGTTCGTCGACGTACACCCGTCGCTGTCTACCCGATCAAACGTGACGCGCGTGGATGCGCGAAGAGCTGCGTCAAGATCTTCCGCCCGCACGACAGCATCAGTGGTGACAACAACGAGCATCGTCGCAAGAGATGGTGCAAGCATGCCCGCACCCTTGGCCATGCCACCAACGACGAAACCGGCGCCACTGGTTGTAGCTGTTTTGGGCACGGTGTCCGTCGTCATGATCGCAGCGGCGGCCTGTGCACCACCATCGGCGCTCAACGCATCTCGCGCCGCATCGATGCCGGGCAAGAGCCGGTCCATGGGAAGTCGAACACCAATGAGTCCGGTTGAGCACACCGCCACTTCGGCGGCACCAATGTCTAAGAGCTTTCCAACGTGCTCCGCGGTTCGATGGGTGTCGAGAAAACCGTCCGCACCAGTACACGCGTTGGCCCCACCGGAGTTTAAAGCCACGGCCCGAACAGACCCAGACGAGATGACCTGCTGACTCCACACGACGGGAGCCGCTTTAACGCGATTGCGGGTGAACACTCCGGCCGCGTCGAATCGAGGTCCGTCATTCACCACGAGGGCGACGTCTGGGGCTCCGGACGACTTCAATCCAGCCGCAACACCGGCCGCGCGAAAACCCTTGGCAGCAGTAACACTCACGGCGCGACTCCGATAGCGCTTAGGCCACATCCCTCATCGATTCCCAAGGCGATGTTGGCATTCTGGATAGCCTGACCGGCCGCGCCCTTGGTGAGGTTGTCGATTGCTGAAACGACGACGGCACGGCCGGAGTGGGTGTCGGCCGCAACCTGAAGGTGAACTGAATTCGCACCCAACGTGGCACCCGTTTGCGGCCACATTCCAGTTGGCAGGACCGTCACAAATGACTCGTTGAGATACGCCGCGTACAGCGCTTCTGCCAACTCGACAGTGGTAATTCCAGGGCTTAGACGCGCAGTGCTTGTAGCCAGAATTCCGCGCGGCATCGGCGCGAGCATCGGGGTGAACGAGACGGTCACGGTGGCATTCGCCGCGCCAGTCAAGGCCTGCTCGATTTCCGGCGTGTGTTGGTGAACGCCGCCAACCTTGTACGTCGACAACTGGCCCATCACGGTGCTGGCCAGTAGTGCATCCGATGCCTTGCGCCCCGCTCCCGTCGTACCCGACGCAGCCACGACCACCACGTCCGATGGCTCAACCAAACCGGCTGCCAAAAGCGGGGCCAGCCCCAGGATGACTCCGGTTGGGTAGCAGCCTGGGTTAGCGATGCGACGGGCGTCAGCGATCGCCTCGCGTCCAGTCAACTCCGGGAGCCCATAGACCCACGTGCCAGCGTGGCTGCCGCCGTAGTACGTCTGCCACGCCTGCGCACTGTGGAGGCGGTGATCGGCACCAAGATCTACGACGAGCGTCGAGGCGGGAAGAGCTGCGGCCAAGGCGGCCGATTCACCATGGGGAAGCGCGAGGAACACAACATCGCTCGTGGCAAGTGAATCCGCGTCTGTGGCGATGAAGCGCAGATCACCCAAGCTCGCCAGATGCGGGTGCAGATCGCTAACCCGCGCCCCCGCGTTGGCGCCAGCCGCGAGCGGGCCCAACTGCAGAAACGGGTGAGCGGAAATCAGCCTGATCAGCTCACCGCCGGCATAGCCGGAGGCACCCGCGATCGAAGCCGTGAATGTGGTCACCTCGTGATTATACACATATTCCGATATTTCTAACCGCGAAGTACGGCCCCATGTGCAACACGTGCGGACTCAATAGCCGCCGTTCTAGCGGCCGTCACCTCGTCAACGTTCAGGGTGCGATCAGGCGCGCGGAACCGAAGCGAGAAAGCAAGTGACTTCTTTCCAGCCGGCACCTGATCACCTGAATAGACATCGAAGAGTCTCACCGACTCCAACAGTGGCCCAGCCCCGGCTACCAGTGCATCCTGGACATCCTGGGCGGGCACAGCTGCGTCCACGACGAGTGCGACATCTTCCTTAGCTACCGGGAATGTCGACAGACCCATGGCCGTCACCACAGCCTGGGCGCGAGCGATGACAGCGTCGAGATCAAGTTCCATCGCCGACGTGCGACGGGGCAACCCCGCCTCCTCGCACGAGCGCGGCGAAAGCTCTCCGGCATAGCCAACGACCACATCGCCAACAACCAATTCAGCACACCGACCCGGGTGCCAAGGTGCCGGCGTCGCGCCAGATCGCACCGTCAGCTCAGCGCCGACAGCATCGGCGACAATGCGCGCCGCTTCAACGGCATCAGCCCAGGACGAATCCGACGCAGCCCCCCACCATCCGGCGGGAGTCCGCGAGCCAGCAAGTGCGACGCCCACATGCAGAGGCTGATCGGGAAGCAAGCTTTCAAGGGTTGCCAGATCTGCATCGCTTGGCCGACCAGAGACACTCGGGCGAGGTGGGTTAGTGACACCGCGCGTTGTCTGTCCTTCACGCAAGTGCACAACGGCACCCATTTCGAACACCGCAATGTCCGAGGTTCCTCGACCCGCATTGCGTCGCAGCGTGTTAACCAATCCCGGCAGAAGTGTTGACCGCATCCCCGGCTGTTCATCTGAAATCGGATTGGCGAGCAGCAACACATTGCGACGCGGATCGTCAGCCGGAATGTTCAACGCGTCAAACTCCGCGACACCTACGAAGGGGTAACTCAACGCTTCAACATAGCCCGCACTGGCCAGTGCCCGACCAACCCTGCGTCGTGCCCGCTGACTTTGCGTGAGCCCAAAGCCAACAGGAGCCTTTGGCAAGGTCGATGGGATCGCGTCGTACCCGCCGAGGCGCAGAACCTCTTCGACCAAGTCGGCAGGATCGGTCACGTCTGGACGCCATGTCGGCGGCTCAACGAAAAGTGGTTCGGCCTGATCATCACGAATTGTGGCTCCGACCGCGCGAAGTCGTTCGACGACAGTCGCGCGATCAATCGCGGTACCAGCCGTGCGGCCCGCAAGCTCAGCCGACATGGGAATGCGAACCGGCTCGTGAGGTGCTTCGACACCGTTCATGCCAATGTACGCACCGCCGCCGTGAGCAAGCAGCAAGGCCGCAGCCCGCGCTGAAGCGTAGGGCGCCAACATGTAGTCGACGCCTCGCTCGTAGCGACGTGAGGCCTCACTGGAAAGCTTGTGACGACGCGAGCTACGAGCGATTCCCCTCGACGCGAAATGCGCTGCTTCCAAGACAATCGCAGTTGTGGTCTCGTCCACCTCAGTCTCGAGGCCGCCCATGATGCCGGCAATGCCGATCCCGCCGCGATCATCGGTGATCAGGAGGTCGTCGGGATGCAGTTCACGTTGAACGTGATCAAGCGTCTCCATCGATTCGCCATCGCGCGCGTGACGAACGACGATTGGGCCGCGTAACTTGTTGCCGTCGAATGCGTGCAGGGGCTGGCCGGTTTCCAACATCACGTAGTTCGTAACGTCAACCGCCAGCGACACCGGCCGCATCCCCGACAGAATCAGCCGTCGCTTCATCCAGTGCGGCGACGCCGCGGCCGGGTCGAAGCCCACGATGGTGCGCAGCGTAAACACATCGCACGCTTCGAGGGCTTCAACAGCGCACTCGTGCGGCTCGCCATCAGATGGCGCAGGAAGCTCGACAAGTTCAGTGCCGGGATCGCGAAACTGAGTGCCGAACTGGTGCGCGAGTTCACGGGCGACGCCGCGCATCGAAAGACAGAAACCCATATCCGGCGTGACAGATACGTCGAGGACTACCTCGCCGAGTCCCACGATCGGATACGCATCAGCACCAACCTCGGCGGTATTCGGTGGCAAGACGATGATGCCGGAATGTTCGTCACCCAGACCCAACTCGCGCTCGCTACAGATCATGCCGTCGCTGATATGGCCGTACGTTTCGCGGCTCGCAATTGCGAACCCGCCCGTTAGGACCGTGCCGGGTAGCGCAACGACAACAAGATCGCCTTCGGCGAAGTTCCGCGCACCGCAGATGATGCCTCGCTCCCCGGGCGTATCTGGATGCCCATGTTCGGCCCCGACTGCAACACGACAAAACCGAATTGGCTTTTTGAATTCCGTGAGCTCTTCGATGGACAGAACATGTCCGACAACGATCGGGCCAGTGTTGTCGTTACCAACGTGGATGATCTCTTCAAGTTCCAAGCCGACGCTTACCAACCGCTCACCAATGGTTTCGGGTGTTTCGTCCGCAGGAATATCTACGTATTCGCTGAGCCAAGACAATGGGATACGCATTAGATTTCCTGACCAAACTGGAGAGTGAAGCGAACATCGCCTTCGACCATGTCGCGCATGTCCGTAACATCGTGGCGGAACATCAGAGTGCGCTCGATCCCCATGCCGAAGGCAAAGCCTGAGAAACGCTCAGAGTCGATACCGCACGCATCGAGAACCCGCGGATTTACCATGCCGCAGCCACCCCATTCGATCCAGCGCGGTCCACCCTTCGCACCCGGGAACCACAGATCTAGTTCCGCGGATGGTTCGGTGAACGGGAAATACGACGGACGTAGGCGTGTCCGCGCATCGGGTCCAAACATGGCCGTCGCAAAGTGATCGAGCGTTCCCTTTAGATCCGCCATCGTGATGCCCTCGTCCACGACGAGGCCTTCAACCTGATGGAACACCGGAGTGTGGGTGGCATCGAGTTCATCGGTACGGAACACCCGCCCGGGACACACCACGTAGATCGGAAGTGGTCGATCAAGCATGGAGCGGATCTGCACGGGCGAGGTATGCGTTCGAAGCACGACTCCCGAATCCTCAGTACCAACAAAGAAAGTGTCCTGCATCGTGCGAGCCGGATGATCCGGGCCAATGTTCAGCGCGTCGAAGTTGTGCCATTCAGCCTCAACCTCAGGCCCTTCAGCGATTTCCCAGCCCATGGCCACGAAAACGTCCGCAATCCGGTCCTGAATTGTGGTCAGAGGGTGGCGTGCACCCACCGGGCGACGCGCGTACGGCAACGTGACATCGACTGCTTCGTCGATGAGCACTCGCTCGTCGCGTTCACGCTCCAAGTCAACCTGACGCTGCTCGAGCGCAACGCGCACCTGGCCGCGCGCTTCACCAACGCGCTTACCCGCTTCAGCCTTAGCGGCCGGTGGAAGCGCTCCGATTTCGCGATTCGCCAGTGCTAGCGGGCTACGGTCTCCCGAATGAGCCAGTCGGGCTTCCTTGAGCGAATCTAGGTCACTGGCGGCTGCAATGGCCTCCAGCGCCAACGCCACTGCAGTCTCAATGGCTTCGGGACTCAGATCGGCGACCTCAACCGGGTCATACGACTTATTTGGTGCGGACATAGCGTGTTTGACTCCAAATATTGGGCAGCGATGCAGAGTCTAGGCATAGCGGACGCCCGGGACCTCATCGGTTTCCGGGCGTCGCTAGAAAAGCAGGTTCGTACAGCGGAAAATCAGGCCTCGGAGAGTTGTTCCATAGCGCGCAGGGTGCCATCGCCAAAGGTTGGATCTTCACCACGTGCTGCAAGAGCGGCGGCACGGGCGGCCCGCTTGGAAGCAGCCAGAGCCTCACCCTCGGCGATCTGTGCCTCGGTCATTGGATAAGACGCGACTTCACCGACACCGTTGTACTTCTCGATGTAGGCATCAAGTTCGGGGCCTGACTCCCACGACGTGATCAAGCAGTAACGGGGGACATCGCCCTGATGCCAGACAGCGTGGTAGAGACGCTGCGTATCGACGATCAGTTGCGCCCCGGCCGGCAACGGGATCCGAGTCTCCGTTGACGGATCGTCCTTATCCCCGCGCAACACCATGACCGAATCGGGATTGTCTGTCAGGTTGAAAAACCCTCGAACAATCCAGCCGGTGCCCTCTGGGTTGAGCCGGTTGTTATCGTCGCGGTGGAAGTTGTAGAGGGTCTCACCGTACTGATTCGGCAAAAGTTCAATAACACGGCAGCGTCCGATGTTCGCACCCGGCTCCTCGGCTCGCCGAACCAGGTTCGGCGCCTTTTGCGTATTCGCCGGCACCCACACGCCATCTTTGTCGGTCTTGGGTGGAGTGTGGTTCCAGAATCCGTCACATTCCATATCTCCGTAGGCCGAAGCCAGCGGCGCGAATCGGGTCTCACCCGAGGACTTCCAATCGACGAATTCGATCTCAGTCCACTCCTGGGGATCCGCGGCCTGGTCGTACATGTCGAGAACGACATAGCCGTTCTTGCGGAACAACTCGATCTTGGTGTAGCCACCTTCGGTGTACAGCATGTTGGACCTCACATCGTTAGGAGCAGTCCAGACCATCATGCCTCACACCGTCGAAAAGTCAGCGCAGGACAGGCATTCGAGCCTCGTTGCTCACATCACATCGGTGAGGCTTACCGGTGTGCTCGCGCCGATGCGTAGAGGCAGACCGCGGCGGCGGTGGCCAAGTTTAGGCTCTCGGCGGCCCCATAGATTGGGACGCGAACCACGTTGTCAGCAAGAGCCCGTGTGTCGTCCGGCAAACCCCACGCCTCATTGCCGAAGATCCAGACACAGTCGGCGCCGAGTGCACCTTCGTCGGCAAGCTGATCGAGATCCCGATCGCCAGCGCCATCTGCGGCAAGAATCTGCATTCCCACGGACCTCAGCGCGCCGACGGCAGCATCGACCGTCGGGCCCACCACGATCGGCAGGTGGAATACCGATCCAGCTGAAGCGCGAACTGCCTTCGGATTGAAGGGATCGACGCTGGCATCCGAGACGATCACAGCGTCGGCCCCAGCTGCGTCAGCGCAGCGAATAACGGTGCCAATGTTTCCCGGATCCCGAGCATGTGCGAGCAACACCACAAGTTTCGGCGCGAGCTCAACAACCGCCGCTAGAGATCGCTCGGGCTTTACGCACACCCCAACCATGCCTTGCGGTGTGATCGTCCCAGCAAGTGACGACACCACTTCGCCCGACGCCCAGATGATCTCAGCACCAGCGGCTTTCGCAGAATCGACGATATCGCTGTGACGTTGCGCTGCCTCAGTTGTGACGTACAGATCTATCAGCACTCCGGGTTCACGAGCCGCCTCGCGGCAGGCCTGCGGACCCTCGGCTAAAAAACGACCGTCCCGATCGCGAAAGGCCCGCTTGATCAGCCGACGAGCCGCCGTGACCCGCGGTGAGCGGGTGGACGTGAGCTCGGAGCCGATCAATGCGATCCTCGCGATCGGGACGGAGGTGTTGTCTGGACTAGTTACGCGACAGGCGCGTTGACATCGGCCGGCAGTGCTGCCTTAGCGATGTCGACGATTGCGGTGAATGCCGCAGCATCGTTGACGGCAAGCTCGGCCAACATGCGACGGTCGACCTCAACACCCGCAATCTTCAGACCCTGGATGAGGCGGCTGTACGTCATGCCGTTCAAGCGGGCCGCGGCGTTGATGCGCTGGATCCAGAGCTGTCGGAAATCGCCCTTGCGCTTGCGTCGGTCGTTGAACGCGTACACACCTGAGTGCGTAACCTGCTCCTTGGCCTTGCGATACAAGCGCGAACGCTGACCGCGGTAGCCAGAAGCCTGCTCAAGAACTTCACGACGCTTCTTGTGGGCGTTAACCGCCCTCTTTACGCGTGCCATGGTTTTACTCCTACTTAAAAACGGGCCAGACCGGCCCGGCGATGGACGTCGGGGGTTGGCCGTTAGCGGCCGAGCAACTTCTTTACCTTCTTGACATCAGCAGGTGCGACAACGGCATCTACTGAGAGTCGACGAGTGCGACGACTGGACTTAACTTCCAGCAAGTGACGCTTGTTCGTGCGCTCGTGCATGAGCTTGCCCGAGCCGGTCACCTTAAACCGCTTCTTGGCACCGCTGTGGGTCTTCTGCTTCGGCATGGTGGCCGCTCTCCTCGTACTCGGGGTGGTGCGTCGGGAAATTTCTCGGTTAACGTGCGGTGGTACTGACGGCTTTCGCCATCGTTAGTGCCTATTCGTCGTCTTCTACGTCTGTTTCAATGTCGAGATCTAACTCGCTGTCGGGCGCATCTATATCAATGTCCTCCACGCCTGACACCAGAGCGTCATCGAGTTCAGTGGCACTCTCGGAGTCACTTTCACCCTTTGAACTCGGCTTATCTGACTTCTTTCGAACTGGCCCCAGCACCATGATCATGTTGCGACCATCCTGCTTCGGCGAGTACTCGACGAAACCAAATTCAGTTACATCCTCAGCCAACTTCTTCAACAACCTGAACCCAAGTTCCGGACGTGATTGCTCACGACCACGGAACATGATGGTGATCTTGACCTTGTCGCCAGCCCTCAAGAACCGGATGACGTGAGACTTCTTGGTCTCATAGTCGTGATCATCAATCTTTGGACGAAGCTTCATCTCCTTGATGACAGTGTTGACCTGCTTTTTACGGTCTTCACGTGCCTTCACTGCGGATTCGTACTTGAACTTTCCATAGTCCATGAGTTTGCAGACGGGTGGCTTTGACATCGGGGCTACCTCGACTAGATCGAGGTCTGCTTCCAGTGCCAGACGCAACGCATCTTCGATGCGCACGATGCCGACCTGCTCGCCATTCGGTCCGACTAGTCGGACTTCAGGAACTCGAATCCGCTCGTTGATGCGGGGCTCGACGCTGATGTGTTCTCCTTAGGTTGCGGTTCAGTAACCACATGAGCCCAGACATGGATCGAGGCCTCGTGCACGCGCACAAGGCCTCGCAGTCGTGGCATGCTAAACAGCACACCTTCGGAATCCTCCGTCGAGGGTTCCGCGACCATACCTGTCAGCCCTCGGGTTGATGCAGGTGGGAGCGAGACTCCGCTTGCGTGATCTTCACCAACGGTCGGTGAACATCGGTCTCCCCTAGATTAGCGCATCAGTCGGCCAGAGCCGAATCCGACTGCCGACATAGCTGTGCCCCCACCCAACAGGGCGGGGGCACAGCGTTTGCGACAAGGGTTGTTACGCGTCGGCTGCCCGGGTGAGGGGGTAGACGAACGCGGCGACGGCTCCACCGACAAGCGGGGCGAGGATGAACAGCCAAACCTGGCTCAGTGCCGTGCCGCCCGCCATGAGGGCCGGACCAAATGAGCGGGCCGGGTTCACCGACGTACCGTCGAGCGGAATACCCACAAGGTGGACTGCGGTGAGCGCAGCACCGATGGCCAGACCAGCGGTGGTGGCATTTGCTGCACGGTCCGTCACGAGCAAGATGACCAGCACGAAGGCGAAGGTGAGGAGAACCTCGAGAACGAATGCGCCCGCCATGTTGATATGGCCGTTGTCGTAGGCGTTACTTCCGAGCGCGCCGGTCTCATCGGTCACTCCGAAACTCGTCGTGAAGATTTTCAGGACCGCGGCCGCCGCGATCGCACCGGCAAACTGAACCACCCAGTAGCCGGCAGCTTCCGCAACGGGCATCTTACGACTGATAACCATGGCCAGAGTTACTGCCGGGTTTACGTGGGCACCGCTGACCGGACCGAAAGCGTAGGCGGCCAGGATCAAGACGAATCCGAATCCGATGGCCACGGCGAGAACACCACTGGTCTTGAGGCCGACAACCGCAGATCCAACTGCGAGCAGCACGAGGAAGAAGGTTCCGAGGAACTCAGCGACGAGCTTCCGCGAATTCATGAGCTGTCCTTTCGACGACACCAACCGTAGGTGATGACACGACACGATCGACGACTTGCCGACCAACGTCCATGTTCCCGAAAGTCAAGTGTGCTTTGCGAGCGACACGCCGAATAGGACGACCCGCAATAAACTAGGACGGACGCGGCAATCCGCGCACGCCAATGCCCACTCCGAGAGGACAGCGGTCACGAACAAGATCAATGTCAGCAAGTTGATCCATCAGCGTTTGAGCCAGCTGATCAACATCAGCACCTGGTTCTATCTCCAGCATGATCAGCACATCCAACTTCTGCAGGGCACCGTCGATCACCTCGTGCGCAGCCAATCCCCCGACCCCAGCGGCTACCGTGTCAATGGCGGCGTGAATCTCTGGGTCGAGATGTGGCCGAGACCAAGAGCGGCCCTCGGCAACGGCAGTCAGTGCGGGCTCGGTCAGTGCGTAGAGAACGGGACCAGCGACGTCGATCAGGACCGCATCGGCAGACTCTTGTTTCGCGGCCTGCGCAACCCTGCGAGCTCGCGCTGGGATACCCCGGGCCTGGGGATCCCAGGCCGCTAACGACTCCATGCTCGTAAAGGCCAAGAGCCCACGACGTCCGTCTGGCTGCACCAATGTCACTGTTGCCATGTGACTGGATTTGTCATGTGTGAGACCGCTTTGCGTCTGCGCTGCTTCCTCGACAACGGCCACGACCGGCACCATAAGCCGTCGATCGGACAGAACCTCAACGACGTCGTATCCGGAAGCGGAACCTGTCCACCAGCCGTGCAGCACTGCGGCGAGATCAGGATCGGCAGTTCCATCGTCGCCGGCAAACTCGGGTTCCGGTATTTCGGCACCTTGAAATTGTGAGCTCAACGTCGTCCTAGAGTCGGCAGGCGTGGATGTCGGTGACGAGGATGCCGCGAGCACCCAGTTCGTATAACTCGTCCATTGCTCGATGCACCTCTTTGCGGGGAACCATCGCCCGCACGGCTACCCAGCCTTTATCGTGCAGCGGCGAGACCGTAGGCGACTCAATTCCTGGGGTAATGCCGCAGGCTGCCTCGACGCTTTCAACGCGAATGTCGTAGTCGACTAACACGTAGGCCCGTGCAACGATCACGCCTTGCAGCCGTCGGGTAAACGTATCCACTGCCACATCTGGTTGAGCATCAGCCCGCTGAATGAGGATCGCTTGACTCGTCAGGATCGGATCGCCCAACACTGCCAGGCCCGCCTGACGCAACGTCGTGCCGGTGGCAACGACGTCAGCTACCGCATCGGCAACGCCGAGGCGTACCGCATTCTCCACTGCACCATCGAGTTTGACGATCGTGGCCGGCAATCCAAGCTCGGCCAATTTGATTTCTAGGAGGCCGGGATACGCCGTGGCAATGCGCTTACCTTGCAAGTCCTGCAGGCTCGTCGCAGCACCAATGGGGGCCGCGAATCTGAACGTGGACGGACCAAAACCCAAGTCAAGGATCACGTTCGCTGATGAACCCGAATCAAGGAGCAGATCAAGACCAGTGATTCCGATGTCTAGCTGTCCCGCCCCGACATACGTAGCAATGTCACGCGGACGAAGGAAAAAGAATTCGACATCGTTTTCTGGGTCTTGAACAACCAACTCGCGCGCATCGTGTGCGGCCGGGTAGCCCGCTTCACGAAGCATCAGTCGGGCCGGATCGGACAACTGGCCCTTGTTAGGTACGGCAACTCTGAGCATGACAACTCCTCGATAGGACGAACGGTTAGCCAGTGACGCGGCGCCCTAGGGCACCGCTACAGATGGCGGTAAACGTCCTCAATCGAAACGTCGGCAGCGATCATTAAGACCTGAGTGTGGTACAGCAACTGTGCGATTTCCTCGGCAGTTCTCGCGGGGCTCTCATATTCAGCAGCCATCCACGCTTCGGCGGCTTCTTCGAGTACCTTCTTACCGACCTCGTGGATACCCGCGTTGAGACGATCGACCGTCGAAGAATCGACGTCCTTCTGCGCCCACTTGGTCACAAGTTCGTTGTGCAGATCCTCAAATGTCTTCACGAACTGAATCCTACGGAACCCTTGGGGGCCATCGATCGCAGGGTCAACGCCGTTGCCACAGCAGCCTCAACTGCTTCACGTCCCTTGTCCTCCGACGAGTCAGGGAATCCTGCGCGAGCGATGGCTTGCTCGTCGTTGTCACAGGTCAACAGGCCGAACCCCACGGGTACCCCCGTATCGATGGCAACCCGGCTCAATCCATCAGTGGCCGCCTGGCAGACGTACTCGAAATGTGGGGTTCCGCCACGAACCACCACACCAAGTGCCACCACTGCATCGGCCGATGCCGCGGCTAACTTCGCCACAACAGGCAGCTCGAAAGCCCCCGGTACCCGGATCACCTCGTAGTCGGCGCCCATCTCCTCGAGTGTGCGCACCGCACTATCGACCAAGCCACCCATCACCACGTCATGCCACGACGACGCAACGACCGTGACGCGAAGACCTTCCGCACGGGTTCCAGAAAACGATGGTGCACCGCTGCCGCTCATGAGGTGATTCCTTCCATCGGAATGTCTTCGGTTAGGTCGTCTTCGTGTACAAGGTCCATGTCCATCGGTAGGTCATGGCCCATCCGGTCACGCTTCGTCCGTAGGTATTCGAGGTTATCGGCATTGGGCGTTATCTCTAATGGAACGCGACCAACAATCGATAGTCCGTAGCCGTCCAAACCCGCTCGCTTAGCCGGATTGTTCGTGAGCAGTCGCATTGTCTTCACACCAAGATCGGCCAAAATCTGCGCTCCCGTACCGTAGTCGCGTGCATCTGCAGGCAGGCCCAACTCGAGATTCGCATCAACGGTATCTGCGCCAGCATCTTGAAGGGCATATGCCTGAAGTTTGTGCAGCAGGCCGATCCCCCGTCCTTCGTGGCCACGCATGTAAAGCACAACTCCGCGGCCTTCAGCCTGGACGCGAGCAAGTGCTGTGTGCAACTGCGGGCCGCAGTCACAACGTCGAGAGCCGAAAACATCACCGGTGAGACATTCGGAGTGGACGCGGACCAAGATGTCCTCGCCATCACCAATATCGCCGTACACCATGGCGACGTGTTCAACCGCGTCAAGGCGGGATCGGTAACCAACAGCACGGAATTCGCCCAGCTCAAGCGGCAACCGCGTTTCCGTGATGCGATCCACCTGTCGTTCGGTACGACGGATGTACTCGATGAGGTCAGCAATGGAAATCATGAGCAGGCCATGCGTGTCAGCAAATTCACGACACTGTGGTGCACGCATCATCGAGCCGTCCTCGTTCACGAGTTCGCACAGGGCACCCGCCGAGGTGAGACCAGCTAAACGAGCGAGGTCAACCGTCGCTTCAGTATGTCCAGCGCGACGTAGTACCCCACCTTCCATCGCTCGCAAAGGAAGGACGTGACCCGGTCGCGTGAGATCCCGCGGCTCCGTTGCTGTGTCGGCCAACACTTTGATTGTCCGAGCACGATCCTCCGCACTGATCCCGGTGGCCTTTACATCGCGAGCATCAACGGTGACGGCATACGCAGTCCCCTTGCGGTCTTCATTGACCATCGTCATAGGGGGCAACCCGAGCCGGTCGAGGTCACGCCCTGGCATGGCGACGCAGATGTAGCCACTCGTCCAACGAATCATGAAAGCCACCTGTTCAGGCGTTGCACGCTGGGCAGCAAAAATCAGGTCACCTTCGTTCTCTCGATCCTCATCATCGACAACGACGACGCTCTTACCCTCGCGGATCGCGGCTATCGCTTCCTCAATTGAATCGAGTCGGATACCTGCGTATTGATCTGATTCAGACGCGCTCACTGAGTCCTCCACTGCATCATGCGCTCAACATATTTTGCGACAACATCTACCTCGAGATTCACCGGATCCCCCGCCGTCTTATGCCCCAAAGTGGTCAACTCCAAGGTGGTCGGAATCAGGGAGACAGTGAACGAATCACGTTCAGCATCCACCACAGTCAACGAAACTCCATCCACGGTAATGGAGCCCTTCTCAACCACGTACCGACCAAGTTCATCCGGAAGTGAGACGCGCACGAGCTCCCAGTTCTCGCTCGGGGTACGACTGACGATGTGCCCCGTGCCATCCACGTGCCCCTGTACGAGGTGCCCGCCAAGCCGTGCGGCTAGCGTGACGGGACGTTCGAGATTGACCCGAGTTCCGGTTTGAAGTTGCCCCAGCGATGAGCGCAGAAGGGTTTCGTTCATGACGTCCGCGGTGAACTGGCCATCGCCAAACTCGACCACGGTCAGGCAGACGCCGTTGACCGCAATGGACGCCCCATGAACTGCGTCGGAGGTCACCAGGGGGCCCTCGATCCGAATGCGGGCAGAGTCTGCAAGCGGCTCAATAGCAACCACCGTGCCTAACTCCTCGACGATTCCGGTGAACATCAGAACTTCTCCCTCGAACTATCGGTGTGTGCAGATGACATAAGACCCGTGATACGAACGTCGACACCCATGAGCGTCACCTCAGTCTGAGTAAGGCGACACATCTCACCGATCGATCCGACGCCGAAATCGCCGACCGCATGATGGCCCGCACCGAGAATCGCCGGAGCGGTGTACCAGCGAACTGCGTTAACGGCTCCGGCAGCCAAGAACGCCGATGCCAGAGTTGGTCCACCCTCCAGCATCACGTGCCGTACACCGCGCTCGTGCAGAGTGGACAGCGCTTCGTCAACCGAATGCGTTCGGAGCCACAGCGTTTCAGCCGTCTCATCGAAGATGCGCAGACCTTGGTCTAGTTCACCCTCCCCCATCACGACTCGTAGCGGCTGAAATTCAGGATCGAGCACGTGCGAACCCTCGCGCACGGTCAACTGTGGATCGTCCGCCAAGACCGTGCCACGTCCCACAAGCACGGCGTCAACGCTGCGGCGGAATTCATGTACATCCGCGCGAGACTCCTCACTGGTGATCCAACGACTCGTTCGGTCAGCGGCGGCGATTCGTCCATCGAGCGTCGTGGCAACTTTCCACGTGACATATGGACGACCACGAGTGACCGCATACGTCCACGCCTGATTGAGCCGTGACGATTGCGTTGACAGGACCTCGCTGACAACCTGTATTCCTGCATCACGAAGCCGTTGCGCGCCACCGGATGCAATGACATTGGGATCGGACTGAGCAAAGACCACGCGAGCGATTCCAGCTGCAAGCAGCGCATCAACACAAGGGCCGGTTCGTCCCACATGAGCGCATGGCTCAAGGGTCACGACAGCAGTGGAACCCACAGTCGACTCTGATGCGCTCGCCAACGCAGCAACCTCAGCATGCGGTGTACCTGCGCCCCGGTGGGCACCTTCACCGATCAGGTTGCCATCGGGCGAAAGGATAACTGCGCCAACGCGAGGGTTGCCGCGGAATTGAACATCGGGGGCAGCGGCGAGCTCCAGAGCGCGACGCATTGCGTCGATCTCGTGTGGAAGCGCCGTCATGGTCCGTCCTTCGGTCAACTCGTGACCCGGCGGAAGCGTCGCGTGGCAGCGTCGACCTACGCGGATGCGCACGCCGATCACAGACCGCGCGCGTCTCCTCCCATCCGGACTTTAACCGTCGGCTTCGGATGGCCACGTTCTAGCGAACGCGGTTGACCGAATCCACCGACTACACGAGGTAGTCGGGTCGCGGGCTACACCGCCGGTTCGGAATTACACCGACCCCGGGACGCGCGAGCAGTTGCTCGTACACTCCAAGTGTAACGGCACCACGCAATTCGACGTCATCGACCCATGGCCAATCGAGTGACGTGGCCGAGGTATTAGTGACACCACCAACTGGACGCAGTTGCGTTCGAGGCCAACTCATTCAACTTGCGGATTGCCTCAGCCGGGTCAGCAGCTCCGTAAACCGAATTCCCTGCAACGAAAACGTCAGCACCGGCCTCGGCACAGATTTCGATCGTTTGCGCTGACACACCGCCATCAACCTGCAACCACACGTCGAGGTCACGACCCTTAATGAGCTCGCGGGCACGTCGGATCTTGGGCACCACGACATCAAGAAACTTCTGACCGCCGAATCCCGGCTCAACGGTCATGATGAGCAACATGTCCAACTCTGGAAGTAGATCGGCATATGGCTCGACTGGGGTCGCCGGCTTCAGGGCCATCCCCGCTCGACTTCCCGCCGAGCGCAAAGCCCGAGCCAGGCGAATGGGCGCCGCAGCGGCCTCGACGTGGAATGTCACAGAGGCTGCGCCCGCCTCGGCATAGGCTGGGGCCCAACGATCGGGGTCTTCAATCATGAGATGGCAGTCAACTGGAGTACTCACCGCTGCGAGCAAACGCTCGACGACGGGCAGACCCAGCGTCAGATTGGGAACGAAGTGGTTGTCCATGACATCCACGTGTAGCCAGTCCGCGGCTCCTGCCACCCGCTCACACTCGGCGGCCAGATTGGCAAAATCTGCAGACAAAATACTTGGTGAAATCTGGATTCCCATGCCGATAAGGCTAGTGGGAACGATAGGCCGGCCTGCGGAGTTATACGTGCGACATACCGAGGTCACTCTGTGTGTCAGTGTGCATACACAGTGTAAGATCAATTAGGTTAGGCTGACCGTGTCGAGCCGAGCACCCGGTAGGAGGAGCCAGATGACGACAACAACGCGTACGGGCTTCTTTTCCATCGACACTGAGAACTCTGACCTTCGATGGCGAGCACACAACGCCCTTCTGGTACTCACCGGAGTCCTGATTGCGGCAGTCGTCCTGACGTTCTTAAATTACATCTCGGGATCGTCCGACGTCGCCCTGACACTCCTGGGTGTCACATTGGCAAGCGGTCTGGCCATCGTTCTGATCAAATCGGGGCGCGTGAACCTCGGCCTTGCGCTGTTCTTCATCGTCCCACCCATCGGTCAAGCGGTAGGGATGGCCACACATCAAGATGCACGCCTAGGCGCACTCTTGATCCTGGCTCCCGTGGCTCTGGCGGGCGCAATGCTGCCTCCACGTGGAATCGTTGCGGTAGCCGCACTTTCCGTTGTGGTGGGCGTCGGGTGCACTGTGGCTTTCCCACCCAAAGTCCCCATCACAACCGCAGAAATAATTCTGTGCATGTCCGCGCTTCTGTGCGCCATCCTGCTCTCTGCTCTGCTCGGAGTCAGTGGCCTTCGCCAGGAGATGAAGCGCGCCGATAAATCCACGCGAGCTTTGGCGCAACTCAATGCTGACCTTGAAAGGCGCGTTGCCGAACGCACTGACGAACTCCAGCAGGCGCTTTCGCAGCAACGCCAGTTGATTGGCGAGTTGGCTGAAAACGCAGTTCGAGATCCGCTAACAGGTCTACACAACCGACGATTCTCTGATCACGAGCTTCCGATCATGATCGCTACAGGCGAGCGTTACAACCATCCTGTGGCCGTTGCTTTGGCCGACGTCGACAACTTCAAGCTCATCAACGATGGCTACAGCTACGACGTGGGTGACGAGGTCCTACGCCAGTTCTCTGCGATCCTCATCGAGGTGACACGATCATCAGATCGCGTCACTCGACACGGTGGCGAAGAGTTCTTGATCGCGATGCCCGAAAACACCGTGGAACAAGCCGCCTTTGCAGCTGAACGAATTCGTCGTGCTGTACAAGAGCATCCCTGGCATCTCGTCGCGCCGGATCTGAAGGTCACCGTCAGCATCGGCGTGGCGGACACGATCCATAGCCCAGGCTTGCATGAGGTGCGTGATGCCGCCGACCGCGCCGTTCACGAAGCCAAGCGATCGGGACGCAACAGAGTTGTCGCGGTCACAACTGACCCCGGTCCGATTGAGTTTCCTAACCTTCCGGAAGTGCAGACCGATTCAGAGCCGGCGCAGCAACGCGAGGTACATTCCGTCGGTTCCGTGGATGTGCGGCCATAGCCTAAGATCCGGACCGGCGCCGAGATCGCTCACCTCAGGAAGCAGTTCTCGAACGTCGATTCGCTCAACGGGGAATCCGGCGCACACATCGTCGACAACGATCTCCGTTTCGGCAAGATGCGGTGAACAGGTCGCGTACCCGACAATCCCACCCACTCGCACCGCCGACAGTGCGGAAGTGAGAAGTTCACGTTGCAAGCCAGCCAACGCCGCCACGTCGGCGGTGGAGCGACGCCAGCGTGACTCGGGTCGACGACGAATGACGCCTAGCCCAGTGCACGGAGCATCGAGAAGGATCCGGTCAAAAACACCCGGTGACCATGGGCCCTCGCGGCCGTCAGCAACCACCGTCACATGATCGCCAGGCGAACCCGCCAGTGTTTGGGCAACGAGGAATGCGCGGTGCTCCGATCGATCCGAGGCGACGAGGCGAGCCCCCCGTTCCGCACCGATCCCAGCCAGCAACGCCGCCTTACCACCCGGGCCCGCGGCCATGTCGAGCCACAACCGATCGGGACCAGATAACTGCGCCCGACTCAGGGCAAGAGCGACGAGTTGGCTGCCCTCATCTTGAACACCAACGTCACCCGAACGCACTTCGGGAAGTTCAGACGGTGCACCGAAACCGAGGGTGACGGCATACGGCGAATACCGGCCAGGGTCTGCGTTGTAGCGACGAGCGATCTCGCCTGCATCCGCTCGACCGGGTCGTGCCGCGAGAGTCACGTCAGCCGGTTCATTGTTGGTGATGAGGAGGTCTTCGACCTCCATCCACGTGGCAGCGGGCTGACCTTGATTCCGTCGCCAAGCCGACAGTGATTCTTGCAGAGCCCGCACAACCCACTGCGGATGTGACTGCGCTACTGACAGATGCGCAACGGGATCTATAGATGCATCGGGCGATACCAAAGCAATCCACTCGTCAACACTGCGTTCACCGATGCGCCGCATGATTGCGTTGACGAACTTCGTGCGTGATTCCCCCGCAACTACGCGGGTTAGTTGAACGGTCTCGGCAACCGCAGCATGGGGTGGCACTCTCATGAACATCATTTGAAAGGCACCCAGTCGAAGCAGGGTCAACACATGTGGGTCGACCTCGCTAAGCGGACGCGAACTTGCAGACGCGATAACCGCATCAAGTAGACCCTGCCAACGCAAAGTTCCGTACGTGAGATTTGTCGCGAACGCAGCATCGCGGCCCTGCAGTTCAGCTTCGCGGATGACTACCGGCAGAACGAGATTCGAGTACGCCTGCTCTTCGGTCACGGCCTGCAAAACTTCGTAAGCCACCATGCGTACCGGATCGGCAGCACGCCGATCAGCACGCCATTGCACGGGACGATTTCCGCTGCCCTCTGAAGGTTCCATCACAACACCATCTCGCCCTGATCGATGCGAATACCGCGCGCCCAGTCAGATGCGCTCATGAGTTTCTTGCCGGCAGGCCTCACGTCACCCAAAACCACAGGGCCCGTGGCAGTACCGACAAGAATCCGAGACTTTTCAACGACGATCGCACCGGGTGCGAGTTCCTGCGAATCTGGTGCATGCGGCTCAATGCGCACCGGGCCAAGCCCAAGTCGTTCATCGCGGAATGTCGTCCATGCACCCGGGTCCGGCGTGCACGCTCGAATTTTACGATCAATTCCCAGCGCTGGCGCAGCCCAATCGATACGCGCATCGGCAACCGTCAACTTCGGAGCATGGCTGGCCAGATCGCCACTTTGGGCGACGGGTACAAGTGCGCCAACCGCCAACGCATCGAGAGTGGAGACAAGTAGGTGCGCACCGGTCTCCGCCAACCGCGCGAGCAATTCACCTGACGTATCCGTTGGGCGAATTGATTCGGTGACGACACCAAGAACCGGGCCAGTGTCGAGTCCCTCGTCGAGCAAGAAGGTGGTAGCCCCGGTGACATCGTCACCATGCCAAATCGCATGTTGAACCGGTGCAGCACCACGCCACACCGGAAGAATCGAAAAGTGCAGATTGACCCAGCCTCGGGTTGGGATATCCAGTGCTGCCTTCGGCAGCAGTCCGCCATATGCCACTACCGGACAGCAGTCAGGCTCGAGTGCGGCCAACTCCGCGAGGAATTCGGGGTCAGTCGGAGTGCCTGGAGTCAGGACGGGAATGCCCAATTCCTCGGCCCTGGCCGCGACGGGTGACCGTGTGAGCACCCGCCCACGTCCGGACGGTGCCGCCGGTCGCGTTACGACCGCGGCGATATGATGCGCTGACTGCACAAGTGCTTCAAGCGACGGTAACGCCGTATCCGGTGTCCCGGCGAAAACCAGACGCATCAGTGGCCGTTCACAGCCATTTTTCGGAAATTGAATGGGGTGAAAGTTTCACTACGGGGGCATTGTCGCCAAACCATTCGGCCTCACGGATCGCCTTCATGGCCTCTTTACGCGTCTCAACGTCGAGCCGATCGATAAACATGATCCCGTCGAGGTGATCGGTCTCATGCTGCACACAGCGCGCCAGCCAATCGGTACCTTCTAGGACGACGGGTTCACCCCACATGTTCATACCCTTGGCAACCACACGACGTGACCGACGGGTGTTGAACGCAAGGTTGGGCAACGACAGGCACCCTTCGTCACCTTCGACCATGTCGTCGGAGAGGTCCAACGTCGGATTGATCAAATGGCCAATCTCATCGTCAACGTCATAGGTAAAAACCCGCAAACTCACCCCGAGTTGCGGTGCAGCCAATCCCGAACCCGGAGCATCAAGCATCGTGTCGGTGAGGTCCTTGACTAACTTGCGCAATTCCTTGTCGAACGTCTCCACGGCGGCAGCCGGAGTTGTCAGGACAGGATCCCCGAACAATCGGATGGGCTTGACGGCCACTCGCGTTACTCCTTGAACATCAACTCGACTAAGTGGTGGCGCCTGATTTCCGCGCGACCGTACGAACTCCCCCAGTCTAGAGCCCGTCGACGGGCCGGAGTGCACACCCATGCAACGCCACTAGGCGACGGTAGTTCATAACTCCACTAGCCAAGGACGATGGGGTCAATGCGAACGGTGACGGGCGCACCCTCTTTGCGCGCACTTCGGACCGCCGACCCGGCAGCAAGTGCCGCGGAGAGCTCCGATCCAACCGCCGACGGTACGACCACCAGTGCCCGCACAACGGCTTCTCCCGGCACGGGACGCTTCGATCTAGACACGGGCACCGGAACCGGCCCCAGAACCTGAGCATGGGCCGGAAGCTTTGCCTGAGCAATGAGATCGGCAATGTCACGCTGCTGCCCAGTTAACTCAGCCACCCGATAATGCGGAGGCAGCCGAACAGCATCGCGCTCCATCAATTCACGATCCGAGAAACCAACCGGGTCGTTACGGACAATCGCTTGAACCGCAGCAAGTGTTGGGTCTGCCACCAGCACGACAGCCCCGCCGTCGTTAGCACTTCGTACCAGTGAGATGGCAGCGAACCATCGACTGACCGCCTCTTGCGCTGCCCGCAGATCAGGACGGTCGAGCATCACGCGTCCGTCGAGAAGTAGCGCTGCTGCGTAGCCCCCAGCAACTCGCGGCTCTGCACCAGGTGTTGCCACGATCAGGGCAGGCGCGTCGTCCACCTCGTCGAGAACACCAGCGCCGGACGAGTCACGACCCGAGGTTCGAACAACCACACCGGGGAATGCTCGGCCAAGTTCTTCAGCCGTTCGGCGTTCCCCGAAGGACATGGCACGCAGCGCACGGCCCTTACAACTCGGGCACACCCAATCCCCCGCCAACCGACCACACCACGTACATGCGGCAATCGCACTACCGCTGGTGACCCCAACCGGACCGTGACAACTGCTACAGGTGGCCGCACGTCGACAGGTCTGACAGGAAAGGCTAGGCACGTATCCGCGTCGTGGCACTTGCACCAACACCGGGCCCACTTCTAAACCTCGTTTTGCTGTCTGCCAGGCGATGTTGGGCAACCGGGCTGTCATCGCCGCTTCATCGCGCGCTTGCTCGACGTCACCACCAATAGTGATGATGCGCGGTGCAGATGCACGGGCAGCCGTTCGCGGCTCGACAACATTGCGCGCCCACCCGGAACTCACCAGGGCTGCGGCTTCGACGGAGCGCGAGGTTGATCCCACCACCATGGCAGAGCCCGTCGTATTTGCCCGCATCACCAGAACTTCACGAGCATGCCAGTACGGGGCATGTGGTTCTGCGTGCGAGTCGTCGCTGTCATCCCACAGAACGATGAGCCCCAGATCTGCGACGGGTGCGAAGACTGCTGCCCGAGTACCCACGACAACGCGAACCTCTCCACGTCGAATCCGCAAAAACGCGCTATAACGTGCCGACGGACCCAGATCAGCTGTCAGGACAACATGCTGTTGCGGCCCTAATTCGGCCGAGAGAGCGGCGTCGAGTCGTGCTACATCACGTGCATCCGGCACGACGATCAAAACCCCGCGACCCGCCAGCGCTGCGGTATGTGCCAACTCGCGGATCTGCTCGGCTGGATCAGTCGCCGCTGCTGCAACCCACACCGCTCGGGGGCCAGGAGTTGTCGGCGAGTATGGATCACCCATGACCAGTCGAGAAAGCAGAGCCGGTCCCCCCGTGTATCGGCTCCACGACGTGGATTCAGGTATCGGGGGCAGCGCAGGGTGTTCGGGTGCTGGCTTCGCGGCCAGGGCCGCTTCGGCGGCTGCATGACGCGTCGGAACAGCAGCCCGAACAACATCCGGCAGCGTGCCGGCGTAGTAGTCGGCCACGTCGCGACACAGCCTCAAGATCTGTGGAGTAAGCGCCGGCTCCGGACTGACCACCTTGGCTATCCGCTCAAGTCGCCCTGAGTGATCCGAGGCCGCACAACGTTCGAGAATCCAACCGTCGACCAGAGAACCGGAGAAACGGACGCGAACCCGCACACCTGGCACGGCCGTCTGCGACATGGCTTCCGGGACGAGATAGTCGAATGGTCGATCCAGGTGAGGAAGGGAGATATCGACCATCACCCGCGCAACCGGGTCAATGAGGGCCGGTTCCGGTACAGGTTTGGCTTTAGTTTTACGGATCGAACGTGCCACGAGCGCTAGTTGCTCGTTTTCGATGTCCACTCCAAAGTTGTACACGATGACACTGTCATTGGAGGTATGCACCCACAAACATGCGTCGCATCACCGAGGTTCAGGTGTCGAACCCACCATTGCACCTGAACTTCCAACGCCGTACCGACGTAGTCGCGCCGATCACGTAGCCACGAGCCACCAGTGCGGTGCCTCAAGAACACGGAAAACAACCCGGTCGCTAAACCCGACTCGCGAAAACCAGGCTAGATACCCGCTGCGGCCCGCAGAGCGTCGGCACGATCCGTGCGCTCCCAGGTGAAGTCCGGTAGCTCACGACCAAAGTGGCCGTAGGCAGCCGTCTGCGCGTAGATCGGACGAAGTAGGTTAAGATCACGGATGATCGCTGCCGGACGCAGATCGAACACCTCGAGCACCGCAGATTGGATGTCCGAGTCAGCCTTGACGCCCGTGCCAAAGGTTTCGACGAACACACCCACCGGATGTGCTTTACCAATTGCATAGGCCACCTGAACTTCACAGCGACGAGCAAGGCCCGAAGCTACAACGTTCTTGGCCACCCAGCGCATCGCATATGCCGCAGAGCGGTCAACCTTCGACGGGTCTTTACCAGAGAACGCACCACCACCGTGGCGGGCCATTCCACCATAGGTGTCGACGATGATTTTGCGTCCGGTCAAACCAGCGTCACCCATGGGCCCACCAATTTCAAAGCGGCCCGTTGGGTTGACCAGAAGACGGAAGCCCTCGGTTTCGATACCGAGGCCGGCAACCTCGGGGCCAACGACCAATTCAGCAATATCCGGCGTCAGCAAGGTGGCCAGATCGATATCAGCTGCGTGCTGAGTCGACACCACAACGGTGTCCAGACGAACCGCCTTGTCGTTATCGTCGTACTCAATGGTGACCTGAGTCTTGCCATCGGGACGCAGGTACGGAATCGATCCGTCCTTGCGCACCGCAGCAAGCCGGCGGGCAAGGTTGTGCGCCAGATGAATAGGCAGCGGCATCAATTCAGGAGTGTCATCGCAGGCGTAGCCAAACATCAGACCTTGATCGCCCGCACCCTGACGATCGAGGGCGTCCTCGGAGTGTCCTTCACGCTCTTCGATCGCGTCGTCAACACCCTGCGCGATATCGGGACTCTGCGAGCCGATCGAGACGCTCACACCACATGAGCCACCGTCGAAACCCTTCTTGCTGGAGTCGTATCCGATGGCAAGAATTCGCTCACGCACCAGGCTCGGGATATCGACCCAGCCCGACGTTGTGACCTCACCTGCGATATGGACCTGACCGGTTGTGATCAACGTTTCACATGCCACCCGGCTGCGTGGGTCTTCCTTCAGCATGGCATCCAGAATCGTGTCGCTGATCTGATCAGCAATCTTGTCTGGGTGCCCCTCGGTAACGGATTCTGAGGTAAACAGCCGACGGGCCAAAGGACTCGCTCCTTGATAGACGTAAGAACTTGCCACAGTCTAACTGGCGTAAGTCCGTATCTTTCACGCCCGTCGACTGTGGCGCAGAGCAGTATCTGAGCGACGAATCCACGTGAATGCCCAAGCGAGCGACTATGGGGCCGCGTTCACCAGAAGCTGCCCGACGATCACATCAAGGACTGCATCGGCAATATCGGTCTTGGACGCCGACCCAACCACCGTGGATGTTCCATCCCTATTGAGAATTACCACGGCATTGTCATCACGACCGAATACCTGTCCTGCGCTGACGTCATTGACGACGAGAAGATCGCAGCCTTTGCGCACGAGCTTCGCCTGCCCGTGAGCCAGAACGTCACCATGCTCATCACCAGTCTCCGCCGCAAAACCAACGATCAGCGGAGTCGGTCTGGCCCCTCGTGAGGTAACCAACTCGGCCAGCACATCGGTGGTGCGCTCAAGGTCAATCGTGGGGGCTGGGCCATCGTCCTGCTTTTTCATCTTGTAGCCAGCGACGTGACGGGGACGAAAGTCTGCAACCGCCGCGGCCATCACGATGACATCGCAATCATGCGAGTGCGCCATCATCGCGTCGTGCAGATCTTGGGCTGATTCGACGGAGACGACCGCGGCTCCTGCTGGCGCTGGCAGATCAACGTTGGCCGACACGAGGGTAACTGTCGCGCCGCGGGCGAGGGCTCTGGTTGCAAGGGCATAACCCTGCTTACCGCTGCTGCGGTTGCCGAGGAAACGAACCGGGTCGAGTGCCTCCCGCGTTCCACCCGCCGAGATCAACACCTGCGTGCCAATCAGGTCCGTCTTGCTACCGGCCAGAACGGCAAAGCACACCTCGGCGATCGCGTCAGGCTCTGGCAGCCGGCCGGGTCCTGAGTCCGCGCCCGTTAGCCGTCCGACGGCGGGGTCGAGCACGATGATCCCGCGCGAGCGCAAGGTGGCGACATTGGCTTGCGTGGCAGCGTGTTCCCACATTTCCGTGTGCATCGCTGGAGCCATCACAACGGGACACGATGCTGTAAGGAGAACGTTTCCTAGGAGGTCATCGGCTAGACCCTGCGCTGCGCGCGCAAGCAAATCTGCGGTTGCCGGCGCGATTACGACCAGAGCTGCTTGCTGACCGAGTCGGACGTGCGGCACCTCATGTACGTCATCCCATACCTCGGCGCTCACCGGTTTGCCAGAAAGAGCCGACCAAGTCGGCTCGCCGACAAAGCGAAGGGCCGCTCGCGTTGGTACGACGGTGACGTCGCACCCATGGGCTCGAAGCCGGCGCAAGAGTTCAGCCGCCTTATACGCGGCGATCCCGCCACCAACGCCCAAAACCACCGAAGGTGGGGCGCCGGCGACGGGATCGTCGCTGGTGGTCACGAGACGAACGCGGCGTCCGGGGATTCCGGATCGATGGGCTCGCTGGTAAGAAGACCTGCATTGATTTCGCGCATGGCGATCGACAGAGGCTTTTCTTGAACGTGGGTCTCAACGAGTGGGCCCACGTATTCGAGCAAGCCTTCACCGAGCTGTGAGTAGTAGGCGTTGATCTGGCGAGCACGCTTGGACGCGTAGATGACCAGCGAGTACTTCGAGTCTGTTGCCTCAAGCAGGTCGTCGATCGGCGGGTTGGTGATGCCCTCTGGGGCAGACGCAGTGCCAGACACGTGGGCGCCTTTCAGTCGATATGTCCGGCACAGGCGATTCCTGACCGGCAACAACAACCACATCACGACCCTGGGCCGCGCGAGGTCAGTCGTCTAACTGAGATAACTCTATCAAGGTGTGAGCTGCTTGCTGAACTGACGTGTTGACGACCACGTGATCAAACTCGGACTGCGCTGCCAATTCCTCGCGAGCAGTTTGGAGTCGTGCCTCGATTACCTCAGCCGATTCAGTGCCGCGAGAGGTCAATCGGCGGACTAACTCATCCCACGATGGTGGCGCTATGAACACAAGTTGCGCCGTGGGCATCGCCTGCTTCACCTGGCGGGCACCCTGAAGTTCAATTTCCAACAGCACCGACTGCCCGTGGGCTAATCGGTCCGTTACGGCCTTACGCGGCGTTCCATATAGATTTCCGGCGAATTGTGCATATTCCAACAATTCGTCTGTCTCGATGAGTCGCTCGAACTCTGGACGGCTCAGGAAAACGTAATGTTTTCCATTGATTTCCCCCGGGCGCGGCTCGCGAGTGGTCGCTGATACCGATAGCCACATGTCGGGTTGGTCGTGGCATACCTGTGCCACGACGGTGCTCTTGCCAACTCCCGACGGACCGGAGACAACAGTGAGTCGAGCGTTCAGTCCGCAAACTCCTTAGTCAGTGCAGCGGCCTGATGGGTACCTAGGCCACGAACACGTCGATTAACGGCAATATTCAGCCGCTCCATAATCTCCGCCGCCCGAACCTTGCCAACTCCAGGCATGGATTCCAGCAGCGCAGACACCTTCATTTTACCGATGATGTCGTCGGTTTGGCCGGACGCAATAACCTCCGCAATTGATGCGCCGGAACGCTTGAGGCGGTTCTTCACCTCGGCGCGGACGCGTCGTGCTTCGGCTGCCTTCTCGAGTGCGGCTGCCCGTTGCTCTGGCGTGAGGGGTGGTAACGCCATCGTGTGTCCTCTCGTAAAAGATGCTCGAGGCTGACCCTAGCGAGATGACGCACACCCCGAAAGCAACTCTGAAGAAGAATTCGACCTTTAACAAAACTTGAGTTAAGAAACCAGACCGTTGGAAATGTCCTGCGCGGCTTTTTCCTGGTCAACGGCGGCCGTTATTGGTCGACCAATTACCAACAGGTCGGCTCCATCTGCCAAGGCTTGTTCGGGGGTGGCCACTCGCGCCTGATCGCCCAGCGCTGCACCAGCAGGACGAACACCGGGTGTGATCAGGGTGATCTCCGCTGGAACGCACGCGCGAATCGCGGCAACCTCCTGGGGAGAGCAGACGATCGCCCTGGCCCCAGCGGAAACGGCCAACTGCGCCAGTCGACAGGCAGCGTCCAAGGCCGGGCCTTTGACCCCTATCGCAGCCAACTCAGCTTCGTCGAGTGAGGTCAAAATTGTGACGGCGGTGACCTTGGTCTCTGGCAGTGCCTGCACCGCAGCGTTGATCATGGCCGAGCCGCCACTGGCATGAACCGTGAGATAGCTTGGTTGCAAATGTGCGATGGATCTCGCTGCTCCCGCAACCGTGTTTGGAATGTCATGGAGTTTCAAGTCGAGGAAAATGTCGCGACCACCTGACGCATCGCGAACTTCATGAATCGCTCGATCTCCGTCACGCAAATACGTCTCGAGTCCGATCTTCATTGTCGAGATGTAGGGCCCGGTACTGCGGGCCCACTTAGTGGCCGTCTCGAGGTTCGGTGCGTCAAGCGCAAGTGCAATGGGTGCTAGCCGCGTCATCCCTCAACCCCGCCGCGTATATCGGAATCGACAACGTCGTCCTGCGGATTCACCGGGTGAACAGCCACGACGCCACCCGGAGCCGCTGACGGCTCTGGACTGCGATGGGCATAACCAATGGCATCTTCAAATCGACTAAAACCGCGCTCCGCCAGGGCAATAGCGAGTTCCTTAGCCACCCGCGCGGGAGCCGATGGGTCGTTGAATGTGGCCGTACCGACACTGACAGCACTCGCCCCTGCAAGTACGAATTCGAGCGCATCGAGCCCGGTACGTATTCCACCCATGCCCAAAATCGGAACGTCCGGGAGTTGGGCGTGAACTTGATAGATACAGCGCACCGCAACCGGTCGAATGGCCGGGCCAGACAGCCCACCGGTGACACCAGCCAGAGCCGGCCGCATCGTATTCGTGTCGATCACCATTCCGAGCAGAGTGTTGATCATCGAAAGACCATCAGCACCCGCGCTGACAACCGCCTTGGCGATCGCGACGATGTCGGTGACATCAGGTGACAATTTCGCTAGAACAGGGATACCAGGTGCAGTGTTACGACGCACTGACGCAATGACCTCAGCGGCCGCAAGCGGATCACAGGCAAAGACTTGACCACGTGACTCAACATTCGGGCACGAGATGTTGACCTCGATAGCCGCGATGTCCGAAACATGACGCAAACGCGATGCCAGACGGGTGTATTCGTCGACCGACCCCCCTGCGATCGAAACCACCGCGCGGGCGCCACGCTGGCGCAACCAATCGAGATCGTTGTCTAAGAACGAGTCAATACCCGGTCCCTGCAGGCCAATCGAGTTCAGCATTCCACTGGGTGTTTCAGCCATCCGCGGAGTCGGCCGACCCGAGCGTGGATTCATCATGATGCTCTTGGTGACAACGGCACCGATGGTGGTGATGTCGAAGAACTGGTCGAGTTCGCGGCCGGCCGCCGCACACCCCGACGCCGTCAAAACCGGTGACGGTAACTCCAGGCGAGCCAGGGACGTCGACATATCCACGTCGGGGCTTGCCAACTCATCCGACTCACGAGGTGAATGAGTTATAACTGCTCTGGTCATCAGTGGCCTCCCTTCACCGGGGCACCGTAAACATCATCCGGAATGGTGTCTACATCGTCCCAACGAACCCGATCGCCACGGAAGATCGGCCCATCCACGCAGGATCGAAGCATTCGGGTGATTCCATCCTGTCCAATGACCGGCAAGACGCACGTCATGCACACACCGATACCGCAGGCCATAGATTCTTCAACTGCGCACTGGGAATAGGCACCGTGTTCGGCGGCAACTCTGGCCACCTCACGCAACATTGCCATCGGCCCGCACGCGTAGACAACGTCAGCATCGGTGCGCTTGATAACCGACGGCAGAACATCGGTGACGCGGCCCTTCTCCCCCACGCTTCCGTCGTCGGTCGTGATGGTGATGGACGCGGCAACGCGCTTGGCTTCAAGAACGCCGAACAACTTACTTTCCGTAGCAGCACCGAAAACGACATCGACGCGACAGCCGCGAGCTCTCAGCGCGTCAGCCAGCATGAACATTGGTGCCGAGCCATACCCCCCGGCCACGAGCACGCACGGGACCGGATTTTTCGGCAACAGGAATGGTTTACCGAGTGGCCCAACGATGTCGACCTGCTGGCCTCGGTGCAGCCCGGACATCCATTCAGTACCAGCACCATGAACCGCGAAGACGACTTCCAGAGTTCCACCGTAGACACCACGACTTTGAACGGTGTAGATCGAGAAGGCTCGTCGAAGTAAGTTCGCTGACGTCACCCCACCCACGCCAAGTGCAACGAAGTGTCCAGGCCGTGCTAGTTCAGGGATTCCCGGTGCTGTCAGCGTCAGGACGAAGTAGTCGCCGGCACGTCGCATAGACAGCACCTCACCGGTGACTTGGATCGCTCCAGATCTTGGGCTCTCAGCCATCAATCGTTCCGTTTCCGCCGCTCACGCGCGCTGAGTCGTCTCCATGTGCACCATCTGATTGCTGAGCCAACTGCTCAGCGCGAAGCGCGTTGAGATCGGCCGCCCACTCTTGCAGAGACCGCACTCCGATCTCACCTGATATCAACGATTCAATCCCCTGGACAGTGGCCGCCAGACCCTGAACCGTTGTGATGCACGGTACGCCTCTAGTGACCGCTGCGGTGCGAATTTCATATCCGTCCACACGGGAACCGACTCCGTAGGGCGTGTTCACGATGAGATCGATCTCGCCGGCAAGGATGGCGTCGACGGTTGTCGGCTCGCCGTTATCCCCTCGACCATGGTGCAACTTACGAAGGACCGTGGCCTTGAGGCCGTTGCGACGGAGAACCTCGGCTGTGCCCTCGGTGGCCAGAATCTCAAATCCAAGGTCGGCCAAACGCTTTACTGGGAACACCATTGACCGTTTGTCACGGTTTGCGACCGAGACAAATGCCCGCCCGGACGTCGGCAACCCCGATGAATAGGCAGCCGTTTGCGATTTGGCGAAGGCGGAACCGAAGTCCGCGTCAATGCCCATGACCTCGCCGGTCGATCGCATCTCGGGACCTAGGACAGTGTCTACGCCGCTGAACCTGCCAAAGGGCAGCACAGCTTCCTTAACCGCAATCGGCGCCCCGATTGGAAGTGTGCCGCCGTCACCCCATGTTGGCAGCAGGCCCTCGTCACGAAGTTGCGCGATCGTGGCGCCAAGGCTCACCCGCGCTGCGGCCTTCGCAAGTGGAACACCAGTCGCTTTCGCCACGAATGGAACAGTTCGTGACGCCCGCGGATTGGCCTCAAGGACGTATAGAACATCACCGGCCATTGCGTACTGGACGTTAAGGAGCCCAAGGACACCTACACCTGACGCAATAGCCTCGGTAGATTTGCGAATACGCTCAATATCCCTGTCTCCCAACGTGATTGGTGGGAGCGCGCAGGCCGAGTCGCCTGAGTGAATACCGGCTTCTTCAATATGTTCCATAACGCCACCGAGATAAAGTTCAGTGCCGTCATACAAAGCATCGACATCAATCTCGATTGCATCGTCGAGGAATCGATCCACAAGTACCGGGTGCTCAGGTGTTGCCTGCGTCGCACGGCCGATGTAATCGCGGAGCATCGATTCGTCGTAAACGATCTCCATCCCGCGACCACCGAGGACATAGGACGGTCGCACGAGGACCGGATACCCGATTCGCTCAGCAATGTCGAGGGCCTCGTCGTAACTCGTGGCGATGCCATGGGCTGGGGACGGCAGGTGTGCCTCTTCCAGAACGAGGCCGAAAGCTCCCCGATCTTCGGCCAGGTGGATCGCTTCGGGACTCGTTCCGACGATGGGAACACCAGCGTCTTTAAGCCCTTGTGCCAGACCGAGAGGTGTTTGACCGCCAAGCTGCACGATGACACCAGCGATGGGCCCCGCCGCTAGCTCGGCGCGGTAGACCTCCAGCACGTCTTCGAGAGTCAGCGGCTCGAAATACAGACGACTCGAGGTGTCGTAATCCGTGGACACCGTCTCGGGGTTGCAATTGACCATCACCGTGTCATAACCCGCTTCACGCAAGGTCAGGCTGGCGTGGACGCAGGAGTAGTCGAACTCAATACCCTGGCCAATGCGGTTGGGGCCAGAGCCGAGGATGAGAACGGCCGGCGTCGTTCTTGGCTCCACCTCGTTCTCTTCGTCATAGCTCGAATAGTGATACGGGGTCTTGGCCGCAAACTCCGCCGCACAGGTATCAACCGTCTTATAAACCGGATGAATGCCCAATGCATAGCGAGCTTCACGAACCGCGGCCTCGGACGTGCCACGAGCGTCGGCGATCTGCGCATCGGAGAAACCATGTCGCTTCGCCAGTCGAAGTACCTGAGCGCTCAGTTCCGGCGATTCGACAATCAGCTCCCCTACCTCGTTAATCAACGCGATCTGATCGAGGAACCACGGATCGATATCGGTTATCTCGTGCACCTGTTCGACAGTGGCCCCAGCCCACATGACTTGCTGAACTTCACGAAGGCGACCGTCGTGGGGAACCGCGATCGAGGTTAAAAGCGCGTCAACATCGACCTCGCTCTTGCTACCGGCCCAACCAAAAGGCGCCTCTTTGCGCTCGATCGAACGAAGTGCCTTTTGCAATGCTTCGGTGAAATTGCGACCGATAGCCATCGCTTCGCCGACACTCTTCATTGTTGTGGTGAGCGTGGGATCGGCCTGTGGGAACTTCTCGAACGCGAAACGCGGCACCTTGACCACGACATAGTCGAGGGCAGGCTCAAAACTTGCTGGAGTCTCACGGGTGATGTCGTTTGGAATCTCGTCCAGTGTGTAGCCAACGGCCAATTTCGCCGCGATCTTCGCGATCGGGAAACCCGTTGCCTTAGATGCCAATGCTGATGATCGAGACACCCGAGGGTTCATTTCGATGACGATCATTCGACCATCATCAGGATTAATTGCGAACTGAATATTGCAACCACCGGTATCAACACCGACCGAGCGGATGATCGCGATACCAACGTCGCGCATATGCTGGTACTCACGGTCTGTCAACGTTAACGCAGGCGCCACTGTAATCGAATCACCGGTGTGAACACCCATCGGATCAACATTTTCGATCGAACAGATAACGACGACGTTGTCTTTGACATCGCGCATTAGTTCGAGTTCGTATTCTTTCCAACCGAGGATCGACTCTTCGAGAAGAATCTCTGTGGTCGGCGACGCCGCCAAACCGGCTCCGGCGATGCGTCGAAGGTCGCTTTCGTTGTATGCCATACCCGAACCGGCGCCACCCATGGTGAATGACGGTCGAACCACCATCGGATAGCCAAGCACCTCAGCCCCAGCGACACACTCATCCATAGAGTGGCAGATCACGCTGCGGGCGGACTCCGCTGATAGACCGCTGGCGTTGATTTCAGCAACGATTCCCTTGAACTTCTCTCGGTTTTCACCGCGCTCAATTGCGTCAACGTTCGCTCCGATGAGCTCGACGTTGTACCGCTCGAGAACCCCGTTCGCGTGCAATGCCATTGCCGCATTCAACGCGGTCTGTCCGCCGAGTGTTGCCAGCAGTGCGTCAGGGCGCTCGCGGGCGATGATTTTCTCTACGTACTCCGGAGTGATGGGTTCGACGTACGTCGCATCAGCAAACTCAGGATCGGTCATGATCGTTGCCGGGTTGCTATTGACCAAAACAACCCGAATTCCTTCATCGCGTAGCACGCGACATGCTTGGGTTCCGGAATAGTCGAACTCACACGCCTGCCCGATAACGATCGGCCCGGAGCCAATAACCATGACCGACTTTAGATCTTCACGCTTAGGCACGTGATGCCTCCATCAGGTCGCAGAAACGATCAAACAAGTACGCCGAGTCATGCGGGCCGGCCGCCGCCTCAGGGTGGTACTGCACCGAAAACGCAGGGACATCGAGGCATCGCAGACCTTCAACCACGTCATCATTGAGACAGACATGGCTGACTTCCACTCTGCCGTAAGGCGTTTCGCTAACCCGATCGATCGGCGCATCGACGGCGAATCCGTGGTTCTGCGCGGTGATCTCCACCTTGCCGGTAGTGCGGTCCATGACCGGCACGTTGATTCCGCGATGCCCGTACCGGAGTTTGTACGTCCCAAAGCCCAAGGCACGTCCAAGGATTTGATTACCGAAGCAGATACCGAAGAGCGGACGCCGCACATCGAGCGCAGCCTTCATCAGCTCTACGGCATGGTGCGCCGTGGCCGGGTCACCTGGGCCGTTACTGAAGAACACTCCGTCAATGCCGAGTTCGAGCATGCGTTCGGCGGTCGTCGTCGACGGCAGTATATGCACGTCGATCCCTCGATCGGCCATCAATCTCGGCGTTGCTCCCTTGATACCAAGGTCGATCGCCGCCACCGTGAAACGACGTTCACCGACCGCGGGAATCAGGAGTTCCGCATCGGTCGACACTTCGTCAGCCAAGCTCGAACCCTCCATCTGCGGGCTGCCTAAAACCCGCTCAAGAAGTTCGGACACCGGCTTGGTCGCGAGTGCACCGCTGAAGATTCCGACGCGCATGGCACCGCGTTCCCGAAGGTGCCGCGTCAATGCGCGGGTATCTACATCGCTGATGCCAACGACTCCTTGCTCAATCAGGTCGTCCTGCAGGTCCCTTTGTGCTCGCCAGTTGGATGAGATTCGCGATGGGTCGCGTACGACGTATCCGGAGACCCAGATCTGGCGAGACTCCGCATCATCGTCGTTGACCCCGTAGTTACCAATGTGCGGTGATGTTTGTACGACCACCTGCCGGTGATACGACGGATCAGTGATCGTCTCTTGGTACCCAGACATGCCGGTGGTGAATACGGCTTCACCGAAGGTCTCGCCAACCGCACCATAGGCCCGGCCGCAGAAACTGCGTCCATCTTCAAGAACTAGCAGGGCTGCCTCAGCGTTGAGTAAGTCCGAGTTCGTCATACGGCGCTCCCCTCGTTGTGTGCCTGACCCACAAGAACTCCCTCATCCAGGGTGAGTGCACCCTTGTAGAAGGTGGTCCACACCGAAACTGGCAGGGACCGACCTGCAAAGGGCGTATTACGGCTTGCACTTCGCAGCGCACGCGGCTCAACCAGATATGGCCTGCTGGTGTTGATCAACGTGATATTCGCTGGCTCGCCAACGGCCAGTGATCGACCTTGACCGTCAAGACGCCCAATGACAGCCGGTGTCACGGACATGCGCTGCGCGACCCCTGCCCAATCGAGCAGACCTGTCGACACCATTGCTTCGGCAACCACACCAACCGCTGTCTCCAGACCAACCATGCCCATCGCAGCTTCAGCCCATTCGCAATCCTTGTCTTCGGCAGGATGCGGCGCGTGGTCGGTCGCAACCACATCAATAGTGCCGTCAGCAAGGGCTTCCCTAAGGGCGTGCACATCACGCTCAGATCGCAGCGGCGGATTCACTTTGTAGATCGGATCGTAGGAACGCACTAACTCCTCAGTGAGCAGCAGGTGGTGTGGGGTAACTTCCGCCGTGACGTCGATTCCCCGCGACTTCGCCCAGCGGATAATCTCGACCGATCCTGCCGTCGACACATGGCACACGTGCAGGCGCGACCCGACGTGATCGGCCAGTAACACGTCGCGGGCAATGATCGCCTCTTCAGCGACGGCGGGCCAGCCACGGAGTCCAAGAATGCCCGACAGGGCGCTCTCGTTCATCTGAGCATCTTCGGTTAGCCGCGGTTCTTGAGCATGCTGGGCGATCACCCCGTCGAACGCCTTAACGTACTCGAGTGCGCGACGCATCAGAACCGCATCGTGCACACACTTGCCGTCGTCGCTGAACATGCGGACATTCGCTGCGCTGTCAGCCATCGCACCTAGCTCAGCTAATTGCGTACCAGCCAACCCCATGGTGACGGCGCCAACGGGTTGGACGTCAACAAGTCCGGCTTGTTGACCAAGTCGCCACACCTGCTCGACGGTGCCAGCGGTGTCCGCTACCGGATTCGTGTTTGCCATCGCGAACACAGCCGTGTAACCGCCAGCGGCAGCGGCCTGGCTGCCGCTGAGAACTGTCTCGGCATCTTCTCGGCCCGGCTCACGTAAGTGAGTGTGTAGATCGACAAGGCCAGGTAGCGCAATGCAATCCTGAGCGTCAATGACGCGAGCACCAACCGGTACATCAACCGACGAACCCATGGCAGCAATGAGGCCGTCGCTGATGACAATGTCGACGCTAGGACCGCCGAGTGGACGGCTTGCGCGAATTACGTAGGACACGGTCATGGGGCAACAACCTCCGCAGTGCGATCAGAGCCTTCGGATTCACCAAGTTGAGCGCCGGCGAGTAACAGATAGAGCACAGCCATTCGAACGTTCACTCCGTTGGTGACCTGCTCGACGATGACTGAGCGATCGGAATCTGCCACATCGGCGGCGATTTCCATTCCGCGATTCATCGGGCCGGGATGCATGACGATGGCATGTTCAGGAAGCGCGTTCATTCGACGAACATCGAGGCCATATCGACGGCTGTATTCACGAGCCGACGGGAAGAAGGCCGCATTCATTCGCTCTCGCTGAACGCGCAGCATCATCACCGCGTCAGTGGACGACAGGTGGGAATCGAGGTCGAAGGAGAATTCGCAGGGCCAGGTCTCGATGCCAACTGGCAACAGCGTTGGCGGCGCAACCAGGGTGACGTGCGCACCAAGGGTGGACAGCAGCAGCACGTTGCTTCGCGCGACACGGCTATGCAGCACGTCGCCAACGATCGTCACCTTGCGTCCGGCCAGATCACCCTTGCCACCGGCCAAGTGCTGGCGCATCGTGAAGGCGTCGAGCAGTGCCTGAGTTGGGTGCTCGTGCGTGCCGTCGCCTGCGTTGACGACTGATCCACCGATCCACCCCGAATGTGCAAGGCGGTCGGGCGCTCCAGATGCCGGATGGCGGATGACTACAGCGTCCGCCCCCATCGCCTCAAGGGTCAAAGCCGTGTCCTTGAGACTCTCCCCCTTCGACACACTCGAACCCTTAGCCGAGAAGTTGATCACATCGGCCGAAAGTCTTTTAGCTGCAGCCTCAAATGAAATTCGTGTGCGGGTTGAATCTTCGTAGAAGAGATTGACGACGGTACGTCCGCGCAAGGTAGGAAGTTTCTTGACTGCGCGATCGGTCAGCGCCGCTAACTCTGCCGCAGTGTCGAGCACCAACAGCGCATCGTCGCGATCGAGATCAGACGCCGACAATAGGTGTCGATTCATGATTCCTCCAGCGGCTGACCGCTGAGCCGAACAGCGTCATCTCCGTCAAATTCGACGAGGTGGACAAGCACCTTCTCGGTCTTCGCGGTGGGGATGTTCTTTCCGACGTAATCGGGTCGAATCGGAAGTTCGCGATGACCTCGATCTACGAGTACGGCGAGTTGAACCATCCGCGGTCGGCCAATGTCACTGAGCGCGTCCAAGGCGGCCCTGATCGTACGTCCGCTATAAAGCACATCGTCGACGAGCACGACTACTTTGTCGTCGATTCCACCCGTCGGAATCGAGGTTGGAAGTAGCGCTCGCGCAGGCGCTCTTCGTAGATCATCGCGATACAGCGTGACATCCAGCGATCCGACCGGGATCTCACGACCCTCGATCTGGTGGATGCATTCAGCGATACGATCGGCCAGGAAGACTCCACGAGTGGGGATTCCCAAGAGCACAATGTCATCGGCACCCTTAGTGCGCTCGACGATCTCATGTGCAACACGCGTCAGGGCGCGGGCAATATCGCCGGCATCAAGAACCGTGCGTGTTTCATCAGGTGTGCGAGCAGCAGACACTCTCACCACCCCCTTCCCCGCCTCACAGGACGGATTTAAAGGAGTTCGTTGCTCACGACCCTACCTGATAATGAACGCCCCAACCGCCGCGGGGTCGGCCATGTCCGAACATAAAAGCTCGTTACGCAACGTCAGCAACGGGATCATCGGGAAACTACGTTCGGTCATCGAAATGGACTCCCGAGCAGTAAATCGTGCGTTTCGCTTACTCAAAGTATCGCCCAAATGGGCTATCGGTTCGACGAGACTAACACCGGTAACGCTCCGTAACATTGAGTTACCCGGTATCAGAACTCCCGGGCCTTAAAGGAGACACGATGTCCAGCGATTACTCACGCGCACTCGGCACCCGGCTGCGCTCAATTCGACAGCAGCAGGGTCTGTCACTGCACGGTGTTGAGGAAAAATCGCGCGGACGGTGGAAGGCGGTCGTGGTCGGCTCGTACGAGCGCGGCGACAGGGCCGTAACCGTCCAGCGCCTAGCTGAGCTGGCGGACTTTTACAGCGTTCCTGTCTCCGAACTCCTTCCCGACGGTGCACCAGCGGCAACCGTCGAGGCCCCACCCCGCCTGGTACTCGACCTTGAACGGCTTGGCCTTGTTCCGGCAGAAAAGGCCGGCCCACTTGCTCGCTACGCGGCCGCGATTCAGGCACAGCGCGGTGACTACAACGGTCGCATTCTTTCGATCCGCCAAGATGATCTGCGCACCCTTGGCGTCATCTACGACGAGCCGCCAAGCCAGCTTACTGAGCAACTCATCGCTTGGGGTGTACTCAATCCCGAGGCACGACGGGCACTTAACGAGGGCCCGTAGCCCCGAGATCGCGATTAAACCCCGCTGGGAATTTGCGACCCAATCTTGTGTACACGCATGCCGTTCGTCGTACCGGGGACGCCCGGCGGCACACCGGCGATGATGACGATTAACTGTCCCTCGTCAACGCGTCCGATCTCGCGGAGCGAATGGTCGACCTGACGCACCATCTCATCGGTACTTGTGGCGGCTGGAACTAAAAACGTCTCAACTCCCCACGACAATGCCAACTGGCTGCGAACTCTGGGGTTCGGCGTGAACGCCATCAGCGGCACGGGAGAGCGGTAACGAGCCACGAGACGCGCCGAACGTCCCGTCTCAGTAAAGGCAATAACGGCTGCCGCACCAACATCGGTACTCACACTCACCGCGGCGTGCGTCAGTGAATGAGAAGTGGAGTCGTTGCGGTCGTGTAGTTCAGGCAACTGCTCGATCGCCTCGGATTCAACCTGCACGATGATCCGGGCCATCGTTCGCACGACATGGTCGGGATGGGCGCCGACAGAGGTTTCCCCCGACAGCATCAGCGCATCGGCACCATCGAGAACCGCATTGGCTACATCACTTGCTTCCGCACGGGTGGGACGCGTCATCGAGATCATCGAGTCAAGCATCTGCGTTGCGACGATCACGGGCTTGCCGACGAGCCGGGCAAGTGTGACGGCCCGCTTTTGCACTAGCGGCACCTGCTCGAGCGGGAGTTCCACCCCGAGGTCACCGCGGGCCACCATGATGCCGTCGAAGGTGTCGATGATCGCTTCGAGATTTTCGACGGCCTGCGGCTTTTCGATCTTCGCCAAGACCGGAACCCGAATACCTTCTTCGTCCATGATGCGACGAACGTCGACGATGTCGTCGGCGCGTCGAACGAATGACAGCGCGATCATGTCGGCACCAAGATGAAGGGCCCAGCGAAGATCGGCTATGTCCTTGTCAGACAACGCCGGAACGCTGACAGCGACACCGGGAAGATTCAGTCCCTTGTGGTTGCTGACACGTCCACCTTCGATAACGCGCGTCACAACGTCTGTATCGGTCACAGAGAGCGCTTCGAGGGCAACCCGTCCATCGTCGATCAAAATGGGATCTCCGGGCGATACATCGCCGGGAAGCCCAAGGTAGGTCGTGGAACATTCGTTGACGTCACCCGGTACGTCGCGGATGGTGATCGTGAACTGAGCGCCAGCCTCGAGAAGTTCCGATCCGTTGGCAAATGTGCCAAGTCGGATCTTGGGTCCCTGCAAGTCGACGAAGATGCCAATACCGCGACCGGCTGCATCTGCTGCCGCCCGAACATATTTGTAGACCAGTTCATGATCTTCGTAGGAACCGTGCGAGAGATTGAGTCGGGCAACGTCCATTCCCGCGTCAACGAGAGCAGCGATCCCCTCGGGGGTCGACACAGCTGGTCCTAACGTGCACACAATCTTGGCTCGACGCACAGTCCTACCTTATCTAAAAGCGTTTACAGAACGTGAACATGCGGACACGCTCACGTGAATGGGCACTGAGTTTGGACGAAGAGTCGATCAAACCACGAGTGGACGCACGGTAGGTGCAATGGGCGCCGGCAGCGTGGTGCTTCCGGTGAGCCACTGATCAACTCCACTGGCCGCCGAACGGCCCTCGGCGATGGCCCACACAATCAGGGACTGACCGCGGCCTGCATCACCTGCAACGAACACCCCGTCGATCGTGCTCATGTACGACGAGTCGCGCACGATGTTCCCTCGTGAATCAAATTCAACCCCGAGTTGCTCAAGTAGCGGGCTACGTTCCGGGCCAACGAATCCCATCGCCAGAAACACCAGGTCAGCCGGGATTTCGCGCGCCGTCCCCTCGACGGGCTCGAAGGTGCCGTTGACGAAAGCTACCTCGGTGAGCGCTAAACCTTTCACCTGTCCTGTCCGGTCATCGACGAAGTGAGTTGTTGAAACCGAATAGATTCGGTCTCCACCCTCCTCATGCGCGCTCGTCACTTTGTACGTCATTGGATACGTGGGCCACGGCTGCGCGTTCGGTCGACTTTCCGGTGGCAGCGGCATGATCTCGAGTTGGGTTACCGACGCAGCACCTTGTCGGTGAGCTGTACCGAGGCAGTCCGCCCCGGTGTCTCCACCGCCAATGATGACGACATGCTTGCCATGGGCATTGATGTGCTGGGCGCCGATATCGCCTTCCTGCTCTCGGTTCGATCCAGGCAGATACTCCATCGCTTGATACACGCCAGCAAGTTCCCGTCCGGGAATACCGAGATCTCTCCAAGCAGTCGCACCGACGGCTAAGACGATGGCGTCGTATCGGCGCCGCAGATCCTGACCAGTAATGTCGGTTCCGACGTCGACTCCGGAGCGAAACTTCACACCCTCGGCCTGCATTTGCTCAAGGCGACGATCAAGGTGACGCTTTTCCATCTTGAACTCGGGAATTCCGTAGCGCAGCAGCCCACCAATTCGGTCAGCTCGTTCGTAGACAGCGACTGTGTGGCCGGCTCGCGCCAGCTGCTGCGCCGATGCTAGGCCAGCCGGACCGGAACCAATCACTGCGACAGTCTTTCCCGTCTGACGAGGAGCAGCCTGAGCGGTTACCCAACCTTCACCCCAAGCGCGATCAACGATCTCAACTTCAACTTGCTTGATAGTTACCGGATCAGCGTTGATGCCAAGAACACACGCGGTTTCGCAGGGTGCCGGACACAACCGTCCGGTGAACTCAGGGAAATTGTTCGTCGCATGTAGACGCTCAGAAGCAGCTTGCCAGTCTGCTTGGTAGACCAGATCGTTCCATTCGGGAATGAGATTGCCAAGCGGACAGCCGTTGTGGCAGAACGGGATTCCGCAATCCATGCAGCGACCGGCCTGCTTTTCCAGTGACTGTGCAGGGAACGGCTCGTAAACCTCTTTCCAATCCAGCAGACGAACGTCAACTGGTCGCCGAGTGGGCCCCTGCCGGCCCGTTGTCATGAATCCCTTTGGATCACCCATGAGTGGCCTCCATAACTGCCTGCTGCACGTCACGGCCATCACGCTCAGCCGCGGCCGCTGCTGCTAGCACCTTTGCATAATCGCGTGGCATGACCTTGATGAAGCGTCGCCCGAAGTTCTCATCGGCGAGAAGCAATCTGGCAACGGGCGAATCGGTCCACTGTTCGTGGGCGGTCAGAAGCTCACGAACGTGCGCGATATCAATGTCATCAAGGGGTAGGACGTCAACCAACTCCGGATTGATGCGAGCGGTTACCGCATCGAGAAGGTACGCCACACCGCCGGACATACCAGCGGCAAAATTGCGACCCGTAGGTCCCAGGATCACTACCCGGCCGCCAGTCATGTACTCACTACCGTGATCGCCGACACCCTCAACCACGGCCGTCGCACCAGAGTTACGAACGCAGAAGCGCTCGCCGACCATTCCACGGATGAACAACTCCCCCGACGTGGCGCCGTATCCAATAACGTTCCCCGCGATCACATTGGCTTGCGCCGTCAGCGTCGATTCACGATGCGGACGTACAACAATGCGTCCACCGCTCAGCCCTTTGCCGACGTAGTCATTGCCGTCACCTTCGAGTCGCAGGGTGATGCCTGACGGTAGGAACGCGCCAAATGACTGCCCCGCTGAGCCTGTGAACGTGATGTCGATCGTTCCGTCCGGTAGTCCTGCACTACCAAAGCGACGACTCACCTCAGAGCCAAGCATCGTTCCAACTGTGCGGTTCACGTTGCGGACTGGCAGTGCCGCACGCACCGGTTCACCGCGTTCGAGTGCATCAGCTGACAAGGCGATGAGTTCGTTATCCAGCGCTTTGGCTAGGCCATGATCTTGAGGAACCATGTGCCGACGAGCTGCACCCTCAGGGAGTTCGGGCACGTACATCAACGGACTCAGGTCGATGCCATCAGCCTTCCAGTGCGAGATCGCTGCATCTGCGTCGAGCACTTCGGCGTGACCAACCGCTTCAGCAATCGATCTGAAGCCGAGAGCTGCGAGATATTCGCGCACCTCCGTCGCCAAGTACGTGAAGAAGTTCTCAACGAATTCGGGCTGGCCGGTAAACCGTTCGCGCAGAACAGGATTCTGAGTCGCAACTCCGACCGGACACGTGTCGAGATGACACACCCGCATCATCACGCATCCCATCACCACCAGTGGTGCCGTGGCGAAACCAAACTCTTCCGCACCAAGCAAGGCGGCGATGACAACATCGCGGCCGGTCTTCAACTGACCATCTGTTTGCACAACCACACGATCGCGCAATCCGTTGAGCAACAGCGTCTGCTGAGCCTCAGCCAGACCAAGCTCCCACGGCCCACCTGCGTGTTTTAACGACGTCAGTGGCGACGCACCCGTGCCGCCGTCGTGACCTGAGATGAGGATGACGTCTGCGTGAGCCTTGGCAACGCCGGCGGCGACAGTGCCAACTCCAACCTCAGCTACGAGTTTCACGTGCACCCGCGCATGCGGATTTGAGTTCTTTAGGTCGTGGATCAGTTGAGCAAGATCCTCGATCGAGTAGATGTCGTGGTGCGGTGGTGGTGAGATCAGGCCAACGCCAGGAGTTGAGTGCCGCGTCTTGGCAATCCACGGATACACCTTGTGCCCCGGCAGCTGACCGCCTTCGCCTGGCTTAGCTCCCTGTGCCATCTTGATCTGAATATCGTCTGCATTGACGAGGTAGTTGCTGGTGACGCCGAATCGGCCGGACGCCACCTGCTTGATGGCTGAGCGACGCGAGTCACCATTTGCATCAGGGACAAAGCGCTCCTCGTCTTCACCGCCCTCGCCTGTATTCGACTTGGCACCAAGCCGATTCATGGCAATCGCAAGAGTTTCGTGTGCCTCACCGGAGATGGAACCGTACGACATCGCACCGGTTGAGAATCGCTTCACGATCTCGCTGACTGGCTCAACCTCGTCAATCGAGATCGGCTCACGTACGTCGTCGCGGAATTGGAATAGTCCCCGCAACGTCATCAGCCGCTGAGCCTGATCGTTGACCCGCTCGGTGTACTGCTTAAAAATGTCGTAACGCCCGGCGCGAGTCGAGTGCTGAAGCCGAAACACCGTCTCCGGGTCGAAGAGGTGCGGCTCACCTTCACGACGCCACTGATACTCGCCACCGACATCAAGTTGGCGATGTGCCGGTGATATTCCAGATTTGGGATAGGCCACCGCGTGACGCTGCGCAACCTCTTGTGCAACAACATCGATCCCGATACCACCAAGCCGTGACGTCGTGCCGGTAAACCAACGGTCAATGACCTCGGGCGCAAGGCCGATCGCCTCAAACACCTGTGCCCCGCGATAGGACGCAACTGTCGAGATGCCCATCTTGCTCATTACCTTGAGCACACCTTTGCCGAGTGCCTTAACGAGATTGCGCACAGCCTTTTCCGGTGCAATCCCGGACACAACGCCACGTGCAACGAGGTCTTCGACAGTTTCCATAGCCAGATACGGATTCACCGCGGCAGCGCCGTAGCCAATCAGCAACGCGACGTGGTGCACCTCGCGCACGTCGCCAGCCTCGACGATCAGGCTGACCTGAGTACGTTCCTTCTGACGAACGAGATGGTGATGAACTCCCGCAGTTAACAACAGCGAAGGAATCGGAGCAAGGTCGGAGTCACTATCGCGATCAGAAAGAACCACGAAACGGTGGCCGCTAGCAATGAGCGACGATACCTCGGCACAGATCTCGTCCATACGCTCGGCAAGCGCCTCGCCCCCACCTTCGACGCGGTACAGCCCGTTGACCTTCGCGGCGGCAAATCCCGGTAAATCGCCATCAGCATTGATGTGCAGGATCTTTGCAAGCTCGTCATTGTCTATGACGGGGAAGGGAAGTACGACCTGACGACAGTGCGATGGGCTCGCTTCGAGAAGGTTCGCTTCGGGCCCGATATGGCTTGAAAGTGATGTCACGAGTTCTTCGCGAATTGCATCCAGCGGCGGGTTCGTCACTTGAGCGAAGAGTTCGGTGAAGTAGTCAAATAGCAAGCGCGGACGCTGACTCAGCACAGCGATCGGCGTGTCAGTGCCCATCGAGCCAATCGCCTCGGCACCCGCCCTGGCCATCGGTGCGACGATGATGCGCAATTCCTCTTCGGTGTAACCAAAGGTTTGCTGCCGGCGCACAACACTCTCGTGAGTGTGGACGATGTGTTCGCGTTCTGGGAGTGAATCAAGATGCATGATGCCGGCATGCAACCACTCGTCGTATGGCTTCGCCGCTGCCAACTCAGCCTTGATCTCGTCATCTTCGACGATGCGCTGCGCTTCGGTGTCAACGAGGAACATGCGGCCGGGCTGCAGACGTCCCTTGCGAACAATGCGGGCCGGCTCAATGTCGAGAACGCCAACCTCGCTAGCGAGCACCACAAGACCATCGTCGGTGACCCAGTAGCGACCAGGACGCAAACCATTGCGATCAAGAACTGCGCCGATCACCGTTCCGTCGGTAAAGGCGACGTCGGCCGGCCCGTCCCATGCTTCGATCAGCGTCGCATGGAATTCATAAAACGCCCGCCGAGCTGGATCCATCTCAGCGTGGTTTTGCCACGCTTCGGGAATCATCATGAGCACGGCATGAGGAAGGCTGCGACCGCCGAGATGTAGGAGTTCGAGCACCTCATCGAATGAAGCCGAATCACTCATGGCTTCGGTAACGATCGGGAACAGACGGGTCAGGTCGCCTTTGATCAGATCAGAAGATAGCTGAGCTTCACGTGCACGCATCCAGTTGCGATTGCCCTTGACGGTGTTGATTTCACCGTTGTGGGCAATCAGGCGATAGGGATGAGCCAACGGCCAACTCGGGAACGTATTAGTGGAGAAGCGCGAGTGGACAAGAGCGAGTGCAGATTCGTAGCGGTCATCAGTTAGGTCGGGAAAGAACGCAGCTAACTGACCCGTGGTGAGCATGCCTTTGTAGACGATTGTGCGCGAGGACAGACTTGGGAAGTAGACGTCTACTTCGTGCTCTGCCCGCTTACGTAAGCAAAAGGCCAACCGTTCGAGCGCCAAACCCCGAACTCGTCCACCCTGTGCCTGCACGATGAGTTGGCGGAAACGCGGCATCGTGCCGAGCGCAGTAACTCCGACTCCCGAGCTGGCGGCTTCGATCGGAAGTTCGCGCCACGCCACCACCGACAGGCCCTCTTCGACGGCGATTCGCTCAATCGCCGCAACGACTCGAGCATTCTCAATGTCGCCAGTTGGCAAAAAGGCGATTCCGACGGCATACGCACCGGCTGCCGGAAGTTCAATGCCCTCGTCGGCCAGAACACTGCGTAGGAATCGATCAGGGATCTGGGTCAGAATTCCCGCACCGTCACCAGAGTCAGGCTCAGCACCGGACGCGCCGCGGTGCTCCAGGTTCTCCAGCGCAGTGATTCCGAGGGCGACGATGTCATGCGAAACCACACCGGACATCTGCGCGACGAACGCGACACCACAGGCATCTTTCTCGTTGCTGGGGTGGTAGAGCCCTTGAGCCGCAGGAATTGCAGACTTCATGGGGACCTCCTGTCGTGGATGCTCGCCTGGTGCCCAGAGGGCGGTGGTCGAGCAGGGGACGACATTGGCCGCACTGCTAATACCTCAGCGTAGCGGACGCCTTCCCTTCCCACGCAAGTGCTGGGGCCCTCGATGACTCAGGTGGCGAAACACGCCAACGCACCGATTCGGTACGTGTGGTGCGCCTAACCCAGACTCGTCCCCACCATCGTGCCGATTCCCCATGTGACACCGGCCGCTAGAGCCCCGATCAGGAGTTGCCGCGTCCCGGAGAACCACCAGCTGCGCGCAGTGACCCGAGAAACAAGCGCACCGGCTCCAAAGAGACCAACGAGAGACAAGATGAGCGACCACATGAAGGTGGTAGCTCCGAACAGGAAGGGCAGCACCGGGATCGCCGCACCAATGACAAAGGAGATGAACGACGAACCTGCAGCCAACCATGGATTGGGAAGTTCGCCGGGCGCCATGCCGAGTTCTTCACGAGCGTGCACTTCGAGAGCCGCCTCAGGATTGCGACCCAGTTGCAACGCTACCTGCTCAGCAAGATCACGATCTACCCCCCGCGATGACCAGATGGCCGCAAGCTCGCGAGCTTCCGATTCGGGATTGCGGCTCAGTTCCAAGCGCTCATTTTCGAATTCTTGCTCGGCTAGTTCAGACTGCGAAGCAACCGAGGTGTACTCACCCGCTGCCATCGAAAATGCGCCACCGGCCAATCCGGCCATGCCCGCGAGAATTATCGGCGTCGTTCCGCTGCCAATCACCGCCGCACCGCCGGCGATACCGGCCATCAGGGACAGGTTCGAAACCAGACCATCCATGGCACCGAAAACGGCCGGCCGTAACCAGCCACCGGTGACATCGCGGTGCCCATGCTCATAAATCTCATGTGTAGTCACGGTTCGACGTTACCGTGCCAGCCGAGTTTCACACCTCGAAAGTCCGCCGACGACACAGGTTTGTGCCGGCTAACTGGTTGCTTTCGAGACCAGATCCGCAAGCAGTGCTGGGTCCGCTAGTTGGTCAGGCGTTAGTTCTGTTCCATTCAGGAACCCCGCTGGTGTACCGGCGACGCTCTCAGACTCGAATGCTGCGTATGAATTCTTCACCCACGATTGGTACTTGTGTGATGCGTAGCAGGCTTTGAAGGTATCGAGAGCCGATCCAGTGATTCCGACGTCAGAGGCATAAGTGGCCAACTCATCGTCTGTCCAACCAGTCCCCTCTTTAGCCGGCTGATGCGCGAACAGATACGCGTGGAAATCCGCACCCTTACCGGCGTCGATCGCACATCCCCAAGCCATTGTCGCCCGAACACTTGAGTTCGGATTGGGTCCAGACTGCGACGCGGGGCTACCGTCCAGGAAGACGGTCGGCCGCCAGATCAACGTAACTTTCCCCGCGTCAGCCAGCGCACGGATTCCCGCACCATTGGCCTGTTCAAGCTGCGAGCAGTAGGGGCACTGGAAGTCCTCCCAGATCGCCAAAACCGGCTTACCCGGTGCGCTGTTGTACTGCACACCCCACGGCGTCGAACCGGTACCGTCGAGGATCGTCGTGGGGGTTGCCGCCTGCGCGTCAACCGTCGGCGCGTTGGCGCGAGACGACATCAGACCCCACACCGCAATGCCGACGACCGACAGCAGAATCAACGCGAGGATTCCCATGCGCAATCCGGTGCCTGGCTTGCTCGCAGGTATCGAGGCAACGGGCGCATCCAACCCACCATCGGACATTGTGTGAGACATAGTCGGCGCAGGTTCGGCGAGATCGGGCTGGTCCATGTTGGGAACGCCTAAACCATCACCTTGACCCGGCACAACATCGGGAGTTTCGCTCACAAGACAAACCTTCCTGACGAACAGGTCGCGCCCATTAACGCCATGACCTGACGACCTGAAACCGGCGACTACTTCGTAGCGTCCGCAACAGCCTTCGTTAGCTTGGTCGGATCGCCGAGGACATCCAAGGTGACCTCTTTACCGTTGAGGTACGCCGTCGGCGTTCCAGGCACCGCATCCTTGATGAAGGTCTGGTACGAGTTATTTGCCCATGCGTGATACGTGTCGTTCTCAACGCAGGTCTTAAAGGTTGCTTGGGCGTCACCGGTAATTCCGGCCGTGGTTCCGAAATCAATCAACTGCTGCTGCGACCAGCCGTCACCTTCATTGGCGGGCTGATTTGCGAACACAGTGTTGTGGTACTCCGGACCCTTGCCTGCATCGATCGCACAGCCCCATGCTGCTGTCGCGCGCAACGACGACTTTGGATTCGGGCCAGCCGATGAAGATGTCTTCTCATCGATAAACGCTGTTGGACGCCAGATCAAATTGATCTTTCCATCGGACGCCAACTGCTCAATCGTCTTGCCATTGGCCTTTTCGACTGCGCCACAGGTTGGGCATTGGAAGTCTTCCCAGATGGCCAGGGTCGGCTTGGTGCCGGCCCGATTAACCGGGTAAGCCCACGGGTAATCGCCCGTCGACGTGTTGGCGCCCTTGGGCACTGATGCATCGGCGACAACATCGTTTGCGGACGCCGTTTTCTTGTTGTTCCAGATCACCGCACCGAAGATCGCTCCGATAACAGCAAGAACCGCCAGACCACCGATGATTCGCACCGTACGGTCACGACGCTTTTGCTCAGCCTCGGCCTCAGCGCGTGCCGCTGCAGCCTTCTCACGGGTTGACTTAGCACTCTCTTTTGCGCTCATTTACGTTCGACTCCAAGTTATGGTGCTGGCGATAGTGATGATGCGGTGTTCAGAACTAGTGCGACGAAGCCTTAGGCGATCTCGGCCGGGACGGGGGTTGCCGCCGACGCGTCATCGGGGATTCGATCGAGGGCGAACTTCGTGTGTGGCCACCAGGCGAGCCAACATGCCATGCCGGTAAAGAGGGCATCGCGCAAAAGCTCGCTCGTGTAACGCCACGTCTTGCCTGACTCAGTGATGTCTCCACCGCCGCCGAAACACCCGCAGTCGATCGAGTAGCCGCGGATCCAGACACTGGAGATCCCGATGATGAAAGCGGTGAACAGCAGCGCACTGGCGATGGCCGCAATCCGCGTGAATAAGCCGATCAGAAGTAGCGCGCCGAGCCCAACTTCGATGGCCGGTAGCGCCCACCCTAAGAAGTCGACCCACGACGCGGGGAAAATCCGATAGGCAATGATCGCTTCGCGCGCACCACCGGGCTGAAACAGTTTGACCCCACCCGCGTACAACCACACAGCGGCAAGCACCAATCTAAAAACCGTGCTGATCCACGTGCGCGACCCAAGGCTCAATGAACTCACCTGACGATCATCCCCTACTTAGGTCTTGTTCGCGGGTTGGCATGGCCCGTGCGGATCAATATGTCGGACGCATCACAGGGCATAAATAGTTCCCGCTGTCCGTTTTGCCCGCATCAGGATGTGCGACGAACTCCAGCAGCAAGTTCCGCGGCGAGTTTGCCGACGGCTGCAACTCCCTCGGCAGGGGAGGCAGCGTCGATCAGTTTGCGGACGAAGGCAGAGCCAACGATCACTCCGTCGGCATACGTGGAGATCTCCGCGGCCTGGGCAGCGGTCGAGACGCCCAGGCCGACTGCAACCGGAAGGTTCGTGTAGGGACGGCTGCGCTCGACCAATGCCGGTGCAGCAGCCGAGACGGATTGCACGCCCGTAACACCCATCAGCGATGCTGCATAAAGGAACCCCGTGGTGATATTGCTGACGACCTCAATACGCTCAAGCGTGCTACTTGGTGCGACGAGGAAAACCCGATCAATTCCAGCGGCATCACTTGCCGCGATCCAATCGCCGGCCTCCTCCGGCGTCAGATCGGGGGTGATGACGCCCACTCCGCCGCAGGCTGCGAGCTCTGCGGCAAACTTCTCGACGCCAAACCGCTCGATCGGGTTCCAGTAGGACATCACCAGAGTCGGCGCACCGGTAACTGCAACAGCTCGGACCGTTTCGAGCACATCGCGAATCGTCGTTCCCTGACGCAACGACTGATCGACGGCAGCCTGAATAGTCGGGCCGTCCATGAGCGGATCTGAGTAAGGCAGCCCGATTTCAACGATATCGACACCGTTCTCAACCATGGCGGTGATCGCGTCGATAGCGCCTGGCACAGTCGGGAATCCTGCCGGCAGGTAGCCGATCAGAGCCGAGCGATTTTCGGCCTTCGCCGCAGCGAACACTTCGTGAAGCTTGCTCACGCGCGACCCTCCGGCGCCCGCTGGCCATCCATGATGCCGAACCAGCGGCTTGCGGTCTCAACATCCTTATCGCCGCGGCCTGAGCAGTTCACGAGGATGATCGCGTCAGGACCTAACTCACGTCCGAGTTGAATCGTGCCGGCAAGGGCGTGCGCAGTTTCGATTGCCGGGATGATGCCTTCAGTACGGCACAGGATTCGGAAGGCCTCCATGGCCTCGGTGTCCGTGACAGCGATGTACGTTGCGCGGCCACTGTCTGCGAGCCATGCGTGCTCGGGGCCAACCCCCGGGTAGTCGAGGCCGGCACTGATCGAGTGTGATTCGACC
>CAIKEU010000009.1 GCA_903826575.1 uncultured bacterium
GGCGAGTGCATTCGACGCGATGAGTTTCGCTGGATCACCTGGTCGACGCTCGCCATACGTATGAGGCACAACGTCGAAGGGCGGCGCATGCTCGCGCTGTTCAGCCGAGAAGACCTGGCGTAAGTCGCCGGCAACGCGAATGTCTCCCGCTCGGAAGGTCGCGGCGTGGTGCACCATCGCGCGCGACCCAGTCGAAAGGTTATCCATGACGACGACCTCGTGGCCGGCACGGACCATCTCGTAAACTGCATGGCTGCCGATGTAGCCGGCGCCACCGATCACTAAGACCTTCACGATCCGACACATCCTTCAATAACTCGACCACGTTTAGTCAAGCGTAGACGCTCAGACTCAGCCGACTCCTGTTACGCGCCGCGAATGCACCAACCTCACCCGTGTTGTCACACCGGCCCAGTAATGTCGACGCTGTGAACGAGAAACCTCTGGTCGCACCAAACGACGAACCCGCACGCGCAGGCGGATCCCCCGCACCACTGCGGGGTTCCCTGTCTCCGTCACGTGCCGGTGACTTCATGAATTGTCCACTGCTGTATCGGCTGCGGGTCATCGATCGAATCCCTGAAAAGCCGAGCCGCGAGGCAGTTCGGGGCACCGTCGTTCACCAAGTACTCGAAGATCTGTTCGATCTTCCCGCGCAGGCGCGAACCCTCGAACAGGCACAAACCATGCTCCCCGAAGCTTGGCAGAAGGTTCAGCAAGACGAACCTGAGTTGGCGGGTTCGCTCTTCCCTGAGCCTGCCGATGTCCAGGACTGGCTCAATTCGGCATTGCCGCTTCTGGCTACGTACTTCACGCTGGAAGACCCGTCCCGACTCGAGCCAGCGGAGCGCGAATTGCACGTCGAAGTGACCTTGGACGACGGACTAGTTCTACGCGGCTTGGTGGATCGGCTTGATAAGACGTCGTCCGGGGACATGCGGATTGTCGACTACAAGACGGGCAAAGCACCCGGTGCAGGTTACGAGCAGAAGGCCCTCTTCCAGTTGCGGTTCTACGCTCTCGTCATCTGGAAGTCGACAGGGGTCATGCCTCGACTCCTGCAGTTGCTGTATTTGGGCAGCGGACATGTGATCCGTTACGAACCCGATGAAGTCGATCTTGAGTCCACCGAACGCAAGATTCGCGCACTGTGGTCTGCGATAAATGCCGCTCACGAATCAGGAGACTGGCGCCCGAACCGATCTCGGCTGTGTGACTGGTGTGACTTTCAGCGTTTCTGCCCCGAGTTCGGTGGCACTCCCCCGGAGTTGCAATTAACGGAGAACACCACGATTTAGCGGCCCGAGAACGCAGGCAAGCCCCCAGCGGGTAACGTGAGTGCGTGACGATTGCTGCCCATTGCCTGTCCCTATCCAAAATCTACGGAGATGGCGATACCCGTGTAACTGCCCTTGATGCAGTTGATGTTGAGATCACCGCGCAGCAGTTCACCGCGATCATGGGCCCTTCCGGCTCGGGCAAGACCACCCTGATGCACTGTCTCGCGGGCCTCGACTCCGTCTCGTCTGGTCAGGTGTGGATCGGCGACACGGACCTTTCACAACTGTCTGATAAGGATCTCACGCGGCTGCGCCGTGACAGCGTCGGCTTCGTGTTCCAAGCGTTCAACCTTGTCCCGACGTTGACCGCGCTGGAGAACATCACTCTCCCGATGGACATCGCGGGTCGTAAACCTGATCAGGAATGGCTCGACACAGTCATCACAACCGTTGGCTTGGGTGATCGGCTCAAGCACCGTCCGAGTGAGTTGTCCGGGGGCCAGCAACAGCGCGTCGCCTGTGCTCGAGCGTTGGCCTCACGTCCGACGATCGTCTTTGCCGACGAACCCACCGGAAACCTCGATTCGAAGTCAGGCGCTGAAGTGTTGGGATTCCTGCGCAAGAGTGTCGACGAGTTCGGGCAAACCATCGTCATGGTGACCCATGATCCGAACGCAGCGTCGTATGCAGACCGAGTGATTTTTTTGGCCGACGGACATGTCGTCGATGAAATGTTCAACCCCACATCGGCATCAGTCCTTGAACGCATGAAGGCGTTCGACAGCAAGCGGGCGTAACGATGTTTCGCGCAGCATTGCGCTCACTTGGTCAACATAAGGTCCGACTTCTCCTCACGCTGCTCGCGGTTGTAGTCGGCGTCGCTTTCGTGGCCGGAACTTTCATATTCACGGACTCGCTCAAGCAATCTTTTGACGCACTGTTCAACGCACCGCAACCCGATGTAACGGTGTCGGCCGACTCCGCCTTTGCCACCGGCGGCCAAGGGGGCGGACCCGGCTCCGGGGCTGAACAGGTGCCGACGGTGCCAGCGTCATTACTCCCGTCAGTCGCGTCAGTTAATGGCGTCGCCGCCGCGTACGGCGTCGTGACATCGACGGGGGCTTTAGTACTGGGCAAGAACGGAAAGCCAGTCGGCACTGCTGGTCCGCCCGCCCGAGGTATCTCATGGTTGCCTGATTCGAGCATCAATTCGATCTCCCTGGTTGCAGGCCGCGCACCAACGGGTCCACACGAAGTGGCCCTATTGGAAGCCACTTCGACCCTCGCCGATGCCGGCGTCGGAGATTCCGTCGCAATCGAAACGCCAGCGGGACATCTGACCGCGACTGTCGTCGGCTTGGTCAGCCGCGGAATTGGCGGCAGCGACGGTGGAACGCTGACTGTCTTCGATGTGCCAACCGCCCAAAAACAGATGCTCGGCAATACAGACACCTTTACGAGCATCGCGGTCAAAGCTGATCCCGGAGTCGACCAGGATGTACTTGCCCGGAGGATCGCCGCGACCCTTCCCGCTCACACAAAGGTTCAGACGGGAGCCCAGCGCAGCGCGGACATCGCGAATCGACTCCAAACCGCTTTTGGGTTCATCAACACGTTCCTGTTGGCTTTCGCGCTGATCGCACTGTTCGTGGCGATCTTTCTCATCTTTAACACCTTTTCAATGTTGGTCGCGCAGCGAACCCGCGAACTTGCGTTGCTGCGCGCAGTCGGCGCGAGCCGTGGGCAGGTCAGACAGTCGGTTCTCGCCGAAGCTGCCATTCTCGGCGTGATTGCGGCAGCCGTAGGTGTCCTCGGCGGGATCGTCGTGTCACAGGGGTTGCGTCTGCTGCTCGGTGTATTCGGCGCGAACTTGCCGGCTGCGCCATTGGTGATCCAACCGCGCACCATCATCGTCTCGCTCATCCTCGGGGTGGGCATCACGTTGATCTCGGCGTACATTCCAGCGCGACGAGCAGCACGAGTGCCACCAATAGCTGCCATGCGCGACGACGTCTCGCTGCCGTCAAAAAACCTCCGGATCCGGGGAATCATCGGCATTGTCCTGGTTCTGATTGCCGTTCTGACGGCAGTTTCGGCGACCCGTCATCTCGACGACAATCTGCGCGCAACACAACTGGTGGGGCTATCAGCGATCTGTGCTCTGACCGGCGTCATTGCGTTGGCACCGATATTGGGCCGCTGGTTTATTGGGCTGTTCGGAGCCCCGCTGCGCCGACATGCGATCGGCAATCTTGCCGTGGAAAACGGTCGCCGGAATCCGCGTCGTACTGCTGCAACTGCCACCGCACTGGCCATCGGCCTGGCACTGATGACTGCGATTGGGGTTCTGGCGGCGTCCACCAAAGCGTCGGTCGCGTCCGTTGTTGACGACACAATCGGCGCCGACTACATCATCCTCGGCGCCAACTTCCAGCCATTTCGTCCTGATGTTTATCAAGCGGTCAAGAACACCCCAGGGACGTCGACCGTGACGTTCACCCGTCAACTCCCGCTATCGGTTGGTGACTCTCAGGGAGTTCTTACGGGCATCGAATCAGGGAAGTTTCAGAAAGTCTTCAGCCTAACGATGGATTCGGGCTCAGCTGACAACTTGCTACCCGGCGATGCGATCGTCGATTCCGATACCGCGAACAAGCTCGGTCTCACCCTCGGCCAGAACGTTCCCGTGGATTACGTCAACGGTCCTGGGTTTTTGATCCTTCGCGGCACCTACAAACCTGCCGGACCCATCACCGGATGGATCGCTGACATCCAAACTCTTACCGACGCCGGCGGTCGCGACCTTGATTCAGCGGTTTACATTCGATCAGCTTCCGGGGCTGACCCGGCGGCAGTGCGCGCCTCACTTGACCAGGAACTCGCAGCTTTCCCTGCGGTTAAGTTGCAAGATCAAGCAAGCCTGAAAGATCAGATCAACCAGCAATTCGACCGCGTCTTTGGATTTATCTACGCACTGCTCGCCTTGGCCGTCATCGTTGCATTCCTTGGCATCATCAACACCCTTGCCCTGTCAGTGTTTGAACGACGAAGAGAAGTCGGACTATTGCGCGCTGTGGGTACGAGTCGCGCCCAAATCCGACGCATGGTTGTCATCGAGTCGATTCTGATTGCCTTATTTGGTGCGCTGGTTGGTATAGCCCTCGGATTGATTTACGGCATCTTGTTCAGGAAGGTTCTGGAGTCAGTGGGCATCACGCAACTTGCCATTCCAACCGGACAATTGACGTGGTTCATCATCCTCGCTGTGGTCGGCGGGGTCGTAGCGGCCCTATGGCCGGCATTCACGGCGAGCCGGCTCGATGTGCTCAAGGCAATCGCAACTGACTGACGCATCCGTGGTGCACGTCCGCTCAATCGCCGCGAGGTGACCATTCGTACGACCACAGGCCGAGAAGTTCTGGCGTCAATTCTTCAAGTGAGGTAACAACCCGTAGACCGGGCGCTGGTTGGATTTCGACGTACGACGGGACGGCGACCACCAGCGCGCCCGAGGCGACCCCAGCCTTGGAACCGGTGTGCGAATCTTCCAGAACCACGCAGTGCTCTGGCCGCACACCGATACGTTCCGCAGCCAGCAGATACGGATCGGGGAACGGCTTGGTGCGCTCCACCTCGTCGCCCGCTACCGTCGTAACGAACACCTCGTGGCCCAGTTCGTGCAAGACAGAATCGTGCACCGCTGAAATCAGGCTTCGCCATGATGCAGACACCAGCGCCATTGGTACACCTCGTGCTTCACAAGCCGAAACCAAGGCTTGCGCCCCCGGGCGCCAGTGAACCGGTTCGGTCCGAAGGAGGCGCTCCATCTCAACCATCAACTTGTTGAGCATCACCTCGTGGTCGTGATCGCCACCGGACACCTCGATCATGTACGCCACAGCGAACTCCAGGGGACCACCAACGAGAACTTCCTGATGCTCCGGCCCCCATTGCGCACCAATCTCAGTCATCAGCGTGCGCTCGGCTCGGTACCAGAGTTCTTCGGTCTCAACCAGTAGACCGTCCATATCGAAAAGGACAGCAGCGGGAAGACAAGGTGGCCCCGAGTCCGGGCTATATGCAGGAGCAGTGGTGGCAGACATGACGCCCCAGACTAGTGCCCGCGAAAACAGTGGGGAGCCTGACCCTGTCGTGGCTGGTTCTGGCGTACGGTGGTTATGTGGGCGATCGCGGTCGCTGAGGATCGAGACAAGGCGTGGAGGCAGCTGGTGATCGAGTTCGAGGGATCCGCCGATGAACTACCTGAACTCCTCAATCCAGTCATGCTGTGCGCATTCGAAGGTTGGAATGATGCCGGCGATTCAGCCAGCGGCGCGATTCTCCATCTCGAAGATGTGTGGTCAGCTATTCAGATTGGCGCGTTCGACCCCGAGGATTATTACGACTTTCAGGTCAATCGTCCCGAAGTCACCATCGACGAGGGCATCCGTTCGATCACCTGGCCCACGACTCGGCTTTCAGTGGCTCGGATTCCACTTGCAATGCGTGATGTCGTGCTTGTTCACGGCATCGAACCGTCAATGCGTTGGCGTTCATTCACTCAAGAATTGGTTGCCCTCGCTCAACAACTGGGCGTAGAAATGGTGGTCACACTGGGCTCGCTACTAGCCGACTCACCGCACACTCGACCCGTTCCGGTAAGTGGCTCGTCGAGTAACTCAGAGATCTCTGAGCGCATGGGTTATGAACCGTCACTTTATGAAGGTCCGACGGGAATTGTTGGCGTCCTTCAGCACGCATGCTTCAACGCAGGTATCTCATCGGTGTCGCTGTGGGCGGCTATTCCCCACTACGTGTCTGCTCCCCCGTGCCCTAAGGCGACTTTGGCCATCCTTGCCCGCATTGAAGATCTTCTCGATGTTCCAGTCCCTCTCGACGATCTAGCCGAAGAAGCGATGGCATGGCAGGTCGGGGTTGATGAACTTGCCGCCGAGGACGACGAGGTCGCCGCATACGTCCGTCAACTTGAAGAGGCCGTTGACACTGCTGAACTCCCCGAAGCGTCAGGCGACGCGATCGCTCGAGAATTCGAACGATACCTTCGTCGACGAAGTGCCGAACCACCGAAGTAATCCAGCACTCCGGCACGGTGATTGTGACGCCTTTAGGTCAGTTGGTACGAGACCTTTTACTACCGGACGCGCTAGTCTTGCGATGTTAACTCTTCAACATACTGAGAGGCTTTCCCGTGCTTGACGCAGCAACTCGCCGACTACTAACCGCAGATGAAGCCAAGCTCATCGAGCAGACGAGTGTTGCCGCACTCGACAAAAAAAATCTCGATGAGGTCGGAGCAATTTACGACCGAGTGCGTAAGGGACGCGACAAGTACCGCGGTCTGCACCGTCGTCAGGCGAGCACTCAGGTACGTAGGGACCATGCTCGCGGCACCGGCGCTAACAAGAACATGGGTAGTGCATCGAAGTACGAAATCTTTGAAGAAGCCCTTGGTCGAGTCAGCAAGCGCGAAGCAGAACTGGCTAAGCAGAACGCCGGTGACCTGAAGAAGTCGCGTCTGATCGCCGCTGCAGCAGCTGCCGAGGCCGCTAAGACCGCAGCGCCCGTACCGCCACGCGCACGCGCCAAGAAGGCCCCAGCCAAGAAAGCACCGGCAAAGAAAACCGTCGCAAAGACAACAGCGGCACCCGCCGCGAAGAAGGCTGCGACCCCGGCCGCTAAAAAGGCGGTACCTGCTTCGACCACGCGTGCCACGAAGGGTCCGGCACCGAAGTCAAAGAGTGCGACCTCCAAGGTTCGTTCATCTGTTTCACGGTCAAACCAGTCCCGCACACAAGCACGCCGTGACGGGCGTTAATCCGACAGGCACTACTCCCTAGAAAATGCGGGCGACTGGGATACCTAGTCGCCCGCATTTTTTATGGACACGGATACGTCACGAGCAAGTTCGATTGCGTGGTATCCCACGACCAAGGCGATCACGGCTGCCACCACCGCATCAAGCCAGCCGAAACCTCCGGTGACGAGCATGATGATTCCGCACATCGCTACCGCGCCTGCAGAAACGGCATCTGCGATCGTGTCGAGTAGGACCGCTCGCATGTTGAGTCGGTCGGCAGTCGTGTCGTCGGCGACATCCATATCGCCACCCAAAATGAGAGCACCAATGGTCATAAACACCGCCGCGACAACCGCCGTCCAGATGACCGGAGTTGGCGCCATCTCGAAAGACTTCGTCATTAGCCGGTGAGACGCCTCGATCAGCACTGCCACAACCACGACGAGCAACAACACAACATTAACAAGGGCCGCGTAGACCGGGGCTCGTGCGAATCGTCCGTCATGTGAGCGGCTGGATTTGAGCCAGATGGCAAACAACGCCAGTGCAATCGCGCCAATATCGGCGATGTAGTCACCAGCCGCGGCTATGAGTCCAAGCGATCCAGCACGTAGCCCGACGACCACGAGTAACCCGAGCAAAGCCACGTTCAGCCACAGCACAGTCCACAGTCGCTGCTCACGGGTCATCACGTCAGACTACGGGCCTTCGATGCGGTAAAACTGGAGCATGACTCTCAACCCACCGGACGTACTGTCCGGACCTCGCCTAGATCTGCATCTGGTAACCGTCGAGCAGGTGCTCTCGCGTGATGGTGAGCACGATCCAGTTGCCATCGCATTCGCTGATCCCGACGACATACTGAGCCCTGAAAACTCTCCACTCGCTCACCGGATTCCGCAGGTGCAGGCCGATCCGTCGGTTAACCCCTGGTTAATCAGACTCGCTGTCGATCGCGAATCGGACACCATCGTCGGCCTCACAAATTTTCACGACCGTCCCGACGAGGATGGCGTCGTCGAAATCGGCTACCGAGTAACCGATCGATTTCGCCGTAACGGCTACGGGCGTGAAATCGCGCAGATCATGTGGGATTTCGCGGCCAGTCATCCAGACGTAAAGATCCTTCGCGCAACCGTAAGCCCAACGAATGCTCCGTCCATGGCGATCATCACATCCGCCGGATTCACCCACGTTGGCGAACAAGACGATCCTGAAGACGGCCTTGAGTACGTCTTTGACATGAGTGTGGCCGACTACCGCGCGAAGCGAGAGTCGGCCATCTAGCTCACTGCATTACGAGCGAGGACGTTCCTTGTCCGGATCGTAGAACGGGAAGCGCACAACTGTTGCTGGGATGCGCTTTTGGAGTCCGTCTAACTTGCCAACTTCGAGCTGCGTTCCAATCTCGGAGTACTCAACAGCTACTCGAGCAAGTGCGACGTTCTTGCGTAGCAGCGGCGACCGAGTACCGGAGGTGACTACACCGATGTGCGGGCGCCCCATGTGCACGCTGTCTCCGTGCCCAGCAGTCTCGTTGCCTTCGAGTTCAAGCCCGACAAGAACTCGGCTTGGGTTGGCTCGACGACGCTCGACAGCCGCACGGCCTATGAAGTCCTCATCGGTTGTCTTGAGACCAACAGCAAAACCGATGCCAGCTTCGAATGGATCGATCTGATCGTCGAATTCATAGCCAGCAAAGATCAGGCCAGCTTCGATACGCAACATGTCGAGCGCGTCGAGACCGATTGGCGCGATGCGGTACTTCTCCCCCTCGGCGAACACGGCGTCCCAGATCTGCGGGGCGTTATCCGGGTGACACCAGACTTCGTAACCAAGTTCGCCGGTGTAACCGGTACGGGAAACCATAATGGGCGGACCTGCCGGGTCGTTCAGACGACCCACGGTGAATGAGAACCAGCCCAGGTCACGGAAAGCTGGCTGATGCGCCGGCGTCCACACGATTTCAGCGAGCAGATCGCGGCTCTTGGGCCCTTGCACGCCAATGTTGTGCAGGTTGTCCGTCGACGGACGGATCCACACCTTGTCGAGGCCAAGCTTCGCGGCCTGCTCACGCATCCAAATGCCGTCGTAATCGTCACCGCCGACGAAGCGGAAGTTGTCACGATCGATCCGGTAGACGGTGGCATCGTCCATCATTCCGCCGGTCTCATTGCAGATCGCCGTGTACACGACCTTGTTGGTCGAAAGACGACGAATGTCGCGAGTACAGACGGCCTGAAGCAGTGATTCTGCATCAGGGCCGACTACCTCAAACTTGCGCAGAGGTGAAAGGTCCACAACCGCAACCCTTTCCCTGCATGCCCAATACTCTTCCTCGGGGCCGTAGCCTGAGAATGAGCTTGGTAGCCAGTAGCCGCGGTACTCGACCATGCGCCCGGTGAGTGCACGAATTCGTTCGGAGAAGCCGGTTTCCTTAGTCAAAACGGGCTCAGCATTGGCGGTCACTCTGTGTGCAACTCCCTGTGAGAATTTTGCGGTGCCCGGGTAGACGCGAACACCAATCGGTGTAGGCACCCAGCCATTCGCGGGATCAATATCATCTGGGCAGGCCGACGACGCGCATACGAGATCTGTCATCGCGCGCATCAGAACGTAGTCACCGGGTCGTGACCACGGCTCGTCGAGGAAAATATGGGTTGGGCCATCGAGGAAGGTGTTGTAGAAGAAGTTAATTGCCGGCCAACCGCGACGAGCAGCAATTTCGTAGGGCGCGAGCACCTTGTTGAAGTTATCCGAGCAGTTGATGTGACCGAAGTAGCCGCGATCGTCGTAGTACTTCGACGTACATGCGTAACCGAAGGTGTCGTGGCGGCCCACCGTGTCACGGACGACCTCCACGATGGCGCGCAGATCATCGTCATAGAACTTTGAATGCAGGCCGGGGGCCGGGATCGTCATGCCCATGATGGTTCGAGTGGCAGTGGAGTCCAATCCCTTTTCCACGCCCTTATCGAGCGCATGGCTATCGAAGGCCAAGAAGTCCGAGCACTGACGACCTTCAAGGTCAACGATCTGGATGTAGTCCCCCGCCTTAACCTCGTACGTCAGCGCGGATGATGCGTCAACGACGATGTCAAGGCTTGGCTGCGCTAGCAGTGGCGGAGCTGTTACCGGTTCGAGTTCGGCAACTGACTCACGGAAGACCATCACAGTGAGGTTGGTTGCCAAATCGCTACCGTCGGGCGACATAGGCCCACCGGGCGCTAAGACGATCAGGATTCCGGCCGCATCAGCGACTAGGCGCACCGTTGATCCCGCATGGGAACCGGCTCCAAAAATGTGCGCTGCGACGGCGCTGTCTGGCACCACGCCGAGATTGGCCACAGCAGCCGTCAGCAGACCCGCGTCGGGGTGCGCCGAGCGGGACAGCGAGGCCAGCGCTCGAGCTGGCCCATCCGATGGCAAACCCGCCGAGGACAACCGATCAGCGCCAGTGCGATCGATAAAGATAACCTCACCGATCTGGCCGCCGTGGACATCCATGATTTCGACCGTGTCGCCCCGTGAGACCTCGATCACCGAAGCCCCACCGCCTGCGACCGGGTATCGCTCGATCCCCGGGCCAGGAAGAAATAGGCCACTAGGCGTTCCATCTAGCAAGCTCATGGAGCAACTCCTCATCGAGTTTCACGGTCTTGGAAATCGCGAATACATGGCCACACCGTGACGTGGCCGCTGACCTGCACTTTAGCGGCCAGACGGAGTCTTGGGGAAGGAGCCTTAGGTGCTTAAAACGATGATTGCCCGGCCGCATATGGCCGGGCAATCATCACGTTCGATTGTCGAGTCAGACCTGAACCCGTGAGGACGGGATCTGCTCGCTCTTGTCTGTCCACTGGAATGGCAACTTGTCCTGAACCAAGCGGCGGTACAGGTAGAAGGCAACTCCGATGAGCAGAATGACGGGCCCAAGGATCAGAGCCGCATCGATTCCGAAGATCTGGATACCACTGATGTAACCGGTCAGATCGAAGCGCCAGTAACCGAAGAAGATCAGCGCCAGGTTTACGACGGCAAGCACACCGGCCATGAACACCCAGAAGCCATTGAGCTTGTACGGACGCGGCCAACTTGGACGATCCTTGCGAAGGAGCAAGATTCCGGACAACGCGAACACGTGACATAGGAAGTAACCGAGGTTACTGGCAGCGAGAATGATCAGGTTGCTGTCGAGGAACAGAATCAACGCGATGTTGAACACCGTATCGACGGTCATCGCTCGGGCCGGTACGTGGTGCTCGTTGAGCACCCCAAGCCACTTGATCGACAGACCTTCCTTGGCGATTCCGTAGAGGGCGCGTGATCCGTCCATCGTGGCCGTATTCATGGCGAGCAACAAGCCTGCAATGAGCAGGATGAGGAAGAACGAGGTAAGGGCACCGCCGCCACCGAGAACCTTCTCGAGCGCGGTGACGATGTAGCCGCCACTCGCGCCGGCCGAAATCTCATCCGTCGTGAGCGTTCCGGCAACACCGAGTGGAACGAGGAAGTAGATCAGCAGCGAGAAGGCAGAGGCTGAGAGCAACGCCTTGCGGGTGTCGTGCGCTTCCTTGTATTCGGGGGAGAATGCCGCGACGGTCTCAACGCCGTACGAAGACCAACCCATGAGGTACAGCCAGACCATACCGGTGATCCAGCCCTCGGATCCCGAGACGGTCCAAGTCAACTTGGAAGCATCGAAGTGGCCGGTGGCAAGGCCGCCGAACATAACGATGGCAAGCGGGATGAACAGCAGCGCACCCGTGAGGTAGGTGAGGTTAATGCCGACGCGCATACCGCGAGTGTTCAGAAGCCAAATCAGCAGAATGCAGATAATGCCGATGATCTTGGAGACCGTGATGTGATAAGGAGTACCGGCCGTTCCCAACGACCAGGCCGTGTCAGCACCGGTCGTCTGGTCTGGCCACCACTGCGACACGACCAAAGAACCGATCAGGTTGCCGTTGATGGCTAGCACGGCAGACCATGCCGCCCAGTAGCCAAATGTCGCAATGGGGCCGATGAGCGTGGAGTAACGCTTCCATGCCTCGTTCGCGTACAGGGCAATACCGCCGGACTTGTCCGGGAACATCATGGCCGGCTCTTGGTAAACGAATGCCTGAAGCGCACCGATGAACATCGAGAGCGTCCAGAAGAAGATCGTTCCCCAAGTACCTAGACTCGCGAAGGTGAAGGCAAGAACACCAAGCAGGAAGCTTGGAACTGCCAGTGAAACAGCGAAGCCGTCCCACCAACGAAGGGTCTGAAGCAGCTCGCGGTCTTCGACTTCGATGACCGGGGCTGCACCCCAAGACTCGTGATGCGTGTCTGACATTCTGCGCTCCCAAGAGGCATGCGATACGGTCGGCCGGAGCCGTTGCGGTTGCCCGTACACTAGCCAAGTCCTGCGCTAATGCAAGTACCTTTCCCATATTTAATTGATCAAAGTTGGAGGTTTGGTGCCTGACTTCCACGTAACCGTGATCTGCGGGACGTGCGGCACGAGGATCCCGATCGTGCTCGGACAAACCGGCACATGTGAATGCGGAGCACCGTACGACAGCAACAAACTGCCCCAATCGACAGTCGAAGAAATCCACCGGCGCGCGGCTTCGTTCCAGGCAAAGCGAAAAGGATTCATCGTCCAAGCTTTCCTGGCCGCCCTGGCGGTATTGCTGGTCGCTAGAAATGCCCCGATACCGATAACGGCCGTCGTTGCTCTCGCTGCCTGGTATTGGTTTGGCTACCGTGCCTACAGGCGCGTTCGCCAGACCGACAACCCGAGGACTACCTACCCGCTGCGTTAAACGCAACGCGTAGATGTTTTGCGGACACTCATTATCCGCCGTTTCCTCAACTGCTTCAACCTGTTTTGCCGTGACGACTATCACCGGCAACATCATTGATCAGCCGGTTGTCCGAGTGCGATGGCACCTTTGACGGGCGTAGCCTGAAGGTGTCACTAGTCGAGATGATTGGAGTACGCCATGTACAACAAGATCGTCGTCGGAGTGGATGAGAACGACCACTCATTTGAGGCAATAAACGCCGCTGTACAACTCGCCAAGCTAACGCGAGACGAGATCGTCGTCGTGCACGTGCAAACCTTAGGAATGCCCTCCCCTGGCTCGGCACCGGCTCCCATGGAGGACGCGAGCGAGGCGCAGGCACTTATTGACAAGACCGTTGCCCTGTTCACCAGCGAAGGGCTCACTGCTCATGGACAACTTCAACGGTCCACTGTAGATAAAATCGCAGACGTCCTTTTGAGTGTTGCGGACACCGAAAAGGCCGGATTAATCGTCGTGGGGACGCGCGGTCATGGCGACTTTCACGCCGCTCTAGTCGGCAGCACGGCACACAAGGTGCTTCACGGAGCGTCAATTCCGGTCTTGGTGCACCGAGATACTAGGCACGGGTAACTACTCGTTACCTAAAGTACCTGTTCAGAGGCATGTTGCCCCTGACGAAACTCTTGCTACGCCGACCTCCACGTTTGCGAATTTTCGTGGCGTCGGCGTAGCGAGATGACCCAAAATCGCGGTAGGTTCCTGACGGATTTATCCTAAGTACGTCAGTACGCAAAGTTATGCAGAACCGACCGAGGAGTAGGAACACATGACCAGAGTGGCCATCATTGGCGCCGGCCCTAGTGGTATGGCAGCGCTACGCGCATTCGAATCTGCGCGCAAGAAGGGCGCCGAGATCCCCGAACTGGTCTGCTACGAGCGCCAGAACGACTGGGGCGGTATCTGGAACTACACGTGGCGCACCGGCACTGACCAGTACGGCGAGCCCGTACACGGCAGCATGTACCGCTATCTATGGTCGAACGGCCCAAAGGAGTGCCTCGAGTTCGCGGACTACTCCTTTGAAGAGCACTTCGGTCGCCCGATCCCGTCGTACCCGCCGCGCGCCGTGCTGCATGACTACATCGCCGGCCGCGTCTCCAAGTCGGGTGTTCGTCCGTACATCAAGTTCGACCACTCGGTCCGCTGGGTGGAATACAACGATGAGACCGGTAAGTTCACCGTTCGCGTTCGCGACCTTCCAAACAATCAGGACTCAACTGAAGAGTTCGATTACGTCATCAACGCCGGTGGCCACTTCTCGACGCCGAACGTTCCCCAGTACCCGGGCTTTGAAAAGTTCCCAGGGCGCGTGCTGCACTCGCACGACTTCCGCGACGCCGTCGAATTTGCCGGCAAAGACGTGATCGTCGTCGGAGCTTCTTACTCCGCCGAAGACATCGGCATTCAGTGCCACAAGTACGGTGCCAAGACGGTCACCTACTGCTACCGCAACACCCCGATGGGATTCAACTGGCCAGAAAGCGTCGATGAGCGACCCATCTTGACGCATGTCGAGGGCAACATCGTCCACTTCTCAGATGGCAGCAGCAAGCATGCAGACGCGATCATCCTGTGCACGGGATACCTGCATAACTACCCGTACCTCGGCGAGGATCTGCGCCTCAAGAGCGAGAACCGCCTGTGGCCACTGGGCCTATACAAGGGCATCTTCTGGCAGAACAACACCAAGTTCATGTACATCGGCGCTCAGGACCAGTTCTACACATTCAACATGTTTGACGCGCAGGCGTGGTACGCACGCGATGTCGTCTTGGGCCGCATTGAACTGCCTGATGCGGCCACCCGTGAAGAGGATTACAAGGTATGGCGTGCCAAGGAAGAAGCATGTGAGAACGCGTTCGATCTGATCGACTTCCAGACTGCGTATATGCGCGACATGCTCGACAGCACGGATTACCCAGAACTCAAGGTCGAGAAGGTTGCCGAACTGTTCAAGACCTGGGAGCACCACAAGGAAGAGGGCATCCTGACCTACCGCGACCGCAGCTATGTTTCGGTTGTCACCGGTAATCAGGCACCCGAACACCACACCACGTGGATGCTCGCACTTGATGATTCCAAGGAAGCCTTCTTGGCCAACGAGGCGCAGGTTTAGTTCCTCGCATTAGTAAGAAGACCTGAAGGGTGTCGCATTGCGCGGCACCCTTCAGTGTTCTGTGGGGGCTTCCTAACGACCGCGAAGCTGTCGATACCGCATGGCCAGGTGCGCGGTGCTGGAATCAAACCCGCTGAGGTCCGGAACGTCATCGGCGCTGAGTGCTGGCAACAGTTGCCCCGCCATTGCCTTACCTAATTCGACTCCCCATTGATCGAATGAGTCCACACCCCAGATCACGCCTTGGGTAAACACGACGTGTTCGTACAGCGAGATTAGCGTTCCGAGCGCATAGGGCGTGAGGCGATCGAGCATCAGCGTTGTCGACGGACGGTCACCCGGCATCACCTTGTGCTCGACGAGATCCTCGGCCGTTCCAGCAGCGCGTAGCTCGTCATCATTGCGACCAAATGCCATGACATTTGCTTGAGCCAATACGTTCGCGATCAGCTTGTCATGGTGATCGCCGATGTCGTTGACGGGCTGCACGAACATGATGAAGTCAGCAGGCGAGATCGACGTACCTTGGTGGAGCAGCTGGTAGAACGAATGTTGCCCATTCGTGCCGGGCTCACCCCACCAAATAGCACTCGTGTCCACCCCTACCGGCGTTCCATCATGTGTGACAGATTTTCCGTTGCTCTCCATCGTCAGTTGCTGCAGATAAGCCGGAAAGCGATCTAGGTATTGCTCGTAGGGCAACACGACCTGCGTCTGATAGTTGAAGAAGTCTCGGTACCAAACGCCGAGTAAGCCCATGAGCACCGGGAGATTTCCGTCGAAGTCGGCGTAACGGAAGTGTTCATCCATCGCATGGAATCCGGCCAACATATCTTCGAACGCATCTGGACCCACGGCGAGCATCAGTGACAAGCCGATGGCCGAATCCATCGAATATCGACCGCCAACCCAATCCCAAAAACCGAACATATTCTTGGTGTCGATACCGAATGATTGCACCGCGTCGGCATTGGTCGAAACAGCAACGAAGTGCTTGGCGACATCGGCGTCGCTACCCAGTTGTGCGAGCAACCACGAACGGGCAGATTCAGCGTTAGTGATTGTCTCCTGAGTAGTGAAGGTCTTACTTGAGACAATGAAAAGCGTTTCGGCGGCATCGAGATCGTGCGTCGACTCCACAATGTCCGTGCCGTCGATGTTCGACACAAACCGAAATTGCACGTCGCGCTTAGACACGTGACGAAGGGCTCGATACGCCATCACTGGTCCGAGATCTGACCCGCCGATACCGATGTTCACAACAGCTCGGATTGGTTTGCCGGTGCTTCCGGTCCATTCTCCGGAGCGGACGCGATCAGCGAACGATCCCATCTGATCAAGAACAGCATGAACCTGCGCGGCTACATCCACACCATCGACGATCAGCGATTCGCCACGAGGAAGCCGCAGTGCAGTGTGAAGGACAGCGCGATTCTCAGTGGTGTTGATGTGCACCCCAGTGAACATCTCGTCGATACGGGTGCGCAGATCACGCTGCTCTGCCAACTCGATGAGTGACGAAAGAGACGCCTCATCAATGCGGTGCTTGGAAAGGTCAGCGTGAATACCCACCACGTCGAGGGTCATCCGCTCAACGCGAGCGGGATCATCGGCAAAAAGTTCCCGCAGATGCGATTCGCGGACCCGATCGTAGTGCTCCTGAACTTCAGCCCACGCCAGTAGACCGCTGACCGGTCCCGAGTTGGTGGATTCGTTCGTGGAATTCATCTGATCCTCCATCACCCCTCGCGCCAGACGGACCTGTCGTCCCCTAGGCTCGCAGGTAGACCCTAGCGATTGATCTTCGCTCTTGAGTAGGAAGGCTTACACCATGGCTACCCAGACTCCCATGCAGCTCGGCATGGTCGGGCTCGGACGAATGGGCGCGAACCTTGTTCGTCGCGCGATGCGTGACGGGCACACGTGTGTGGTGTACGACGTCAACCAAGCGGCCATCGACACTCTCGTCGCTGAGGGCGCGATAGGCGCTACGTCCTACGCGGATCTCGCGGCAAAACTCGACGGACCGCGCAATATTTGGATCATGGTGCCAGCCGGTGACATCACCGAGAAGTCTGTTGCCGGCGTGGCCGAGCACTTGAGCGAGGGTGACACCATCATCGATGGTGGCAACACCTACTACCGCGACGACATTCGCCGCTCAGCAGAACTGGCCGAGCGTGGGATCTTTTACGTCGACTGCGGCACGTCCGGAGGCGTGTTCGGGCTCGAGCGTGGCTTCTGCTTGATGGTCGGTGGCGCGAATGAGTCAGTTCAGCGGCTCGCACCGATTTGGACGAGCCTGGCTCCGGGCCTCGATGCGGCCGAGCGCACCGCCGGACGTTCCGGTGATATCGCACCTGAGGAGAACGGCTGGCTGCACTGTGGTCCGTCCGGTGCCGGGCACTTCGTCAAGATGGTGCACAACGGAATCGAATACGGTCTGATGGCCGCCTACGCCGAGGGCCTCAACATCTTGCACAACGCGAACGAGGGGCTGAATTCACGGGAGAACGATGCAGAAACTGCACCACTCGATCACCCCGAGTACTACTCCTATGACATCGATATTCCTGCGGTCACCGAATTGTGGCGTCGCGGCTCAGTCGTGTCCTCTTGGCTGCTAGATCTGACAGCCAACGCGTTACACGATTCTCCGACGCTGGACGAATTCAGTGGTCGAGTCTCAGATTCCGGTGAAGGACGTTGGACTGCGATCGCGGCCATTGAAGAAGGCGTGCCCGCACCAGTTCTCACGGCAGCGCTCTTCTCGCGATTTAGCTCACGTGGCAACGCGCTTTATGGAGACAAGGCTCTCTCGGCGATGCGCAAGCAATTCGGCGGACACGCGGAGAAGAAGTCCTAGGCCCAGCTGCTTCGTTAGCGAATTGATCGAAACCGACAGGCTAAAGCGCAACTCCGAGCAAACTGTTGACGATTGCTTTGATCTCGCCGCCAGCGTGTGAGTCTTCTGAAGCAGACGCACCTGACCGAAGCCGAGTGTTTTCCGCCCATCGGTCGATTACCGACAGGGCGGCCGGTGCATCGAGATCGTTAGCTAGATGTGCGCGCACCGCGGCCAATACTGGCGTTGCACCAGGCGCAGCCGGCGCGGCACAGGCCGCACGCCATGCCGCAAGCCGTTCCTGAGCTTGGGCTAGGCCCTCGTCGGTCCAATCCCAATCCGTGCGGTAGTGATGGGAAAGGATCGCAAGGCGAATGGCCGCGGGATCAATACCAGCCGCGCGAAGTCTGGACACGAAAACGAGATTGCCGCGCGACTTGCTCATCTTTTCGCCATCAAGACGAACCATCGCCGCATGGGTGTAGTGCCGCGCGTAGGGGCCAACACCGGTGGCCACCTGCGCTTCGGCAGCACCCATCTCGTGATGCGGGAAGGCAAGATCACTGCCACCTCCCTGCAGATCAATCGGGATGCCGAGATGATCGAGAGCGATCGCGGAGCACTCAATATGCCAGCCTGGCCGCCCCTTTCCGAAGGGGCTGTCCCACGACGGCTCTCCCGGACGCTCTAGCAGCCAGAGCAGGCAATCGAGTGGGTGTTCCTTCCCCTGACGATCAGGATCTCCCCCACGCTCGGCAAAGATTTCCAGCATCCGTTCATCGCTCAGATGTGCGACGCTGCCAAAGTTTGCATCGGCATTTACCCGGAAGTACAGATCGCCATCAACGTCATACACAGCACCCGCATCGCGCAGTTTTTCGATGTATGAGATCACGGCCGGGATTGACTCGACGGCACCTATGTAGTGTCGCGGAGGAATCACCTGCAGCGCCGTCATGTCCTCACGGAACAGTTGGGTTTCGCGGTCGCCAAGAGCTACCCAATCGTCACCCGTATGGAGTGCGCGCACTAGGAGCGGATCGTCGATATCGGTCACGTTCTGCACGTAGTGCACATCGTGACCCGCATCAAGCCAGTAGCGGTGCACTAAATCGAAGGTGACGTAGGTGGCTGCGTGGCCCATGTGCGTTGCGTCATAAGGGGTGATCCCGCATACGTACATGGTTGCGGTCTCGCCCGGATCTGTTAGACGTACTGCCTGTGCGCCAGTGTCGTGAAGGCGCAGCAGAGAGCCTTTACCGGGCAGGGTCGGAACGTCGGGGGCAGCCCATGCATGCATGTGAGCAGTCTATGGGGCGGCGGGGCTGCGCGCCGTCAGCGGCTCAGAATGCCGGCCATGGAAGGCTAGGCCAACCATCGCCCGGCATTGGATACATACGTTGACGAAGCAGCCTCGTCACCCGACGCTGGGTACGGGTGATTTCGCGACGTGTGAGCAACTCACTGAGCACATTTCCGAGCTCACCGAGCAAGTCCTCGTTGAAACGTTCAACGTCCTCAACAAGATCATCGGCCACCTCTTCGCCAGCGAAACCCCAGAGCACCGTGCGCAACTTCTCGTCCTCGTTAAATGCCACACCGTGATCGACCCCGAAGGTGCTGACCTCGTCGTCTGGACGTACGCGGCCCACGAGTACGTGACCGCCCTTGCGGTCGGCGTTATTGACGATGACGTCCAGCAGGGCCATCTGCCTCAGCGACGGATCATCTGCGTGCACCAGGGAGACGGGCGACCCGTCATTTCCGTGTGCTTCCACGATGTCGATCCAGCCCGACGGGGTGCGCCCCAGAGGCACCACATCGATCAGACCAGCCCCTGGCTCTGGTTCGTCACCGTCAGGGCTCAGAACCCACGCTTGGGCCATCCCCTGCCCGTACGGGCCGTCCTGACGCCACGCGGTTGGTGGCACGATATTCCAACCGAGAGCGGCTGA
>CAIKEU010000010.1 GCA_903826575.1 uncultured bacterium
GTGGGTCTGCGTGCGTCGCAACTTGGGTGATGATGACGGTGTCGGCAGATATTCGTCCCGAGTCTGTTGTTCTGTCCGGGCTACCGTTTTGTAAACGTAGGTACTTGCCCGAGTCGTAATGCCAACTCGCGGTCGTGTCGTAGAAATCGAGTTTGACGTTCGCTGCCGGGTTTGCCAGTTGGTTGCTATCGGTGAAAGGGATCCCAGCCTGTGGTGGTGCCGGTTGGGCACCGTGCGCCAGGGCCCACGTCCATGCGACATCGGTATCTGCCATCAGGGAGTGATCGCCTCGACGATTTGGATCGCGGTGGAACACCTCAGGGGCGTTACCCCAATCATTCGCGATCAAGATTGCATGTGAATCGGCTTTCACGGGACCGATCTCTTGATTGGAAGCACCCGAGAAGACAAGGATCGACGACCCGAACATGCGGGTGAGTTGGGCGTCAACCGGCCGGGCACTTCTGACCGGACCGACAATTCCGGGATTCTTCGACTGGAACACTGCGACAAGCCGGGTGAGCCCACCCTCAACGGGCTGCTCGATCACGATGTCGGCTCTGTTCACGCCCTGCTGTGGGAGGGCAGCGCCAACGTTGTCGATCTTCACCAGCAGCGCGGGTCTGTTGGTGACACCGTCTGGTGCGGGCTTATTGGTCAGGGGCCATAACGTTACGGTCGCTTGAGATGCTGATGGTGACGCTGGACTGGGCCCGCCGCTGGTATTTGCTGTGCCCGACTGACCTGAAACCGCCGAGTTTGGGGAGTTCAGTGCGCCCGTTGGAAGTTGTGAACATGCGGTGGCGGTGAAAGTCACGCCGACCAATACCGCGCAGGTAACTACTGACCTGCCTGGCATCCTGGCCATATCGCTTTGCTCCTCATTCGCCGGCTCTCACATCACCGGCTCCCACATTGCCGGCTCCCACTGTTCCCTTAGCGCTAGTGATCGGCGCAGGGATGAGCGTCGACACCCCCCTATCGAACAGTCCCCACGCTACCTGATCTAAACCACCTGTGAACTTAGGTAAATCCGCGTGGGTAGGCTTATCTGCGTTCGGGGCGGTAGCTCAGTCGGTTAGAGCAGCGGACTCATAATCCGTCGGTCGTGGGTTCGAGCCCCACCCGCCCCACTTATGCAGGTGACGTCGGCGCGTTAATGATGCGCCGGGCGATCCGCACCTCGGGTCCGAGCGCCGAAAGATGGTGCACTAGTTCATCTGCAGCAGCCACCAGTTCCGCATCAGTGATGGCACCGAGTGCGTCGAGTATGAACAGCGCGGACGTCGTCTCGTCCTGCAGGGCTGTTCGACGTGCTTGGCGCCAATTCCACCGACGGCATGTTACGCCGGCATCGTCACACCACACGACCTCGCCAACCTCTGGGTATTCGATCACCGTTTCACCTTCGGCGACTGTGTCGAAAGGCTCATCGCCGACGGCACGTCGCAACTGCGGAGCACCGTCGTAACGGGTTAGGTCCTCGCCACCGAGTGGAAGCTGGTGGATCACTGATATGGCGTTGTAGATGTCGGTGAGGCGATTTACCCGAGGCATGGCTGTTTCAGCGCGACGCATCAAGGCTTCGAGACTGTTTCGTGTTCGCTGCGGCTTGGCGCCGAATTGGCGATACGCCTCACGCCAAGCAGCGATATGAGCCAGGTCTTCTATCGGCCCCGTCGCGACCGCTTCGCGTGCTGCGGACTCTGCTCGTTCAATCAGCGCGTCGACAACGGCGTCAGGAGTTGTCGACGCCGAAGGAACAATGCCATCGATCGCGATAAGTAGTGCGCGGTAATCCGGACGGAGCTCGAATACCTCAGCATCGACCGATGCGACGGACAGGATCAGGTCGAGATCGCGAGGCTCAGTCATCGTGATTTCCCAGCAGCACGTGAGCAGGCTAGTGCACGCATCAGCGCGCGGCAGGCACCTGCCGCCCTTTCGTATTTGATTCTTGAACGGCTCAATTCACCGACGCCGAGACTGACGCTGTTTGCGATGCTGATGTTGGTTGCTGGGGCTGGTTGGCGGTTCGAGAACTTGCCAGTAGCCAGGCTGATGAGCGCTCATGCCATCTCGTGGAACAAGCTGCCAGCCTTCGTGGTGGATCGCGGTGTGATGGCGGTTGCAAACTAGCGCGAGATTATCGAGATCTGTCGCCCCGGCATCGGACCA
>CAIKEU010000011.1 GCA_903826575.1 uncultured bacterium
ACGTCGTAGATGTACGCGCCATCACCGCGGGTGATGATTGGAATCGGAGAGCCGTGCTCGTAGGTTGAGTGGCGCGTGAAGTGCATCCACAAGTGATCGCGTGCGGAATCATTGAGTTGCTGGGCTTGCTGTGGATCGAAGCTCATCGAGTACCCCATGTGTAGATCTGCTTTTGCAGCTTCAGATAGACGAACGTTTCTGTCTCACGCACACCCGGGATGGCCCGGATGCGCCGGTTGATCACCTCGAGAAGGTGTTCATCGTCCTCACACACAACCTCAGCGAGGACGTCGTACGAACCGGCTGTGATGACGAGGTAATCGACCTCGGTCATCGCAGCCATCTTGTCGGCAACGATCTCAATGTCGCCATCGATCTTGACGCCGATCATGGCTGACCGGGCAAATCCCACTTGCATGGGATCGGTCACTGCCACGATCTGCATAACACCCGCATCAGTCAGTCGTTGTACACGCTGACGGACGGCGGCTTCGGATAATCCCACCGCAACCGCGATGGACGCATAGGAGCGGCGCCCATCTTGCTGCAGCTGTTCGATGATCGCCTTGCTGACCTCATCGAGGCCCGTGGGGGCGACACGTTCGCGGATTGCCACCCACTCATCGTCTGCCATTGACTGCGGATAAGCAAGGGATTCCGCATGAATTTCCCGAAAAAGATGCGGAATCAGTGGGTTGAAGGTCTGTTCCACTGCGGAAAACGTGTTTGCTCGCCCCCATGGGAGCATTCTGGCGTCGTTTATGGCTCGGTCATTCCTAGCGAACGCCGAGAGGTTTAGGGTGAGGCCAGCGTCAGTGTCGTCGCTGTTGGCGATCGGTGACGCGGTCCGCAGCTCACAGCGTTTTGAGGAGAAGGTCATGGCAGGCAATCAGTACATCGGCGGCTCGACGCGAGTGGGCACGAGTGGTGCCACGCACGATGTGGTCAATCCGGCTAACGGTTCGGTTGTTGCGACCGTCGACTTGGCTGGCCCTGACGATGTGAATGCTGCCGTTGCGGCGGCCGCCGAAGCTCAAAGGGACTGGGGCCGGGCGGCTCCAGGTGTTCGCGCGGCTGCCCTTAACGAACTGGCCGCCGTTCTCACCGCCCGTGCTGAGGAATACGCACAGGTCGAAACGTCTCAGACCGGCAAGCCCATCAAGTTGTCGCGCGAGTTCGACGTGCCCGGCTCGATCGACAACGTGTCGTTCTACGCCGGTGCTGCCCGTAATCTCGAAGGCAAAGCCTCGACTGAGTACGACGGTGCGCACACCTCGATCACGCGCCGCGAGCCTGTTGGTGTTGTCGGATCGATCGCACCGTGGAACTACCCGTTGCAGATGGCAATGTGGAAGGTCCTGCCGGCGATCGCCGCTGGAAACACCATTGTTCTCAAGCCATCTGAGCTCACGCCGCTGACCGCGCTCATGCTCGCGGAGGATTGTACGAAGGCTGGCATTCCGGACGGAGTCGTCAACGTACTCACCGGCACGGGCCCAGTTGCTGGCGAAGCACTCATCGGTCACGCCGGCGTGCGCATGGTGTCGTTCACGGGCTCAACCCGTGTTGGTAAACGCATCATGGAGATCGCCTCGCAGACGGTTAAGCGCGTGCACCTTGAGCTGGGTGGCAAGGCACCATTCCTCGTGTTTGATGATGCGGATCTCGATGCTGCGATTAACGGTGCTGTGGCAGGCGCGCTCATTAACACCGGTCAGGATTGCACCGCTGCGACGCGTGCCTACGTCCAGCGGCCGCTGTACGACGCATTCGTCGCAGGGGTGGGCGACCTCATGAGCACAGTTCGTCTCGGTGATCCGCTAGACCCATCGACGGATCAAGGTCCGCTTGTGTCTTTCGCTCAGCGTGATCGCGTGGCTGGATTCATCGATCGCGCTCGCGGTTATGGCGCTCGCATCGTCACCGGGGGCAACATCCCCGGTGGCGCGCTTGCCAATGGTGCGTACTACGAGCCCACCCTTGTTGCTGATATCGCGCAGGATTCCGAGATCGTGCAGGACGAAATCTTTGGCCCAGTTTTGGTGGTGCTGCCATTCGACAGTGATGACGAGGGTCTTGCCCTGGCCAATGACACTCCATATGGTCTGGCTGCTTCGGCGTGGTCGCGCGATGTCATGCGCTGTATGCGTGCGAGCCGCGAAATGCAGGCTGGCTGTGTGTGGATCAATGACCACATCCCGATCATCTCCGAGATGCCTCACGGTGGTTACAAGTCATCTGGTTTCGGCAAGGACATGAGCCAGTACTCATTCGATGAGTACACCCAGGTCAAGCATGTCTCCATCGAAACCGAGGGTGATGCCCGCAAGGATTGGCATCGGACCATCTTCGGAGACCGTTAGGGCTCCGAAGCAATATGCACAGCGGAGACCGTTAGGGCTCCGAAGCAATATGCACAGCGGAGACCGTTAGGGCTCCGAAGCAATATGCACAGCGGAGACCGTTAGGGCTCCGAAGCAATAAGCGCAGCGGAGACCGTTAGGGCTCCGAAGCAGTATGCACAGCGGGGATCGTTAGATCCCCGAAGCAATATGCGCAGCGGAGACCGTTAGGGCTCCGAAGCAGTATGCACAGCGGGGATCGGTAAATCGGTTAGTATGAGGTAAGTACGCACACGACAGTCGGTTCGTCCGACGCCGAAGGGATTGGTGGGAGCTGCGCGTGGCCTGTGGGCCGACAGCGCATCGCTTTGAGGTCGACCGTCAGGTCGGCTCGCTCCGCCGAGGCTAGCCAGCCCGGCTTCACCTTGAAAAATCTCTTGGAGTTAGTAATGCCGTACTCACCAAGCGGAACCTCGCAAAGTCGTGCCGCTGTTGCCGGTGCGATCAATACGCCGATCTGGCTCGACAATCCAGATCGTCCCGTTGCCCTTGATTCGCTGATCGGAGCGCACAGCGCGGATCTTGCCATCATCGGTGGTGGATTCTCTGGGCTCTGGACTGCAATCCAGGCCAAGGAAGACGACCCGACGCGCGATGTAGTCATCCTCGAAGGCTCGCGCATCGGCTGGGCGGCAAGTGGTCGCAATGGCGGGTTTTGCTCACCGTCGATTACACACGGTTTCTTCAATGGTCTTGAGCGATTCCCGAATGAGATCCGCACACTGGTGCGGCTCGGCCACGAGAATCTCGAAGGCCTGCAAAAGACAATTGCCCAGTATCAGATCGACGCTGAATTCGAACTCGTCGGTGATGTAAACCTCGCGACCGAGTCATACATGCTCAACGGCCTGGAGGAAGCCGTCGAGACAGCGCGATCGTACGGCGAGGATTGGGAGTGTCTTGACGCTGCGGCGGCGAGTGCCGTCATCAGTTCGCCCAAGGCGCTGGGTGGAATTTTGCAGCGCGATGTCGCGCTCGTGAACCCGGCAAAGTTGGCTTGGGGGCTGCGCGATGCGGCGTTGACTCTGGGTGTGCGTATTTACGAGCACTCGCCTGTCACGTCTATGTCTGAAGATGGCACGGTGATGGTTCTGACGACTGAGCAGGGGAGTGTTCGTGCCCCGCGCGTCGCCCTCGCCACCAACGCTTTCCCCCCGCTGCTCAAACGAATTCGCAATTACGTCGTCCCGGTCTACGACTACGTCATCTGCACCGAACCGCTCAGCAATCAGCAGATGAGTGATATCGGCTGGTCTGGTCGTGAGGGCTTGGCCGATCACGCGAACCAATTCCATTACACGCGCCTAACTGCAGATAACCGAATTCTGTGGGGTGGCTATGACGCCACGTACTACAAGAACAACGGGATGGATACGAAGTTCCATTCGAATCCAGACACCTTTGCGATGTTGGCCCAGCACCTCGTCGAATTCCTGCCGGCACTGGACGGTGTGACATTCACGCACACCTGGGGTGGCGCTATTGATACGTGTTCACGGTTCAGTCCGTTCTGGGGCACCGCGAACTCAGGCAAGGTCGCGTACGTCGCTGGGTACACCGGCCTCGGCGTGGGTGCGACTCGGTTTGGTGCGCGAGTGATGCTCGATCTGCTATCCGGCAAGCCAACCGAGCTGACCGAACTTGAGTACGTGAAGACCAAGCCACTGCCGTTCCCACCAGAGCCGCTGCGCTCGATCGGAATCGGCCTGACGCGTTGGTCGTTCGATAAGGCGGACCGCAACGAGGGCAAGCGCAACCTGTGGCTGCGGTCCCTCGACAAAGTGGGGTTGGGCTTCGACTCGTAGAGGTGGTCCGCCAGCCTCGCCCGCGTTTTTGCCGGTGCACGCCGACCAGATAGCCTGAACCTCTGTAACAGGCGCGCCCGAGGTAGGAGTCGCGTCTCACGTTCCGTGAAGGAGAACTCACGTCATGACCGAACTCACTCGCATTCCCCACTGGATTAACGGCGCGCCGTACGCGGCAGCAGCTGAGCGCACCGGTGAGGTATTCAACCCAGCAACTGGTATTCAGACCGGGGTCGTTGACTTCGCGAGTGTTGAGGTTATGAACGAGGCCGTTGCTGCGGCGAAGGCAGCCTTCGCTGATTGGGGTAAGAGCTCACTTGCTAAGCGTGTCTCGGTGCTGTTCGCATTCCGCGAATTGCTCAACACTCGCAAGGACGAACTCGCTGCGATCATCACCTCACAGCACGGTAAGGTCCTCTCCGACGCCGTTGGCGAAGTGACCCGCGGTCAGGAAGTGCTCGAGTTCGCGTGCGGTATTCCACACCTTCTCAAGGGTGGTTACTCCGAGGGTGTTTCGACCGGGGTCGACGTCTACTCGATCCGTCAGCCGCTCGGCGTCGTTGGAATCATCTCGCCCTTCAACTTCCCGGCGATGGTTCCGCTGTGGTTCTTCCCGATCGCCATTGCCGCTGGCAACACCGTCATCGTGAAGCCGAGCGAGAAGGATCCGTCGGCGGCGAATTTCATCGCTGAACTGTGGAAGGAAGCTGGCCTTCCGGACGGTGTGTTCAACGTTGTTCATGGCGACAAGGTGGCCGTTGATTCACTTCTCACGCACCCGGACGTTAAGAGCATCTCGTTCGTCGGCTCAACCCCGATCGCACGCTACGTCTACGAGACGGGCACTGCACATGGCAAGCGCGTGCAGGCGCTGGGTGGTGCTAAGAACCACATGATCGTGCTTCCGGATGCGGATCTCGACCTTGCTGCCGACGCAGCCGTCAATGCCGGCTTCGGTTCCGCTGGTGAGCGCTGCATGGCGATCTCGGCACTCGTCGCCGTTGGTGACGTGGCTGACCCACTGGTTGCCAAGATCACCGAGCGCATGTCCAAGCTTCGTACCGGTGACGGCACGCGCGGCACCGACATGGGTCCGCTGGTCACCAAGGTGCACCGCGACAAGGTTGCCTCCTACGTTGACGCTGGTGAAGCCGCTGGCGCGACGATCGTCGTGGACGGCCGCAACCCCGAGGTTGATGGTGAGCCTGGCGGTTACTGGCTCGGCCCAACCCTGATCGACAACGTCACCACCGATATGTCCGTCTACGCCGATGAAATCTTCGGCCCGGTGCTCTCGGTGCTCCGCGTTGCGTCATATGACGAGGCGCTCGAGATGGTCAATGTGCACCCGTACGGAAACGGCACGGCGATCTTCACCAACGATGGTGGAGCAGCCCGCCGTTTCCAGAACGAGGTTGAGGTCGGCATGATCGGTATCAACGTGCCGATCCCCGTGCCGATGGCGTACTACTCATTCGGTGGTTGGAAGAACTCGCTCTTCGGCGATAGCCACGCACATGGCACCGAGGGCGTTCACTTCTTCACCCGCGGCAAGGTTGTGACCTCACGTTGGCTCGATCCGAGTCACGGCGGTATCAACCTCGGCTTCCCACAGAACGTCTGATCGTTGACGTCGCGCGCCAATCAGGTAACACCGTTCCTGTGGTTTAACGGCAGGATCTCCGAGGCAGTCGCTCTGTACTCGGAGGTCTTTGCCGACTTCACCCTCGAGAACAGTGTTCCGAGCGGTCCTGATTCCTTGATGTCGGCCACGGTTGTCATCAATGGCCAGCGGCTGATGTTGTTCGACGGCGGACCGCACTTTTCACTGAACCCAGCCGTGTCGATGTTCATCTCATGTGCCGATCAGGCAGAGGTGGATTACTACTGGGACGCGCTCACTCGTAATGGTGGCGAGCCGGGACGTTGCGGTTGGCTCGTCGATCCATATGGCCTGTCCTGGCAGGTGATTCCGGATTCGCTTGGCCAACTTATGAGTGATCCGACGCGTGGTGGAGCAGTGCGCGATGCAATGCTCACCATGAACAAGATCGACGTCGCTGCACTACAGGCGGCATTCGACGGGGCCTAGCCTCGAAGCCATGTGCGAACAAGCAACAAGGGCGGCCTCACATTTCGTGAGAGCCGCCCTTGTTGTTTGACGTTATTTGGTGAGTGAAACGAACGCTTCCTCGATGATGTCGAGTGCTTCTTCGAGAAGGTGCATCGGCATGACCAGTGGTGGCAGGAAGCGAAGAACGTTTCCGTACGTGCCAGCAGTCAGAACGACGACGCCCTGTGCGTGGCAGGCCTTCGATACCGCTGAGGTGAACTCGGCATCAGGGGTGTTCGTGCCCTTCTTGACGAGCTCAACGGCGATCATTGCGCCGCGGCCACGGATGTCGCCGATGACGCCGGTCTTCTCGGCGATCGACTTCAAGCGCGGGATCATTACTGCTTCGATTTCACGGGCACGACCAGCGAGGTCCTGCTCTTCCATGATGGAAATCGCTGCGACAGCAGCGGCGCAGGCGACAGGGTTTCCACCGTAGGTGCCACCGAGCCCACCGGCGTGAACCGAATCCATGATCTCGGCGCGACCGGTCAGGCCCGCGAGCGGAAGACCACCGGCGATTCCCTTAGCCGTCGTCATCATGTCCGGAACGATGCCCTCATGCTCGGATGCGAACCAAGAGCCAGTGCGGCAGAAGCCGGTCTGGATCTCGTCGGCGATGAACACGATGCCGTTGTCGTTGGCGAAGGAAACCAGGCTTGGCAGGAAGCCAGGAGCTGGAACGATGAAGCCACCCTCACCGGCGATTGGCTCGATGATGATCGCCGCGACATTGTCTGCGCCGATCTCCTTCTCGATCTTGCTGATCACGTCGGCCGCTACGTCCGCGCCGGCACGGTTGCCGTCGTGGAAGGGGTACGACAGTGGAACGCGGTAGATCTCGCTCGCGAACGGTCCGAAGGACTGCTTGTACGGCATGTTCTTCGCCGTCATCGCCATCGTCAAGTTCGTGCGGCCGTGGTAGCCGTGCTCGAATACGACGACGGCCTGACGCTTGGTGTAGGCGCGCGAGACCTTGATTGCATTCTCGACGGCCTCGGCACCCGAGTTGAACAGAGCGGAACGCTTATCGTGGTCGCCGGGGGTGAGGCGGTTGAGTGCCTCGCACACCTCGACGTAACCCTCGTAGCTCGTCACCATGAAGCAGGTGTGCGTGAACTTGGCGACCTGCGCCTGCACTGCCTCGACGACGGCCGGGGCTGCGTTACCAACATTGGTGACGGCAATACCAGCACCCATGTCGATGAGCTGGTTGCCATCGATGTCGACCAGGATGCCGCCACCGGCACGGTCGATGTAGATCGGCAGCATGCCCGATACGCCCTTGCTCACTGCTGCTACACGGCGTGCCTGTAGCTCGGTGGACTTAGGGCCTGGAAGCGCGGTTACGAGGCGACGCTCCTGTGGGATGTCAGTCGCGGTGAGTTCAACAGTTGAGGTCATAGCGAAGAGTGTAAAGCCTTCGGCGAGTTCCTGTTCCCTACGGTTGAAAATCGTCAGTTTCAGACTGAAAGTTCGAAACAGACCGATGACGGTTCGCAGGCGTACGGCCCATATCGATCGATCGGAACCCAGCCGCGGCGTTCGTACAGTGCGATGGCTCCGGGTTGGAGATGGCCGGTTTCGAGTTTGAGCAGGGTGAAGCCGAGTTCGGGGGCCCACGCTTCGAGTTCCGACATGACAACGTGCCCGAGCCCTTGACCACGGTGCCCAGGCACGACGTAAACGCGCTTGACTTCACCCATCGTGAGCGGTGAGCCGGGCACTGATTTGTCTAACGGCTGAACTCCGCCACATGCCAGCGGAGTGCCCTGGTCGTCGGTGAGCAGCACCCAGTGGATGCGCGGGTCGAGTGGCTGAGGTGCCTCGTGAATGCCCTCATACATAGCTACCATTTCGGTCACCAGTTCGGCCGCCAGGCGGGTAACTCGTTCATCGGAATCAGTGAGACGTAAGACCTCGGTCATGTGTCCATTGTCCCTGATCCTTCATTTGGTTTGCCAGCGCACGTGAGGGCATCGGCGGCTGGCATACTGACTCACGACTCAGTAACAGGTGGCCTTGACGACGGGAATGACGTGACGAACAACCTGGTGAATGTTTCGGGTGGCGAGGTCGTTGTTGCCGCTCTGGCTGCCCATGGAGTTGACGTCACTTGGGGAATCCCCGGTACGCACAACCTCACGATCTTTGATGCCCTCGGTCGTTACGGAATTCGCACCATCGCCGCAACCCACGAGCAGGGTGCCGCATACGCCGCTGATGGTTATGCGCGTACGGCCCGTCGTCCTGGGGTAGCGATCGTCACCAGTGGGCCGGCCGTCTACAACGCAGCGACCGCAATCGCTCAGGCGTATTCAGATTCGAGCCCGGTGCTACTCATTTCTCCGGCGATGCCGCGCTCTCTGCCTGTCGGCGGTTCGGGCACTGGCTATCTGCACGAGGCAAAGGATCAGACAGGTGCGATGGATCGCATCGCGGCCGCCTGCCTGCACCCCACGACTCATCAGGCAATTGCCGATGAGATCGCGAACGCGTTCACGTACTTCGCTGGCGTGCGACCACGTCCAGTGCATGTAGAGATTCCGTTGGACCTCTTGGAAGAACGTGGTGACGCGACCATCGTTGTGCGCGAGATCCCCGCCGCGCCGGTCCCATCGCAGAGTGCGCTCGATTCAGCGGTTGACGAACTCGTTGCCGCCGGGCGTGTAGTGATTGCTGTTGGCGGGGGAGCCGTTCCAGCTTCGTCGTCTGTGGTGGCGTTGGCTGAGTTGTTGGGCGCACCCGTTGGCACGTCTATTAACGGTATCGGCGTGATCCGCGGTGATCACCCGCTTTCGCTCGGTGCGCGGCTGTGGGCCCCGCCAGTCGTCGAGGCGGTGAATGCTGCGGACGTATTACTGATCATCGGATCTGAGCTCGCGCAGTCTGATCTATTCTATGGGCCGTTCACGCCGACTGGTCGGGTCATTCGCATCGACATTGATCCGGGGATGGCGAACGTGAATGTCACCTCGGATGTGATGTTGGTGGGGGATTCTGCAGAGATCGTTTCGCAGATGGTCGAGGCAGTTTCGGCGAGACTCAACGGCGTGCCGAAGACTGTTGCGCCGTGGGTTAGCGAGGTACAGGCGGCAGCTGACGCGCTGGCGGCAACGAATGGTAAGCAGTGGCTCCCATGGGTGGCCGCACTTGAAGAGGCTCTCGACGACGATGCCGTCATAGCCACTGACAATGCGATGTGTGTGTACTACGGCTTCATCCAGAACTTCACCGCACGCCGCCCCGCATCGCTGCACTTCCCCACGGGATTCGGCACTCTCGGCTTCACGGTTCCGTCAGCGATCGGCGCCGCCCTAGCTGCACCCGATCGTCAGGTCGTCGGAATCAGTGGTGACGGGGGATTGCTTTTCACCGTGACGGAGTTGGCGACGGCTGCCGCGGAGCGGTTGCCGATGGCGATCGTCGTATTCGACAACAGCGGCTATGGCGAGATCCGTAACGAGATGCTCGATCGCGGTGAGGCCCCGGTCGCGGTTGCCGCTCCGCCACGAGATCTCGTCCTACTTGCTCAAGGTCTTGGCGCTACGGCGCTACGCGTTGACACTCCGGTAGAGCTCACCCAAGCCGTTCTCACGGCGCGTACCAATCCCGGCCCAACCGTAATCGTTGTCCCCGAAGCCCAACGCGAAGAGAAGTAGTGACATGTCGTATTTAGAAGTTACCTGGACAGACGACGAGACCGGCATCAACGGTTACGTCGTGATCGATCGACTCTCACGTGGGTTGAGCGGTGGCGGACTGCGCATGCGCAAGGGCGTCACGATCGATGAGGTGCGCGACCTTGCTCGTGGCATGTCACTTAAGGAGCCCGTCGTCTACACGCCGGGCGACAAGTACATTCCGCTTGGCGGTGCGAAGGCCGGAATCGACTGCGACCCTTACGATCCGCGCTCCCGCGAAGTTCTCGGACGCTTTGCCCGAGCCATCAAGCCTTTGATCGACACCTGCTTCGCGACGGGTGAAGACTTCGGAGTGCGTCAAGACACCATCGATGAAGTGTTTGCGGCTGAAGGGATTCCGTCGTCGGCTGGCGTTGGCTATCGCGTCGTGGAGGATGGTCCGCAGGCTGGTATCGATCGTCAGACTGCTGCTTTCGCTGTTGACGTCGAAGGTGTGGGCCTGGGTGAACTCGTGGGCGGCTACGGAGTTGCCACCACGGCGTTGGCCGCGATGAAGTACCGCGGTCTCGAGCCCGCAACGACACGTGCAGTTGTGCAGGGCTTCGGCTCGATGGGTGGCTCAACAGCTCGCTACTTGGCCAAGGCAGGGGTGAAGGTTGTCGGCATCGCTGATCGGGACGGCCTGATCTACAACGCTGACGGACTCGACGTTGAAACCCTCCTGCTAACGCGCGATGCGTATGGCGTGATCGATCGCACGAAGCTACGCGAGAATGATGAACAGCGCGATGGCGCAGATTGGCTCGCTCTGGATGCCGAAGTCCTCATCCCTGCGGCCATGTCGTACGTGATCACCGACGAGAACGTTGATCGCATCCAGGCGACGATCATCGCTGAAGCCGCCAACGTCGCAACCCTGAAGGATGCGGAGGCTTCGCTGTATGCGCGCGGCGTCACAGTGGTGCCCGACTTCGTCGCCAACGTGGGAACGAACGCATGGTGGTGGTGGGTCGTGTTCGGCGATATTGAGCCGACGGAAGCGGCGTCTTTCGCAAAACTCTCCGATGTGCTCGGTCCTTTGACCACTCAGGTTCTCGAACGTGCCGCCGCCGACGGCGTGCAGCCACGCGAGGCGGCCACCCGCATTAGCGATGAGAAGCGAGCCATCGCCGATTCCATGTATCCGCGAACGATCAAGGCTGATCCCTACGCCGATTAGGCGCACTCGCGAGCGTCGAGCACTACATCCGGGTGTGGTGAAGTTACCGGGATCGGGTTTATCCGTCAGACTGGCTTCGTGAGCAGTCGTCGGGTCGTCATCTTGGGCAGTACTGGGTCTATTGGCACGCAGGCCCTCGATGTCATTCGTCGTAACCCAGACCACTTCACGGTCGTCGCACTTGCCGCGGGTGGTGCGGATGTCGCAGCAATCGCAAGCCAAGCGGCAGAGTTCAAGGTCGAGGTCGTTGCGATCGCCAACGAATCGCGCGAGGAAGCACTTCGAGAAGCGCTGACCACCTGCGGGTCGTCTGCACGCGTCGTCGTTGGCCTAGATGCGGCCACTGAGGCTGCTGGTCTGCCGACCGATGTCGTGCTCAATGGGATGACGGGCTCGATTGGCCTACGTCCAACGTTGGCGGCACTGGAAGTCGGCAGCGTCCTGGCTCTCGCCAACAAGGAATCCCTTGTCGCCGGAGGGCCACTGGTAAAAGCGATTGCTAAACCGGGCCAGATCGTGCCCGTAGATTCCGAGCATTCAGCGTTGGCTCAATGCCTGCTTGGTGGCAGCGCGCAAGAGGTGCGCCGCCTTGTTCTCACCGCGAGCGGTGGCCCATTCCGTGGCCGCACCCGAGACGAACTCGCCTCCGTTACGGTGGAGCAAGCCCTGGCTCATCCGACGTGGACGATGGGCCCGGTCGTCACCACCAACTCAGCCACGTTGGTTAATAAGGGCCTCGAACTGATCGAGGCGCATCTGCTGTTTGATATGCCGTTCGAAAAGATCGACGTCGTCGTGCATCCGCAATCAATCGTCCACTCGATGGTTGAATTCGTCGATGGGTCGACCCTCGCCCAAGCCAGCCCGCCCGATATGCGCCTACCAATCGCCCTCGGATTGGCCTGGCCGCATCGCACAGCTGATGCAGCACCCGGCCTCGACTGGACGACGGCGACCGCGTGGACCTTCCAGCCGTTAGACGAAGACGCGTTCCCGGCGATCAGTCTCGCCCGTCGCGCTGGAATCGCTGGTGGATGTGCGCCAGCGGTGTTTAACGCGGCAAACGAGGAATGTGTCGAGGCGTTTTTAGGTGGCCGTCTGCCATTCCTATCGATCGTCGACACTGTTTCGGCGGTCGTCGAGGAGTTTCTTAGTGGTAATTCTGGGAACCCTACGTCAGTGGCGGACGTTCTATCCGCAGAGGACTGGGCTCGGAACCGAGCCCGCGAAGTGACAGGGGTTCTAGCGTGACGATGGCGCTTGAAGTATTCGGCTGGCTGATTTTCCTCATAGGAATTGGCGTATCGATCGGTTTGCACGAAATCGGTCACCTGCTGCCGGCTAAGGCATTCGGCGTGAAAGTTACCCAGTACATGATCGGCTTTGGCCCCACGATTTGGTCGCGCAATAAGGGCGAAACCGAGTACGGGGTCAAGGCGATTCCCCTCGGTGGCTACATTCGCATGATCGGCATGTACCCGCCGGAGAAGGGTACCGACGGCACGATGCTTCGCGCGTCCACAACCGGTCGCTTCGCCACTCTCGTCAACGATGCCCGTCAGCAATCGATGGACGAGGTTCAGCCCGAGGATGCGGATCGCGTCTTTTACAAACTTCCGGTGCACAAGCGGATCATCATCATGCTCGGTGGACCGGTGATGAACCTCGTCCTAGCTTTCATACTTTTCGCAATTGTTATCGCAGGCATTGGCACACCGCACATCACGAACACCATCGGCAAGGTTGTTCCCTGTGCACCAACTGTCTCGCAGCCAGACGGTTTGGCCGACACCTCGGGTGGATGTGGCTCGGCCACGCAAACCCCAGCAGCAGCAGGTGGTTTGAAGGCTGGTGACACGATTGTTTCGTTCGACGGTAAGCCGGTCTCGGCGTGGACGGATGCTCAATCAGCCATCCACGATGCGGCTCCGGGTGCAGTGCCCGTCGTTGTAGACCGCAACGGATCACAAGTCGCCTTGACGGTACCCATGGCGACGATCGACGTGCCCACGTATGACTCGAACGGTAAGCCCACGGGTAAGACGGAGAGCCGTAACTTCCTCGGCGTTTCACCGGGCGTCGCTAGGCAGACTGAGTCGATCACGACAGTGCCGTCATTCATGTGGGACACCTCCAAGCGTGCGGTCAGCACAATCGTCACTTTGCCCGCTCGGCTCTGGGATCTGACCCGTCAAACGTTCACTTCCGAAGCCCGCGACCCGAATGGCATCGTTGGCCCCGTCGGCGTTGGTCGAATCACTGGTGAAATGGTCGCACTTGAGAACACACCAGTCCTCGACAAGGTTGCCGGTGTGCTCGGCCTACTAGCTGGCCTGAATCTGTTCCTCTTCCTGTTCAACCTCATCCCGCTGCTGCCACTTGATGGTGGCCATGTCGCGGGTGCGGTCTGGGAATCAATCAAGCGTGGCTGGGCCCGCGTGCGTCACCTGCCCGATCCCGGCCCGGTGGATATCGCCAAGGCGCTCCCGCTGACATATGCCATGTCGATCCTGCTCATGGCCATGGGTGCGGTCGTCCTCTACGCGGATCTCGTGAAGCCGATCACACTTGGCGGCTAGGCAACCGCAGTTCCGACCGCTTTTCGGGATGTCGACGGGCGGGCGCGCACGCAGCAGGGGATGATGTACCCATGGACGTTTCACTCGGTATGCCCGCGCTTCCACCACCCGTGTTGGCTCCTCGGCGGATCTCACGCAAGATCACGCTGAAGCACTCGACCCATCCAGTCGAGGTTGGCGGCGGTGCGCCGATTTCAGTGCAGTCGATGTGTACGACGTTGACTTCCGACGTCAACGCGACCCTGCAGCAGATCGCCGAGCTGACGGCAGCCGGATGTCAGATAGTGCGCGTAGCCGTGCCGTCGCAGGACGACGCCGACGCCCTGCCGCAGATCGCCAAGAAGTCGGGCATCCCCGTGATCGCGGACATCCACTTCCAGCCGAAGTACGTCTTCGCCGCTATCGAAGCTGGTTGCGCAGCAGTTCGTGTTAATCCTGGCAACATCAAGCAGTTCGACGATCGCGTCGGTGAAATCGCACGTGCTGCCAAGGACACTGGCACACCGATCCGCATTGGTGTGAACGCAGGATCACTCGACAAGCGCCTGTTGGAGAAATACGGCAAGGCCACTCCGGAAGCACTCGTTGAATCTGCGCTCTGGGAGTGCTCGCTGTTCGAAGAGCATGACTTCCGCGACATCAAGATTTCGGTCAAGCACCACGATCCCGTCGTGATGGTGCAGGCCTACCGTCTCCTCGCCCAGCAGTGTGACTACCCACTGCACCTCGGGGTGACTGAAGCGGGACCAACCTTCCAGGGAACGATCAAGTCCGCCGTAGCTTTCGGAGCATTGCTGTCCGAAGGTATTGGCGACACAATCCGCGTTTCGCTTTCTGCACCGCCGATCGAAGAGGTCAAGGTCGGTAACCAGATCCTGGAATCGTTGAACCTTCGTGAGCGCGGCCTTGAAATCGTTTCCTGTCCATCGTGCGGCCGTGCCCAAGTGGACGTGTACACATTGGCTGAGCAGGTCACAGCTGGGCTCGAGGGCCTGAAGGTTCCACTCCGCGTCGCTGTGATGGGTTGCGTCGTCAATGGTCCTGGCGAAGCACGTGAAGCGGATCTTGGCGTCGCCTCCGGCAACGGGAAGGGCCAAATCTTCCGTCGCGGCGAGGTTGTCTCAACCGTTCCAGAATCCAAAATCGTCGAAACTCTGATCGAGATGGCTCTGGAAATGGCCGACGAAATGGGTATCGATGCCGAGACTGGCGAAGCTGCAGTCGTCACCGTCTCCTAGGTCCTACGAGGCCGATCGTGGCTGGAGTTGGTTGCGAGTGTCACGAGCTGCTCTGAGTCGCTACCCCATGCCCATAATCTCGGGCACACTTATTCCATGACAACGGCGACCGCGGGGGTACTTCGCGTCCTTTCCCCGCGGGACCTCGACTCCGTCATGCAGGTGCTTGCGAAGAACCCCATCGCGCACTGCTTCGTTGCATCCCGCGTTAGAGGCAGCGGACTCGACCCATGGCGACTCGGTGGCGAACTATGGGGTTGGTCCGAGGACGGTGAACTCTCATCCTTGCTCTATCTCGGAGCAAACCTTGTGCCTGTTGAAACCACGCCCGCGGCCCGAACGGCATTCGCTGAACGCCTGCGCAGGATCGGGCGTCGCTGCTCATCAATTGTCGGCCCGGCCGACGATGTAAACGAGCTGTGGCCATTGATCGCTGATTCGTGGGGGCCAACGCGAGAAGTTCGTGCGGTGCAGCCTCTACTTGTCATGGACGGCGATTCGGCGATCATTCCGGACTACAGCGTCAGGCAAGTTCACGAAAGTGAAATCGACATCCTCGTCCCCGCGTGCGTTGCCATGTTCACCGAAGAGGTTGGCGTTTCGCCAACGTCTGGTGGTGGGGGAGATGCCTACCGAGCGCGCATTCTTGAACTAATTCGCATGGGACGCGCCTATGCTCGCATCGATAACGGCAAGGTCATTTTCAAGGCGGAGATCGGCGCGATCGGCGACGGAGTGTGCCAAGTCCAAGGCGTGTGGGTGGCGCCTGAATTCCGCGGTTTAGGCCTTGGTGTCCCCGGAATGTCCTCCGTCGTTGCCTTGGCTCGGCGTCAGGCTGCGCCGGTGGTGAGTTTGTACGTCAACGACTACAACACCGCTGCTCGGAGGCTCTACGAACGAGTCGGCTTCCGCGACGCAGGAACGCTTACGACCATCCTGTTCTAGGCCAGTCTTCTCGGGCGGCTCTCATTTCCGTTGGATCACGGCCTCGAACCCCTTGTCCGGGTTCTCGCGGGGGTAGGTGATTGCGTTGATTAGCGCTGTAAGCATGGCGTGGTCACGCCCCATGGCTTGAATCGCGGCCTCATCTAGTTCCCGCTGGGTCACCTGAGACCAGCGGATGTTCCAGCCTGATCGACCAGCAAGGTCAGTTATGAACTGGCAATGTGCACGGCCATTTCCTTCTCTGAAGGGGTGGACCGCATTTAGCTCTCCATAGAGCCATCCAAGCTGGTTGACCAATTGCCCTCGTGGCAGCGTCGACGGGAACTGTTGCCTAATGTCACCTAAAAGTTCATCTAAAGATGACGCGATGAACTCGGGCTTGGCGAAAGGGGCCCGAGAGCTGGTCTCCACCGTTCGCAGTTGTCCAGCCCAGTCGTAAACATCTTGAAAGATAAAGCCATGAATTTGGCACAAGTGGGCTTGGTCGAAGTTACCTGAGATAGGACGAGAAGCTAACTGCCTCAATCGAATGGTAGTAGCCATGTATTCGAACCTCGTGAGCTCAGCCGCATCGCTGAGTCCCAGCTTATTTTGAAAGATACCCGTCTTCGGATCGATTTGAGGGTCGTGCTGGCTATCCACGTCGAGCGAGAACCGCCGCCCGCGCTAGGGCTTCATCTTCGTCAATCAGGCCAGCATCGAGATCCGCGAGGACCTCGAGGAATTCGGCGGTCGGCTCAAAGCCCTGAAGGGAGTTCAGAGCAAGTCCGTGTTGGGATTCGGCGCTGAGCGCACTGGTACTGCGGTCGATGTGGGACTGAGTGGTCATGTGCATCCCTCCTTCCGCCAGTGTAACTGTCGTTGAAGGTGAGTGAGGTTCTCTTGTGGAGAGGGTTGCGGGTGGTCTTGGGGCACAGCGTTTGCCCGTGCTTGGCGTCATCGCGCCACAGAGCGGACTTCGTCAGGGGTCGCGGCGCAAATAAAAGCGCAGCGCAGCGGGCGCCGAGGCGGCCGTGAGCAGCAAGTCTTTGCGCTAGGCCCCTGACGAAGTCCGCTCTGGTCAGTGGTCGAGATGTGTGGATCGTCCTTGTGGCCGTGAGACGATGGCGGGATGCTGCGTCGTCCTGCTCCGGATAGTTTGTGGGCGGATGCGAATTGGCGCAGGTATTGGCTAAGCCGCGTCATTTCCTACATCGGCGGCACGATTACCTATGTTGCCGCGCCGATCTTGGTTTATAGCCTGACGCATTCTGCGTTGCTTACTGGAGTGACGACGGCGACCGAGGGCCTGCCGTATCTACTCTTTGGTTTGTACGCCGGCGCTATCGCGGACCGGATTGATCGTCGCCGCATGATGGTGTCGTCTGACTTCATCAACGCGTTCGTTCTGGCCACTGTTCCGATCGCGGAAATGATGGGTCGGCTGACGGTTGTGCATGTCATCCTCGTCGGGTTTGTGTCGATGAGTGTGTGGGTCTTCTATGACGCCGCAAACTTTGGTGCGGTGCCGACGCTGGTTGGCAAAAGTCGTATCAGTGCTGCGAATTCTGCAGTCTGGGGTTCGACTCAGGTGTTCGACGTCGTCATGCCGGGCCTTGTTGGTGTCGTCGTCGCGTTCATCTATCCGGCAACCTTGTACTGGGTGAATGCGTTTACGTTCCTTGCATCGGCATTCCTCGTGCGAAGTATCACGGCGTCTCTCAATGGTGCCCGCGAGGTTTCTGGAAGCGTGCGCGATGACGTATTCACAGGAGTTAAGTGGCTGTGGTCGCATCCTTCATTGCGTACTCTCACGCTCGTCGGTACCGCTACCTCGTTTGCGATGAGTGCACTGATGGGTCAGCTCGTGCCATTCGCTGATCAGCACCTGGGGATCCATCAGGGTGATCCCAGGCTTGGTGCGCTGTTCGCGGTGTTTAGTTTCGGCGGCTTGTTTGGCACGTTGAGTCACCCCTACGTGAAGAAGTATTCCCCTGCTCGTATCTCGCTTGTTGCGACGAGTGTTGAGGTGGTTGTCCTTCTGTTGATTCCGTGGCCGACCAACTGGTTAGTCACGTGTGTGCTGACGTTCATCTTCGGATTCGCCAATATCTTGGCGGTTGTTAACGTGATCAACTTCCGTCAGGAAGAAACACCGGAGGAATTGCAGAGCCGCATCAACACCTCCGGGCGCATGCTCTCGTGGGGTGGGGGAGGCCCCATCGGAGCCCTCACCGGTGGCATCGTCGCGCACTACTACTCGCCGGCTGTCGGGGTGTTCGTTGGTGCACTGGTACTGGCGGTGAGCACGATACTGGCCTGGAATTCCAGCCTTCGTTTGATTCCCGCTCAGCGCAGCGAGGCGACCGCCGAAGCGCTTGGCGCGGCGTAGGCGTAATGCGGGGTAAGTCTGGCCGCGCGTAGCGATATCCTGCTACGCGTGGATGACGTCCACGCCGTAAACCCAAGGAGATCCCGTGCTATTGCGTCTGTCGAACCTCTTCCTTCGCACCCTGCGTGAGGATCCGGCTGATGCGGAGGTGCCGAGTCACCGGCTCCTCGTGCGCGGCGGTTACGTGCGTCGCATCGCTCCGGGCATCTTCTCCTGGTTACCCCTTGGCTTTATCACCTACCGCAATGTTGAGCGCATCGTCCGTGAAGAGATGGATGCCGCTGGCTTCCAAGAGGTTCATTTTCCGGCTCTGCTGCCGCGCGAGCCCTACGAGCAGACGAATCGCTGGACTGAATACGGCGGAAACCTGTTCCGCCTGAAGGATCGTCGCGAGAACGATTACCTGCTCGGCCCGACTCACGAAGAAATGTTCACCCTGATGGTGAAGGGTGAGTATTCGTCTTACAAGGATCTGCCTGTCTCGCTCTACCAGATTCAGACGAAGTACCGCGACGAAGCTCGTCCGCGTGCGGGCATTCTGCGTGGCCGCGAATTCGTGATGAAGGATTCGTACTCGTTCGACGTCACCGACGAAGGGTTGCAAGCCTCTTACGACAAACATCGGGCGGCTTACATCAAGACCTTTGACCGTTTAGGTTTGACGTACGTCATCGTGTCGGCAACCTCTGGTGCGATGGGTGGCTCGGCTTCTGAAGAGTTCTTGGCACCCTGCGAATCTGGTGAAGACACGTTCGTAAAGTGCACGTCGTGTGACTACGCGGCAAATGTCGAGGCTGTGGTGACGCCGGTGCCGGCGGCACTGTCAATTGATGATGCACCTGCGGCTCACGTAGAGGAGACTCCCAATACGCCGACCATCGAGTCGTTGGTCAACCATGCCAATGAAGCTCAGCCGCTGGCCGACCGCGCGTGGACGGCAGCCGATACGTTGAAGAACGTTGTTCTTACTGTCACCTTGCCCGACGCATCGACGTACCCGCTGGTAGTTGGGCTGCCCGGTGACCGCGAAGTCGACATGAAGCGTCTTGAGGCGGTGCTGCACCCAGGTGTGCCAGCGCCGATGGAAGAGGCTGAGTTTGCCAAGCATCCGTCACTCGTCAAGGGTTACATCGGTCCAGAAGCGTTGGGCGAGAAGTCAATTTCGAAGATCCGTTACGTCGTGGATCCTCGCGTCGTCGATGGGACGCGTTGGATCACTGGTGCGAACCAGCCTGGACGCCACGTCTTCGAACTAACCATGGGTCGTGACTTCACCGCCGATGGCACGATCGAGGCTGCGGAGATCAAGGCCGGTGACGTGTGCCCGAATTGCGCGTCCGAGCTTGAGATTGCTCGCGGTATCGAGATCGGCCATATCTTCCAACTCGGCCGCAAGTACGCAGAGGCTCTCGACCTCAAGGTGCTCGACGAAAACGGCAAGCAAGTTGTTGTCACGATGGGTTCGTATGGCATCGGAGTCTCGCGTGCCGTCGCGGCAATTGCCGAGCAGAGCTACGACGAAATCGGTCTGGTGTGGCCCCGCGAAGTTGCGCCTGCCGATGTCCACCTCGTCGCAACCGGCAAGGACGATGCGGTGTACGAGTACGCCGAAAATCTCGCTGCCTCGCTGGAGAACGCAGGGCTGCGGATCTTGTTTGACGATCGCCGTCAAGCGTCACCTGGCGTCAAGTTCAAGGACTCCGAACTACTTGGTGTTCCGACGATCGTTGTTGTCGGTAAAGGCCTCGTGGATGGTGTGATCGAGATTAAGGATCGCGCCACTGGTGATCGCATTGAGGTGCCCGCCGACGAGGCGGCAGACCGCATCGTTGCTGCTTGCCACAGCTAACGTGCAAGAGTTCATCGGCGTAGCGCCGCCAGTTCTGCTGTTCCTTCTTGGGGCAGCCGGATTGGCCGGCTGGGTCGACGCTGTCAGCGGTGGCGGTGGGCTTATCCAACTTCCTGCGCTATTGATTGGATTGCCGAACGCGGCACCCGCGACCGTTCTCGGCACAAACAAGTGTTCGTCGATCATCGGTACGACGGCAGCCGCGGTCACCTACCGTCGCGCAGCCGTGAACGATATGAAGACGGCCGTCCCGATGGCCATCGCTGCGTTCTTCGGCTCAGCGGTGGGCGCGCATCTTGCGACGAGGATTCCGGGTTCGTACTTCCGTCCCCTTGCGCTCATCCTTCTACTGATTGTTGGCGCGTGGACGCTATTGCGACCTGCCCTCGGTGAGGATCAAGACCTGCGTTGGCATGGCACCGAAAACCATGTGCGTCATGGTGTTGCAGCGGTTGCAATGGGTGCACTGATTGGTACATATGACGGCGTATTCGGTCCGGGGACAGGTACATTCCTAGTGTTTGGCCTGGTCTCGCTGCTGGGCTACTCATTCCTGAATGCATCGGCGATTGCCAAGGTTGTCAACGTATCGACGAATCTCGCAGCAATCATCGTGTTCGGCCTCGGTGGTCATGTGCTGTGGATTCTGGGCATCACGATGGGTTTGGCGAATCTCACCGGTGCGGTGATCGGAGCCCGTACGGCAGTGCGTAAGGGATCCGGCTTCGTGCGCATCGTCTTCTTGGTTGTGGTCGGCCTTTTGCTCTTGCGTATGGGCTACGACATCGTCGTCCACTGACCAGTGAGCGTCAGGAGGCGCCCGGCCAGACCGGTGCTTGACCATTCCACGAGGTTGAACGAACCGAACACTCAACTGCGACGAGCGCAGCCGTTGAACGATCCGCATCGGTGGATGCTGCGGCCACACCAGCCCACTGACCGCTGAGGCGATCTTCAACGAGCGCAGCAAGTTCTCGCGCTTGGGTGGGGGTGCTCACCTCGGCGGGTAGATCGTAAATAGCTGCTGCGGCCACCGGCGTGCCACCGCCAGCGATAATCTTGGCGCGAAGTTGATCGCGCTTTTGTCGATGACCGGCCATCACCGTGAGAGCGCGAGTTTCTTCCGCTCCCTTGAGGTGCGCTCCAATTACGCCGTAGGCGTAGATGGCCGCGTATTCACCCGCCAGAGCCACATTGAGTGCGTCGATATTGCTCATGACGTTGCCATCTTGAGAGACTCGGCGGCGGCTGCGCTACCGGCCGCAGCGAGCACGATAAGACGAGCAAGTTCCGGATCGACGGCGCGACCTGCCTGCTTGATCAGGGTCGCCGACGAGGCCAACTCGGCCTTGCGCAGTCCCTTTGGGCCTAACGTTGGTGTTGATGGTGCGGGAGTCACTGCGGAGGTCGCCGGTGATGGACTGGCTGGTGAAGAAGCCGGTTCTGGTGCTGCGGGTGATGGCCCGGCCGAACCCGAAGATTTCGGGTCAATCGCTTGTCCGTACGCACGATGGCGCTCGCCAATTGCTTTCACTTGGGCACCAATGACGGCTGGCACTTCTGCGGCTTCATACAGCGCCGTCATCTGTGCCTGATCGCGGCCGATCTCGGCGCGCAGTACCCGGTCTGGATCTTCAGGACCTCCGGGTGATGTGGGTTTCGGGTCCGGTCCGGAAGATGATGTACACCCAGCGAGGGTTCCAACGACGCCACCAATCACCGCAAACCGCATGACGTCGCGACGCGACACACGCATGTGTTTGGCAGTGATTTCGGACATGTTTCCAACCTTCTCACGTCATCTCGGTGACGCATCGCACTGGTTGGTCTACGACAGCCTAGATCCAGCATTAGAATCGAGGTCGCGCGATTCGTAGCTGGATCGTTCCAACAGGTAAAGCACATCACAACTAGCCCGGCACAACAGAATCCCATAACAGCACAGCACCAGCGGTGCGAGGAGGAGTTCCATGTCCAGCTCGCAATCCCGTCCCAGCGGGAGCGGCAAGAACACGCTTTCTAAGCAAAAGGAAGCCGTGATCGAGGTGTTGACTCCGGTGGTCGAGGCTCAGGGTTTCTTCCTGGAAGACGTCGACCTTCGTGCTGTCGGTCGCAGGCTTGTTCTGCGGATTCTCGTTGATACCGAATCGGGCGTGAACCTTGATGACGTTGCAAACGCCTCTCGTTTGATCTCTGACGTTATGGACGAAAAAGATCCTTTCGACGATGAGCCGTACACACTCGAGGTGTCATCACCCGGGGTCGATCGGCCGCTCACAATGCCGCGCCACTGGATGCGAAATCTCGGTCGCCTTGTCGCCGTCACCCTGACGAACTCTAAGCAGCTCACCGGTCGTATCTCGTCGATCGATGGCGACACTGTCGTTCTCGAATTCGACAACAAGGGACGTAAGTCCACCCAGCAGATTGCGTTAGCGGACATCTCCAAAGCGGTTGTGCAGATTGAGTTCTCACGGGTTGAGTCGGCAGAGTTGGTGCCACTTGCCGGGGCTGACGACTCAGACGATCACGATGGCAACGCGCGCGAAACAGATGAGTACGAAACAGAGGGTGATTCAGATGACGCCGATCTGGCCGCCGACGATGAGGAAGAGGTTTAAGTAAATGGATATCGATATGAGCGCCCTGCGGGCACTCGTCCAAGACAGAGGCTTGTCCTTCGATCTCATCGTCGAAACCCTCGAGCAGGCCCTTCTCCTCGCGTACCACCGCACCGAGGGATCTTCCCAGCATGCCCGCGTCGATTTCGACCGGAAATCTGGGCACGTGCGGGTGATGGCTCGCGATGATCACGATGGTCAGCAAGGTCCCGAGTACGACGACACACCTGACGATTTCGGACGCGTAGCCGCGGCTACGGCGCGCGGCGTCATTCTTCAACGCCTTCGCGAAGCGGAAGATGATGTGACGTTCGGTGAGTTTGACGGGTCCGAAGGAACGCTCGTCTCAGGTCTTATCCAGCAGGGCAATGATCCCAAGATGGTGCTTGTTGACCTCGGCAAGGTTGAGGGTGTCATTCCGCCGCAGGAGCAGGTGCCAGGGGAGAAATACACTCACGGCACCCGCATAAAGTGCCACGTTGTATCGGTGGCTAAAGGCCCCCGCGGGCCCAAGGTGACGCTCTCACGCACCCACCCCAACCTGGTGAAATCGCTGTTTGCGCTTGAGGTTCCGGAGATCGCTGACGGATCCGTTGAGATCACGTCGATAGCCCGTGAGGCCGGACACCGAACGAAGATCGCGGTGCGATCAACCGTGGAAGGCCTCAATGCCAAGGGCTCGTGCATCGGCCCACTCGGTCAGCGGGTTCGAGCGATCATGTCCGAGCTACATGGCGAAAAGATCGACATTGTCGACTGGTCTGATGATCCCGCTGAGATGGTTGCCCACGCGCTGTCGCCCGCTCGAGTGTCGTCGGTGACAGTCGTCGACGAGGTAGCCCGCTCGGCCCGAGTGATCGTGCCGGACTATCAACTTTCACTTGCTATCGGTCGCGAAGGTCAAAATGCCCGTCTGGCGGCCCGTTTAACCGGTTGGCGGATCGATATTCGGCCTGATACCGCGCCTGGTGAGCCTCTCGGTCGTGCAGTTGGCGAGTCAGGGGGCCATGGAGACGACCTCGATTATCGCGACGATCCAGATCTTGGTGTCTCTACGGATGTCGGGCGTGACTGATAGCCCCCGCGGGGAGGTAGACTATGAGACGGTCACTCGGCCGAAAGCTTCTGCAGCCGTGCCAACGCGCACGTGTGTGGGCTGCCGTCGGAAGGGTGCCCGCTCTGAACTGCTCCGTGTAGCAATGGTTGGGGATGAACTCGTCCCGGACCTACCTGCTCGGCTACCAGGTCGAGGCGCATGGGTGCACCTCGAGCAGGACTGCCTAGCACTGGCTGTGCGGCGTCGAGCGTTACCCCGTGCCCTTCGGGTTTCGGGTCCGTTGGACGTCACGGCAGTAGAAGAGCAGATCGAAGTACTGACCACTGTCCACCTAGGTTCGGGGAGCAAGAAGCCATGAGCACCCGATGAACGCCCAGCGATGAGCGAGTCCGTGCACGTCTAAGTGGTCCGGTTTTAACCCGGGCCAAAGCATAGGAGAACTGTGTCTAAGGTTCGGGTCTACGAGCTCGCCAAAGAGCTCGGAGTCGAGAGCAAGGTCATTGTGGCCAAGCTCCAGGAAATGGGTGAGTTCGTTCGGTCGGCAAGTTCGACGATCGAGCCTCCTGTTGTGCGTCGACTTCGTGAGGAATATCCCGCTGCGCCGGCTGCTGAAGCCCCGGCAAAGCCCAAGCCGGCTCCCAAGCCGAAGCCTGCGTCCAAAGCAGCCGCCGTTGAGGAAGCTGCCCCGGTGGAGTCAGCTGTGGCGTCAGCACCAGCTGCTCCCGCAGCGCCAAAGCCCAAGCCGGCTCCAAAACCAGCTCCTGCGGCCCCAGTCGAGGCAGCGCCAGCTGTAGTCGAGGCACCCGCTGCACCTGCACCCGCGGCGCCAGCGCCGGCTGCACCGGCTGCACCCGTTCCAGGTGCGCCACGTGCGCCGCGGCCGGGCAACAATCCGTTCACCGAGCGACCTGAAGCTCCGGCTGCCCGTCAGGCGCCGGCTCCAGGGCCGGCCGGTGCACGTCCGCCGCGTCCCGGCAACAACCCATTCACTGATCGCAGTGGCGAGCGTCCCGACCGTGGTGACCGTCCATCGAGCGTTCCCGGCGCACCGCGCCCGCCGCGGCCAGCTGGTGGTGTGCCCGGCGCACCACGTCCTAATCCAGGAATGATGCCCGGCTCACGTCCGGATCGTCCCGATCGTCCGGCTCGCCCGGGTGGCCCGGGCGGCCCTGGTGGACGTCCAGGAGGCGGTGGTGGTCGTCCTGGTGGCGGTGGATTCGCACCGCGCCCAGGCGGGGGTGGCGGCGGATATGCCGGCGGCCCCGGCGGTGGCGGTGGCGCTCCCGGCGGCCCCGGTGGTGGCTCTGGCGGCCCTGGTGGTGGACGTCCAGGTCCCGGTGGCCGCGGCACGACGGCCGGTGCATTCGGTCGTCCCGGTGGTAAGCCGGCCCGCGGTCGTAAGAGCAAGCGCGCCAAGCGCCAAGAGTTCGACAACATGTCGGCGCCATCACCCACGGGTGAGATTCGTCCGATGGGTCAGGGTCAAGTTGTTCGCCTGCCCCGTGGCGCGAGCCTGACGGACTTCGCTGACAAGGTGGATTTGAATCCGGCCATCCTCGTGACAGTCATGTTCAAGCTCGGTGAGATGGTCACCGCCACGCAGTCGGTCAGCGATGACACTCTCATGCTGCTTGGTCAAGAGCTGAACTTCGAGGTTCAGGTCATTAGCCCTGAAGACGAAGACCGCGAATTGCTCGAAAGCTTCTCACTTGAATTCGGTGAGGACGAGGGCGATGATGCCGACTTGGTGGCTCGTCCGCCGGTCGTCACCGTCATGGGTCACGTCGATCACGGTAAGACACGTCTTCTTGATGCGATCCGTAACACCAACGTGGTTGCCAAGGAAGCCGGTGGTATCACCCAGCACATCGGTGCGTACCAGATCGTCACTCGTGAAGACACTGATGCGCCGCGTGCCATCACCTTCATTGACACACCTGGTCACGAGGCGTTCACCGCCATGCGTGCTCGTGGTGCGCAGGTCACCGATATCGCGATTCTCGTTGTCGCAGCTGACGATGGAGTGAAGCCTCAGACAATTGAGGCACTCAACCACGCCAAGGCAGCTGAGGTTCCGATCGTCGTTGCCGTTAACAAGGTTGATAAGGAAGGTGCTGACCCGACGAAGGTTCGTGGCCAGCTCACGGAGTACGGCTTGGTTCCTGAGGAGTACGGCGGCGACACCATGTTCGTCGACGTTTCTGCTAAGGCCGGGCAGGGTATCGAGGATCTCCTCGAGGCCATCTTGCTAACCGCCGATGCCGCACTTGACCTTCGTGCCAATCCGAACCAGGACGCACAGGGTGTCTCGATCGAGGCGCACCTCGATCGTGGTCGTGGTCCGGTTGCGACGGTTCTCGTGCAGCGTGGAACCTTGCGTCCCGGTGATTCGATCGTCGTTGGCGATGCTTACGGTCGTGTTCGCGCGATGCTCGATGAGCATGGCGAGCCGTTGGCGTTTGCCGGACCGGCGCGTCCGGTTCAGGTGCTTGGTCTTACGTCCGTACCAGGCGCTGGCGACAACTTCTTGGTTGTCGACGAAGACCGCACGGCACGTCAGATTGCTCAGACCCGTGCGGCGCGAGAGCGCAACGCGGCTCTTGCGCAATCACGCGGCCGTCGCACCCTCGAGGACTTCCTTAAGACCCTCGAACGCGGTGAAGCACAAGAGCTCAAGCTCATCCTCAAGGGTGACGTGTCGGGTTCGGTTGAGGCACTTGAAGATGCACTCGTGAAGCTTGACGTCGGCGAAGATGTTTCGCTGCGCGTCATCGATCGCGGTGTTGGTGCTATCACTGAGTCGAACGTCATGCTTGCTGCTGCATCAGATGCGGTGATCATCGGCTTCAACGTTCGTCCGGAAGGTAAAGCGCGCGAACTTTCCGAACGTGAAGGCGTGGATATCCGCTACTACACCGTCATTTACTCGGCGATCGACGATATTGAGGCGGCCTTGAAGGGTCTGCTCAAGCCGGAGTTCGAAGAGGCAGCCCTCGGTACCGCTGAGGTTCGCGAAGTCTTCCGTTCGAGCAAGTTCGGAAACATCGCAGGTTGTGTCGTGCGTACCGGTGTCATCCGTCGTAACGCTAAGGCTCGCCTTGTCCGTGACGGTGTTGTCGTGGCGGAAAGCCTCGCAATTGAGTCGCTACGCCGATTCAAGGATGACGCCACTGAGGTTCGTGAAGGTTTCGAGTGCGGTATCGGTCTTGGGTCATTCAATGACATCAAGGATGAGGACATCATCGAGACCTACGAAATGCGCGAAAAGCCTCGCGCCTAGGCACGATCGCTCCACGTCGTAGTAACAACGATCCGGGTATCTCACGGGATGCCCGGATCGTTGGACGACGGGTGCCTGAGGTTTGGGTAGCAAATCGTGCGCTTGTAAAGATCTAAACTGTTTGTAACGTCGGAAGGATGACCTCATGGCTGACCCGGCCCGCGCCCGTAAACTCGCCGATCGCATCAAAGTGATCGTGGCCGAGACGTTAGAGCAGCGCATCAAAGATCCACGACTTGGTTTCATAACCGTGACAGATTCGCGCGTTACCGGCGATCTTCACGATGCCACCGTTTATTACACGGTTTACGGAAGTGACGAAGAGAAGATGGCCACGGCAGCGGCATTGGAAAGTGCCCGCGGTGTCATCCGAAGTGAGATCGGCCGTCAAACGGGTGTGCGTTTCACTCCGACTATCACCTTCATCGCCGATGCGATCCCGGAGAATGCTGCCGCTATCGACGACCTGCTCCATATGGCCGCCCTTGCTGACGCGGTCGTTCATGAACGAGCCGTCAACGCGACGTATGCGGGCGATGCCGATCCGTATCGCAAGCCGCGTGAAATCGATGACGAACTCGACAGTGATGACGAAGACGACGATGCTGATTTCGATGACGACGATGACGACGATGAAGAAGGCGACGACGCTCGGGTCGGCGTTGAGTAATCATGTCGTGGATTACTGCACCCATCGATGCTGACTGGCAGGCTGTCGTTGACATGCTCACTAGCGGTGAGCCGGTTCTTCTGCTGGCTCACGTTGCGCCCGATGCTGATGCAGTTGGTTCGGCTTTAGCTGTTGGAATCGCTCTCGACCGGCTCGGGGTCGACGTACGGGTGTCGTTTGGCGACGATCCGTTCGAGATCCCACGGGTGCTGCGCGGACTGCCCGGCCAGCATCTCCTGGTGGAGCCGTCTCAAGCCCTGGGCCGGCACGTAGCCGTCACTTTCGATGTGAGTTCGATCGATCGGTTGGGTGCGTTGCAGTCTGCCGCCCAGTCCGCGAAGCATTTTGCGGCGATAGATCACCATGCGTCGTACACCGCGTTCGCTCCGGTTTCGGTGGTTGACGTTACCTCGCCTGCAACGGCCGTGATGGCACTTGAATTGATCGATCGGCTCGGGGTCGAACTCGACGCGGACATCGCAACGTGCGTCTATGCCGGGCTGATCACCGACACTGGGTCATTCAGATACTTCGGCACGACGCCTGCGACTCATCACATTGCTGCGCGACTGCTGGCGACAGGGATTCGTCACGACATCATTTCTAGGCAGATCTACGACGATGAGCCGTTCGCGGCGGTGAAGTTGCTTGGCGTCGCCCTATCTCGAGCCGAGCTAGATACGACCGCGGTTGATGGCTTAGGGATCGCCGTCACGTACGTCACGGCGCAGGATCGTCGGATTCTCGATGTTCCGATAGATGCCGTTGAGCGCGTGATCGACGAACTGCGTGTTGCGACGGAGGCCGAAGTCTCCTGCGTCATGAAGGAAGAGGATCTTGGCGCTTGGCGGGTTTCGTTGCGCAGCAAGGGTCAGGTTGACGTGTCGAAGGCGACCGTTCAGCTTGGTGGGGGAGGACATCGCTTTGCTGCCGGCTACACCCGCGAGGGTGATCGCGAGTTCCTGCTGGCCGAGTTGAAGGACGTACTGAACTCGCTGCCGCATATGGCGGAGTGAATCGTGGCGCGCGGACCACGGCCACGAACTGCCGCTGACGGAATCGTTGTGGTCGATAAGCCGTCGGGAATGACGAGTCATGATGTTGTGTCACGGATGCGACGCTTCGCCGGCACCCGCAAGGTCGGGCATGCCGGAACTCTCGACCCGATGGCGACGGGTGTGCTCATCGTTGGGGTTGAACGGGCAACACGATTACTCGGACATCTGATGCTGACCGATAAGACCTACGACGCAACGATTCGGCTTGGCGTCACGACGCATACTGATGATGCCGAGGGTGAGGTGCTGGTAGTCACTGATGCTTCACATGTCGCCGATGAGGCGATTCATCATGGGGTGCAGGCACTTACAGGGTCGATCATGCAGCGACCATCATCGGTCTCAGCTATCAAAGTGGATGGGGTTCGGTCGTACGACCGGGTGCGCGCCGGTGAAGAGATCGTCCTGCCGGAACGGCCGGCAATGATTTCTCGCTTTGAGATCCACCAGATTCGTCGAACTGAATCCACCGTTGATATTGATGTGACGGTTGACTGCTCGTCCGGCACGTACATCCGAGCACTCGCGCGCGATTTGGGTGCTGGGCTGAACGTCGGCGGCCATCTGACTGCGCTTAGACGGACGCGAGTCGGCGCCTTCACGATCGATGAAGCGCACAGCCTTGAGCAACTCGAACAAGACTGCGTGATCATTCCGCTGGCAGATGTGGTCCGCGAAACCTTCCCGAGCGTCAGTGTCGATGCGGCCGATGTCGATCGTGTGCTGCATGGATCGAGGATTCCGATTGCTAATGATCGCGACGGGATCGTTGGCATCTTCGGTCCTGACGGTCGTGTGCTGTCTATCGCTGAGCCCCGCGAAGGTGTGTACGCACATCTCGTCGTGTTCTCGTAACCGCCGATTCCCGGCCACAAGAGTGGGTTGCATTCACACTCTTATGGCGTCGAGTGGCAAGGTATGACTGTGCAACGTTGGAATGGGCTAGCCGAAGTGTCGGACGATCAGCCACGGTCGGTCGTTTGTATTGGTGTCTTCGACGGAGTTCACCGCGGACATCGCGCCATCATCAGTCGCGCCGTCGAATACGCGCACACCCTCGACGCGCCAGCCGTCGTCATCACCTTCGATCCACATCCCAGTGAAGTTATTCGCCCGGGCACTCATCCGGGGCTGCTTTCGTCACTTGATCAACGCTGTGAACTCCTTGCTGATCTAGGTGTCGACGGGGTCTGCGTACTGCCGTTCACGCTGGAACTTGCAGCGCTATCGCCCGAGGAGTTCGTCGATCACGTTCTGGTTGATCGCTTCGACGCCCTAGGCGTAGTCGTAGGAGCGAATTTCAGGTTCGGCCATCGTGCCGCCGGCGACACCGAGCTACTTGGCGAACTCGGTTTGAGTCGGGGATTCATGGTTGATGCTGTACCGCTCGTCGCAGGTACTGGCGGCACGTGGTCGTCGACATACGTACGCGGACTGGTTGCCGCTGGTGATGTTGCCGCTGCCGGCATCTCACTCGGGCGTCCCCATCGCGTGGAAGGTGTCATCGAACATGGCGATAAGCGGGGCCGCGAGTTGGGCTTCCCGACGGCGAACCTCGGAACGATCGCGCACGCGGCCGTCCCAGCTGACGGTGTGTACGCAGCTTGGTTGATCGACAATCCCTACTCCGACGAGCCGACGACCTACCCGGCCGCCGTCAGTGTCGGCACAAACCCAACCTTCGACGGAGTGATCGGCCGCCGCGTCGAGGCTTACGTCCTTGATCGTGACGATCTCGACCTCTACGACCACTTCGTCGCTGTCGATTTCGTTGAGCGGATCCGTGGTCAAGTCAAGTTCGATGGGATTGACGCGCTGATCACCCAAATGACTGCGGACGTCAACAGATCCCGCGAAATCCTCGCTCAGGGCTAACTGCAGCCTTGCGATGCCAAGGCTGTGACCTGCGGTGATATGGCCGATTGGGTGGGATCCGCGCCCACTGATAATGTTCTCAATGACGGTTATTGGGTAGGCGCCCGGTAACTCGTGTCTGATTCAGGATTGCGCGTCCGGCGCATCCGTAACGCGCCCGAAGAGGAATACATGTCGCTCGACGCCGAGAAGAAGAACGCAATCATTGCTGAGTACGCCACTAAGCCTGGCGACACCGGCTCACCTGAGGTTCAGATTGCACTTCTCACCAACCGCATCAATGAGCTCACCGAGCACCTCAAGACGCACAAGCACGATCACCACGGCCGCCGCGGCTTGCTGTTGATGGTCGGTCAGCGTCGTCGTCTGCTCAAGTACCTGACCAAGACCGACATCGAGCGCTACCGCGCAATCATCGAACGTCTCGGTATCCGCCGCTAGTTTGCACATCTGGCTGTGGTGAGTGACTCGCGGGTCGCTCACCCACATGCCGGTGGTTGTGCGCTAGAAATGAAGACGAGTACTACCGACAACTAAATAGCCACTGAATTGGTCGTGGCAGACGGCTACGACCAAAGACGAACCGTCGGAAATCGGGAGCGAACGCTCCGGAGCAAAGCCCCAGTCGTCGGTCTTCGGTAGTGGCATTCGGGTGCGATCGAGTCTCTCGCAGGAGTGAGCCGATAGGCGGCCCGCGTGCTTCGATCGATGACCGGCCTCCTGCCGACTGTCAGGCACTCCCGCATTCGCTCCTTGCTTCCATGATGAAACAAGGAGGGCACCCCGTGGAGGGTCCCGAGATCCAATCCGCCGAAGCCATTATCGATAACGGCTCATTCGGCACCCGTAAGGTTCGTTTCGAAACAGGTCGACTTGCCCGCCAGGCTGCTGGCGCGGCAGTGGTCTACCTTGACGACGAAACGATGCTTCTGTCGGCCACGACGGCCGGTAAGAGCCCGAAAGATCAGTTCGACTTCTTCCCGCTCACTGTTGACGTTGAAGAGCGTATGTACGCCGTGGGCCGTATCCCCGGCTCGTTCTTCCGTCGCGAAGGCCGTCCGTCAGAGGACGCCATCCTGACCTGCCGCCTGATCGACCGTCCGCTGCGCCCATCGTTCGTCAAGGGTCTGCGTAACGAAATCCAGGTCGTTGTCACGGTCATGGCATTGAACCCCGATCACCTCTACGACGTGGTTGCTATCAACGCAGCCTCGATGTCCACCCAGATCGCCGGCTTGCCATTCAGCGGCCCGATCGGTGGCGTCCGCGTGGCCCTCATCAACAACCAGTGGGTTGCCTTCCCAACTCACTCCGAGCTTGAAGAGGCCGTATTCGACATGGTCGTTGCTGGCCGCATCGTGGGCGACGACGTCGCCATCATGATGGTCGAGGCTGAGGCCACTGAGCGCACGATCGAACTCGTTCGTGGTGGCATGGCTGCCCCGACCGAAGAGATCGTCGCTCAAGGTATTGATGCGTCCAAGGGCTTCATCCGTGCACTGTGTGTCGCCCAGAGCGAGCTTGCTGCTCAGGTCTCGAAGGAGACTGCGGAATTCCCGATCTTCGCCGATTACCAGCCAGACGCATTCGCTGCCGTCGAGGCAGCCGTTAGCTCGGAACTCGCTGCCGCACTCACCATCGGTGGCAAGCAGGAGCGCGAAGAAGAGCTTGATCGGGTGAAGGCTCTCGTTTCTGAGCGCCTCGCCGAAGACTTCCAGGGCCGCGAGAAGGAGGTCAGCGCCGCATACCGCTCACTGACCAAGAAGCTCGTTCGCCAGCGTGTTCTTCGCGACAAGATTCGTATCGATGGTCGGGGGCTGTCAGATATCCGTACCCTCTCCGCTGAGGTCGATGTGGTTCCGCGCGTGCACGGTTCAGCGCTATTCGAGCGTGGCGAGACCCAGATCCTGGGTATCTCCACCCTGAACATGCTGCGCATGGAGCAGCAGCTCGACACGCTGAACCCAGAGACGCGCAAGCGCTACATGCACAACTACAACTTCCCGCCCTACTCAACCGGTGAGACGGGCCGCGTCGGTTCGCCGAAGCGTCGCGAGATCGGTCACGGTGCTCTCGCCGAACGCGCCCTGGTGCCTGTGCTTCCCACCAAGGAAGAGTTCCCGTACGCCATCCGTCAGGTGTCCGAGGCTCTCGGCTCCAACGGTTCGACGTCGATGGGTTCTGTCTGTGCCTCGACCATGTCGTTGCTTAACGCTGGTGTGCCGTTGAAGGCGCCAGTCGCCGGTATCGCCATGGGTCTGATCTCCGATGAGGTCGACGGTAAGACCGAGTACGTCTCGCTCACTGACATCCTCGGCGCAGAGGATGCGTTCGGCGACATGGACTTTAAGGTTGCTGGTACGCGCGAATTCGTCACTGCCCTGCAGCTCGACACTAAGCTCGACGGCATTCCCGCATCTGTTCTTGCTGGTGCGTTGACGCAGGCTCGCGATGCACGTCTGGCCATCCTTGACGTGATGATGGAAGCCATCGATCGTCCCGATGAGATGTCGCCATTCGCGCCACGCATCATCTCGATCCAGATCCCCGTCGACAAGATCGGTGAGGTCATCGGCCCGAAGGGCAAGATGATCAACCAGATTCAGGACGAGACTGGTGCAGAGATCACGATCCAAGACGACGGCACGATCTACATTGGCGCTGTTGATGGCCCTAAGGCTGAAGCTGCGCGTGCGCAGATCAATGCCATCGCCAACCCGCACATGCCAGAGATCGGCGAGCGCTACCTTGGCACGGTCGTCAAGACCACGCCGTTCGGTGCGTTCATCTCGCTCATGCCAGGTAAGGACGGCCTGCTTCACATCTCGAAGCTGCGCAGCCTTGCCGGTGGCAAGCGCGTCGACAATGTCGACGATGTTGTGTCGATCGGCCAGAAGGTGCTCGTGGAGATCTCCGAAATCGATGCCCGCGGCAAGTTGTCGCTGAGCCCGGTTGACGAGAATGCAGACGGTGCGCAGGCACCTGCTGCAGATGCAGACGCAGCAACAGAAGAGGCCTGATCCGTTGGCTAAGCCAGCACGATCAACTGTGGGCACGGGACATCGTCCCGTGCCCACAGCACGTGATCAGAAGCCCGGAAGTACTCGCATCCTGCTCAACGAAGAGGGTGCGGTTGTTCGTCGCACCGTTCTTCCTAGTGGCTTGCGGATTGTCACGGAAAACCTTCCTGGGGTTCGATCAGCCGCATTCGGAATTTGGGTTGGGGTTGGGTCGAGAGACGAGACCCCCGCGCAAGCCGGTGCCGCGCACTACCTTGAGCATCTGCTGTTCAAGGGCACGGCCAATCGCACTGCTCTTGAGATTTCATCATCGGTTGATGCCGTTGGCGGAGAGTTGAATGCATTCACCTCCAAAGAGCTCACCTGTTTTTACGCCCGTGTTCTAGACGCCGATCTGCCGATGGCGATGGATGTCGTCAGCGATGTTGTCACTTCTGCGCTGTTGCGGTCTGAAGATGTTGACGGCGAACGCGATGTGATCCTCGAAGAGATCGCGATGCGCGACGACGATCCCGGTGATCTCGTCCACGAAGAGTTTGCTGATGCGATGTATGGGCACGCTTCACTTGGTCGGCCAATCCTGGGCACGGTTGAGACCATCGAGGCGATCACCCCGCGCAATATCCGCTCGTTCTACAACCGTCAGTACCAAGCCCCGAACCTTGTTGTGGCGGCCGCTGGAAATGTTGACCACGCTGCGGTTGTCCGTGCAGTGAAGAAGTCGTTCGGACGTGCGGGATTGCTTGATTCCGAAGCATTGCCGGCGCAGCCACGCGGGGGCGTTCTGCGCACGCGGGGTGCCGGGCAGATCCGTGTTTTCAATAAGGCTACAGAGCAAGCGAATGTTGTCCTTGGCGTTCCTGGTCTTGCCCGTGATGACGACCGTCGCTTCGCCCTTGGCGTCTTGAATGCGGCCCTTGGTGGCGGTATGAGCTCACGTCTTTTCCAGGAGATCCGCGAGAAGCGTGGCTTGGCCTACTCAGTCTTCTCGTTCACCTCGTCGTATGCCGACACCGGGATGTTCGGGGTCTACGCCGGCTGCATCCCAAAGAAGATTGACGACGTGCTCGCGATTACTCGAGATGAACTGGCCAAGATTGCGGCGTCTGGAATCACTGCCGACGAGCTCGCCCGCGGCAAGGGTCAGATGCGCGGTGGCCTAGTGCTCGGCCTCGAAGACACCGGTTCGCGGATGTCTCGTATTGGTAAGGCTGAATTGCTCACAGGTGACCTGTGGTCGACGGCTGACGTGCTTGCAGCCGTTGAGGGCGTAACCCTGGAACAGGTGCAGGCCGTGGCATCATCGTTGTTGGATGTTCAGCCCACCCTTGCGGTGATCGGCCCGTTTGATCCTGATCGTGACTTTTCATCCGCTGTTGCCTAGCCACGCCGCTATCTAAGGAGTCACTGCCATGGCACTTCGCGTTGGTGTGATCGGTGCACGTGGCCGCATGGGCGCCGAAGTGGTTCGTGCGGTGGAGGCTGCTGACGATCTCGAGCTGGCGGTTGGTCTTGATCTGGATGACGATCTCGAAGACCTAGAAGATGCCGGCGCGGATGTCGTAGTCGACTTCACGCATCCTGATTCGGTGATGGACAATCTTCAGTTCGTCATCGCAAATCGCATGCATGCTGTTGTTGGGACCACAGGGTTCACTCCCGATCGGCTCGAGACTGTGCGCGGATGGTTGCACCACGTGCCATCGGCTGGCGTGCTGATCGCGCCGAACTTCGGGATCGGCGCGGTGCTCATGATGCATTTTGCAGCGCAAGCTGCTCCGTATTTCGAATCAGTCGAAATCATCGAACTCCATCACCCTGACAAGGCTGATGCGCCATCAGGTACGGCGCGTGCGACTGCCTCGCTGATCGCTTCGGCGCGAGCTGCTGGCGGACGGGGCGCATCGCCTGATGCCACGACGCAGAGTCTTGATGGAGCACGTGGTGCTGATGTTGACGGCATTCGCGTCCACTCAGTGCGGGCGCGTGGATTGCTTGCGCACGAGGAAGTAATTCTTGGTGATCCGGGGGAGACCCTGACGATTCGCCATGACTCAACGGATCGCTCATCGTTCATGCCCGGCGTGCTCCTCGGCGTGCGCAAGGTTGCCGAAACTCCGGGCCTTACCTTCGGCCTAGAAAACTTCCTCGACCTACACTGATTTCATTCGTCATCTCCCATTAAGCCTTCGAATGGGATTTGTCTCAGGTACTAATGCCGCTCGTGTCGGTGAAGCATCCCGGTGCGGTTGGTGGTTCGGCATCGGGATCACTCATGTCCCACGGTCCCGCGATGGGTGGATCGCTGACGATTTTTGCAGATGCCGGATTGGGCCATGCGTCGATGTATTCAACCTCAGGCCAAATTGCGCCACAAACTCCGGCCGACGACGCGTATCCGCTTCCGCCGTAGTTGGGCATGCTCACCTTGCTACTACCGTCCTCGTAAAAGTAGACGTCACCGGTGCGTCTTACTATGACCGCCTGAGGAGTTACACCGACGTGGGGAGTCAGCCAATAGGCCGTCACATTCACGAAGTGGATTTTCAACTCGCCATTGTTATCGCCACGCTCTGCCTTGAATTTGTTACGGACGCGGATTTCTCCTTCGGGATCCCAATCGCCTGGATGAAACCGGTTTGCCAGATCCGCCCAGTAGATGCCCTTCTTGCCCTTCGTAGACTTCGCGAGATCGTGTTGTTTGTGAACCCATGCCGTGGTTTCC
>CAIKEU010000012.1 GCA_903826575.1 uncultured bacterium
CGGTAGGGGTGTTTGAGGGTTCAGATTCGGTGTTTGGGTATGCGTGTAACCGCCGGGGCGTCGTTGCCGAGGCGGTTGGGCGGGTGCGGGGGTGTTTATTCGGTGTTGTCGAAGATGTTCGGTTCGCCGTGAGCTTGGAGGTGGTACTGCCAGTTGATGGCGTTCATGGCGAGCGCGGCGGCTAGGAGCCTGAGGCGTTGTCCGCGGACGTTACGGGGCATGTATTTGATGCGTTGTTTGAGTTCCGCGTGCCGAGCTTCGGTGTCATTTCGGCATGCGTAGAGGTAGATGTATTGCGGTGAGAAGGGCGCGAACACTCGGACGTACTCGCCGTAATTGAATTCCAGTACGCCCTCAACTGCCTCGCGATGGAAGAGAGGAACGCGAGTTGTAACTGGGTTCTCGATTGTGCAGTTGATGGTGACTGTGAAGTATTCACGTCGTTCGGCGTAAATGCCATTCTTGGGATCGTGTGGTCCACGATTCTTGCGCGCACTGTACTCGGGAATCTCGACGTGGCGAACGTCTGGTGTGCCGTCAGAGCTCACGTACTTTTCTAGAAGGATTCCGCAGTACCAATACAGGTAGTGGTAGCAGGGGACGCCGTTGTTGTAGTGTTCGACGACCTTCGCCAAGTGGTCTTTCTCGACTCGCCCTTCAGAAAAACGCTGACCGGCTGAACGGTTGGGATTCTTTTCCGCATGCGGATAGTTGGTCACGGTGATCCATTGTCGTTGTAAGCCGGTGATGCCCTGTCCGCGTAGGGCGGAGTCCATGATGATCCCCTTGACGCCACCGTGTGAGAGATCCCTAAGTTCTAGGACCAAGCCGACACAGGCTTCAGCTTCTTGAGAGGCCGCGGATAACTTGTCTGTTCCGACGTGAGCGAACGAGCATATGACGCGAGAGTGTGGCTGGCCCTGAATGCGCGTGGAGAGGATGGCGAATTTGGTTCCGTAGGCCTTGTTTGGAACGCCGCCTTCATCGTGGGTGTCGTAAGAGCTATTGGCCACGTCGCGCTTATCTTTTGGGGCTTTGAATACGGTGCCGTCTGAGTGGACGTGTTGACTGAGGTCGGGGTCCTTGTGCTGGAAGGGCTGATCTGGGTCGAATCGTCCCATGTTTTGGGCCTGTAACACCGCTTGCGGTGTGAAGGTTTCGACCAAGCGCTCGTCCACGTCGTAATAGTCGTCTTGCTGATCCAAGGGGACGAGTTGGTTGTCAACTATCTTCCAGCCCGTGAGTCTGCGTTCCAGGTAGCGCACGTGGGCGCGTGTGGGCCACGGTTTAGGCATACGAGTGGTGCCGTTTTGGTGTTGCTTCACGATGGCGTCGCTCGCGCGCGTCCCCTTAGGTTTCGGTCCGATTGCTGTGACACGTGGCCTTTGGGCCCTGGCCCATGCAGCTTCGTCGTGGGGCATCTGGCTTACACGCGTCCAGTGCGTAGGAGTTATGTCCTCGAGCAGGCGAATGAATCGACCCCACGCCGGTGGGTCGCTCAGGTGGTTCAGTATGGCCGCGACTGACCCGAGCGGCGTAACGCCGCTCGCCATCAAGATTGCGTAGAGGACGTAATCAGGAAAGTCTTGTGGGCGGCCTGGTTTGCCCACGTCCAACGTGTTGTGAGGCAATTGCGATGCGAGCTGTATAAAAGTTGGCGACATCAGCAGGGCGCGGATTTGCTGGTCTGTGCTGGCATGGCGGCGGTCCTCACCCTGACGGGTTTGCACGGTCGGATATCGCTGCTGGTCTGGGCGAGGAACCAGCATGGCTGCAAGCCGGTCTTCTGGGATGGTGTTGAGCACTTTAATCGTACGTAGAACTATGTCCGGGAGTTTTTTCTCTTCCTTGGGACGCCTTTTGGCCCGCGGTTGCGTCACCGTGACCGCCTTCGACTGCGTCCGGCTGGGGCAGCAGCGTCGATCGCCCACTGGTTTACCCAGTCATACCCGACGATGTGAGCGGCCCCGTCAAGACTGAACATGCCCAATCGTTCGGCGACAGCTTCGACCGATCCGGTCTCATCGAATACGCGTGCAGCAACCCATTCACGAATCGATTCGGGGCGAGTAACTCCCGCCTCATAAATGCGTGCTCGCTTCATTAGTTCGATGATCGTGCGTGACACCGCTGCTTGTCGGAGCAGTGGTGTTGTCTCTGCGCGCCGAGCCTCATAGACCAAGGCGGTGCTTGCGAATTCGTCTTCTGTGGCAGAGCTCGCGTCTAAGGCTGTTAATCGGTTCCAGATAGCTAACCGGCACCAATCAACGTCGATGGGTACCCACCGATCTCGATACCGTTCGCCACCGTGGTGAAGCCATACGCGTCGCTCAACTAAGTCGATGTCACGAACCTCAACGTGTCCTGCCTCGCGCGTCCCGGCGCCTAACAGCATGAGAGCCAAAGCGACTGGCGTTTTCGTCTCACTGAGCCGGTGCGGTGCACACAGTTGCAAATGATGCACTTGCGCGTCGGTGAGTTGATGCACATACCGTGCTGATCGTTTCGTTTCCATGACCGCGTCTGCGGGATTCTCATCGGTCAAACCCAACCGCATCGCGGTGAGGAACAATGCGCGGACAGCCGAACGACGCGACAGTCGCGTGTTCAACGCAACGGGGTCTCCATCAGCCCGCGGGGTGTGTACCCACTGGACAACAAGATTGGGTCGCACGTCTCCCAACTCGTGGACACCCATCACAGTGGCATAGCCCACCAACGCTCGGCATTGGCCTTTGTACATGGCGATGATTTGGCCACTGACAGTTCCGGCCGCGACTTGAACATCCCACTCGTCACTGACCAACGCGAAAGCCGCTGCCAGATCAATCCGACCGAAACCTGATAGCCCGGAACGCAAACCAATCGGCCCAGCGGGCACCAGCAGTCGTCCACGTGCGCGTGGTTCACCCACACGACGCCGCGTCACCTCGGGCTCCTCGCGGAGCACCGCGTAACGTCCCCGCACCCGAGCGGGCGTCGATGACGATTTGTTGACCTTCTGTTGTGGCACGGATTGCCTGCCCAGGAGCCGGGGGGCACCAGGGTGTGCCCTCGTCCCAAGCAACGTAACTCGAACATCGGCCGGGACGGTTTGTGGCCGTCCCGGCCCACGCTCAGGCCCACATGACACGTGATGCCAACCACCCGAATGGGCGACACGGCACCCACTGGGTAAGCGGGCAGCACAAAATCAACGAACAACGCTGATAGCGTCAAGATGAGCCTCCTGGCTGCATTCCAGGTGGTACAGGTGACGTTTCGCTTTCAGAGTCTTTCGCGGAGCGTCACCCTGCCCGAAGGAGCTCGAGCAGTGGCGCTCGGTCCTCGGGCCGTGGGGCTGATACTGCCACCCACGAAAGGCCTAACCCTGTAATGAAGAGCCGTGTCGGCGTGTCGTTCAATGAATATTCCCCATATACACCAAGGGTTTTCAGGATTCGGAGTCCTAGCACTATCCGCCTGGGTTTACGTCCATCGTTGATTTGGCCTGGCGAACAAAACCGGTATGGCCATGGAAAGCCTCTCCCATGGGCGATAATTCCGAGAGATCGAAATTGGTCAAAGGTCCTCCGGCCGGTGACGCCGATACACATGGCAACCCGATCAGGAGGAGACATGAACAAGCCGTTGAAAAGTGTGCCCGTACAACTGGATGACCATGCCTGGTCACTCGACTTCGATAACCGAGGAGACGCGTCATGACACCCACCAGTAGAGAAGCTCAACGAGCCGAACTGCATAAGACGATCTGGCGTATCGCCAACGACTTGCGTGGCAGTGTTGACGGCTGGGACTTCAAGTCTTATGTCTTGGGGTTCTTGTTCTATCGGTTCATCTCCGAGAACCTCACCGCGTACCTCGACGACCTTGAACGTCAAGCTGGGAACGCCGACTTCAACTACGAGAACCTCAGTGATGGAGATGCTGAGTTCGGACGCAAAGACACCGTGGAAGAAAAGGGTTTCTACATCCTGCCGTCAGAGCTCTTCGCGAACGTTCGTAAACGAGCAGCACACAACGACAACCTCAACGAAACGTTGGAAAGAGCGTTCAACAACATTGAAGGCTCAGCCGTTGGCGCTGACAGCGAAGACGACATCAAGGGCCTGTTCGATGACCTCGACGTCAACTCACCAAAGCTCGGACCAAACGTAGCCAAACGCAACGAACGCCTCGTCAAACTCCTCGACGCGATCGGCGATCTCAATCTTGGTGACTTCGGCAGCCACACCATCGACGCGTTCGGTGACACGTACGAGTACCTCATGCAGATGTATGCATCCGAAGCCGGGAAATCCGGCGGCGAGTACTACACACCACAAGAAGTTTCCGAACTCCTCGCACGAATCACCGTCGTCGGTAAGACCGAAGTGAACAAGGTGTACGACCCAGCCGTCGGCTCAGGATCGCTCCTACTCAAGTTTCAGAAAGTTCTTGGCCCCGACAAAGTTCGCCAAGGATACTTCGGTCAAGAAATCAACCTGACCACGTACAACCTGGCGCGCATCAACATGTTCCTGCACGACATCCCCTACGAAAAGTTCAACCTCGCACACGGCGACACACTCACCGACCCACATCACTGGGACGACGAACCTTTCGATGCGATCGTGTCCAATCCCCCCTACTCCATCAACTGGGATGGCGACGCAAACCCACTGTTGATCAATGATCCTCGTTTCGCACCAGCCGGAGTTCTCGCACCTAAATCCAAAGCCGACCTCGCTTTCACCATGCACATCCTGAGCTGGCTAGCGGTCAACGGGACCGCCGCTATCGTCGAATTCCCAGGCGTTCTCTACCGTGGCGGGGTCGAAGCCAAAATCCGCAAGTACCTCGTGGACAACAACTACATCGACGCCGTCATTCAACTCCCACCAGACCTCTTCTTCGGAACGACCATCGCCACCTGCATCGTCGTGCTCAAGAAGTCCAAGAAAGACAACTCGATCCTGTTCATCGACGGCTCAGCGGAATTCACACGCTCAGGAAACAAGAACAAACTCACTGCCGACCATCAACAACGAATCCTCGACGCATTCACGAACAGAGAAGACATCGAATACTTCGCACACGTCGTCCCGAACGGTGACATCGCCGCGAACGGCTACAACATCTCCGTCTCCTCCTACCTCCAAGCCGAAGACACCCGCGAAGCAACAGACATCACCGCACTCAACACCGAGATTGCCCGCATCGTCGCTAGACAAGCAGACCTACGAACAGCAATCGACACCATCGTCGCGGACCTCGAGAAAACACCATGAGCCACATAGACGAGTTCACATCTGACCTAACCCCTGCCGGTGTCCGCTGGGCGGCTCTGGGTGCAGTCTGTGTCATCAAAACGGGACAAGCGATTAACAAAATCGAGATTGCCGAGAGCCCCGGCGATTATCCGGTCATTAACAGTGGACGCGACCCCCTAGGTTATCTCGCCAGGTTCAATACCGAAGATGACCCGATAGGAATCACGAGCAGGGGTGCCGGTGTTGGTTCAATAACGTGGTGCACCGGTAAATACTTCCGAGGCAACCTGAACTACTCGGCGACTGTTCGGTCCCCGGATGACGTCCTACAGCGGTTCCTCTATTACTGGTTGACGGGACACCAGAAGGATATTCAGGCGCTGGCAACCTATGACGGCATTCCAGCCCTGAACAAAGGAAGTCTGGAGCAACTCGCAATCGCCATACCGCCTTTGGAGGTGCAGCGGGAGATCGTGAGAATCCTCGACCACTTCACCGAGCTGGAAGCGGAGCTGGAAGCGGAGCTGGAAGCCCGCAAACGGCAGCATGCCTACTACAGAGCGTCGCTGCTGGCCTTTGAGGATGAGGAGATCCAGTGGGCCAAGCTCTCCGACGTTGCGACCTTCCAGAACGCTAAGGCACATGAAAAGTTGGTCGATCCGGAAGGTGACGTCGCACTTATGACGTCGAAGTTCATTTCGACCGAGGGCAAGTCTGCACGTTACGTCAATTCGCCAGATGTTCTGACGCCGGCACATCGCGGGCAGACCGCTCTGGTTATGAGCGACTTGCCAAATGGACGAGCATTGGCAAAGGCCTTCTTCGTCGACGAGGACGGCAAGTATGCGGCCAACCAGCGAGTCTGCCTTCTGGAGCCTCGAGACAGTCAGACACTGAATTCACGATTCCTCTTCTACGTTGTTGACAGAAATCGTCAGTTGCTGGCGTATGACAGTGGAGTCGATCAAACTCACCTCAAGAAGGACTGGATTCTAAACATCGACCTGCCGATTCCTCCCTTGGCTCGTCAGGAGGAAATCGTTCGAACCCTGGACTCCTTCAGAGCGCTGATTCATGACCTGAGTAGTGGCTTGCCCGCGGAGTTGGTTGCGCGGCGAAAGCAGTACGAGTATTACCGTGACAAGTTGTTGACGTTTGAGGAGTCGGTGGCGTGAGTGGGGTGAAGCGTTTTGAGCCGATTGCGGTCAGTGCGGAGAGCACTGTTGTTGCGGAGTTTGCTCCTGACGCTTCGTCCGCTGCGTCTTATCAGTCTGAGGCGGAGTTAGAGCGCGAGTTCATTCGGCTTTTGCAGGGTCAGGCGTATGACTATCTGTCGATCAATGACGAGTCGGGGCTGGTCGCGAATCTGCGTATCCAACTGGAGAAGTTGAACTCGTACACGTTTACCGATGGTGAGTGGGAGCGGTTCTTCACGTCGTCGATCGCGGGTGCGAATGATGGGATTGCTGAGAAGACGAGACGTGTTCAGGAAGACCATGTTCAGATCTTGAAGCGTGATGATGGGTCGACGAAGAATATTTGGTTGATCGATAAGAAGAACATTCACAACAATCGCCTTCAGGTCATGAACCAGTACCAGGTTGCTGAGGGTGAGGGTGATGCTGCGCGTTCGAATCGGTATGACGTGACCGTGCTGGTGAATGGCCTACCCATGGTGCACGTCGAACTGAAGCGTCGTGGGGTGGACATTCGCGAGGCGTTCAATCAGATTGACCGTTATCAGCGTGACTCGTTTTGGGCGGGTTCGGGTTTGTTCGACTATGTCCAACTGTTTGTGATTAGTAATGGCACGTTGACGAAGTACTACTCGAATACGACGCGTCGTCAGCATGTTGAGGAAGCGTCTTCGTCGAAGAAGGTGCGTAAGACGTCGAACTCGTTTGAGTTCACCTCGTGGTGGGCTGATGCCACAAATCGTCCCATTCAAGATTTGACGGGGTTCGCGAAAACGTTCTTTGCCAAGCACAGTCTGCTATCGATTTTGACCCGATATTGCGTTCTGACTGCGGATAACCTGTTGTTGGTGATGCGTCCGTATCAGATTGTGGCCACTGAGCGGATCTTGCAAAAGATAGACGTATCAACGAATTACAAGACTCTTGGTTCAGCGAAAGCTGGAGGTTACATCTGGCACACGACCGGGTCAGGTAAGACGTTGACATCGTTTAAGGCGGCTCAGTTAGCCAGCGCCTTACCGTCGGTGGACAAGGTGTTGTTCGTTGTTGATCGTAAGGATCTGGATTATCAGACGATGCGCGAGTACGACCGATTTGAGAAGGGAGCCGCGAACTCGAACACGTCAACGGCTGTTTTAGCTCGCCAGTTGAGTGATCCGAGCGCACGTATCATCATCACTACGATCCAGAAACTGTCCACGTTCATTTCGAGTGCCGCGAACAAGGGGCATCAGATATTCGACGGTCATGTGGTGATCATTTTTGATGAGTGTCACCGGTCCCAGTTCGGGGACATGCACACTGCGATTACGAAAGCGTTCAAACGCTACAACTTGTTCGGGTTCACCGGTACGCCGATTTTCGCGGCTAACGCGGGTAGTGGCGGGAACCCGCAGCTCAAAACCACGGAGCAAGCGTTCGGCGAGAAACTCCACACGTACACGATAGTTGATGCGATTAATGACAAGAACGTTTTACCGTTCCGCATCGACTATGTGAACACGATCAAAATGCCCGACGCGTTGACTGATAAGCAAGTGTCGTCCATCGATACGGAGCGAGCGATGCTCGCACCTGAACGCAACAGCCAAGTCGTCGCGTACACGTTGGAACATTTCAACCAGAAAACCCGGCGCTCTCAGCATTACGCGCTCAAAGACCGCCGCGTGTATGGGTTCAACGCACTGTTCGCGACCGCGTCTATCGATGCGGCCCGCATCTACTACAACCATTTCGCAATCCAACAACGCGATGTTCCATCGGATCAGAAGTTAAAGGTGGGGCTGATCTACTCGTACGCTCCGAACGCGGCGGTCGAAGATGACTACTTAGATGAGGAAGGCTTTGAAACCGACGCCTTATCTGGAGATGCTCGCTCGTTCCTTGACGATGCAATTCAGGATTACAACGACATGTTCGGCACGTCGTACGACACGTCCGCGGACAAGTTCCAGAACTATTACAAGGATCTGTCTTTGCGGTTGAAGAACCGTGAGATCGACCTGGTCATCGTGGTGAACATGTTCCTCACCGGGTTCGATGCGACAACACTCAACACATTGTGGGTCGACAAGAACCTGAAGTCACACGGCCTCATCCAAGCGTACTCACGTACCAACCGAATCTTGAACTCAGTAAAAACGTATGGCAACATCGTCAGCTTTCGAAACTTAGAGAAGGAAACCAACGATGCGATCGCTTTGTTCGGTAACAAGGAAGCCGGCGGGATCGTTCTACTTAAACCGTATGGCGACTATTACGGCGATTACGTGGAGAAGTCCAACGAACTCTTAGTACGTTTCCCACTTGGTGTACCGATCGTGGGCGAGAGCGATCAAAAAGAGTTCATCGTCCTGTTCGGAACGATCCTTCGCCTACAAAACATCTTGAGCTCATTCGACGAGTTCGCCGGGAACACCCTGATCACTGACCGCCAAATGCAGGACTACCGCAGCGTCTACCTCGACCTGTATGCGGACTTTCGTGCGGGTGACGATGCAGAGAAAGAATCGATCAACGATGACATCGTCTTCGAAATCGAACTCATCAAACAAGTCGAAATCAACGTCGACTACATCCTCATGCTCGTCACCAAATACCGCAATGAACGCGGCAACGGCGACGATAAAGAACTACGAGCCACGATCACCCGCGCCATCGACGCCAGCCCGACCATGCGTAACAAGAAAGACCTCATCGAAGCCTTCGTCGACCGCGTCTCAGCAACGGGCGCACTCGACCAAGAATGGTCGGCCTACATAGCTCAACAGCGTGGAATCGAACTCGACCGGATCATCGCCGAGGAAGGCCTTAAACCCGAAGAGACACGCACGTTCATCGACCAAGCATTCCGAGACGGAACGTTACAAACCAGTGGCACAGCCATCACGAAAGTCCTACCACCCGTCTCACGATTCTCAGCAACCGGAACCCACAGAGAACTCAAACAACGCGTCATCACCAAGCTGGGACACTTCTTCGACCGCTTCTTCGGCCTCGCCGGATTCAACAACCAAGACTGAGAGGGACTCATGCCACTTGATATCGGGCTTTGGCGCCTAGATGAGGGCATCCAGCGGCTCCTGCCTTCTGGCTTGCCGAACGAGAAACGACTAGAAGATCTCATCGAGACTGACCCATCAGTTCTGGGACAACCGCTCCTCTTAATCGGCCGTCAGGTACCTACGGCGCAGGGTAAGTTCGTCGATCTGCTCGCTCTCGATGGGGATGGAGCGATTCATGTTCTCGAGCTCAAGCGAGACAAAACTCCTCGCGACGTCGTTGCTCAAACATTGGATTACGGATCCTGGGTGCAGGAACTGTCTCACGATGACGTACTGGGCATTTACGCCAAGTACAACTCAACCAAAGCGCTTGAAGTCGCGTTCGATGAAGTGTTTGGGATTCCACTGCCCGAGGAACTCAACGCTGGCCATTTCCTGACCATCGTTGCCGGCGATCTCGACGCCGAATCCGAACGCATCGTCAACTACCTCGCTGCCGTCTACGGCGTGCCCATCAACGCAGTCTTCTTCCGATACTTCACTGATTCGGGCCGCGAATACGTCGCCCGGACCTGGCTCAGGACCCAGTCTCAAGAGGCCGGACCAAAAGCAGGAACTGCTGCTCGCCAGAAAGAACAGTGGAATGGCACAGACTGGTACGTGTCATTTGGCGATGACACTGAACGCGCATGGGAAGACGCCCGACAGCACGGGTTCGTGTCTGCAGGTGGTGGCGAGTGGTACAGCCGTTCGCTGCGTTCTCTTCCAATAGGCGCCCGGATATGGGCGTGCATACCTAAGGTCGGCTACGTGGGCGTTGGAACAGTTACAGGGCCGGCCGAGCGGTTCCACGACTCCGCCTATGCGAACAATGCCGACCTGATCGCTTCGTACACCCATCCCAACGGGGAAGACGAATGGCTGGTGCCCGTCACCTGGATTCAGACACGATCGAAAAGCGACGCTGTGTGGCAGAAGGGAATGTTCGCCAACCAAAACACAGCCGCCCGACTGCGCAACTCGTTCACACTTGGCATCTTGCAGGGCGCTTTCCCGAAGGCGATAGAGTAAAGATCACCAGCACTCATCAATCCTGCTGGCCCGTTTACAGGTTAACGGTTGAGTGTGCGCTGGAGCCGGTCAACGCGAGCGGATGACTTTAATATCCACGTGCTGGGCTTGTTTACCCACCATGTCCGGCGCAGGACAACCAGTAGTCCGACCACAAGAAAAAGCCGTCGGGGCATGTAACGTACCTCAAATCGGCACCGGAGAAATTCGTTCCAGTAACGTTAGCTCCAGTCAGGATGGAAAAGTTCATGTGGGCACCCGACAGGTTGGCGCCCGATAGATCAGCGCCCGCGAGATTCGCAGAATCCAGATATGCCCCGTGGAAGTCGCACCCTGACCAGTCGACGCCTGCGTGGGGGAATCCACATTTCGTTGAGGCCGCCGGCCCCTGAGGACCTGCTGGCCCGGTGGGACCTACAGCACCGTCTGCACCAGTGGGGCCTTGGGGGCCAGCGGGGCCACTGGGACCTACAGCACCGTCTGCACCAGTGGGGCCTTGGGGGCCAGCGGGGCCGGGAGCACCGTTTGTGCCATTGGCGCCGGGCGCTCCGTCAGCTCCTGCGAGACCTTGGGGGCCAGTAGCCCCTGTGGGCCCCGGTGCCCCGTTAGTTCCATTCATACCGGGCGAACCGTTGGAACCAGCGATGCCGGCCGGGCCCGGGGAACCCGTTGGGCCCGGAGCCCCATTGGTTCCATTCATTCCGTTGGCACCGTTTGTACCGTTCAAACCAGCCGGACCAGCGGGACCGGGGACGCCCGAGAGCGTGAATCGGGTTTGGCTCTTAGTGCAGGCGACCGTAGCCGCGACAACTTTGATGCTGCCATCGCTGGACTGACAGAAGGTGAAGGTCGTGATGTTGGTGCTCGCGATGGTCGCTGTTGTAACTGCACTTGCCACCACTGCTGACGTCGTCATGAGGCCAGCAACGGCGACGAGAGCCAAACCGATTTTGATTGAATTCCGCATGATTCGAACCGTAGTGGCGCAAGATCATTCTGGCTATGCGCCAGCCAATGCTTTGAGCAAGAAATGAATCAGACTCGAAGTTCACGTACGACATCTCATTTCGCAAGAGTGCCACCGTGTTGACGAAGCACTTCCGACCACATGATCAACTACGCTCGTTTTCATATTCCAGTTCTGCGGATCAAGGGACCATACATGTCTGACTTCGGCTTCTAATTTGATCAATTAGGAGCGCGAGCCGATTATGCGTCGGCGGTCTCTAACGCAAGACAGGTTGATCTGCTGAACAAACAAACCGCTGAGATGCAGCGTTTGCTCATGCTCGGGAAAGAAATACCGTGCCCTTACTGCGCGCAACTCATCAGTAAGGATGCGCTGGTTTGCAATCAATGCCACGGTAACTTGGGTATCGCTTCGTGGGCCGCGATCCGCGCTGCGCTGATACATGAGCCGAAGCTCGCCAACAAGGATCCCGAATCGGTTAATCAGCTCCATCAAACGGCTCAACGAATTGACCACGATTGGGCTGAGGCTGCACGTAAGAAGAAGGAAGCTGAGGAACTGGCCGCGCGCCAACGAGCGACTGCTATCGCGGAGGCGGCGGAGGCCAAGCGGATTTCTGACGCGAGCTCAGATCGGCACCCCGGAAGCCGATCGAGAACTGCTGTGTTACCTAAATGGCCGATTCGCGTTACCGACGGGAAAGTTGCAAGGGGCTGACCTGCGGTTACAGAGTTTTATCAGTAACCCAACAGCCCGGGGACACAGATAAATCTTTTGATAAAACTCGGTTGCTGTGTCGCCTTGGCAGAGTCTACGCAGCGTCGATCTCGTGGATGGTGCCGGTAGGGGTGTTTGAGGGTTCAGATTCGGTGTTTGGGTATGCGTGTAACCGCCGGGGCGTCGTTGCCGAGGCGGTTGGGCGCGTGCGGGGGTGTTTATTCGGTGTTGTCGAAGATGTTCGGTTCGCCGTGAGCTTGGAGGTGGTACTGCCAGTTGATGGCGTTCATGGCGAGCGCGGCGGCTAGGAGC
>CAIKEU010000013.1 GCA_903826575.1 uncultured bacterium
CGAACTCACCATCAACCCCGACAAAGACAGCCAACCCCGCGGCCTCAAACCAGGACCCCAACCAGGCAACAAAAAAGGCGGCATGCCCAAAGGATTCACATTCAAAAAATAAGAATGTCCCGGGACATTACAAAGCGCGCCCGAGAGGATTCGAACCTCTAACCTTCTGATCCGTAGTCAGATGCTCTATCCGTTGAGCTACGGGCGCAGTGTCGCCGACTATCCATGGCAACTTGGAGAGTTTAGCCAGTGTTCACCCGTTATCGGAAATCGGGTCCCGAAAGCCTAGAGCCCCAGCTGTGGAGCCTAGGAGAGCGAAAGATCGACGACCGTCATACCCGCCGAGGTAGCCGGCAGACCCATGACCGCAATCGCTGCACCCGCCTCACCCAAACCGATTACTCGGCTGACAAGCGCCGACGGATCCACCCGGCCACTGGCCACCAATTCCAGCATCGCTGGATAGTCAGTGGCGGGCATTCCATGGCTACCGAGTAGCTCGAGTTCGCGGGCGATCACTCGTCCCATCGGCACCGCCGTGTCAGCGGCGTCCTCAAGCATCAAACCGACCTGTACGTGACGGCCAAGTACCCGCAAACACTCAACGGAAGCCCGCATCGTTGGGATCGAACCAAGTGCGTCTATAGACACGTGTGCGCCACCATCCGTTGCTGCGACGACCGCGGCCACCACATTGTCCGCACCTTTGATGCAGACCTCGGCCCCGAAACGACTCGCAGCCTCGAGCGCATCGTCCGAGATGTCGACGGCCACAACCCGCGCACCGAGTGCGGCACCGATCTGAATCGCCGAAAGCCCAACGCCACCAGCCCCATGTACGACCAGCCACTCACCGGCCGCGATCCGCCCGCGTGCAACAACCGCGCGATACGCCGTGGCGAATCGACATCCCAGTGAGGCTGCCGCAATGAAGTCAATCGACTCCGGCAACGCAACGAGATTCGCATCTGCAAACGGAACTGCGACGTACTCGGCGAACGAACCCCATGACGTAAACCCAGGCTGCTGCTGAGCTAAACACACCTGCAGGTTTCCGGACGCGCAGACATCACACGCGCCGCAGCCAAGAGCGAACGGCACAGCTACCCGATCGCCGACCGACCAACGAGCCACCGCAGAGCCAACTTCCGCGATCACACCCGCGTACTCATGCCCCGGAACCATCGGCAGCGGTGACGGATCATGACCCATCCATGCATGCCAATCCGAACGGCAGACGCCCGTCGCCGCGACCTTCACGATCACACCATCGGGAGCACACGTCGGCTCCGGCACATCGGTGAGAACTGGCTCGACGCCATACGCATCGAAGATGACTGCCTTCATGCCCCAAGCATGCCCTACACAGCGGCAACCCCATCGCCTAGATGGAGGGGATCCGTCCGGTCGACGGGCCCGAATCCACAGCGTTGTGACACGAGGCGCCGCCCACCATGAAGTCAGCGATCTCGGCGGACATAGCACAGATGCTATAATTTCTTCGAGTGCCGCGACGCTACGAAATTCACCTCTCTAAACAAGTGGCCAGTTGTTATCAGACGCTAACGACTCGGGACCGAGCCTTTGCTGACAGAGCTTTCGATCGCCTCGAAGAATTAGGACCACAGCTTCGGATGCCTCATTCGAGAGCGATAGGAAAAGGAGTTTTTGAGTTGCGATTCAGCTGTGAACAAGTTGCCAGGAGGGTGACGTACGTTTTCGAATCCGAGTCCAACATCATCACACTGACAACATTTCGCAAACAGAGGGACTCCGAACCGAGCCAGCTCGAGCGCGCATATAGAGCGTCAGATCGACTACGAGGGGATGCTCGATGAAGACGACGAGCCTGAAGGACATTCGCCATGCAAGCCCGCCACCAGACGGGGATGAATACAAACTCGCATACGTCGAGGCTGATCTTGCCGGACGGCTTGCGGAGTTGGTGTACACGTTGCGAACTGCTGCCGGATTGACGCAGACCGAACTCGCCAGACGCATGGGCACAACACAGTCATCGATTGCCCGGCTGGAGGGTGCGGCTCACGTGCCAACACTCGATGTTCTCGTTCGACTCGGGGCAGCAACCGGCACCCCCATCGCCATCAACACCTCAAAGGGCCACACGGTTCACTTAAATACCGCGTGAGGCAAACAACTGAAAGTCGTTCAACATTTAGAGCCAGAAGATTTGGTCTGCCAACGCCTGGACATCTGGGCGGGCCCGCGTCACTTCATCCAAACGATTACTCAGTGAACCGATGCCTCGCTTGGATCGAGGCCAAGTGGAATCCGAGGTGAAGAGTAGGCCGTAATGCGACCGTCCCTCCGCCTGCCACCCCCGTCGAATTCGCATGAATCCCGGCACGTCGTTGGTGAGCAAAGCCCGTTGATCAGAAACTGCCCATTCGAGGACGCCGTCATCAGGCTCCGTCTCCAGCCCGACTTCATTCGCAGCGACGACGTCGAATCCACGTTCACGAAGGATCCGGGCGATCAGCGGCGAGTAGTGATGATCAAGCAACAAGTTCACGCCAGAACAGCCTGCTCGCGCTCCCAGCGTGCTCGCTCCTGATCTTCAATCTTTGCCGCCCACATAATTTCGGCATCGATTTCAGCTTGAAAATCGCCGTAGTAGGACATGGCGGCACGAACTGAGCTTGCCGGGATCTCCATGATTTCCGCGACTTCTTCGACGCCACCATCCGCATCCCTAACCTGGCTCACCACCTGACGCACCGCCAGGCGCGTCCCCACCAGCATCGGCTCGCGTCTGTCTGACGATCCCAAACGAAATCGAATCAGCGGGTGATGCTCCATTCGCAACGCCTCGGCGAGCATTCGCTCAACCAAACTATTTCTGGACTCATTCGACGATTCGGCCAGGTCGTCGAGTAACGAACACGTCGTGGCAGATAAGCGAAAAGATCGAGGCACGGATTGAGTCGAATCAGCCATGTATCGCATTGTAATACAACGTAGCGACGCTCAGCGGAGGCGGAGGGATCCGTCGAGCCTTTGGCTCTCCTCCCAAATCCCGCGCTTCAACTCAGAAATGAGTTAGGGGATCCCCGAAGGGATCCCCATAGTCATGGCGGAGGCGGAGGGATTTGAACCCTCGATGGGCTTGTGACCCAAACCCGCTTAGCAGGCGGGCGCCATAGACCGGGCTAGGCGACGCCTCCACGCCACCCTTCGCAGAGCAGCCCGCCTAGGTTACCCGAACTTGCGCAGCAAACCGAACCCGCGTCACCCCATCGCATACCCAATCCACACCCATCATGAGCGTGCGGCTGTACGGAGACAGAAACTAACCTCGCGCACACACTCGAGCGTGGAGGTGCGCAGATGCAGGAGCGCAAATAAAAGCGCAGCGCAGCGGTCGCCGAGGCGACCGCGAGCAGCAAGTCCTTTGCGCTCCGCAACTGCGGACCTTCGCGCGAAGCGCACCCCGCGGAGCGGAAGACCTACTTGAAGATCTCCTCGCGGAACTGCTCGCGCTCCTCCACGGCCGCCTTGATCCGAACCAGCTGTTCATCACTGATGTCCATGTCAAAGACCTCACGGATGAAGTCGGCAAGATCGGGCCGGTAGTCGTGGGCCCACGCCTTGAACGCGCCTGGAATCTGCGCGTTCTTCATGTCGATCAAGAGCTGATAGAACGACGTCACCGGACGCCAGCGCATAGACGGCAACACACCCCGGGGCGAGAAGTCCTCCGGCGTCGGCTCGATCGCAGGACGCTTAGGGCCAAGCCAATCAGGTCGCTTCACCAAAAGTTCCGGCGAGAACTTGGTGACACCATCGTTGTCGTGACTGAGCAACACGTACTTCACTGATTCGCGATTAGGAAGAGCAGAGAACTGCTCGTAATCGTTCACCACTGCGATCAGGTGCTTGTCCACGTCAGGCCGCTCCGGCCCCGTCACCTGATGCATCCACTTACTACCAGCCGGCGTCCCAATCCACAGCGCACGATCGATTCCGAGTGCCTCAACGCCGAGTGTGCCCCAGTCGATCAAAACGTTCTGAGATGTCCACGCACCTAACGACTCACCAAAGAGCACAACCTTGGGCCGATCCTGCGGCGCCATTTCCCGCAGCTTCTCAAAGATGCGAAGCCACAGAAGTCGATTCTGCTCACGCGCATCTTCAATCTTTCCAAGGGATAACGGTGACGGGCGCTTCGAGTACTGCAAGGTCACCGAAGCCATATCTCCGCGCGTCATGTACTGAGCACATGCGATTGCAACGTAATTCACGTAACCCGAACCCGTTGGCGAACACAGCATCAGCATCGAACGCGACCACGCGTCAGTTCGATCCATCTCAGCCAGCGCGAGTTCTACTCGCTCGCTCGGAGTAGGCGCGGAATCCAACCCGACAAATACCTGGATAGGAAGCGCGCGCGCGTCTTCATGCATCACCGTCTTAATCGAAAGCTCTGGGCGCGCACGACCGTCAAACTCGTTCGGCTTGGTTTCCATCTTTTCGGGTCGGACAAATGTGATGGCGTGACGACGACCCTCACGGCCCATCGACTGCCACGACACCAAACTTTCCGGGTCGCCGCTAATCATGGGATTGGTCCACAGACCAGCTGCGCTGTCGTCCATACCTTCTTCGAACTTAGCCGAACCGGCGTCGATTCCGTTCATCGCTCTGTCCCACAGTTGATGCGTCGCAAAGGCAACCCCACCGAGCATGGCCAAGTGGCCAATGCGTCGCCACGCATCCTCGCTGCCAGGCAGTGCCTTACCTGCGTAGAGACCGAACTTCTCTGCTGCCTTTCGCTCGCCAACAGCTAGCCCGCCCAGGACGAGCATGACGCCTGCACTTGCAGCTACCGCCGTGTACGAGTCGTTGAACGCCGGAGCTACGTCGTCACCCTTGGGAACCTCGCGCTGCCGTTTGGTTTCAAGACCGGCCGCGACAATGAGACCAAGGGGAATCGCCAGCGGAATTCGGGCAAGTTTTCCGTCAGCCTCAAAAGCTTCATCGAAACCAGACGTAACGGTGTGACCGGCCGAGAGCACGGTCGCGGAAATCCCCGTAACGCCATATCGCCATGCAACATGGCGGGCAGTCGCACGCCACAACGGCTCGGGGTCTTGAAACGGCAACGCCTTGACGATTGCAAAGCCGGTCGGAATTGCCGCGAGATCAAGCAGAAAAGTTGCTGCCTGCTCGCGATCGCGGAGAGTCCACGAGTCTGGCAACGGTAGAGACGGTGCGAGCACAGATCCGGCCCAGTCGATGGAGTCCTGGGCAACCACTGTCAGCAGGAAGTGAGTTCCAACAGCCAGCCCGGAGATAATGCCTTGATCAAGTGGAGTTCGCTTGGACAGCGATGCGGAGAAGGTTCCCGGCGCAGCGGCCGCCGCAACGCCGAGACCGACCTGCGTACCTCGATCAACGACCTCGTAAGCCATGACTGCCCTTTGCTTGTGCGACATCAACTACATGGAACTTAGGCCATGGGGGCTGACGTTTGCTACGGCAGTTAGCCACTTTGGAACTCGAGTCCATCCGCACCAACCACGCTAGGGTTCTTCAACCGAGGTTTTCCATCAACCACCCAAGGAGTACGCGTGCATGTACTGGGGCGGCTCGCTGCGCTGGTTGCCCTCGTGGCCGGTGTGGTTATCGGCTCCCTAGTTGGCGGTACTGTCGGTGGAATTGTTGGCGTCCTCATCGCAATGATGGGATTTCAGGGCCTCACCCTCGGCGTTGACGGCTGGAAGTACGTCTCGGCAGCGCTCGCCACCACCGGCGGCTTAGCCCTCATCGCGTGGCGCCACGGGGTTAACGCGACCGATCTCGGCCTTGGCCATGCGACGTGGATCACCGGAATAATCTGGTCCGTCGCAATCATTGCGGGTATAGGAATCGTGATCGGCTTTGCCGGGCGTCACCCAAAAACGCAGCCCCTCTTCGCCGATGAACGCAACGACACTTCCGGAGTGATCGCCGCGCGAAGGGCACTGCTTGATATTCCATTCGGCACCGTTCTGGTCGAAGAGTTCGCCTTTCGCGGTGTCATGCTCGCACTCGTCACCGTTCTATACGGATCTATGTGGGCAGTGGTGATCACCTCCGTCCTGTTTGGTTTGTGGCACGTCGCCCCAGCACTTGAGATGCACGAAGCGCATCAGGCAACATCAGGATCACCGTGGCCGACAGTCCTTTCCACCGTGCTGTTCACAGGCCTGGCCGGAGCGTTCTGGGCAGCCCTGCGCCTCTTCACCGGCAGCCTCTTTCCACCATCCGCCTTCCACTGGGCGGCGAATGGGACGGGTGTTCTCGTCGGCTGGTTCGTTGCCCGAACTCGAAAGGTCACCCACGCGTTCGGCCACGACGATGAGCCGACCGAAGATCACTAGGCCATAATCAGCCGCATGACCTTGCGCGGAAATATCAGCCCCGAAAAGCCCCTGCTCGTCGTCGCCCTTGAGGAAGAAGCACAGCACTTCCCCGACGACTTGCCCATCCTGTTTCTCGGGGTTGGCAAGGTGAACGCAGGAATTCGTCTCGCTGAGGTCCTGGCCGTTAGTAAGCCATCAGAAATCGTCAACATTGGCACCGCCGGTGGGCTCAGGCCCGGTATCGACGGTATCCACGACATCGGCATTGTGATGCAGCACGATCTCAACGATGACGTGATCTTCTCTCTGGTGAACCGATACTTCGGTCAGCCGATCACGATCAAGGACGGGCCGACCCTGGCCACCGGCGACAATTTCGTAACTGATCCGGTCAAACATGCCGAGCTAGCAGAACACGCACACATGGTCGATATGGAGGGCTACGCAGTCGTCGTAGCCGCTCAGCGCTCTGGCGTGCCAGTAAGACTCATCAAGATCGTGAGCGACGAGGCCAATGCCGCCTCGGTACGCACCTGGAAAGAGACTGTTGAAGACAATTCACGCCTGCTCGGCGATTGGATCCGCACAAACTTGCTGTAGTTGCGCCTCAGCCTCGACGGATTGGGCGGGTCATGCAGGTGGGCCCGCCTTCCCCCTTATCACTTTCGCTGGATGCGAAGGTGTGTACGTCAATTCCCTTGGCGCGCAGGGCATCAGCAGTTCGCTTGTTACGCTCGCCCATCACGACCACGCCGGGTGACGTCGCGAGGATATTCGTCCCAAGCGTGATGTACTCCTCATCGTCCACGTTTACCCACTCGATTCCTCGACGAGTTAGTGAACGCAGCAACGCAACAGGTGCGAGCTTTTCGTAGACGACAGCGAGGTCTTCACGAACCGGCGAAATGACAGACATCAGGTGGAGGCAGTACTCCGGCCCGAGATCGTGAGGTAGATCGAAAACCTCGACCCCAACTCCGTCCCCAGCCAGGATGCCGCGCATCTGATCAACGGCTTCCTCGTTCGTTCGGTAGCTGCGACCGATGGCCACCGTCGTCTCATCGAGCCAGAACATGTCGCCAGCATCGGCCGTCGCATCCCCAACTAACTGTCCGATCGTGGGCACGCCCGCAGACTCGAGATCTGCGATCAGGTGCTTAGCTTCACCGCGACGAGCTGGCTTGGCAGCAGTCAGCGAGATCGAACCAGAGGGAGCGACGAAGACCGGGTCGTAGACGAACACAGCGTCAGGCAGCCCATCAACCGCAGCAAACTCGACCACCTCGCAGCCGAGGCTACTCAAGGTCGCGACGAAGGCCGCATGCTGCTCGGCAAGCAGCGCTAGGTCAGGGGTCTGCCAGTGCGCAGCCTCGTACTGATCGAGAATGCTCTGGCTCGAATCACCGATCAGGGGGGTGCGCACAGCAACCCGCTTAAGGTCGGCAACCGACGAACTCACTCCATAAACCGAGCTGCTCATGTTCTACCCCTCACACCAGTGACGATGACGACCGCAGACCAGTGTTCGGCGTCGTGGGACAGCCTGTCAGATCGCAGCGATTACATCCACAAGCACGCATCGGTCGGCCAGTGCCAGCCCATTCGGATCATGAGTCCACAAGCACTAGGGTCTTCATGTGATTGTGTCCGTAGCCGCAAGCCCCAGCCTTGATCGCACCCTCGTCGTGGATGAGGTTGTAGTGGGCCAGATTCACCGTCCCCATGAAGCGTGCTCGGTCGCCGGCGGTAAAGGTCTCAATGTCGCGCGTGCCGCTCGCGCCCTCGGCAACGAGGTTGTCGCCATCGCAATCTTGGGCGGACCGACCGGCGGGGTCGTGCGCTCGCTGCTCGACCGCGATGGCGTCATTGCCAACACAGTTCCAGGTGCAGGAAACACGCGCACGTGTACGTCGATCGGCTCATCATCAGACGGCCGTCTTACCGAGTTCTACGAACCAGCCACACCCGTCAACGAACGTGAATGGCGTGAGCTTGAGCAGCGCGTGGACGACGAAATGGATCGACGTCCTAGTTGGCTGACGATCTCTGGATCGATGCCCGCCGGTGCACCGACTGACGCCGTCGCGCGGCTCACGTTGCTCGCTCATAACCGCGGCGTCCGCGTCGCTGTCGACACACATGGGCCGGCCTTGAGTGCTGCACTCGAACAGCACCCCGACATCGTCAAGGTCAACGTCCACGAGGCGGCAGCCGTTTTAGGGTTGGCTACGAACGATGCGCTCGATGCCCGGCAAGCCGCCCAACTGCTGCATGACCGTCGCGAGCATGGTTGGCTCACGGTCGTCACAGCCGGTACGCAAGGTGCCTACGCCATCGCCGATGGTCCGATGTGGCACGTTGCCGCCGGTACGCAAGGTGCGTTTCCAGTAGGCAGCGGTGACAGCTTCTTAGCCGGTCTTGTTGTCGGGCTGCGTGAGAGTTCGAACGACATTGGATTCGCTCTTGCCTTGGCCACTGCGGCAGCCGGTGCGAACGCTCAAACCCCGGGGCCGGCGCTATTCGATGCGATCGCAGCCCGCGCCGCAACGCCAGAGATACGCGTAGTCGAACTGTAAACGTCGGTCGACTATCCCTTAAGGCCGCTGAACGTCATCGTTGCCACGAACTGCTTCTGTGCGATCAGGAAGCCGACAATGAGCGGCAGGGTCGCAATCACGTTTCCAGCCATGAGAGCTGACCACTGCGTGCGCCTCGTCCCCTGAAAAGTAGTAAGCCCGACTTGGATTGTGAAGTTGTCCTGATTGCTGATTGCGATCAGTGGCCAGACCAAGTCATTCCATGAGTTCAGCAACGTGAAGACGGCGAGCGTTGCCAATGCTGGCTTAGCAAGTGGCAACACGATTCGTCGGAAAACGCCAAAGGTCGTTAGGCCGTCGATCATCCCGGCCTCTTCAAGCTCCTTGGGCAGGGACAGAAAGAACTGCCGCATGAGGAAGATCCCGAATGCGCTTGTAAGCCATGGGATAAAGGCTGCGGCCAACGTGTCAACCACGCCGAGTTTCGAGAACATCACGTACGTGGGAATCATTAGCAGTTGGGTCGGGATCATGATCGTCGCGACGATTGCGAAGAAACCGAAGTTACGTCCGCGGAACTTCAATCGCGCATATCCGTAGCCGGCAGTCGAACACAAGATCAAGTGCGCGATCACCGAAATGGTCGCCACGATAACTGTGTTCAGCATCCATCGCGGCGCCAAACTCTCGGTCAAGAATTGCTGATACCCACCCAGGTTGATTGAGGTTGGAATGAACTTCGGCGGGAAACTATTGATCTCCGCATCAGTCATAAATGACGTGAGTACCATCTGCACAAGTGGCAGTGCAAAAAGTAACGCCACGGGCATCAGCAGCAGGTGCCAACCTGAGAACGGCAGCCACCCCCTCTTGCGCGGCACAGTGCTCGATGGCTCTTCAATTTCAACCGCGCGTAAGAGAGACATTAGAAGGCCTCGATCTTCGTGCGACGCGAATACCAGATCATGAAGAGGGTGACGATCATGGTGAGCGCGAACAGGCCGTACGAAACCGCTGCACCGTAGCCGAATCGTGATTCCTGGAACGCAACTTGGTACACGTAGTAGACGAGGGTCGTCGTAGAACCGATTGGCCCACCCCTCGTCGTCGTATAGACAAGGTCAAACAGTTGTAATGCCGTGATCGTCTGCCACACCGCGGTAAAGACCGTTACGGGTGCAAGTTCAGGGATCGTCACGTAGCGGAACACCTGTCGACGATTCGCCCCGTCGACGATAGCCGCCTCAACCACATCTTTCGGAATGTCCTGCAGCGCAGCCAAATACACGACCACGGTGAAACCAACCTGCCCCCATAGCGCGATGAGCACAATGACCATCATCGCCTGCGTTGGGGACTCAAGGAAGGGTTGAGGTGGGATACCGAGTCGTCGCAGAAGGTCGTTGGCCGAGCCGTAGTTCGGTTCAAAAACGAATCCAGCCAGGATTCCTGTAGCCGCTGCTGAGGCTACGAATGGGATGAAGATGGCAGTGCGATAGAAGCCGACAAGCTTGATCCGCTGGTTAAGAGCCACTGCAATCAGCATGCCCAGCAGAATCGAAATCGGAACGAAGAGCGCAGTGAAGAAGAGCGTATGACGCAGTGCCGCCCACACGTCCGGGTCGTGCACCATCGTGTTGTAGTTCTTCCAACCGATGTCTTTCGGCGGGCTCAGCAGATTCCACTTACGGCGTGAAATCAGCAACGCCCAGGCTGCTGGAAAGATCGACAGTCCGATCACCATGAACGTCGAGACCCCGACGAAGGTCCAACCCGTCACGTTCGCGCGACGCTTTTGAGTACGGCGCTGCTTTCTGCGGTCGGAAGGGTCAACGGTGAGCGATGGGCTCACTGCATCAACCGACACCGACACAACAGGCTCCTCTTTAGACGCGATCCGGAATTAACATCATCGAACAACGAGCATTAACTCGTCAGGGCATCAGCTGATTTTGCTGCCGCTTGGTCGAGTGCATCCTTTGCGGAGCCCTGCCCTTGCAATACAGCTGAGATCGCCTTGCCCACGTTCTGCGACATTTCGTCATAGCCTGCAACAGTGGGACGTGGTTGCTTGGCGTTCGCGAAATTGGCCAGGAAGATCTCGCCACCTGGATAGTCCTTGACGAACTGGGCGAAGGCGGCCGTGTTCTTTTCAGATGCGCGCAAAGGCATGTTGCCTAGGGCGATGTTCCACTGCGCATCCTGAGCTGGCTGAGTTAGCCAGTTTGTGAAGTCGAATGCCGCCTTTGCGCGGTTCGCGTCACCGTGGTCGAACAGCGCCCAGATATCGCTACCTGAAATCGTCTGATGGTCTCCATTAGTTCCCGGCAGTTGCACGACGCCATAGTTTGCCTTGCGCTGCTGCAAGTCGTAGAGATTCCATGGGCCGCTGATCTGCATTCCGATCCGCCCATCGAGGAACAGTGCCCCGTATTTTTCACCAGTTTGATCGAGGTACATCGACTTGTCGTCCACGGCCAACGATCGCAGATATTCCAAAGCCTTGACGCCGGCATCGGAGTTGAATGTGGCGGTTTGCTGATCGTCAGACAGAATCGATCCGCCGTTCTGCCACAGCAATGGCCACATATGCCACGTCGTATCTTCGTTCCCCGCAACGGAATACGCCGTTCCGTAGATCTTCTTGTCGGCGTTCGTCAGTTTCTTGGCAATAGTGCGGAAGTCGTCCCACGTCCAGTCGTTCGTCGGATACGCAACACCGGCCGCATCGAAGAGTGCCTTGTTGTAGATGACGGCGAGGTTCCCTACGACAGCGGGCATCGCGAAGGTTTTGCCATCCACGGTAGCTGTCTCGCGCGCGGCTGCTGGGAAATCATTCCAGCCGACAGCGGGATCCTGAATCTGCGACGTGATGTCCAGAACCTTGCCACTCTGAGCGAGCACTCCCGCCCAACTTCCATAGGCGTATGAGATATCGGGGTAGTCGCCGGCGACGAATCCGGCAGCAATCTTCTGCTTCAGATCGTCGGTGTTAGATGCGCCGGGTTGCACATTGATGGTGACGTTCGGGTGCTCTTTCATGTACTCCGCTGATAGGGCGGTGATTGCCTTTGCGGCATCGTCACTTTGCCCATGCCACATGGTGATCGTGACGGGTGCCGTTGAATCTGCCGCACTTGGCGCATTCGATACTCCCGTCCCGGATGTTGACGACGAACAAGCCGCCAGTCCCAACGCTAGAGCGAGAACCCCGACCGTTGCTGCAACGCGCTTCATGAATCTGCCCTTAGCCGAGTGCATCAGTTGATTTAGTGGCTGCTTCGTCAAGAGCATCCTTGGAAGTGGCCTGGCCTTGAAGCACCTTGGCGATGGCCTGGCCTACGTACTGCGAGAGCTCGGTGTATCCCTCTATGGTCGGACGCGCAGTCTTGGCATTCTTCAGATTGTCGAAGAAGACCTGTGCACCTGGCGCGTATTCAGTAACCCACTTCTGGAACGCCGGGCTTTGTGCTTCTGACGAACGTAACGGCAGATTTCCGTAGGCAAGGTTCCACCGCTCGTCGACCTGAGGACTCGTCAGCCATAGAAGGAAGTCCTCCGTCGCTTTCGCGCGAGCGGCATCGTTGTGATCGAAAGCAACCCACACGTCTGGGCCGGACACTGTCTGGTGATCCCCGTTGGTTCCGGGAAGTTGCGCTACGCCGTAGTTCACCTTCTTTGTCTTCAAGTCATAGAGCAGCCAAGGACCGCCAATGATCATGCCCACCTTGCCGTCGTACATCAACGCCGGATACTTCTCGTCGGTTTGATCGAGGTACATCGACTTATCGTCGACGGCCATAACTCGAAGCGTATCAAGGGCTTTCACGCCTGCATCTGAATTGAATGTTGCGGTAGATCCATCTTCAGACAGGACCGAACCACCGTTCTGCCAAAGCAGCGGCCAAAAGTGCCACGTAGTGTCCTCGCTGCCAGATACTGAGAAGCCAGAGCCGAAAACACCCTTGGCCGGGTCGGTCATCTTCTTAGCGGCCGCACGGTAGTCGTCCCACGTCCAGTCGTTCGTCGGATACGAAACACCGGCCGCGTCGAAGACCGACTTGTTGTAAATCAGGCCGAGGTTGTCAACGAGAGCCGGCACGCCGATGACGCGATTCTCAACCGTCGCGGTCTTACGGGCGGCCTCCGGGATTTCATTCCACGCAACGGCAGGGTCGGCGACGCGTTGCGCCAGATCGAGGGTGTGTCCGCTCATCCCGAGCTCGGTGGCCCAACTACCAAACGCATATGAGATATCTGGGTAATCGCCCGCGACGAACCCGGCAGCAACCTTCTGCTTGAGGTCATCGGTCGTGGGTGCGCCCGGCGAAGCCTTGATGGTCACGTTCGGATGGGCCTTCATGTACTCGGCAGCCAAGCCTTCAAGCAACTTCTCCGCATCAGCGGTCTGTCCCGTCCACCACGTGAGCGTGACAGGCGCGTTCGCATCAACCGAGGTCGCCGCAGACGGTGAACCTGACGTCGTGGTGGAACCACCTGACGAGCAAGCTGCCAATCCGAGGGCAAGAACTGCGGCTGAAGCGATGACGGCGGTGCGCTTGAATTTAGGCGATGTGTAAGTAGGCATAGAAGCAGGACGCTGGGTCGTCATGAAGGGTTCCCATCTTGGTGACTTTGTAGGACAACGGAACGGGTTAGTGCTCTGGGCGTATCCGGATTGAGACCTTTGTGGTGGGCGAGCTCAACGGCGAGCCGCTGCGCGCGAACCAACTGAGCGAGGGGATCAATGTCGTCGGCAATCACCGTCGCTCCGGTCGCCTGAACGCCGGCGACCAGTCCAACAGGCGGCGTGCCGAAGAAGTAGACAACCGAACGTTCAGTAGCTACCGCGATCGGGCCATGGCGGTAATCCATCGCCGGGTACGACTCGGACCACGCCTGCGCAGCTTCGCGAATCTTCAGCGCTGCTTCATGAGCAAGTGCCATTCGCCAACCAGTGCCGAGAAAGACGAAATGATCGAAACTCTCAACGTCGACTGGAAGAGGTTCGCTCAGGACCTTGCTCGCATCGGCAATGCTCGAGCTCGGATCCTCGCCGACCGCAGCGCGCATCGCCGTTAGAAGTGTCGTTGGAAAGCGGGTCTGCACAACGCTTTGTTCATCGGCGTAATCAAGCAAAATGCGGTCGTCGATCAACCCGTCGACGGGTTCACCAGTCACTCCGGTGATTCCAACGCGGCGCACCCCTGAAGGAACAGAACGCAGTGCGTCGAGAACTTCCGTTGTTGTTCCTGATCGAGTGATCGCAACGATTCGATCGTAGGCCCGATGCGTCGGAGCTTCTGATGCATACGCCCAATCCGTCTCGCCTAGCCCAGCACCTTCGCGCAGCAGGGCATAGGCCTGGGCGACGAACGCTGATGTGCCGCAGCCAATAGCGAGGATGCGCTCACCGGGTGCTGCCAGCAGATCGCTGAATTCCGGCGCCTGCTCCGCCGCCCGAATCCACAACTCGGGCTGGCTAGCGATTTCCACCTCAGTTATAGATGTGTCGCTCATGGAGTGAGTATGGTCATTCCTGCGCGTTTCATGCCCAATACTCGCCGAAACGGACATTTTCAGATGAGCGATATGCTTCCTGGCGCTGCGACCCCCGATCGCAGTTTGGCCGAGATACCACTGTCGTCGTACGCCCCTCGGCGCTCGATCCGACGTCCGCTGACACCCATTGAGCGGGTTAGCGTGCCGGCGATCGACGTGCACAACCACCTCGGCCGATGGCTATCGCATGACGGGACCTGGATGGCGCCAGATCTCGACGAGCTCTTTGCGCTCATGGAGCGACGCAACATCGAAACAATCGTCAACCTCGACGGACGATGGGGTGCAGAACTCGACGAGAATCTGGCCCGGCTTGATCACGCACATCCGGGCAAGTTCGTCACGTTCTGCCACCTCGACTGGTCCCGGCTACGCGGGAGTAATCCCACTGAGACCCTGATCACCGATCTACAGCGAGCCAAGGATCAAGGTGCACGCGGCCTCAAGGTATGGAAGGACCTTGGACTCGCGGTGACCGATGCGGACGGCAACCGAGTACTCCCTGACGACCCGCGCCTGACCGAGGTGTTCATCGCGGCCGGTGAGATCGGTCTACCGATCCTGATTCACACCGCAGATCCCGTCGCCTTCTTCGAGCCACTCGATCGTCATAACGAGAGGCTCGACGAACTTGGTGAAATGCCATCGTGGTGGTTCGGCGGTGACGAGCATCCGTCATTCGATCGACTCATGGATGCGCTCGCCGACATCGTCCGTCGAGCTCCCGCCACAACCTTCATTGGTGCCCACGTCGGGTGTGCGGCAGAGGATCTCGACTGGGTATCCGCACTGATGGACGAGTGCTCGAACTTCCACGCCGACCTCGGCGGACGGCTAGGCGAACTCGGCCGTCAACCACGCCGGTTCGCCCGACTCGTCGAGCGTCACCCAGATCGGATTCTGTTTGGAACCGACTGCTTCCCACCCGAGGATGACGCAGTCATCACCTACGCCCGTTTCCTGGAAACGGACGACGAATGCTTCGACTACTCACCGGGAAGTCACATTCCACCGCAGGGTCGCTGGGATATCAGTGGTGCCGCACTCGCACCCGAACTCCTACCGCAGGTCTACCGCGACAACGCTGTCCGCATTCTCGGTTTGTAAACCGACGAAGACTAGTCGGTCGACTCAGCTGAGCCGGCGGAACGTCGGCGCATGAAGATGAATCCAGCAGCCGCGATCACAACAATGCCAAGGGTCACCAAGGCTGTACTCACCCACGACGATCCACCGGAATCGACGGGAGCGGGAGCCTGCGTAGGACCACTTGCTGATAGGTAATTGAAACCGAGTTCCTTTGTCACTGGATGACCGTCAGCAGACACCACTCGGTAAAGAACTTGGTAGTGGCCCGGAACGGTAATCGGCGTAAGCGCCTGCGTCATGGTGTTGTTAAGGACCTGAGGCGTACCGTTCTGAATTTGCTTACCCATCGGATCTATGACTGAGACCGCATCACCCAACGACTGCACATTCTCGTCAAACGTCAAGACCACCGCAGTGGGCGCAGTCATCACAAGTGATCCATCCGCCGGAGTCATCGAGATCAAGACTGAGTGGGCATTCGCTGGAACAGCCATGCTGACGCCCGCCACAAGTCCGATGAAGAGCCCAGCTATCCCTCGGGTGATGGCCCGAGGGATAGCGGTGATGAAAGGCCCGCTCATGAACGGCGACGGCTGATGAGAATGGCGAGACATGCCCCCGAGAGTAGGACCGCCAAGCCCGCTAACCAGCGCGCGAGCGAGTCATTGCTCGTGTCGGACCCCGCTGAAGCAGTTGGCAGCGGAGTCGCCGAGGCACTGATCACTGGGCTCGATGACGCATCCGCCGACGGACTGGTCGACGCATTCATATCCGCACCTTCGGTGGCAGCGGCCAGTTCGATCTCTGGTGACGGATGTTCCGCTTCGGAACCGTCCGCGGCTGGTGGCTGGTTCCAATCCACAACTGACCCATCGCTATAGGTCTGGTGTGCGGCGAACGTCAGCACCGGAACGTCCGGTAGCGGGTCCGCGACGATATCGAAGATCTGGAACTCACCGGGGCCAATACCTGTTCCCGATTGAGCCGTCCATGTGACGGTGGCAGGAATGGTGTCAACGTTGAAGCCACCAATCTTTACAGGCGCAGTCAGTTTCTTCATCGTCGTCGTGGCCGTCCAGCCAGGAATTGCGCGAGCCCAGACGTTCGCCACCGGAGCATCGATCGGCAGATCAATACTTACCTTGACGGTGCTGGCCTTCGGCGATTCATCGGGTACCCGGAATGACAGCAGCGACATTTCTGCCCCTTGGACTGCATCCGGTGAACTAATGGCGATGTGCGCAGAGGCAGCCGTTGCCAACAGCGGGACGGAAGCAACAACTATTGCCGAGATCAATGCGATTCGATGTTTCTTCATTTCTCTTGCCCTCCAGGGGAACTACGCAACCACATGGTTGCGGACAAAAAACTCAATTGAGTGCAGCACATCAACGATGTACGCCCAGAATTCGCACATGCGAATTCAATGGAACGCCGCCATTGTGCGTGTGCACTTATGTCACTGAACATATGGCTGGCGTTCTGCGAGAAATTAGCCACAGAGTCCAGAAGGTGGGCCACGTCGGGTAACCGAACCGACAAAAAATTGTGAGGCCGAATCGACTTCATGGCGCAGGGAACGTGGATGAACCGGCCGCGACGTCGAAACAGGTAAAGCTGAACCGAAGCCCAGCACGTTACGCACATATGCCGCTATCGCTTGACTTCGCGCCTTGGTCCAGAAGAGAGCCTCACGCCGACGCAGAATCGCGAGTGCGACTGCCGTAGCGAACGCGTGCCCGAGCGCCATCGACGTGCCGCTCGAGGTGTTGTGGTGGCCGGTCAGCGAGGCAAGCACGTGCACCCATGATTGACCGAGCACGAGCGTCAACGCGATCAGCGTCGAACTCAACTCTTTACGCGCACAAAACCTAGCCAGAATGAGCAGTGGGATAAACGCCGGGAGGACGATGGCGGGCGAAACACTTGCGCCGCCGAGCACGTGGCCGGCGACCCCGAGGCCAACAGCCGTGGCCGCAAGTTCAAATGATCGGGGCATCGTACGTGGCGACGTTACGTGGACTCCGCGAACGCTGGCGCGCGACGAGGCGCCATCATTCATCCGCAGAAGTCGCACTTCTCGAGTGTATCGTCGATAGTGCCTACACGCGATATTGGCCGACGGAGAATTCACCCCGAAAAATCAGGGTCAATCCCCCCATGCGCGGGGGTTTTTCGTGACGACGTTAGCTCAGCACGCCGATGAAGTGCGCCACCACGTCGGCCATCGCTTCACGACCCGGGGAGATGTACTTGCGCGGATCAACAACCTTCGGATCACTGGCGAGATATTCACGCACCGCACCGGTAAAGCCGATGTTCAGCGCGGTACCAACGTTAATCTTCACCATGCCCGCGGCCACTGCTTGGCGCAGTTCTTCGTCAGGCACACCGGACGACCCGTGCAAGACCAACGGAATAGTTACAGCGGCAGCGATTTCGGTGATCAGTGGATGGTCGAGGGCGGCAGAGCGGTCGAGCATGGCATGTGAGCTGCCAACCGCGACGGCAAGTCCGTCTACACCCGTGGCGGTAACAAATGCAGCAGCCTCAAAGGGATTCGTTCGAACCCCAGGCGCATGTGCACCATCCTTACCGCCGACCTCGCCGAGTTCGCTTTCCACCCACAGGCCGTGAGTGTGACCCCACTGAACAGCCTCACGAGTCGCCGCAACATTCTCGTCGTATGCCAGCGTCGACCCGTCGTACATCACCGAGCCAAACCCAAAATCAGCCGACTGGCGCAGTAGCTCCACATCTTCGACGTGGTCGAGGTGCAGTGCCAGCGACGCCGATGAGCCTCGCGCAACCTGAGCACAGGCAACGGCAAGTGGGCCAAGCTGACGTCGATGAAACTTCACCGCGTTTTCGCTGATCTGGATGATTGCTGACTGCCCTGCGGCCTCGGCTCCCATAGCAATCGCTTCAGCATGCTCAAGACAGATCGCATTAAAGGCGCCAACGCCACGGCCTTCAACTCGCGCCTGCGCAACAAGCTCACCGGTGGGGATCAGCGGCATTGGGACTCCTGAGATTAGGTAAGGGTTGCGCGCAACGGCTCAGCGAGCAGATCGCCATGGGCCGTTGTCAGAGCATTGCACAGCTCCCAGATCTGATCGACGGTGAGCGTCGCAGCAGTATTCGGGTCAACCATCGCCGCATTGCGGATCAATGTCGGGTTGCCCGTCACCGCTGCCTGCACGGTCAGTTCACCAACGCTGACGAACGAACGGTTGAGCGCCACGCACTGCAACGGGAGATCTCCCACATAGATGGGATGTGCACCCATCTCGTCAATTGCGGTTGGCACCTCGACGGCATAGTTGTTTGGAAGGTTCGTGATGTATCCGTGGTTCGCGACGTTCGCAAAAATCGTTCGCTTGGTGCCCGTCTCCATCGAGTGAATCACCTGCGGCGCGTACTCGGTTGAATCACGGTCCATCGCCAAAGGTTCACCGGCGGCCAGTGCGGCTCGCGTCTCTTGGTACTCACGAAGGTTGTCTTCGCTAATACCGATGTACCCACTGACGGCAATGCGAAGTCGCTCCACCTCTTCGTCATGCTTCAGGTACCACGGCACATATTCGGACGAGTGCTCACTGGTTTCCGTCGGGTAGTAGCCGAGTTTGCGATACATATCCACCCGCACCCGACGTCGCAGCTCCGGATCGCCGGCGATCTTCGCATCCAGTAACGGATAGAGGCTTTCGCCATTGCGCTCCCAACGCAGCACCCACGCCTGATGGTTAACACCCGCCGACCAGTAAGAGACCTCGTCGAACGGTACGTCGATCACCTCGCATAGGCCTCGAACCGTCCAGTAGACCGAGTGACACAGGCCCAACACCTTGAGCGACGGAGCAATCGCCTGAAGGTAGGCGATGTTCATAGCCATCGGGTTGGTGTAGTTCAGCAGCCAGGCGTCAGGACAGATTTCAAGGATGTCGCGAGCAATACCTTCCAGAACGGGGAAGGTACGAAGTGCGCGGAAGATGCCACCGACACCGATGGTGTCAGCGATGGTTTGACGAAGCCCAAAGCTCGCCGGGATCTCGATGTCACGAACGGTGGCCTCATGCATGCCCACCTGAATCGAGTTGATCACGTAATGCGCACCTACAAGTGCGGCGCGACGATCGAGTGACGATGTCACGGTGACCGTTCGACCAAGCTGCGATGCGGTGGCATTCGCGATCGCAACTGCCGTCTCCAACCGCTCAGGGTTGATGTCATGTAGCGAGATGTGCAGTGGGCCTAAATCAGTGAAACCGAGCAGATCGCTCATGAGTTCACGGGTGAAGACGACGCTGCCTGCGCCTAGGAAGGTGATCGTTGTTATGCGAGACATGTTGATAGTCTTGCGCTGAACGTGCGATTCACTCAACAATCTCTTAGAAACGCGCACATACGAGCAATGTAAAGTGAGCGTTTAAATCAGCTGGCACGGGCGGCGCATGAGATTGGAAGAGCGGTGGCATCGGTATCTCTTCGCAGAGCGGCCCGAGTTTCAGCCATCCTCGATCTCCTAGCCGAGAACCATTCACTCAATGCCAGCGATCTCGCGGTGGAGTTCGGTGTCTCGGCTGCCACCCTGCGTCGAGATCTGCAGATGCTTGAAGATCAAAAACTGCTCTCCAGAACGCACGGCGGAGCACTAGCCCACGACGTGGCGTACGAACTTCCGGTGCGTTACCGCGGTGGACGTGAGCGCGAGAAGAAGAGACTCATCGCGGCGAAGGCAGCGCGATTACTTCCCCACGGTCCGCTGACTGTCGGATTCAGCGGCGGCACGACCACCAGCGAAGTCGCACGGATCATTGCTGATCGCGTGGACGTAACCGTTGTCACAAACGCGCTCAACATCGCTTCGGAGCTAGCACTACGACCGCGCCTAAAGGTCATCCTCACTGGCGGTGTGACGCGCCCCCAGAGTTACGAACTCGTTGGGGCACTTGCCGAACAAACCCTGCGCGACCTCCACATCGAGGTATTGGTCTGCGGTGTAGATGGCATCACCGCCTCCACCGGATTGACGACCCACGACGAGGTCGAAGCACGCACAAACAGAACGATGATCCAACGTTCGAAAAGAGTGATTGTGGTGACAGACGGCTCTAAAGTCGGTCGAACCCTTCTTGCGCGCATCGCCCCAGTTGACCTAATTCACGACCTGGTAACAGATTCAGGTGCAGACGAGACGGAACTTGAATATCTTCGCGATGCCGGCGTGAGCGTTCACGTCGTACACGATCCGGGGGACTCCAACTAAACGATGTTCGCTAGTCGAAATTGACGTCAAGCCAACCAAGTTGGCGCTTCACAGCGGCGAAAAGCTGCGGTGCATTTTGAGCTTCCCGATGCCACGAGTCAGCCGTAAATTGAGCAACCTCTTCCGACACCTCGATCAACGGACTACCCGTTGACTGGGCAAGCACTTGCAAGCGAGCCGCCTGCTCGAGGAAGTAGAGTTTGTGCCACGCATCAGCAACATTTTGGCCAATCACGATCACGCCATGGTTCTCAAGCAACACCAAAATTGCGCCTTCTGTCACGGCACTAGCAATTCGGTCCCCCTCGGACGCACCTTCTGCGAAGCCGCCATATGCCAAGCGGGCCATGCGATTATGGAAGTACATCGAGTTCTGGTGAATCCGCGTATTGAATCCGTCAACCGTCATCGACAGCGCGCTCGCGTACGGCATGTGCGTATGAAAAACCGCTTGCGCATCTGGCCGGGCCCGATGGCAGCCACGGTGGATCATGAACGCAGTGACTTCCCAATTGCCATGCCCATCAACGATGTTGCCATCGAAATCGACAGTAATGATGTCGTCAGAGGTGATTTCAGACCAGTGCGGTCCGAATCGATTGAGTAAGAACAGATCTGTGCGCCCAGGAACTGCCAACGAGAAGTGGTTGTCGATTCCTTCGTTGTAGCCATGCATCGCTGCCGCTCGAAAGGCAGCCGCGAGATCATGCTTGGCGCGCGCGATCACATCATGTGAGACACCTAAGACATCAGTCATAACGCAAGAGTACGACTCGGCTAGAAGTACGTCGAGCAAACCCCGACGACGACATCGTCATCATCTGCGACCGCGAGCACCTGCCAACTGTCGAATGTCGTGCAGGGGTGCGAGATTCCGAACCCAACCAGATCGCCAACAGCGAGTTCTGTTCCATCGCCTAGACGCATCCATGAGTGCTGATCACTCAACGCAAACACGTCGACTCCGCTAAGCGAATGCGACGTACCCGAGGTGATTCGCTTTACTGCGAATGGCAATCCTTGGTCGTATGAAAGATCGCGTCTGCCTGCATTGGCTATTGCGAGCGTTGGTTCGTTATGTGAGATCACCCGGCCCCACACCTCCATTGCTGGGCTCCAAGACGACATCGGCGTGGTGTGACTAGCGGTTTCGTACAGGCCGTGATCGTGAGTTAGGTAGCAGCCACTTCGTACCGCGACTGGAAGACCCAGTGCGGGCAAATCTGCAAGCCGCTCTCGCACGCGATCGAGGTACATGCTTCCGCCGACGGTGACGAAACCATCGCCACCAAGGAATTCACGCGACCTAAGCGCAACGTCCTTCAACTCGTCGAGGAAGCCATCAACGCGCTTCAGGCCTTCAACAGTTCGAATGCCCGGCACGGTGCCTTCGTAACCAGCAATTCCGCGCAGGTGCACGTTCGGTTGTTCATACGCGGTACGCGCAAGCACAATCGCGACGTCAGTTCCGCGCACCCCGGTACGTCCACCAAGGTGCCCGAGTTCAATCAGCACATGTCCGGCGTAACCCTCGCCAACGTTGGCACTAGCTGCAGCGACAGCTGCGATTGCCTCCATCGAGTCAACGAAGAACATCAACTCATGGCACTGGCCGCGTTTGTGACGTCGCATGAGATCGACGAGCGCCGCGTGATCTATAACTTCCGCCGCCAAGATGACGCGCTCTGCACCGAATTCCATTGCGCGCCGCGCTTGATAGGCAGTCGCGACCGCAAACGCCCACGCACCGGCTGCAATTTGGAACTCGATCAGTTCCGGCGACATTGTCGTTTTCGCATGTGGTGCAAGCAGAAATCCGGCTTCATCGCAGTACTCGCGCATTCGCTCAGCGTTGTGTAGAAGCGCTGACTCACGCATTACAGCGAACGGCGTTTCAGCGGCCTGCTCGAGTCGCCAACCCGTCGCGGGTGATCCCGCTTCACCCCAAGCCACGGAGCCCTTGAACTCACTGCTTAGTCGAGCCAATGCCTCAGGCGAGCGCCACGGCAAATTCACTTCCGTCATGAGGAGACGTCATCCGACAGAACCGCGAGAGCGTCAATCTCAACAAGCAACCCAGAAGGCAGACCGACATAGATGGTGCTTCGAGCCGGGAATGGTTCTGCGAAGAACTCGCGATACACCTCATTCATCGCATCGAAGTGGTCGACCTCAGTAAGGAACACTCGTACTGAGATGACGTCAGCTGCTCTTGCACCTGCACTTGCCAGGTGGGCAAGCAGATTCGTGAATGCTTGACGTGTTTGAGCGCTGACCCCATCGAGCACAGCGCCATCAGCCGTTACACCAACTTGGCCGGACCCCGCGACGATCGAACCGATACGCACTGCGGGAGAGTACGGACCAGCAGGAGGAGGGGTCCCCGGTGCAGACGAACCAATCCGTGCCATGTTCCTTCTTTCCAAAGCGTGACTCAACGACGGGCGACAAGGGTTCGGAGCTGATCAGAAAATGACGAGGCCCGGGCAGCAGACACGATACGAGATCGAGTCCGGCTACCCGGGCCACACCGTTAAATTATTTAGGCGCTTGCGAGGGCCTTGGCCTTGATCTGATCGAACTCAGCCTGCGAGATTGATCCAGCGGCAAGCAGGTTTGAGGCAGTCTGAATCGTGTCAGCTGGCGAAGCGGTGCCGGCAAGCTTCTTCACGTACTCAGCCTGTGCGGACTCCATCGCCTTTGCCGAAGCATTCTGACGCTCAGCCATGCCCTTGTGGTTGACGATGACGTACGCAAGAAGGGTCAGGAATGGGATGAAGATCAAACCGATGATCCAGCCAGCCTTGGCCCAGCCACTTGAATTGTGGTTGCGGAACAAGTCACCGACGACGGTGAAAAGAACCATTAAGTAGCAGATCATAAAGAAGGTGATAAACAGGATCTGCAGGAATTGACCGAAGTTCACTATCTCTCCATAACGTTGCCGGAATCCGCCCAGCCGAGAGGCCCATAGTGCGGTCATCCGATGTCTTGTGACTCCGAGTCTGCCCGGAACCGCTCCTCAGTCTAGGGGCATATGCGCCCAAAACCCAATGTTCCGTGCCTAAAAGCCGGTCGGGGAATAAGTTCGGCGTTCGAACGATTACATGATTACATGTAATTATCTGGAGGTACACATCATGAAACCCGATCACAATGATCACGAAGGACGGCCAAGCAACAGTCGAGGCCGCGGTGGCCGAGGCCCACGATGGGATGGTCCGCGTGGCCGAAGCGCGGCCGAACCCGTCCCCACCAGCACTGATGAGGTCAAGGGCTGGCTTGCCGGTCGATTACCCGCATCGTGGTTCACATCCGTGCCGAACGTGCAGATCGATCGCGACGAAATAACCATCGTCGGAACACTCGATCTCACAGACATCCCTGACGGAGTCGATGCAACAGCTGCCGCGCAGGGTCGCATCACCAGATTCCGCGAGGAAACACGCGATGAACGCATTGCGATTGCACAAGATCTCGAGCGCCGATTTGAGCGTCCCGTTGCGTGGGGAGCAGAAGCCGGGAAAATCAGTGCCCTATTCACCAATCAAGCGATTCCTGCAATGACTCGTCTTCGTCAACCAGAACGTCAGGTTCTCGACACTCTCGTCGACGCAGGAGTTGCTCGTTCGCGAGCAGAGGCACTCGCCTGGTGCGTAAAGCTTGTCGGTCAGCACGAAGCGGAATGGATCGGATCACTTCGCGAGGCCTTGAATTCAGTCGAAGAGGCGCGTAAGTCCGGACCGAAGTACGCCCCACTCAACTCGGCATGCTCAGTTCCACAGAGCTAATTCGAGTTTGGGCCAGTGGGCGAAACGCTGGCCGATCGTTGACCAGATTCGTATTTCGAATGGGAAACGATCGGCCTCGCGCGTTGACCAAATGACCATTCTCTGATTAGCCTCACGTCACTACCACTCAACGGGGAGTGGCCGCTTTACGCCGATGGGGTCTCACTGAATGACGGACGCGAACGATTTTGACGTCGAATTTCGTGGGATCACCAAGCGCTTCGGTGATGTCGCCGCCGTTAACAATGTGACGCTGCAGGTGCGCAAGGGTGAGTTCCTATCCCTACTTGGCCCGTCCGGATGCGGCAAGACAACGTCCCTGCGCATGATCGCCGGCTTCGAACAGCCCGACGAAGGCGAATTGCTGATCGGCGGCAAGGACGCCGTGGGCGTCCCCCCGTACAAGCGTGACGTCAATACCGTTTTCCAGAGCTACGCGCTCTTCCCGCACAAGTCGATCATCGACAACGTGGCCTTCGGCTTGAAGCAACGAGGCGAAGGCAAGGCGGAGCGTCGCGCTAAGGCAACCGAAGCCCTCGAACTCGTTCAACTTTCGCACCGTGCGGACGATCGTCCAACCATGCTCTCCGGTGGTCAGCAGCAGCGCGTGGCGTTGGCTCGCGCCCTGGTCATGAATCCGAGAGTTTTGCTGCTCGACGAACCGCTCGGTGCACTCGATCTCAAATTGCGTAAGGAAATGCAGTTCGAGCTCAAGCGGATCCAAGAACACGTCGGCATCACCTTCGTTTACGTGACCCACGACCAAGAAGAAGCCCTTTCGATGTCGGACCGTATCGCGGTCATGTCGAACGGCGTCATCGAGCAACTCGATGAACCCCGAGCCATTTACGACAACCCCAAGACAGCATTCGTAGCCGGATTCATCGGCGAAATGAACTTCCTTACCGGAACCGTCACGTCTGCAAACGACGGACATTGGACCGTTGACGCGGGTGTCGGCGTGCCGGTCCAAGGTTTCGGGGCAGCGCCTCTCAATGAGAAAGTTCGCGTCGGCCTTCGTCCCGAGCGCCTCGTTGTCACCCCCAATAGTGATGAGACGGGCACTAATCGGGTGCTCTCAACCGTTCTCAGCAAGATGTACCTCGGCGACCAGATCCAGTTCGTTGTCACTTTGCCCTCGGGCGCAACGGTGATCGCCATCGAGCAACGCGCCAGCGTTGATCCGGCCACCGACAACATCAAGCCAGGCGACCGCGTCACCGTGAGTTGGGATGCACATGCACCCTTGCTGCTCGGAATCGTCGACGCCGACAAGAGCAATAGCACTGACACCTCAACCACCAAGGAGACGCGATGAGCGAGAACCAACCTACGGAACTTCGGATCCTTGCCCCGCGCGAGGTGAAGCCGAAGCTTGACTCGCTGGCGCGCGACGTACAGGAGGCTGTCGGCGCTCCGATTTCGCGTCGTCAAGCCCTGAGCTTGGGTGGCCTGGCTGTTCTTGGACTCAGCGCTGCGGCGTGTGGCACGGCGAGCACCGGCACGACTGGCGGCGGCGCCAGTACCGCCCCGTCTGGCAGTTCCGCCGCGGGTTCGCTAGCTGGCAAGCCAATCGAGAACATGCTCGAGATCTTCAACTGGTCTGAGTACGACGACCCGTCGACGTATGCGGATTTCAAGAAGCAGTCCGACATCGCAGCAGCCGGCACTCAGATTCACGAGACGTACTACGCGAGTAACGATGAGCTCATTGCAAAGTTGAATGCTGGAGGCGCCGCGTACGACATCATCGTGCCGAGCCAAAACGCAGTCGCTCAGCTCATCGAAGAGAACAAGTTGATGAAGTTAGACACCTCGCTCATCCCGAATCTCTCGAATATCGAACCGTCCTTTCTCAAGGCGAACTTCGACCCCACCGGCGAGTACCACGTCATCAAGGACTTCGGCGTAACGGGCTTCTACTACAACAACAAGATCGTCACCGAGAAGATCGAAACCATGCACGACTTCTTCATGGCGCTACCCAAGTACGTCGGTAAGGGACGCACCAACATTCTTGATGGCGCGGAAGAGGTTGTACCCCTTGCGCTCATGGCACTCGGCTTGGATCCCAACACAGACAAGGACGACGAGCTCAAGCAGGCAAATGATTTCCTGATGTCGATCCGATCTGGTGTTACAACAATTTCGTCCGACTACATCGCTGACGCGAGCGCCGGCAAGATCATCTTGGGACAGGGCTGGAATGGCGATATGCGCCGCGTAGTCGCAGCTCGCAAGGACCAAGGCGACATCACCGCAATCCTGCCAACGGGTAGCAGCGAGATTTGGGCGGACTCCTGGTGTATTCCGACGACAGCAGCGCACCCCGTAGCTGCACATCACTGGATTAACTGGCTGTGCACCCCGGCAGTCGCGGTCAAGGAGATGGAGTATCACAACTACCCCGTCCCGATACAGTCGGCGCTTGATCAGGTCCCGGCCGAACTTAAGAATGATCCGCTGTTCAATGTGCCCACCTCGCTGACGGACAACTACCACTACATCCTCAATGTCAGCCCGGCCGTTGTTCAGAAGCGCACCAAGATCTACACGGACTTCAAAGCCGCTTCATGACCGTCGATACTGCTGCACCAGCCCCCCAGGCCACCGCCTCGGGGGCTGGTGAGCATCGCTCTTTTAAGCCGCGATACCCAGCGTGGCTGGCACTTCCCTCACTCGCCTACCAAATCATCTTCTTCCTTGGTGCGATGGCGATCCTCGTTGCGTTCTCCTTCGCGACGCAGACCGGCTTCAACCAAATCACATACGGATTCAGCCTCGAGCAATACAAGGCTGTTCTGGATCCCACGTACCTCGGGATCTTCGTACGAACGCTCGCGATGGCGGCCGGCGGAACGCTGTTAACAGTCGTGATCGGTTATCCGGTCGCCTACTGGATGGCGCGTTACCTCGGCGATAAGAAACTTCTCGCGCTACTACTGATCATTGTGCCGTTTTGGACGTCATTCTTGATCCGTACGTACGCACTCAAAATCATCTTGGACTCGAACGGCTTTGTGGGCCAGACGCTGCACCTTGACATCATGTACTCAGCGTGGGCAGTGGGCATTGGTCTGGTCTACAACTACCTTCCGCTGTTCATCCTGCCGGTGTTCTCATCACTCGAACGTATGGACTGGACGTTGATTGAGGCCGCAAACGACCTCTCCGCCAAGCCTTTCAGCGCGTTCCGTCAGGTGACCCTGCCGCTAACTCTGCCCGGATTCGTGACAGGTGCACTGCTGGTCTTCATCCCCATGACCGGTGAATATGTCGTACCAGCAATCTTGGGTGGCGGAAAGTTCGTCTTCATCGGCAACGTCATTGGCGACGCATTCAATTCAGCTCAGAACCCGCCATTCGGCAGCGCGCTGGCGATTTCTTTGATGCTCGCACTTTCCATCTTTGTCGTGATCTACATCTTGGTGGCGACCAAGGAGGAACGCTTTGGCTCGTAACTCGAACCGAAGTAAGACCGGCTTCAGCATCTGGGCTGTCCTGGTCATCGTGTTTCTCTATCTCCCGATCGTTGTCATGGTTATCTTCGCCTTCAATCAGCCATCGGCTGATGCACTGGCGAGCAACCCCGGGGTCGATCCTTGTTCGCTTCCGGCGACCCAAATTGGAAATGTCTCGGTGTGGAATGGGTTCACTGCCTGCTGGTTCCCCGCGGCACTTCATGACCCGACGTACATTCCGGCGATCATTACCAGCGCCCAAATCGCTTTCGTTGCCGCTGCCATCTCCGTCGTCTTGGGGCTGATGGCTGCGCTCGCGCTCGCTCGGATGAAGCCCCGCGGCCGTATTCCCTTCGACATCCTCGTCTACCTCACGTTGGTAGTTCCTGAGATCGTCATCGCCGTTGCTTCGCTGATCTTCTTCGTCCAGGCACACAACGCAGTGCCCTTCTTTCCCCAACTGGGTTTCTGGACGATCGTTTTGGGCCAGATCGTTTTCAACTCTGCGTTGGCGATGCTCATCATCCGTGCACGTTTTGTCGGCATGGGCGACACCCTTGAAGAGGCAGCGTTCGACCTCGGAGCCGGACCCCTGGCGACATTCCGCCAGGTCACCTTGCCACGGTTGATGCCAGCGGTCTTCTCCGCCTTCCTGCTGTCATTCACGTTCTCATTCGATGACTATGTGCTGCCCGCCTTCACCAACGGAACAACAAACACCTGGCCGATCGTGTTGTACTCAGCCGTCCGCTTCGGTATCACGCCTGCGGTCAACGCACTTGCCACCATGATGCTGCTGCTCACTATCGCCGCGATTGTCATCACAGCGCTCATCCTTCGCCGCAGCCGTGGCGGGTCATCTGAAGGCGTAGCAAAGAACTTCGCTGCACTTGGCGTTTAGTCCCAAGCAGACCGCTAGGCTGCACACATGATTCAGAGTTTTGATGCATTCGCCGTCGAGGTAAACCACGAGCCCATGGCAGCAGAAGCCGCTCTCACCGATGGCGTTAGTACTGCTATCGCTGAGCTCACCAAAGATGTCGGCCTTGAGGTGGGAATCTGGGAGCACTCGGTAGGTAACTCACACGCCTCCTACGGCTCCGAGGTTTTCGTTATCCTCGAAGGACGTGGACGTATCACCGACACCAATGGCGGGGTTATCGAACTCAAGCCAGGCGTAGTTGGTGTCCTACACGAGGGTGACGACACCACGTGGGAAATCACAGAGAAGATCCGCAAGGTCTGGCTCGTCCGCGGCGAGTAGTTCGTTGATTGCTCCGGCATCACCGGAGCTCGTCAGGGGGTTATGACATGTCGTTGTTTGACGATCGTGCTGGGCGGGCATTGCTCGTCATCGATGTTCAGTCTGATGTCGTTGCGGACGCGCATCAGCGGGATGCGGTCGTGGCAAACATCAATATGTTGGTTCGCAATGCTCGCGCTGCTGACGTTCCTGTCGTGTGGGTTCAGCACAATGATGCGGGCATGACGATTGAAAGTCCTGAATGGCAACTCGTTTCTGAGCTCGAACCACGTGCGGGCGAAGCTATGGTCAACAAGCAGTACCGCAGCTCCTTCGAATCAACAGAGCTTGAATCAGTACTCGCTGATCTCGGCGCAGCAGAACTCATCGTGTGCGGGGCGCAGACAAACAACTGTATCCGTCACACGATTCATTCTGCCCTCGAGCGCGGGTATGACGTCACGCTCGTTGAGGATGCGCACACAACGTCCGACTTCGAGTGGAACAATGGAATCGTGACTGCCGCGTCGATTATTGACGAACAGAACGCGTCACTATTGAAGTACGAACTTCCCGGCCGGTCCTGCACGATCGTGCACACCGCTGACGCTTTCACGTCATAGGCAGCCGATATGGCCACGTGGATCTGCCTGTTGCGCGCGGTCAATGTTGGCGGGCGCAACAAGGTTCCGATGGCGCAACTGCGCGACGTGCTTAGCTTCGAAGGCTTCGCAGATGTGCGGACATATGTTCAGAGCGGAAATGTAGTTGTCACATCATCGCTGCGATCACCGAGCAAGGTGAGCGACGCAGTTCGCACTGCCATTGCTCGTGAGTTCAACGTCGATACACCCGTGGTCGTAAGAACTCCCGCTGAGTTACGGGCCATCGTGGACTGGAATCCGTTCCGCGACGTTGCCACAGTTGCACCACAACGAGTCCACATCGTGCACCTGACTGATACGCCAAGCGCCGAGGCCGTGGACGCGTTACTCACCACCAATTGGGAGCCCGAGCAAATCGCCTTCAGGGCAACTGAATTGGCCATCTGCTATTCCGAATCAATGCACACCAGCAAGCTTCAGTACGCAGGCGTGCTCAAGGGCCTTGGTGTTGACGGCACGGCCCGCAACTGGCGAACTGTACAAACGCTCGCCGATATATGCGTCAGGGCCTAGTGACGAGCAGCGCTAGTTAGATCGTGCTGTTGTCGATCACGAAGCGGTAGCGCACATCGCCGGCAACAACGCGGTTCCACGCATCGTCGATCTGCTGTGCTGAAATCACTTCGATGTCCGAGCCAAAGCCATGCGTGGCACAGAAATCGAGCATTTCCTGCGTCTCCCGAATGCCGCCGATGTTAGATCCAGCAAGCCCGCGGTTACCCATGATCAAGCTGCCAATATCGAGCGGCATCGGATGCTCGGGAGCACCGACGTAAACCATCGTGCCGCAGTTGTCGAGCAGGCGTAGGTAGTCGGCGAGGTTGATCGACGCACTGATGCTGTTAAGGATCAGGTCGAAGCTGTTAGCGTTCGTCTTGAACACATCGGGGTTTTCCGTTACGAGCGCGTGGTGCGCGCCAAGGCGAAGCGCATCCTGGGCCTTAGCCTCGGAACGGGTGATCACCGTGACATCCGCGCCCATTGCTACCGCGATCTTCACACCCATGTGGCCGAGGCCACCAAGACCTGCTACCGCGACCCGCTTACCCGGGCCCGCCTGCCAACGAGCGAGCGGCGAGTAGAGAGTGATGCCTGCGCACAGCAAAGGAGCTGCAACATCAAGTGCGAGGGCTTCCGGGATGCGTAGGACGTAGTTCTCGTCGACGACAATGTGGCTGCTGTAGCCACCCTGCGTCTGCGAACCGTAGCGATCGGTGTCGTTGTACGTACCGACAGACTTCTTGCAGAACATCTCATTACCGGCCTTGCACTGATCGCACTCGCGGCATGAGTCAACGAGGCAGCCGACGCCAACACGATCACCAACGGCGTACTTCGTGACCTCGCTACCGACGGATTCAACGATGCCCGCGATCTCGTGACCGGTCACCTGCGGGTACGGCACGGTGCCCCATTCACCACGGCCAGTATGAATATCTGAGTGACAGATACCGGCGTAGTGAATTTCGATGTTTACGTCATGCGGACCGACCTCACGACGCTCGATCATCGTGCGTTCGAATGATCCATCGACGGCGTGCAGGGCATAGGAAGCAACTGAAGGCATAGCCGTGAGTCTAAGGCCGGGTCGCGGCATCCGCCCGTTCACCGTGCTTACTTCAACGCAGATCTTGCTGTTGACCGAGAGGCGTGCAGACGGAGTAGCCTGCGAGCGTGACGGCAATCGAATCCCAACGAGGGCGGCTTAGTCGTCAGTCGATTGCGCGAAGTGCGGCAGACATCATCGGTTCCGACGGGCTGGGCGCGTTCAGCCTTCGTTCACTTGCGAAGACACTTGGTGTCGATCCGGCTGCGATCTATCGGCACTACGAGAACCTTGATGATCTTCTTCGTGATGTTGCCGATCTCGCGCTGGCGCCGGTAACCGAGAAGTTCGTTACGTCCGCGGATCCGCTCGACGATGTGCGTCGACTGTTGCTTCGATTGAGGCACGTCCTGCTCAGCAGCGGAGTGGCACGACTCAATGTTTCAGGACCTAGCCGACATTCAAACGAGCTTCAGATCACTGAGGTTATGCTCACGAGTTTCGCAAAGCTGGGTTTGTCGTCGAAGGACGCAGTGATGGCGTATCACGTTTTGATCGAGTTCACTGTCGGCAGTGCATCGTTGGACGCACCACTGGCTAGTAGCCCGGCGGATCGTCGCGACACATATAAGCGTTGGCGCACCGACTATAAGACCGTGGACGCCGAGACATATCCCGCCATCGCGGCGCACGCGAGTCGTCTATACCCAAGCAGCGAAAGGGTTTTCGCAACTGGGCTTGACGCCCTACTCAATCAGTTACTGGTCCGGTCACATTCAGATGACTAACGCGAATTACCGACTACGCCACTGCGCTAGCACTGCTTCGTTGACGGCATAGGGCGCCTCGAGGTTGAGTAGGTGGCCCGCACCGTCAATCATATGCAGGCGAGCGTCAGGCATGAGATCGACAATGGCCTGCGCGTAGGCGATCGGCGTCTCGTCGTCGGCCGATCCCACGAGCACGAGGGTTGGCACATCAATTGTAGGAAGGATCGCGCGAGTGTCATGAGTCGTGATCGTCGTGATCGCATCAAGTAACCCCTGCATGGGGACGCGCTTCATCGCTTCAACGGCTTCGGGAACGACGTGAGCACCATGAGGGCCGACGAGCGAGCCAAGAATTGCCGGGGCGGCTGCACCTGGCGAACCAAAGTGTTCAAGCCCAGAAAGCCGGGCGTCCCGCCACTGCTGTGGATCCGTTCCATCAAGGCCGAAAGCAGGGCTCGTGCAGAGCAACGTGAGTGAGCGAATGAGCTCCGGGTAACGGGCTGCGGTGTACTGCGCGATCATGCCTCCAAAGGAAAGCCCTACGAGATCGACTGGCGCATCGGGAGAAACGGAGCGAATCAAGGCAGCGGCGCGTTGGGCATAAGCCGCGAACGTCGTTTCCGCGACGGGAGCCGAGACCCCGTAGCCGGGTGCATCCCAGGCGACGATTCGACGTTCAGCACTCAACGCTTCGAACTGGGGCCGCCAAGCGATCCGAGAGGCACCCAAGCCGTGCAGGAAGACAGCCACTTCCGAAGCAGAGCCAGCCTCACGCCAGCCAGTCGGTTGCTCGTCAACATCGAGGTAATCAGTCACAACGGAAACGTATGGGCAGCCCCGCACCGAGTCAACGCCGTTGACCCCTGCCACCCGCGAGTCGCGCTTCGCGCTTTGCGCGGAGGGCGTGGGACCCGTCGCTACGCTCCTCCCGAATCCCATGGGCTCCGCGAGTGGCGCTTCGCGCCATGAGCGGAGGGCGTGGGATTCGAACCCACGGTGACGGGGTCGCCGCCACAACGGTTTTCAAGACCGTCGCACTAGGCCACTATGCGAGCCCTCCGCCGGATATCCTCCCACGACCGGCCGGGATCTTCATAACCCACCTCACCCCTGAAAAACCTTCGCCGGAGCACCCACAAATAGGCACTCCGGCGAAGGCTAAAAACCACCACGATCACGACACGTGATGCACTTCCTGCAGGCGGTACACCGGCGTAGGAATTCCCTCCATGCGCGCCTTTAACTGCAGCGAAAGGAACTGCGAGTAATGCCGTGACTGGTGCAGGTTTCCACCGTGGAACCACAGCGCATCCTGCTGGGTCGGCTTCCACATATTGCGCTGCTCACCTTCCCACGGGCCCGGGTCCTTGGGAGTGTTGGAGCCCAAGCCCCACACCTTGCCGACTTTGTCCGCAGTGTCCTGATCGACCAGATCAGCAACCCAGCCATTCATCGAGCCGTACCCCGTTGCGTACACGATCACATCGGCCGGTAGCTCGGTGCCATTGTCGAGGATCACTGAGTTCTCAGTGAGACGTTCAACTTGGCCATTCGCGAGCTTAATCTTGCCGTCGATGATCAGCTGCGAAGCACCGATATCGATGTAGTAGCCCGAGCCACGCCGCAGGTACTTCATGAACAGACCCGAATCATCCGGACCAAAGTCCAGTTGGAAGCCGGCCTTTTCAAGGTCCCCGTAGAAATCAGCGTCGACCTCACGGATCTTGTCGTAAACCGGCTTCTGGAAATCGGCCAAGATCGCGTAAGGGAGGGACGCAAAAATTAAATCCGCCTTCGCCGTCGTCATTCCACTTTGCACCGCTCGCTCGGAGTACAAATCCCCGAGACCGATCTCCATTAGAGATTCAGATCGAACGATGTGCGTCGTGGAACGCTGCACCATCGTGACGTCGACACCGGCCTCGTAGAGCGCCGCACAGATATCGTGCGCCGAGTTGTTTGACCCCACAACGACAACCTTCTTGCCGACGTAGCCGTCAGGGCCGGGATGCTGTGACGAGTGATGCTGCACGCCGGTGAAGATGTCGCTGCCGGGGAAGCTCGGCACATTCGCCTTGGCCGACATACCGGTAGCGAACACCAGCTGCTTCGGGCGCAGCACAACCTTTTCGCCATCGCGATCAACGATCACCGTCCACTCGCCGGCGGCCTCGTCGTAAACCGCACTCTTGACTTCGGACTTCGTCCAGTAGTTGAGCTCCATCACCTTGGTGTACATCTCAAGCCAGTCACCGATCTTGTCCTTCGGTGAGAACACCGGCCAATTCGCCGGGAAGTCGATGTACGGCAAGTGGTCGTACCAGACCGGATCATGCAGGCACAGAGACTTGTAGCGCTTACGCCAGGAATCACCCGGGCGTTCGTTCTTCTCAACGATGATTGACGGAATTCCGAGTTGACGAAGGCGAGCCCCAAGACCGATACCGCCCTGGCCGCCACCGATCACCACGACATAGGGCTGTGTGTCATAGCCAAGATTGGCGAGTTCGTCCTCGCGCTCTTGCTTCCATGTCTTAGCGCCAACATTCTCGCCATGCTTGGCACCAAGCGGACGAGTGAAGCCCTTCTTCTCCTCGTGACCTTTGAGCTCAACCATCGTGGTGAGCAGCGTCCAGATCAGGCCATCGCGAACGCGAATCAATCCGAACCCACGAGCCACCTCGGTTTCAAAACTGATCCAGCCTTCTAGCAGGCCGCCAGCCTCGGTGGCTTCTTCACCTTCGGCAACCCGCCATCCCGACGGTTGGACGCGGGCAAGACATTCGTCCAACATGTGGCGAACTTCGTCGCGTCCCTCCATCGTCACGATGTTCCACGTGAACGAGACGAGGTCTCGCCAGTAACAGTCCTCGGTGAATTTCGACGTCGCCTTATCGATCTCGCCGGCGCTCAGCGCCGCACCAAAGTCATCGAGGAAGGCCTGAAGTTTTTCTGTCGCCTCGGTCATCACATTCCAATCGACGAAGAGCGTTCCAATTCAGCGGATGGGGTTGCCATATTTCTCCAGTCAAATTGATGTCGTCAATAGTTTTGATCACATTGCCCTACCAAATTGCGAAAGTTTCCAGGCCTTCACGGGTTTGGCACGATTACATGTACGTTCCGTGTGATTGACGCCCGCTGACCCATTTCGCGCGGCCGCACGCGTGGTCGCGGGTACTGTTGCTTCGTAAACCAGAAGACATGAGGGGTAATTGTGACTAGTTCGACCGCCGCACCGGAGTCGACAGATCCGGCACCCGAATCACATGCCAAGCGCTCCTCGAAACCCTCCATGACTCGGTTCTGGATTCGCCGGATCGCGGTTTTTCTGCTGGCGCTGATCGCAGTAACGGGGATCTGGTTTGCCGTCACATTCGTTCCCTACGTCCGCGACTCACAGGGTGAGCCCACGTCGGTCCTGCTGGCAACCTGGGGTCGTGATCACGGGCTGGGCTCGGTGGTAGCTGCGGCTGAAGATTTTTACTACGCGCACTTCGATACGACGCCAGTCGGCGGAAAGCCAACGGAATCGGCGAACTTCGGCTCGGATACAACCCCAACCCCTTCCGCGACCGGAGGCAATGCCCCTAGCCCGTCGCCCACCACCAGCGCGGCGGCACGTCCCCACCTCAATCCGCCGCCGACGCTGGTCAGCCCGGTGAAGGACGGCGCGCTGCAAGATGAGGGCGTGTGGCAGCCGGTCGCATCAAAGGTCGACGGTATGCACGCCATCTATGCCACCCGTGTGCGTCCGGACGCTATTCATACGAGTGTTTTGGCTTCACTGATGTGGATCGATACCAAACTCGCCAAGTCGATGTACGTCCCCGGATACATCGAGCCCGGTGGGCCAAATCCTTACGACGGTGCACTCCCTGAAAAGTTGTGGCCCGACGTTCTAGCCAACACCAACGGTGCATTTCGAATTCAGGATTCGCAAGGTGGTTACATCTACAACGGTAAGTCGATCGTTCCTATGGTTGACGGTCAAGCCACTCTCGCCATTGACTCAAAGGGTCACATGACGGTTGGCACATGGGGACGTGACATCACCCCGAATTCAGACGTTGTCGTCGCTCGTCAGAACTTGGCCCTAATCATCGACCACGGCCAATCACGAGTAAAGTCAGGGGACGGATTTCGTTGGGGCGCAACAACTCACGGTGAATCCGCAGCATGGCGGTCAGCGATCGGTGAACGTGCTGATGGAAGCTTGGTGTACATCGGCTCACCGGGGCTTACCGCTCAAGCGATGGCCGACACGTTGATTTCCGCCGGTGTACAGCGCGCCATGGTTCTCGACATGAACAACTGGTGGGTGGCTGGCTTCTACTTCAAGCATGATGCGTCAGGTCAGCCGCTATGCCACAAACTTGACCCCAATATCCAAGAGAGTTGCAACAGGTTCCTCAACCGGTACAAGCGAGATAGCTTGCAGTTCCTCGCGAACTAATCCCACGTGGTTGACGCAAAAATCGCGGCGGATCAGCCAGCCATTTCCATGGTTGGTTGCTCGATCTTGGCCCACGCACCGAACCGTTCAGCAAATGGCGGCGCGGTGATGCCATGGGCAAACACACACATCAGGACCGTGACGCCCATGACACCCCAAACCTCGCGGGGCAGGTCGGTGCCGAACTCCTCAAAAGCGATCAACGCGAAGACGACAGACGCAAGTCCACGCGGGCCGAACCACGCGATGAACCACTTTGTCGGCTCGCGTAGGCCCGAACCGGCAAGTGAGAGCCATAGTGGGAGCATGCGAATGGGGATCAGGGCAAGCAGGGCAAAGAACACGCACGGCCACGTGACGTAGTCGGCTAAATGGCTCACGAAGAGCATGCCAAATAGTGCCCAGACCGCGAATCCCATCAGGGTATTCATTTCCTCCGCAAGCATGATGTCGTGATCGAGTTGTTCCCCGGCGGAACCTGCATATGCGGTTCCGGCGATGAACGCGGCAATGAATCCGTTTCCGTGGAGCAGTTCCGCGCCGAAGAATGCCAGCAGAGGGATCACGACGACGCCGATCTGCGCCATCGTCGGATCGGCCCAGCCGCGCAGCTCCGCTTTTCGTAGAAGCCAACCGAAGACAAATCCAAGCACTATTCCGAACAGGGCCCCGATCAGGATTTCAGTGGCAGCGTGCAGGAATGCCGACATGGCCGAGATAGAAGTACTGGAACCGTGTGCAAGGGTCAGGGCGAAGAGCACCACCGGGGTAGCAAGGCCGTCATTCAGGCCACTTTCCCCATTGAGGAGTCGACGGACTCGAGTGGGGACGATCGGGTTAAGAATGGTTGGAGCCCCGAGGCCGGCGTCCGTTGGCGCGAGTGCCGAGGCGATGAAGAGCACGAAAGCAACGGATAACTCAGGGAACAGCCATTGAGCGGCGAAGAACCCGATTGCGATCGAGATGGGAAGGGCGACAAATAGCATCCGCGCCAGAAGTTTCCAGTCACCGAGGAGTTCACGCGGGTGCGCCTGCGCTGCATCATGAAACAGAATCAGGGCTAGCGTCGCCTCTGCCAAGAGCTTAATCGCATCATTGCCAGCCGGAACGATGAATCGAGCCAGGCCAAGTAGCGCGCCCACCAAAGTGAAGACAATTGGTGGACTGACGTAGAACTGTTTGGCTCGACCAGATACGAGCGTGTACCCCATCACGATGATGGCGAAGATGGCAATGGCCCCTCCTCCCACGCGAAAACACCACCTTCATTGCAATCAGCTCATGGTCTGTCGTCAGAACGGCACCTGCCAACGTCGAGTCCTGGCCGTCAACTGCGCGCATCGCAGTCTTCCATGCCACTAGCCCACAAGCACGCAGAACGCCACGACTCAGAGGCCGCCCGGGATCGACACGTAAGCGAAGAGTAAGAATCGCGCGCTCCTGCCAATGAATACCGCCGGCAGGAAGATGCGCAACGGAATCTTAAGCGTGCCCGCGGCCAGGCCGGCCATGTCGAAGATTGGATTCGGTGGGGCAGAAAACACCATGAGGAAGAGGAACGACCGCATCGGTGTGCTCATCTGTTCCGTCGTCCAGGTAACTGCTTTAGATTTGCCCAATACTTGCCGGCCGGCTCGGCCTGCGTAGTAGCCGCTGAGTTCACCCAAGACAGATCCCGCCGCGGCCAACAGCGCCGCTAACCACGGCAACCCAGCCTTGCCAAGAATTGCCAGCATGATGCCGTTGTACGGAATCGGAATCAGCACAGTGACGTTGGCGACGAAAGCCAGAATGAACGCACCCGGATAAATCACATTGACAAGACTGTGCAGCCAGTCCGTGACCGCAGGTCTGGTCAGGACCCAATAGGCGGCGTAATTCAGGGCCAGCATCCCGGCGATACCGAGCGCCGTAAGGGCGATTCGACGCTTAGACCACGTGCGAATGCCTACAACTTCTGGCTCAGTTGGTTGCCCGATCTCGTGACTCACGAGGGGGACGGACTCTCAGGCTCACTCTCACCGGTCATCGCGTCGGACATTTCAACATCGTCGCTCGCTGGCTCAATCACCGCAGAGTCAGCACCATCGGCATCATCTGGCGCAGCAATTTCGTCGCCCGACATATCCGTCTCGTCAACAGGGCGGTAAGCAGTCCACAGAACCCACAGTCCAAAGGGGACGAGTACCAGGCACATGTACTGCGCACCCGTGAGTCCAAATACTCGCTCATCATGGGTGCGCAAAATATCAGTGAGGAAGCGCAGGACACCGTACGAGATCAAGAAGGTCGCGCTAATGACCCCAGGGCGCGCTCCACGCCGATCCAGCCAGAACAGCGCAGCGATGACGGGGATGAGCCAGATAACTTCGTAGATGGCGGTGTTGTGATACGTCTGGCCAACAACGAGCGGACCTTCAACAGTGACACCACCGAGATAGTGCATGCCGAGGAAAAAGTCCGTGGGGCCACCGAGGTGTTCACCAACGGAGATGCAGCCAAAGCGACCGATCATCTGCCCGACGGCCAAGCCCATGATTGCGCCGTCAAGAAGTGCCCATTTTTGTGTACGTGGCCACTTGCGCGTTACGAACGGCGCAATGAGCACAGCGGAAATCAGGCCACCGCTAAATTGCAGACCGCCCTTCCAGACTGCAAAAACGTCCAACGGACCATTGAGTTGGTGGATATGAGTGGCTGCCCACAGCAGTCGCGCACCGATAAGTCCCGAGGCCACCAAAATGAACCCGACGCGTTCGGTATCCCGCGAAGGAATTCCGAATCGCTCGTTACGACGAGCCGCGATAGTGATTCCGATCAAGATTCCGACCGCAACGAACAAGCCAAAGGTCCGGATGTGAATCGGGCCAAGCGTGATCGTCGGGAATGAGTAATACGGGATTCCGGTAGCAAGCAGTGTTCCGGAAACCAAAGACATCATGACCTCATCGTAAGCCGCAGGAGCGCGGTCACGACAGCAGGGACGACGAGCCGCCAAACGTCAACGAACAGCAGTCGGTACTTCGTTCCCACCAGCCAATTGCTTCGGCGCTTTGGACGACAGCCACGACGTCACTGTGCCTGCACTCTAGGCGCCGATTTCGATCCAATCGCCGAGCCCAGCGGGCTTACCAAACAGATATCCCTGACCATGCGTCCAGCCCATGCCACGAAGGAAGGCCGATTGGACGGGTGTCTCAACACCCTCGGCAACTCCGATAAGGCCGATCGAAAATGCCAAACTAGCCAACCCTTCGGCCAGCGCATACGAGGCTGAATCCGGATCTGAAAGGGAGGACACAAATGAGCGGTCGAGCTTGATCCCCGTCACCGGCAGATCACGCAACAACGAGATTGATGAATATCCGGTGCCGAAATCATCGACATGGATTCCGATACCTAAATCTCGGAGTCTGGCGAGATCCTCTTGCAAACTGCGTCGGGTGGACATCACCGCTGTTTCAGTGAGTTCGATGATCAGCCGTGTTGGGTCGATTCCTGAGTCCACGATCGTGTCGACGGTCGCATCAAGCCAATCCGTCTGCGCAAGTTCAATCGCCGACACGTTCACGGCAACGTGCTCAGTCATCCCAGGGTTACCCGCGATATCGCGACAAACCTGGCCTAAAACCTTTCTACCGATCACAGTGATCAGGGATGAGTCCTCGGCAACTCCAAGGAAGGCGCCAGGGCTGAGCAATCCCTGCTGCGGATGATTCCAACGCACGAGCGCCTCAAAACCAATCCGACTGCTGTCTGACAACTGATGCACCGGCTGGTAATGAACGATGAATTCGTCATTGTCGATGGCATCCCGCAGGGCACCCTCGGTCTCCAACCGGGCCATCGCCGCATCGGCCATGCTCAAGTCGAAAATCCGCCAGCGCGCCTTGCCGTCGCGCTTGGCTTCCGAAAGCGCAACATCGGCGTCTTGAAGCAACCCTGTTGCCGTTGATCCAGGACGTGCGAGCGCGGCACCCACCGATGTCGTCATGACGACGCGACGACCAGCGATGACGAAGTCGTCCTTAAGCGACTGAGTCATAAGGTGCGCGTAGTAGGTGAGCAGCGCTTCATCCGCGGGCTGGGGAGCGACGATCACGAACTCGTCCCCACCGAACCGCCCAACGATTGCATCACGACCCAAATAGGTAGTGAACCGCTCAGCAACAGCCTTCAAGAGCTCATCGCCAGCAATATGGCCCAAGGTTTCGTTGATGAGTTTGAAGTTATCGAGATCGGCGAACAACACTCCAACACGTCCTGCGTCACCACGAGATGAGTCCAGCGCACGCTCTACCGCCTGCATCACCGTGTTGCGATTTGATAGTGAGGTCAACGGATCGCGGGCCGCGAGATCCGCAAGCCGTCGACGAGACGTGGTTTGCTCGGTGATATCAACGACCTGCTTGGTCAGCAGAACCACCGAGCCGTCGTCATCGCGGGCCGCAGCCACGGTGACATCGCCGTACAACATGTTGCCGGCGGCGTCTCTAAATCGCTGTACTCGGCGGAAGGTATCGAGCTCGCCCTTGGAAATGCGGTCAAGAAGTTCTGCTTCGACGATGAGATCGTCCGCGTTTGTCACAACAGACCACGAACCACCAATGAGTTCGTCCTCATCCCTACCAACAAATTCGCAGAGGGCTTCATTCACGTTGATGATGTCGAAATGAGGATTCATTAGCGCCATGCCAACCCCTGCATGCTGCATAGCTGAGCGGTAACGCTTTTCTGAAAGTAAGAGTGCGCGACGCGACAGACGCTGTTCGTGAATGTCGTGCAGGCCGACCATGAAGCCCTCGACCGAGTCCCCCTCGCGCATCATCGGGCGAGCGCGGCCCTCGAACCACCGCTTGCTGCCATCGCGATGGATCAACTCCATTTCCTGAACGACGCTTTGCCCAGCCAACAATTGATCGCGGTTACTCTCCACCCAGGCGAGATCTTGATCCGGCGCAAGCAGGCTTAAAGCCGGTGCCCCTATGAGTTCATGGGGCTTCCAGCCCAGCCATTGAGTCACCGATGGCGAAATCCACTGAATGATCAAGCCATTGGTTTGATAAACGATGTCCGAGGCATTTTCCGCCAACAGGCGGTAGCGCTCTTCACTAGAAAGGTCTAGGTGGGCGTCCGAGGCGCGGCGCTGAAGGGGAACGCTCTCCATACTCATGCGCCGCCCCTTGACACAAACAGGCGTGGCCGTACGACTCACGCCTGATTATGGTCGCAAGGTTTTGTCATCTTCGGAAGGGCGAATCCTTTACTGGACCCCCCAAACGGGTGTTCGTTGAGTAATTCTTGCGTTAGCCGTGCCGGCAATAGTGGCTTTACTCTTCGACCATGCGCTTCTCCCGTGACGATGTCTCCGCACTGGCCCAGAACAGGCTGGCTCGCATTCTTGACGCGCTGCCTGATTCGGCGGCAACTCGGTTGGCCGGCGGCCCACGCTCCGTCGATGGCCAAGTACTCGATCCACATCTGGCAATGCTGCTAGCTGTTGACGAACGTATCCGACCAGGTGACGCCGATATCCCGGTCGCCGAACAGCGCGCAATAAATCTCTCGGCATCACGAATTGCCGCGGGTACTCCCATCGAGATCGGTCCGGTTCGAGACCTGATGATCGACGGCGGTGCGGGCCAACTGCGGGCTCGTCTCTACACACCGCCCACGCTTGGAACTAATCGTCCACTAGTCGTGTTCTTTCACGGAGGCGGCTGGGTTGTCGGCAGCGTGGATAGCCACGATCAGCCATGTCGCCTTCTGAGCAAGTACGCCGATGTGCACGTTCTCTCGGTCGACTACCGGCTCGCACCCGAACATCCGTTCCCAGCAGCAGTCGAAGATGGACTGGCCGCATTCCTGTGGGCCAACGAACACGCCGAATCACTTGGCGTGAGGTCGGGTCGGGTTGCCGTCGCGGGTGATAGCGCAGGCGGCAATATCGCTGCCGTTGTGTGTCACCAAACTCGCGATCAAGGGTTACCGCAACCAGTGGCCCAACTTCTGATCTACCCCGCCACAGATGGAAGTGTTAATCGTCCGTCAAAGGACCTGTTCGGTCACGGGTTCTTCCTCGACCGTCCGCAGATGGACACCTACTGGGACACCTACCGCGCGGGCACCGCTCACAGCGATCCTCGACTGTCGCCACTATGTTCGGCCGACTTCTCCAACCTCGCTCCGGCCGTGATCTCAACGGGCGCCCTCGACCCGTTGCGCGATGAGGGGGAGGCGTATGCACATGCTTTGAGGGAGGCCGGTGTTTCTGTAGCGCTGCGTCGGGCGAGCGGACTAGTACACGGCTTCTTCAGCATGACGGGCATTCACCGTGCGTCACTCGAAGAATCAATCGCCATCGCCGGCGCATTCTCCGCGCTGATGGACACGACGAGTTAGCCCACGTCATCTGATCGAACCATGCAACCGCGACGTGAGGCAGACGACGTCAGGATCAGGGGGTTACATCTGAGTTCGAGTACACCAACGACGCGCGGTGTTCCTCATCGTGCGTGAGAATTTCAATGACCAGGCCGCGAACGTCAATCTCACCGAATGTTTCGTGCACCGCTCGCGCCGTCCAATCATTATCCGTCAGATCGCGAAGCGCCATCAGAAATGAAATCCGCTGAGCCATCACTCGTGCCGAAGCATCCTCAACGGTCCACGATGCGTACGTCTCGACAGTTGCGTGGGCGTCTGGCTCCCACCACTCATACGCGGGAGGCGTGAGGCCGGCCCGATGAGCGGAGACCATTTGCTCGAGTCGCACCGACCAGACCTGCTCGTCTACCTCCGATACGTGGCCCAAGATGGTCGCGGGTGACCACTGGTCAGGTATCGCTCTCGCTGAGGCAGCTGACTCGATCATGCGATCGACGCTCATCAGCAGTTCGACAAGTAGTACAGAGATTGGATTGGACACCGCGCCAGCGTATTACGCCCCAAGCTCCACGCCGGAACTGGTCATAATTACAAGCGGGTCGTCATTACTCGGACGTTTGGAGTTGCCATGAGCCCACAGAGCACAGCGGTTGTGATCGTTTCTTGGGGTGCGGCCATAAGTGGCGGCGGCCATCGCCAACGGCCCGCAACCATTCGCCCGTCGTCCACTCCCCAGCACGATTTCACTCAGCCGCGCTAACGTCGGAGCATGGCAATTCGCGGGATAGTCGTAGCTGGCGGTTCGAGTAAACGATTTGGCCGCAACAAGCTCGTCGAAATGGTTGACGGAACTGAGCTTCGACATCATTCGATCGCGGCCGCATCCACAGCGTGTGAAAACGTGATCGTTGTTGGGTTCGACGTAGAGACGAACTACTCCAATGTGACGGTTGTACGTGAGAACCCGCCGGGCAGTGGTCCCTTCGCCGCTGTTGCAGCCGGAATTGATGAGCTGGCCCCTGAGACCGATGATGTGATCGTTGTGTTGGCTGGCGACTTGGTCTCGCCCAGTGATGCGCTGCCCGCACTCATTCACGCAGTCACCAACTCATCGGCCGATGCCGCCGTAATCGTTGACGCCCATCGACGTCGACAGCCACTCCTAGCCTGTTATCGGGCAAGCGCGCTGCTCACGTTGTTTGCAAGCACGGATCCGGTGAACCGGCCCGCGATGCAATTGCTCGACGGTCTGCACGTCATTGAGGTGAGCGATGGCGGGGACTGGTCGCGCGATATCGATACGCCCGCAGATCTCGAGTCGTCGCCCTGACCTCGGCGGGTCGCATGGCGAGCACGAGCGCGGACGGTCAGGATCAACACATGGCCGTTTCTGAGCTCTCCTGGATGCAGGCTCGACGCGCTGCGCGTGAATGTGCGCGACCCGGGCCGATCGTCGAGTCAACCTTGGAAGATGCGATCGGATCAGTGCTGGCTGAGCCTTTACAAGCACTCACCGCACTACCTCCCTTTGACGTTTCAGCGATGGACGGATTCGCCGTGGCCGGCCCGGGGCCGTGGCTCGTGGTTGGTGACGTCCGCGCCGGGTCACTCAGCGAACGTGTTGCAGATGGCACGGCCGTGCGCATCGCAACCGGGGCAGCGATGCCGATGGGAACAGATGCCGTATTGCGCCGCGAACATTCGCTGACATCGCGTGATAGTGACGGTGAACGGCTCTACGTTGGAGATGCATCAACCAGCCGCACAGCACCACATCCGGGTTTTGTCGAAGCGGGTGCAGATATTCGTCCACGCGGTCAGGAATGTGCGGCTGGCGAACCACTACTCGAGCCAGGTGGAGTCGTGACTCCCGCGGTTGTTGGAATGGCTGCGGCCGCTGGCTACGACGTAATTCGAGTCGTTCGCCCGCCCAGTGTTGCAATTTTGATTCTTGGGGACGAACTGCTCTCGCGGGGCATCGCTCGTGACGGACGTATTCGCGACGCACTAGGGCCGATGCTTCCTGGCTGGATTTCATGGGCCGGCGGCCGAGCATTTCCTCCGCAGCACCTTCCGGACACGATTGACGAACTTGTGGTCGCAATCGACGATGCCAACGCAGACGTGATCGTCACGACAGGCTCGACGGCGGCCGGGCCTGCCGACCACCTGCACGCGGCACTGAACTTCCTGGGTGCTCGGTGGCAGGTCGACGGAGTTCACGTTCGGCCGGGCCATCCGATGTGTCTGGCTACTCTGCCCGATGGACGACATGTCGTCGGGCTGCCAGGAAATCCCCTTGCGGCCGTATCGGCAGTTCTCACGTTGCTCGTACCGATGTTGGCAACGCTGCGCGGTGAACACGGCGCGGATGAAGCCTCCATCTTGGAAGCAGTTCTTACGGTTGACGTTCGCCCGCATCCGGACAGCACGCGCTTGCTCCCCGTTCGGCGCGGCTTTAGCGGCCCCGAAATAACCGCCACGCCAACGATGCACGTCGGTCCCGCGATGCTTCGTGGGCTTTCCCTCGCTGACGGCGTCGCCGTCATTCCCCCTGGCGGTGGCACGATCGGATCGTTTGTGAAAGTGCTTCCACTTCCGTAGTCGATCAAACAGATACCGCTTGGCGACTGGTCATGTGTGGTCGCAGTCGATAGCGTCCGTGGTTGTGAGTTCTGATGTGACGTTGACGTGGCCACGGGTATATCGGCGACCCCTCACGCTTTTCCTACGTCGAGTCGCGATTGCTCTGGCGTGCCTACTGATCACGGCGTTTTTGGTCTACATCGAGCGTGCCGGCTATAACGACGCCAATGGCACGCCTATCACCATGATTGATGCTCTGTACTACGCGACAGTCTCACTTTCGACGACCGGATACGGCGATATCGCTCCGTACAGCGAGCCAGCTCGGCTTGTGAACATTTTCTTGATTACCCCACTGCGTTTCATCTTCCTGATCACTCTCGTTAGTACGACGGTCGAGATCCTCACCGAACGCACCCGTGATGAATTCCGCACCCGTCGTTGGAGGTCCACCGTGAACAACCACACCGTCATCATTGGCTACGGAGTGAAAGGGCGGAGTACTGCACAAAGCCTCACTGGCAGCGGGGTGGACCCCGGCACCATCGTGATCGTCGACCCATCACCCGCCGTGATCGAGGAGGCAAACGAACGCGGACATCTTGGCGTTGTTGGCGATGGCGGCCGCGAGGAAATCATGCGGGTGGCATCAGTAGAAACGGCAAAACAGATCGTCGTGGCGCTCGATCGGGACGATGCGTCCGTCCTAGCCGTACTCACGGCACGACGACTAGCACCTCATGCACGCATCGTGGCCGCTGCTCGAGAATCCAGAAACAGCGCACTGCTTCGACAAAGTGGCGCCGATGTTGTGGTGCTCACCGCCGAGTCCGCAGGCCACCTCATGGGGTTGTCACTCAATTCACCCGCGGCCGGTGATTTCGTCGAAGATATTCTCGAGACCCGGGACGGACTCGAGATCGTCGAGCGAGCTGCAACAGCCTCAGACATCGGCAGCAGTAGTCAGGACTTGCTTGTCGGAGGTGAGCTGCTCATTGCGGTTGTACGTATGGGCGTCACGCACAGATTCGACAGTGGGCTCATCTCCACCATCCAAGATGGCGACACACTGCTCGTCATACATCAGGGCCGGAGGCCGCAGTAATGCATGCCGTTGTCATCACTGAGTTTGGTAAGCCCGAGGTCTTGGTCTGGTCAGAGGTCGACACCCCGATCCCCGCACCGGACGAGGTGCTCATCCGGGTCACCGCGAGCGCGGTCAATCGCGCAGATCTCCTGCAGCGTCAGGGCTTTTATGAGCCACCACCTGGATCATCGCCCTACCCCGGCCTCGAATGTAGCGGGGTTATCGAGGACGTGGGGTCAGGCGTCACAGGTTGGTCCGTCGGCGACGAGTGCTGTGCGTTGCTCTCTGGTGGCGGCTACGCCGAACTCGTTGCGGTGCCGGCTGGACAACTAATGCCGTTGCCGATCGGGGTCGACGTTGTCACTGCCGCCGCACTTCCGGAGGTCGCGTGCACAGTCTGGTCGAATCTCATCGACACCGCCCGCCTCACAGCTGGCGAGACGGTACTTATTCACGGTGGCGGTAGCGGGATTGGCACCTTTGCAATTCAGTTTGCCCGCGCCCGAGGGGCCCGCGTCGCCGTCACAGCCGGATCGGCGGAGAAGCTGCAGGCGTGCGCCGATCTTGGTGCCGACATTTTGATCAACTATCGCGAGCAGGATTTCGTCGAGGCGATTCGTACGGCCACCGACGGCCACGGCGCAGACGTCATCTTGGACAACATGGGCGCGGAATACCTCGCTCGTAATATCTCGGCGCTGGCAACCAATGGACGTATCGCAGTCATCGGCTTGCAGGGGGGCGTGAAAGCCGAACTCGATCTGGGCAGGCTCATGGCAACCCGAGGTTCGGTGTCCGCCACCTCACTGCGCGCCCGGCCAGCAGATGACAAAGCACGCATCTGCTCAGCCGTCGTGGAGAACGTGTGGCCGCTCATCGCATCCGGCGCGATCAAGCCCATCATCGATCGCAGCATCCCGATGTCAGATGCCGCCGAAGCTCATCGCGTTGTGACGGCAAGTGATCACGTCGGCAAGGTGCTTTTACGCACCTGACCGTCCGTTAACCAATCGCCGTCGGGCATTACGACGTGGGGAGAGCCGCGATTCGGCGAGTGAGGTACGGCGAGAACCAGCCCTTGTACTTCTCCTGAAGTTCAGGCTTCGTCCAATCGAGCCCAGTCACAACGCCCCGACATGTCGGCTCACCGCACAGGCAGGTGAATTCGTCGTAGTCGCTTGAATCACAGGTGGCGTAGTCGAATGTGAGTTCTTCGCCCACCTCGATGTCGCGCATCGCGACCAGGACATTGGCACCGACCAAGCCACAGGACGGCTCACATGAGTGGTTCAGGAAGTCGCCTGGTTCAGGAGTGTCGCCGGAGACGAGGTACAAGTCTTGATCGACTTGGATCGAGCGGCTTTGTCGGTCGTGGCTGAACGTCTCCAGCGTGTCATGGGTAACTACCCAGCCACCGAATCCAGCAACGGTTGTGCCTTCGGGAATCCGCTCGATCGCGAATGATCCCCAGCCCTTAGCGCCTACGGGGCGGGCTTCCGCACCCGGGAACAGCCAGTTGTAGTCCACGTGCCGTCTCCTTGACGATCGCGTAGCCCGGTGCCCCAGTGGGTCCGGTGCCTCTCACCCCTCACGGGCTTACTCGTAGTTTTCCTTGGCCGATACGCACCTGTTGGTGCGCCGTGCATCGCATATTTCAGCACAGATTGGTTAACAACCTGTATTCGCGATTCGTCTAAACGGAGAAAGAGGGATAAATGACCAGCGATTGAGCGCGCGGATCGGGCACATCACTTCGTAAGCCGCCGTGCTTTGATTGGGACATGACCAATCCTGCGGAACCACGTCCGATGACCACCGTCGACGCACATGTCGTCGTGGTTGGCCCCGATGGTGAGCCGGTCGCTACCACGGACATTGCAGGCAGTGACACGCCAGCCTCCGAGCCCGAGACCACGTCGATCACCGATCTGATCGAGCAGCCCGCAAAGGTCATGCGGATTGGGAGCATGATCAAGCAACTACTCGAAGAAGTGAAGAGCGCACCTCTTGATGAAGACGCGCGGGTGCGGTTGCGCGAGATCCATCGACGTTCCATCACCGAGTTAGAGGACGGATTGGCGCCAGAACTGGTCGAGGAACTTGAACGCTTGTCGTTACCCTTCACCGAAGAACGAGTTCCCAGCGAATCCGAGCTACGAATCGCCCAAGCTCAACTCGTTGGCTGGCTCGAAGGCCTCTTCCACGGAATTCAGACCGCACTGTTCGCCCAGCAAATGATGGCCCAGTCGCAGGTGGAGCAGCTACGTCAGCGCGCCATCGGTGGTGGGGACCGCGGCGCCCAACCCGGTCAAGGACCCGATGAGCCCGGACGCAATGCTGGGCTCTATCTATAAAAGTGCACCGGTTCACGGGACGGTGCACTCCGCCGCAATTTCCTCAGCGCGCAGACCACGCAACGGCACGGACTCACCACATCGGTGTTCGTGCTTGACGCGCACTAGGCTGAGCCTGTGATCGATCTCAAACTGATTCGTGACGAACCCGAGCATGTACGCACATCCCAGCGTTCGCGCGGTGAGGACCCGACGATCGTTGATCGTGTTTTGGCCGCCGACGAACGTCGCCGTGCAGCTGAGCTCGCCTTCGGCACCTTGCGCAATGAGCAAAAGGAGCTAGGCAAGCAGATCGGTCCGTTACAGGGTGCGGTCAAAAAGGCCAGTGACGACGACCGCGCCGGCATCCAGTCAGAGCTTGATGGATTGATGGCTACTGCAACGGAACTGTCAGATCGAGTCAAGGCCGCCGAGGACGAACGTGCCGCTGCCGATGCCGACGCAGCAGCGCTGGTAGCCCTACTGTCTAACGTCGTTGAAACTGCCGCGCCCATCGGTGGTGAGGATGACTTTGTCGTTCTAGAGCATGTGGGCACACCGCGAGACTTCGCCGCTGAAGGAATCGCTGTTCGCGATCACGTTGAACTCGGCGAGCTGCTCGGGGCAATCGATATCGAACGCGGCGCCAAGGTTTCCGGCTCACGCTTCTACTACCTGACAGGTGTTGGCGCACTCCTTGAGTTGGCCTTGGTCAACCACGCAATTGCATTGGCCTGCAGTAACGGATTCATCCCGGTCATTCCGCCAGCGCTCGTCAAGCCAGCAGCAATGGAGGGAACTGGCTTCCTCGGCCAGGCGGCAGAAAACGTCTACCGCCTCGAGCAAGACGATATGTATCTCGTTGGTACTGCTGAAGTTCCGCTCGCTGCGTATCACTCCGACGAAATCTTGGACGCGGAGTCCTTGCCGCGGAGGTACGTCGGATACTCACCCTGTTTTCGTCGCGAGGCCGGATCCCATGGAAAGGACACTCGTGGCATTTTCCGGGTGCACTGGTTCGACAAGGTCGAGATGTTCTCGTACTGCAATCCGGAAGATGCAACGAACGAGCATCAGCGCATTCTTGCTTGGGAACGACAGTTCCTCGATTCGCTTGAAGTTCCTTACCGCGTGATTGATGTCGCTACTGGCGATCTCGGCTCATCGGCCGCACGCAAATTCGACATCGAAGCCTGGGTGCCGTCACAGGAGCGCTACCGCGAAGTGACGTCCACCTCGAACTGCACCGAGTTTCAGGCACGTCGTCTTCGCGTTCGCATGCGCGACGGTGATGGCGTACGTCCGTTAGCAACTCTCAACGGGACGCTCGTGGCAATTACACGGACCATCGTCACCCTGTTGGAAAACCATCAGCAGGCCGACGGTTCTGTACGCGTGCCCATGGCACTTCGACCGTATCTCGGTGGTCGCGAAACCCTCGATCCCATCGCATAGTTCGCCACACCCGCGTCGCGCGGATGAATGCGATCGGCAAGGATGGGGTTATGGCACATCGGGATTGGCAAGAGCTCACAGCCGGCATTCACTTGATGGCAACTGATCTTGACGGAACATTGATTCGTTCAGATCAGACAGTTTCTGATTTTACCGTCGAAACTTTCCGAAGAGCTCGCGCTATGAATTTCCCGATCATCTTCGTCACGGGACGACCGCCGCGATGGATCGCTCCAGTCGCTGAGGTGACGCAACATCACGGCTTGGCCGTCTGTGCCAATGGCGCCATCGTCGTCGATCTCGTAACTCAACGTGTCGTGGAGTCAGATCCGATCGCACCCGAGATCGTTGACGAGATTGTGACGATCCTCCGCGCGCAAGTTCCCGGGGTAGCTTTCGCGGCCGAGTGGGTGGGGATGACTCCGGGTGAGGAGCCCTTTGGTTATGAGCCGACGTACGTCACTCGATACGAAAATCAGGCGGCCCGGCGTGAGGTGGACATTCGGGAGTTCACTCGCGGAAAGTCGGTTGTGAAGATTCTCGCGCGTACCAGCGAGAGTCACGATCACGTAGACACTTTCCTTGGGCTCGCAGCCGAGCACATCGAACATCTTGCCGACATCACCCACTCCGATTCAACGGACACGCTTCTAGAAATGAGCGCATTCGGCGTCAGTAAGGGCTCAACCTTGGCCCGCCTTGCCGGTGAGCTTGGGATCGCCTCTACGCATGTGGCTGCCGCAGGGGATATGCCTAATGACGTTTCCATGATCACCTGGGCAAGAGCCGGGCTCGGCGTACAAGGCGGCCACGAGTGGGTTCTGGCGGCCGCTGACGCGGTAATCCCCGGCCCGCATGAGGACGGCATCGCCCAGTTCGTAGCCGCCGTTCTCGATACGCACTAGGCCGGTACGACGACATTCGAACCCGGATTTCGTCACTCTAGTCACATCTGTCCCACCTGTGACGGTCCTTTGTACAAACTCGGATCGATATTGAGGATCGTGTGAACCACATCACACGCCCCGCGGGGAGTTATCCCCAATGGGCCTGTCACGTTGGACCCAGAGCCAATTTCATGGTTACGGTAATTCTGTTAGCCGCCACAGTACGGACCGTCGTACACGGTTAACACGCCTAATCGTCGGGCTCTCTCGCCTGACGAACCGGGGACCCACAGCACGTGGGGCGAATCACCGGGTCGAGTAATCGACTCGGAGTAGGGCACCTCTTCTGGCCCGAGCCCGTCAGCTAACCCGGTCGGCGACGAGAGGAGTTATTTGTGCTGTCTGTTTCGCGACGCCTATTTTCCCCCGCGTCAATCCTTCTTGCGACCGCTCTGAGCGTCGGCATCGCAACCACCCCCGTTCATGCAAACGAGGTCGTACCGACCTCAGTGAACGTCGCTGCGTTTGCCTCACATGCAACGTCAGTCGCGACGAGGTCCGCGGTAACCCCCGTAAGCAAGGCCGCAGCCGTCAAGGCCGCACAGGCCAAGGTTGCGGCCGCTCGAGCAGCTCGAGTTGCTCGGATTCGATTCTCGATTGTTTCGATTGCCCTATCCAAAGTGGGCGCGTCATACATTGCCGGACACGCCGGTCCGAATTCGTTCGACTGCTCGGGCCTAGCGCTCTACGTCTACGCCAAGGCCGCCGGCATCTCACTGCCCCACTACTCGCGGGCGCAGTACAGCATGTCGACGCACATCTCGGCGAGTAGCCTGCGCGCCGGCGACCTGGTCTTCTTCTTTCGCAATGGAGCCCACCACGTGGCGGTCTACATAGGTGGCGGAAAGATGGTCGGCGCAGCAAACCCACGTGCGGGTGTCCGCATCGACTCCGTATTCGGACCTTGGTACGGATCGCACTTCAGCGGTGCTGGTCGACTTCTCTAGCACTTCGCAAACTTTGTAATCCACGACCACAAAGAGCCGGAATCCTTCACCTGAGGGTTCCGGCTCTTTTGGCATTCAGGAATACCCCCTAGGGGTATACTGTTACGTGAGCTGAAGGAGACAGCCATGGAACATGGTTACAACGCGGATAAAGACAAGGTCTTAGCGCGACTGAGTCGTATTGAAGGCCAGGTGCGTGGCATCGCTCGCATGGTCGAGGACGATACGTACTGCATCGATGTCTTAACTCAAGTTTCGGCTGCCACTCGAGCACTCGAAAACGTCGCGTTGCTGCTTCTCGACGACCATCTTGATCATTGCGTCCGAAACGCGGCGATCAGCGGTGGCCCTGAAGCCGACGAAAAACTGCGCGAAGCATCACAAGCAATTGCCCGACTCGTTCGCTCGTAGACCTACTCATCCACTCTGTAAGGACAACTCGTGAATACCACAAGATGGACCGTCGAGGGCATGACCTGCCAACACTGCATTAATGCTGTCACCGAGGAAATCTCAGCGATACCCGGCGTCACCGCGGTGGCCGTTGACCTTGAAGGCGGCCAAGTATCGATTACCTCAGAGGACGCTCTCACCGCTAGCGATGTCGCAGCAGCGATTGATGAAGCCGGGTATGTCCTGATCACCAACTAGTTTCACCACTTTGGACGGACCAAACATGAGCACTCCAGTCACCACCTCGGTCGATCTTGCGGTCACCGGCATGACCTGTGCCTCATGTGCGGCACGCGTTGAGAAAAAGCTCAACAAAATGCCCGGTGTGGTTGCCACGGTCAACTACGCCACCGAAACGGCGCGCGTGCAGGTGCCCGAGGGCGTCAGCCGCGACGATCTCGTTGCGGTCGTTGAAGCAACTGGCTACGGAGTCGCCCAACCAGACGATGTACACGATCCCGACCCCGACGACTTAGAGCGCCGCTGGAAGGTCTCGGCGATTCTGTCGGTTCCGGTCCTCGCCATGGCCATGCTTCCAGCGCTGCAAATCAATTGGTGGCAATGGGTTTCTTTCCTGCTTGCATCCATTGTCGTTCTCTGGGGTGGCGCACCATTCCACCGAGCCGCCTTCATGAATGCGCGACACGGGATGACAACCATGGACACGTTGGTTTCTCTCGGAGTGCTATCGGCCTATCTGTGGTCGACGTTCGCCATCATGTTCACCGGTGCCGGAGCAATCGGTATGCACATGGATATGTCCTGGCTGCCTAGCCACGACGCGTCGACCGCTGGGCATCCTGATTTGTACTTTGAGTCAGCAGCGCTCGTGACTACCTTCTTACTCATCGGCCGTTGGCTCGAGAATCGAGCTAAGCAAAGTTCCGGGCAGGCACTACGTGCACTGCTTGATCTGGCGCCAAAGACAGCAACGATCCGCGACGGCGCCACAGAAACTCTGATTCCAGCGTCACATATCAAGGTTGGCGACCTCGTCGTTGTTCGATCTGGTGAACGCATCGCCGCCGATGGTGTCGTCGTCGAAGGTGCGTCCGCTGTCGACGCAAGCACGCTCACCGGAGAGTCCGTACCGGTCGACGTCTCCATTGGCGACAGCGTTGCCGGCGGCACTGTTGTTCAAGACGGCCGCCTAGTCGTGCAAGCAACGCGGATCGGCTCAGACACTGCGCTAGCTCGCATTACTGCCCTCGTCACCTCGGCGCAGGCAGGGAAGGCACCCGTCCAGCGACTAGCCGACCGAGTTTCGGAGATCTTCGTTCCCATCGTCTTGGTCATCGCACTTGTAACTCTGCTCGCGTGGGGATTTAGCGCAGGCTGGCAGCAAGGTTTCACCGCGGCTGTCGCAGTGTTGGTCATTGCCTGCCCGTGTGCCCTCGGCTTGGCAACCCCCACTGCACTTTTGGTTGGTACCGGTCGTGGAGCACAGATGGGTGTGCTGGTTCGTGGCCCTGACGTTCTTGAATCCACGCACATGGTCAACACTGTCGTTCTAGACAAAACCGGAACCTTGACCACAGGGGTCATGTCCGTAGTCGACGTGTGGGGTGATGACGAGGCAATTCGCTTCGCCGGCGCGCTTGAACACGCGTCGAGCCACCCGATTGCACATGCCATCGCTGCCTACGCGGCCGACCGCGGCCACCTCCCGGACTCCTTCGAGATTGTCACCGCACGCGGAGACGGAGTAAGTGGGCTCGTCGAGGGTCATCGGGTACGGGCAGGTCGTCCAGATTGGATAGCCAGTGACAGTTCCTGGCCCAATGAACTAACCACCTGGCAGGCGAACAGCAATACGCTGGTTGCCGTAGCAATCGACGACGTACCACGTGCGCTTATTGCCATCTCTGATGTAATCCGGCCGACGACTTCCGATGCCTTAACCTCGCTTCGTTCCCTCGGAATTGAACCGATCATGGTGACCGGCGATAACCAAGCCACAGCACAGCAAATCGCGGCCGAGTGCGGCATAGACAAGGTGTTTGCCCAGTCGAGACCTGAAGATAAGTTGGCGATCGTCCATGGGCTGCAACAGCAGGGTCGGGTCGTTGCGGTAATTGGTGACGGCGTGAACGACGCCGCCGCCCTGGCCGCTGCCGATCTCGGCATCGCCATGGGCGGTGGGACAGATGCTGCGATAGAGGCCGCTGACATCACCCTGCTACGCGAGGACCTGCGCAGTGCCGCCGACGCGATACGCCTTTCCCGGGCGACCCTGAGGACCATCAAGCAGAATCTTGCGTGGGCGTTCGGTTACAACATTGCCGCTATTCCGCTGGCAGCATCAGGAATGCTCACCCCTTTGATTGCAGGGCTTGCGATGGCGCTATCGAGTGTCTGCGTCGTTGGGAATAGCTTACGTTTGCGAAATTTTCACTGACGGCACGTCGCAGCGCCGAACGATGGTTTAGCGGCGGTTTAGCCGTCGCCGCGGATGGACCGCAACCACTGTTCGGCGTCACGGAAGTCCACGTCCGTCACGCCCTCACGGACAAGCGGCTGACGGCCGTCATGCCGGGGGTACGAGCCGAGGAAGCGCACATCTGCGCAAATCCGATGCAAACCAGCCAGCGCCTCGCCCACGCGTGCATCACTCACATGACCTTCGCAATCGAGTGAGAAGAAGTAGTCGCCCAGAGCTTTGCGAGTTGGACGTGATTCGATGCGGGTCAAGTTGACCCCGCGTACGGAGAACTCGGTGAGAATCTCCATCAAGGCGCCTGGGTGATCGGCACGCATGAACAGCGTGAGAGTTGTTTTATCAGCCCCGCTGGGTGCCGGTAAGTACCCAGCGCGCGCCAACAGGACGAACCTCGTCCACGCCTCGTGGTTATCGCCAATGTCGTCGGCCAGAATGTTGAGTCCGTATATATCGGCGGCAATCCGTGGTGCAATGGCGGCCTCGAACCCAGCTCCGGCTTCGGCAAGTGCGGCCGCCGCCGCCGATGTCGACGTCAACGGGATGACGCTGGCCTGCGGCAGATTCGTGCGCACCCAATCACTGCATTGAGCAGACGCATGCGGGTGCGTACCTATCGTGCGGATTTCACCCATGCCAATACCCGCGGGCGCCATCAACGTAAACGACACCGGGATTACCTGCTCGGCCACAATTACCAGCGGCTCGCCCACCGACAGGCCGTCCAGTGTCGTCGCGACAGATCCTTCGATTGAGTTTTCGATCGGGACGAGAGCGCGGTCGGCGTCACCACGGCGCAGTGCAGCTAATGCTTGCGCGACCGAACCGCCCGGTACGAGATCGGCTCCCTGACTGTCCTGAAGTTCGTGCAGCGCCGCTTCTGAAAAGGAACCGCGAGGTCCCAAGAAGATGATCGAGGTCATAGGGCACGCCCCTTAACCGCGTACGCAACCGCCTGTTGCTCCTCGGGCGACAGCGGGGCATCACTTTGGCCAGCCTTGATGCCCTTCATATAAGAGCGCGTCTCCTGACGACCGTGGATTGACGTCAGGACTAAACCGTCACCACCATCGTCCAGAAGAGCAGCACTGAACGAGAGCCGGCCGCCCATGTCACCGAACGCGTCGTAGCGAACAACGCTGACATGACGAACAGCGTCAGATAGCTCCATCCGCGTTTTCGATAGAAGCGCAGACAAGTCATCCACCTCAGTACGCATCGCCTGAACGAGCTCTGCCTGACGAGCCACCGCGTTGATGAACGAGGGAGCGTCATCATCTGCCGCGAGCAAAACCAACTCGCGGCGCATCTTTCGCTGACCGGTTAGGGCAAGGGCGCCAAGGATCGCAGCAATTCCGGCAACAACAACGCCGACGATGACGAGTGCATCGCGTACGGAGGGATCGAGGGCCACAGCCCAAGGGTAGTGTGCGCCGCGATCGAACTCGAACATCGATGCATGAAATAGAAAATGCGAGGCACTCCCCCGCGGGGCCTCGCATTTTCATTGCTGTCATACCCGCATCACGGCGAACGAAACCTCGATCACCTTGGCGACAGATCCGCACGGGATGAACGCTCGAAGGCAATGTTCAGACGAGATTGCGCAAGGGGAGGGCATAAAAAATGATCGGACGCCGCCGACGGGGGATGCAGCGGCGTCCGATCTACAGTTACGTTAAGTAGTGCAGTCCTGCGGGGCAACCACAAAGCCGCTGGTAGAGCGCATTGTTAGCAAAAATTGAGGTTTCAACGGCGTCCGCCGAACAGATAGGTCCCGCCGCTTTGGTTACCTAGCGTGACCTCACCGCATGACTAGCGCAGAGTCACTTGGCGATGCGCCAAACTGGATCGGGCGCGTCGTTCGTCGTCGGTTAGATCGTCTGTCTGCGCCAATGCCCCGTCAAGCCGCTGCTTGAGGGCAGCAGTTGGCTCCTCAATTGAATCGACCTCGGCTCCTGGCGCAAGATCCCATACCGGCACCAAAAGTCCATGGGCGCGGAAGGTGCCGATCAACTTGGTATCGGGGCCCAAGCCAGCCTCATCTCGAGCCAGTAGCCGTCCCAACGCAGTTAGGAGCGCTTCCTCTTCATGTGGCTGAGCCCAGCGCAGATGTTCTTTCGTACCAACCCGACACCAATAGCCCGCATCCACCGACGTCAGTTTGCGGGTAGGAATGATCGACTCGCTAGCCCGCTCAAGTGAGGCTTGTACCTCGCCAGTTACTTCGGCCGATGCGTCCATCCAGAAGTCGAAACTGTCATGAATGGTTACCTCGAGTGGCTGCGTTACGTCCAGAACGTCCTGAAGTCGGGGGCCGTCGGTAACGCGAGCTGGCGGAACGGGATTGCCCGGTTCAGTATCGAGCGCACGAACAAGTGCGTCGGCTACGTCGCGGCTTGCATCGCCTGAGCCCGTTGGGGTTTGCAGGCCCAGTAGAATCTGTCCATCGGCGCGTACGATTGCCGGCCACGCCATCGGCAAAACAGTCGCCAGCGTTACCTGACGTCCGTTAGCGCGCGCCGCGTAATCGCCGGCCAGCGTCAACGGTGACGTGGCTGAAGGCACGATCTCCCGCAAGCTAATCCAGTCCGTTTCGCTGGCGAGCCCCTCGAAAGGCCGACGAACGAGCGCGACAGCAGCCTCCGAGGCGGATCTGCCGTGGCACGCCTTGTAGCGACGACCACTGCCGCACGGGCAGGGTTCGCGCAGACCAACAACGGGCACATCTACGTCTGTGGGCGCGACTGCGATGGAGTCTTTGTTCTTCTTAGCCATGGCGCGAGCCTACGCGACACGGCACGGCATTCACGCGGTGCGTTCCTCGCCCAGCCATGCGATCACATCACTGGGTCGATTCGTGATGATTGCGTTAACTCCGAGCTCAGCGCACAGCAGTGCGTCGGACTGGTCGTCCACTGTCCACACATGCACCTCACGTCCCACCTCATGGGCGCGAGCGACGATGTAAGGGTCGCGACGAATGACGTCGATAGACGGACCGATGGCACGAGCATTGGATGGAATAGCGCCACGGTTTATCCCGTGCGGAAACTCCGCCAGAAAGACAGTTGGAAGATTCGGTGCCAGATCAGCCATCCGTCGGACTGCCATGTACGAGAAGCTCATCACTCGGATGCGCATATCGTCACGATTGTCTGCGAGTCCGTACTGCGTTAGCAGGCGCACAACAGCACTTTCGATGGCGCCACCAAAACGAACCGGATGTTTCGTCTCGATTGCCAACCCAAGACCCGAATCAACAACAAGCGTAAGCAAATCGGCCAGTCGAACAACCGACTCAGGCGGCGCGTTCTGCGATCGGCCTGGCCACGTACGTCCACTCGGCCAGCGTCCAAAATCTGCCTTCTGAAGTGCGTCGAGCGTCTGCTCTGAGACAACCCCTTGCCCGTCACTCACACGCGAGATATCACGATCGTGGACACAGACGACTTCTCCGTCGCTCGTAAGCCGGACGTCACATTCGATTGAATCCGCTCCATCAGCCACGGCACGTTTGAACGCCGCCATCGTGTGTTCAGGTTCATACGCACTCGCTCCGCGGTGGGCCACAACTTTAGGTACAGGAGTCATCTTTACTCTGCCGGGAGTAAGGCGCCGGGATTGAACAATCCATGCGGATCAAACGCATTCTTGAGCACCCGCATGGCCGCAATTTCAGCTGCACTTCGCGACAGGTGTAAATACTTTGGCTTCTGTCGGCCAACTCCGTGCTCGGCCGATATCGACCCACCGAAATCGGCCACGAGATGCAACACCGTGTCGTCAACTCGATCGTCATCTGCCGCTGGGCCAACAACTTCCAGATGCAGATTGCCATCGGCCAGATGTCCGAAGCTGAAGTAGTAGGCGACGTCGGGCAGTGGCATTACGGCGTCGCGAACTGCGTGCGAAAACTCATCCCACCGATGTCGCGGAACGGATACGTCGAATCGATGGGTGATACCGAGGTGACCAACAGATTCTCCCGCCAGCTCGCGGTACTTCCAGAAGCGGGCTTTGGCTTGAGCATCAGTAGCAACAACCGCTTCAACCTCACCGGGCAGCGTCATCGAGATTTCACCCGGCGCTTCAGATTCGGTTTCCAACAGAAGTAGATGAGGCGAGGGAGCCGACAGCGGCATGGGCAGGGATGCAGTGTCTGCAATGAGTTTCAACATGGGAGCATCAATGATCTCTGCGGCGAGCAAACGTGAACCGGATGGAGCAGCCGAACTCACGATCGACAATGCGTGCTGGGCATTCGCGACGCCAATAAGAGCAACGGCCGAAGCACGCGGTGGACGAACAAGAGCCAACCGGGCCGCAGTGATTACCCCAAGCGTGCCCTCGCTGCCGGTGAACAGGCTGGGGAAGTTGTATCCCGTGTTGTCCTTGATCAGCCCAGTCAGGTGAGACATCACTGAACCGTCGGGGAGAACGACTTCGATGCCAACAACTTGTTTACGGGTCATGCCGTAGCAGCACACTCGAATCCCGCCAGCGTTCGTGCCGATGTTTCCGCCGACTGTGCAACTCTCTCGAGATGCCAAATCGACACCATAATTCCAACCCGACGCGTTCACATGTGCGTGCAAGTCGCCGAGAGTGACACCCGAGCCGACTGTCACCTGTCCCGTCAGCTGATCCACGGCATCAAGCCGATTCAGTCTGCGCGTCGAGACGATAAGCATCGGCGGATCGTCATGCCCCGGAACGGATCCGCCAACCAGGCCAGTGTTACCACCCTGTGGGAGCACCGGGATTTGGTGTGCGACACACGTCTTGATGACCTCGACGACCTCCTGCGTCGATCCCGGTCGAACCACACCGAATACTGTTCCGCCGTATCGCCCAGACCAGTCGCGCGAGTATGAAATCGTGACGCTCGGGTCGGTAAGAACGTGATCGCGCCCAACGATAGCCACAAGGGCATTGACAACATCAACTGGTAACCGGGCGGTGAGTGCGGGCGTAGATGCGGTCACCCGCTCATTGTGTCTGATCAGCCAACGCCTCTGCTAGATCGGTGCCCGAACAGCTAAACCGCACCCATCGGCTATTTCAAAAACTTAGACGTACGACGATCGGCAAGCGGTGAGCCATGTGTCTGGCAAACGGCGCAGTATTGAAGGGACGAATCCGCGAAAGAAACCTCACGTATGACGTCACCACATTCCGGGCAGGGCTCCCCCGTCTTACCGTGAACACGCATTCCCAATTTTTTCTCTGACTTGAGATCACCCGCTGCTAGTCCAGCTGATCTCGTCATCGCATCTAACAACGTGCCCCGCATCGTGTCGTACAGCCGCGTAACCGCCTCGGAATCAAGGGAATCCGCCGCGGCGAAGGGGCTGAGTCGTGCCGCATGCAAGATGTCGTCGCTGTAGGCATTACCAATTCCGGCGATAGCGCTTTGATCCCTCAGGAGTCCCTTCAACTGACGTCGGCCGGCCGCACTCAACAGGGCACTAAACACGTCAACAGTGAGATCAGGATCCAATGGTTCCGGCCCGAGCTGACGTACGCGCTCGATATCGTCGAGTTCACGCACAACATGAATCGCGAGCTTCTTTTGGGTACCCGCTTCAGTCAGGTCAAACCCGCCGGTAGAGGCGCCAGAATCGTCGACAAACCCGACCCGAAACGCCAGTGGACCCTTGCCCGGCTTGGGCACCGTGGTTGGCACTTCGTCTCGCCACTGCAACCAGCCTGCACGCGCCAAGTGCGTGACGAGGTGGATTGGCTCGCCATTAGCATCCACCATCGCCACATCGATGAACTTGCCCCGGCGTGAAACGGCAAGAACATGAGAATCGACAAGCGCAGTAACCGGCGGGTTGAACGTTTTCAGCGCACTGATCGAAGCAAGCGCCACCTGGGCAACGCGGCGGTCAACAATTCGCTCGCGAAGAAACACCACCAGGGATTCGACCTCGGGAAGCTCAGGCATAGGCCCAGATTGCCACGTTCATCCTCCACATGGCGGGCTATCTCTGCGCCACACACTCCTAACTGTGGGATCGGCTGGTCAGAATCGCCCTTTATGGGTGACACTGAGAACGTGAGCGAGCAACTGGATCCCGTAGTGGACGCAGTCCTTCCGGGACGTATCGGGATTTTGGTTCGCATCCCCGTCCTGTCCGGTCGGCGGCCGGCCGCTCTCGACGTCCTCAACCGCTACGTCGACGACCTAGATAGTGAGCCGGGGACCGAGGCATTCATGGTCTGCATCGACCCGCAGGATGAAGATGTCGTCTGGCTTTACGAGTGGTTCCGCGATGAGGCAGCACTTGCGGAGCACCGCGAGGCACCGCTTTTTCAACGACTCATGGGCGAACTGCCCGAACTCGTCGGCGAAAACCCGGGCTTAATGAGGCTGGATCCACTTCGCCTACGGATGACGAGCGCACTCACGGCGAACCTGTTCTAGGAAACGTCCGTTTCGTTTGCCGAGCGATTGTTTGACCGCCGAACATAAACCAGACCGGCGATGGGTAACAACAACGGAATGAATCCGTAACCTTCACCGAAATGCGACCAGACGGTCGCCCGCGGAAATGCCGCCGGGTCAAGGAAGCTCCACGTTCCTACGACAAGTACCCCGACAAGTTCCACTGCGATAAACGTGCGCGCATGTTTCAACGACGCTGGGGTTCCTTGCCAAAGCAGAACCGTGATAAAGACGTAGATCAACGCTGCTAATGCCGACAGCAAGTATGCGATCGGAGCGTCAGAAAATTTCGTCGCAAGTTGAAATAGCGCACGCGACGTGGCCGCAATTGCGAATACGGCGTAGACGCCGATTATCACTCGCCCTGGTCCGTGGTGGGTCGCAACGTTGCCGGGCTTTGATTCACTCATTGGGTTATTCCTCCAGTCCACACCTGCGTCACGCGAATAATCAGCACCGCAAGGACAATCAGGGCCACCGCCGCGGCCCCACTACCCCATCGTCCCGGCTCGCCCTTGGCCCACACGATCATTCCCGGGGGCAGTGCCAAACACGCAATGAGGTAACACACGAACACGACAGGCTCTGCCGGTGCCGTGCCTTGCACCCACAGTCGTACGCACTGGAATCCGATAACCAGAAGCCCAATTTCGAGGACCCCTAGCAGCGCCATCGCCCACGTCGGCACTGACTTTTTCATGATCGCGAGCACGACAAGGACAGCGGCGAGGGCAAGGGATCCGTACATGACGACGGCCGTAAGTTGCTGAGCCGGGAAGGTTGACATCGTCATAATCAGCCCAACGCAAGTAGAGCGGATGCGACAAGGGCCGTGAGCATCCCAAAGATTTGAATCGGCCTAAGTCGCTCGGCCAAAACGAATCGTGCCAAGAACACCGTGGCCGCGGGATATAGGGATCCCAGGACGGCCACCACCGACAGCATGCCTAGATGAACTGCCAGAACGTAAAACGCATTCGCGCCTACGTCAAGAACACCAGCGCCGATGGCCTGCCATCTGGTTACTGAATCGGGCGGGAGGACCGGCGTGCGAAGTCGGCGGGCAACGATTAAGGCGATCGAGACCAAGACGACCGTCGAAGTCGTCCGTGCGAAGACCACTGGCCATAAACCAGCATCCGTCGGCGCAAGCCCGATCAACGCAAAGAAGAATCCGATCCCGACACCAGCACCGAGCGCGTAGGCCAAGGCTCGCGGAGTGACGCGTTGATGAGTTCCATCGTCGGTTGGGTTAGATGGCTCGAGCCCAACGGTGATGATGGCAACAACTGCTAGCGCCATACCCACGTATGCCAGGGCCCCCGGTCGCTCACCTCGAAAAAGACCTACAACGACTGGGATTGCCGCGCCTAGCACTGCCGAGATTGGCGACAGCACCCCCATGGGACCGGCACTCAAAGCCAAGTAAAGCAAGAGGATTCCGAAGGCTCCACACACTCCCGCGGCTATACCTGGCAGAGCGCTACCAGAACGATTTCCGCCAAGAATCAGCGCAACCGGAATGATGAACGCCATTCCCGCAGGTGTCGTCAGGACAAGGGTTTGTAGCGGAGTGGATTTTCTCGAAGCGAATCCACCGACAAAGTCAGCAACACCCCATACCAACGCTGAGATGAGTGCGAGAAGGGCGGCCACACAGGTATCTCAGCACATCGTCGCTTGTTCGGCGCACGCCGCCGCACCTTCGAACTACGTCAACGCCGAATCACGTGAGGGTGTAACTGCAACCGAGATGAATTCCGCCGACACTAGAGACGACGGCTGAGCACCAATTCACGCGAACCCGGGGCAATGCGCGCTGCCAGTAGCGGAGCCGACTGGGGCTGCTCGGCTACCGCGCGCACCGAACGCAAAACACGTGGAGTTGGCTCTGCCCACAGTCGCGGGACAATACCCCAGCAAATCATCGCAAGCGGAATCAGGAACGCAAGATTGAGCAATCCGCCCATGTCGTGCAGTAGGGCGATCTGAGCCGCGGTAGAAACAACACCCAAGGTGAGACCGCTGAGCAAGGCAGCTGAGACGAGCATGCGGGCGGCATAGGGGAGCGTGGTCGTCTCTGCTCCGAACTGCTCACGTCGCTTCATGCCATGTCTCCCTTGTAGGACGGCCACAGTGCGTAGACATTGCTTGTTTCAATGTCACTCACAGGGACTATTTGTGCGTAAGGGGATGATCGGCACGGCTGCTGGCCGGCAAAAGCAATGTCACCCGTTAGCCTCAGGGGAGTGGCTATTTTCAAACGAACATCTCAGGGGCGCACCGATGTCCAACCACACCAATCCCGCCGACGTCGTCTTCACCGGCGGCACGATCCTCACGATGGACGAGGCCCATCCGACAGCCGAAGCTGTCGCCGTCCGCGACGGAATCATCGTCCGCGTTGGTCAGGCTGACTACGTCAATGAGTTAACTGGACCAGCCACAGAGGTCCGCGACTTAGGCGCCTCAACTTTACTACCGGGTTTCATCGACCCCCATAGCCATTTCATCAACTCGCTCGCCATGTCTGAACAGGTCAACATCTCCCCGCCACCGGTTGGACCTTGCTCGACGGCCGCCGAGATCGTGGCCGAACTTCGCCGCGTCGCCCACGAGCGCGGGTTGGCACCGGGAGAGCTGTTCATTGGCTATGGCTATGACGAGAACCAACTTGCGACTGACCATCCACTGACCAAAGACGATCTCGACCCCGTGTTTCCTGACAACCCTGTATTGGTAATGCACGTATCGCTGCATGGCGCTGTGCTCAATAGCGCCGCCATGAAGAAATACGCCGTGAGCGATGCAACCGAGACGCCGGAGGGCGGCATCATTGTGCGGCGGCCAGGTACTCAGGAGCCGCTCGGGCTAGTGATGGAGACGGCCTTTCTTCCCATCTTCGCTAATCTGCCGGTCCCGACACCTGAACAAGAACTGGAGCAGGTCAAGGCGGGTCAGATGATCTACGCGGCGGCGGGGGTGACTACAGCGCAGGAAGGCGCCACACACGCAGCCCAGCTAGCCGTACTGCAACGTGCTGCCCAAGCCGGCGCCCTATTCATCGATGTCGTCGCCTATCCATTCATCACCGATATGGAACCCGTCTTAGCCGACAACCCGCCGGAGACGTTTGGCACGTATAACAACGGACTTAAACTCGGCGGCATCAAAATCACCATGGACGGCTCCCCGCAGGGACGCACGGCCTACTTCACCACCCCGTACCTGACAGGCGGGCCAAGTGGCGAGCAGGACTGGTGCGGCGAGCCGTCATTCCCCCAAGAGTTCTTCAACAAGGCGCTCAAGAGGTGCTACGACCTTGGGCTGCAGGTGACGTTCCATGCCAATGGCGACGCAGCGATCGACATGATCCTCGAAGGTCATGCCTATGCGGCTGGCGACGATCCGAGCGCCGACCGTCGCAGCACCGTCATCCACTCGCAGTTCGTTCGCCCCGACCAGTTGCAAAAGTACGTCGAGTACAACCTCATTCCGTCGCTCTACACCGAGCACACCTTCTACTTCGCAGACGCACACATTGCCAACCGAGGGGTTGATCAGGCCGCATAAATCAGCCCCATGCGCGACGCCATTGACTTGGGCCTCCACCCGACCAACCACACCGACTTCAATGTCGTGCCAATCGACCAGTTGTTCGTTGTGTGGTCGGCGGTGACGCGCACGCGACGCGATGGTCAAGTCATAGGCGCTGATCAGCGCGTCACGCCACACGAGGCGCTGCGGGCAATCACGATCGACGCGGCCCGGCAGTACTTTGAAGAGGACCGTAAAGGATCGATCACCACGGGCAAGCTCGCCGACTTCGTCATTCTTGACGCAGATCCGACATCGGTTGCGCCGCATGCGATCCGCGACATAACGGTGATTGAAACCATCAAGGCTGGCACCACCATCTACCGAACGGCCGATGCCTGAGCCCGGTCAGTGGCCGCTAACCTCAACGACCTTTGCGCAGACCTCGACCTGACAATGTGGCTCCAAGTGGCTCTAACCACGGTGCACTCTTCGCACCCCCGTCGGGCTCACCCCACAGAACGCTCCGTCGGCATGAAGTACGCCATCGAACCAACCTGCCGAAGACCAAACTCCTCGCCAGCGGCAGCGATTGCTGCCTTAACCGCCGGACCTTCGAGCTGGTAGCGGTCAACGCGACGTCCACCAGCAGCATTTTCTGAGAAGCGCTGATCGCGTTCGGGTTCAACATCCCAGCCACCTGCTTCAGCTTGGAACTGCAACCAGTTGTGACCGGACGCGCGACCGACGAGTGCGATCTCATCCGGATTTGAGTAGTAGAGGACACCGTCACCGATCACATGCCCACTCGGACTCGCAGCCACGTAGTGGCGTGCCTTCGTTGGGGACAACGTCGCAAACCTGTTGACTCCAAGGGATGTAATCAAGGGCAATGCATCCTTGCACGGATGAACGTCATGGTCATGTGATACGACTGATCATAGAGAGCAACCGTCTCGCGACATGGGCTGTTCGTCGCGCCAGTTCGTGAACTCAGGTGAAACGAACTGCGTTGGCTGACGGTGCACCGCATACGTCGTCGCTACGTGATGTAGTCGCAGGCTATGAGACGAAGAGCTGGCTGGGATACAGCAATGTTTCGCAGGGGCGAACATGGGCGTATCCGTCCCAGCAGCCCCACATGGTCCTTCGGTTCTGGCAGACTCCTCACATGACGTCAATTCGCGATACCGACCTAACGCTCCTAGATGGCTCCACCACTAGGTTGGGGGATCTGGCTGCTGGGCGCGCCATCCTGATCGTGAACGTCGCGAGCAAATGCGGCCTCACGCCCCAGTACGCGGGGTTGGAAGAGATCGCACGCGAGTATAAGGATCGCGACCTGATCGTCCTAGGCACTCCATGCAATCAGTTCGGTGGCCAAGAGCCGGGCACGAATGAACAGATCGCTGAGTTTTGCTCAACGACGTACGGCGTCACCTTTCCTCTCACCGACAAGCTCGACGTGAACGGAGAAGGGCAGCACCCATTGTTCGCCGAACTCACCGGTGTCGAAGATGCTGAGGGTCACTCGGGCGCGGTTCGCTGGAATTTCGAAAAGTGGCTGATCGGCAAAGACGACTCGATCACCCGATTCTCTCCTCAGGTTGAGCCGGTGTCGGCAAAGCTGATCGACGCCATCGAGGCGGCCGTCTCTTAACAACTACGTCAATTCACCGTGATTGGCAATCAACCCAACAGCGATGAGATTGGTGGCCCGATGACATCGACACTCAATGAGCGCTTAATCAAGGGTTCCCTCGCTTCACTTGGTTTGGGCCTGCTATTCATTGGCTTGGGCGCATATTTGGCGTTCAACCAAACGACCCGTCGGTGAATAGTCCAAGTGACTTTCACGTTCCAACATCAACCACTCTGGTTTATGTGCTGAACGCGTTGGGCGGATTCTGCATCACAGTGGCAGTGGTGTGCGTAGCGGGCTTTGTCGCGTCGTTAGTGGTCGGAGAGCATTTTTCTACCGGCCAAGAATCGAGCCTCGCTGAGTTCGACGAGGATGACGAGGACGAGTCCGACTAGCGTCAAATGAAAATCAGTAGAAAGACAATTGACCATTGCTACTCCCCGGAAACAGCGGTATCCAGTTGGGATTCTTCATCTTTTCTAGGGTCGCGTTGAGAATTTCACACGAACCGATCTTGTACTCAACAATGTCCCCATAGGGCAGCAGCAGGGTTGTAGTTGTGAACGGGATCTGCCGCGCTTGCACTCCGAGAGTGCAAACCGCATAGGTTTCAGCAAAGCTCTCCGCGCCCGAATTGAAATAGTCGTCGAACGACGTCTCGGACCAATGATCGAGCCCGGTATGCGACAGGTAGTAGGCCTCCGCCGACGTGTCTTGGTAAATGTCGGCCAGAGCATGTCCCGTTTCATGTGCCCGGGTGAATGTCTCCACCCCATCGGTCTCAACGATCACAATGGTTTTTTCACCGTGTCAGTTTGACGGGCGATCTCGTACTTAGCGTTTGCAAACATGCCCTCAGAATCGGGGATAGTAGCAACGCAGGAGTAGCGGTACCCGGCCTGCACTACCTCGATATACCCGGGCACAAGCGCTGGATCCGAACATCCCGGAGAACCACATGTCTGGATCTAGGCAGTGAAAGCAAACATTGCTGCGGAAAACAACAGTGGGGCCTGTCAACAACAGGCCCCACTGTCTTACTCCTTACAAACCACGCGTCTAGGCAACGCAGACAACGTACAGCGTGACGTTTTCTGTTAAGCCCGGATTGTTAATCGCAAAGTGCCACGTGTCACCCGCGTTCAGATCGGGCGAACTCCCGATCGTCGTGAGCCCGGAGTTGTACGTCCAGCCTCCACTCATGGCATACGTGCCCGCGGCACATGTGACATCGATACTCGTCGTCACTCGTGATGCGGCTACCAGTGGGAGGGTGACGACGGTTCGGGATGCAGCGACGGATGGACCCGTTGCTCCGGTATCACCCTTGGGCCCCTGCGATCCGGTCAAGCCCGTATCGCCCTTGGCACCCTGAGGACCCGTGGCCCCCGGATCACCCTTTGCACCCTGCGCACCCTGCGATCCGGTCAAGCCCGTATCGCCCTTGGCACCCTGAGGACCCGTGGTCCCCGGATCACCCTTTGCACCCTGCGCACCCTGAGATCCGATAAGGCCTGTATCACCCTGAAGGCCTGCGGGGCCTTGTGGACCAACAGCACCTTCGATTCCCTGAGGTCCCTGCGGACCGGTCGCGCCGGTTTCACCCTTAGGTCCCTGAGCTCCTGCAACACCCGGAACACCTTGAAGACCCTGTGGCCCCATAGCACCCGTGGCTCCGATTGGACCTTGAGCTCCACTTGACCCTTGTGGCCCAGCGGGACCAGTTCGACCAACCGCTCCCTGCGGACCAGTCTGGCCGTCAGCTCCAGTTGGACCCACCGGTCCCTGAATGCCTGGATCACCCTTGTCGCCCTTGGCTCCTTGCGGACCCTGTGGTCCAGTGGCACCAGCTACACCAGGGATTCCCTGAACGCCCTGCGGGCCTTGTTCTCCGGTGGCTCCATCCAGCCCGTCAAGGCCGGGGGCACCAGTTGGACCTGCAGGACCTACCGCTCCATCGACACCGTTGGTGCCGTTAATGCCGTTAGTACCGTTAGTACCCGGAGCGCCCGTCGGGCCCGTCGCACCAGCAGGGCCAGTTGCCCCCGTTGGACCAGCAGGACCAGTGGCACCATCGGCACCATTGGCACCGGCCAGACCTGTTGAGCCAGTTGGACCTGCGGGGCCTGTTGCACCCGACGGACCAACCGCACCCGGAGCACCATCAACACCGTTAGTTCCGTTAGTGCCCGGCGCACCCGACGGACCAACCGCACCCGGAGCACCATCAACACCGTTGGTTCCGTTAGTGCCCGGCGCACCCGACGGACCGACAGCACCCGTGGGACCGGTCGGACCCGCAGGGCCCGTTGCGCCAGTCGCACCAACAGCACCCGCCGGACCAGCGGGGCCGGTGGCACCGGTCGCGCCCGTCGCTCCGGCGGCACCATCAGTACCCGGTAGGCCGGACTGATTCCACGTGATCGACGCATCCCCTTCTCGACACTTGCGAGGTGTGGCCGGGGACTGCGTTACGTAATAAACCTGTCCATTAGTCGAGGTAATACAGGCTGAGAAAACGGCCGAGTTGACCTGGGATTGCGGGCGGGGGGACGCAACCGCGACGCCGGTTACAGCGACCGCACTTACCGTCGAAATCACTAATACGGTGGGGAGCGCTCTGAGCATTGACACTTCCTCCTAGATTCCGTCTGACTGGCAGGACGGCATGGGAATGAAACCTAAATTCTGCGGGGAAGCATTTGGCACTCTAGCCCAAACAAGTGACACCCACAATGGGCAAGATCATTAACTTTTCGCGAACACATTTATAGCTCGAGAACGTCTCGTCTCTTGCAAGTGGTTGCGGCGTCGGAGTGCCTCGGTGTACACGGAAGATTTGGCCACAGAACTTATGAGTAAGGAGTACACCGACTCATTCGCAATACGACGTATTCCGCTTCAATTAAGATAATTGCGACATTTGGTCAAAAAGCCCATCGTACTGGATCTCGTATCTTGTCGGTGCATCGTTGCTATCGATTCGCCTGACCATTGCGGTGAACTAGCAGGCCGGCAGTGATAAAAGCCCACGCAACCGGCCCCGAAAAGAGCACGGCCGGATAAAAGACGGCTGAGCCGGCGGAATCTGACGAGAGGCCTAGGATTTCACCTTTGAGTGAAGCAAGGACAGGAACGTCGTTCGTCACATCGCCGATAACGAACATAAACACCGCCAGCACTGACGTGATCAGCGCGACAAGCGCAAAAGTGACACCTTGGCGTCCTCGGTCAGCAACGGCGAATCCGAATGCCACAGCCGTCGTCAAGAAAGCTGTTAGTTCCAAAATCCACGCGGCTTTCCACGTCAAGAGCGACAAAGATGTAAACGTCGAAACGCCCTGACCCCAGAGGTTGACCTGCGTGCCTGTTTGACATAACAGAGCGAGTGCAAGAAGTCCGCTAAATATCCATCGAACTGCGTCATTAGCTTCAGGTTCAGCAGGTTCGATCGCGCGCGATCGCCGGTAGCGTGCAAAGGGATCCTCGTCGTCAATATTCGTCGACATTTTCACTCTCTCAATCTCATCTGAATGCTGCATCGGAGAATAGAGGTGGAAGGTCGTGGCTGACCAGATGGGTTGCCAATTAGCGCCTAGCGGAAGGTGGCTCGCACGAAGAACTGCGAGTTTTCCAAACGTGGCGGAAGTGTCAGTCGAACACGAGCTCCGCTCACCAAAGTGAGACGAACGTAATGAACAGCGTCGAGCATCTCTTCTTTACAAATGTGCGCGAGGGGGGAGTTGAACCCCCACGCCCTTTCGGGCACACGGACCTGAACCGTGCGCGTCTGCCTATTCCGCCACTCGCGCGCGCCGGAAAAGGCTAACACGCGAAGGCCGAGAGGCCCACATTCACACTTTTACAGGCAGATCCAAACACAACATTCATGGCGAGCGCTCAGGGTGCACGCTCACGGCGGGTTACGATCATCTCGGGGCATGCGGGAATCGTCCGCGTCGCCGGTGGAGGGTATGTCGTGGGCTTGTTAGACCGGTTTGAACAACGGCTCGACCGCATGGTCAACGGGGCGTTTGCCCGCGCCTTCAAGGCCGAAGTGCAGCCCGTCGAGATCGCCGCGGCCCTTCAACGCGAAATGACCGATCACGCCGCTGTTGTCAGTCGTGGACGCACCGTCGTCCCCAACGTTTACAGCGTCGATTTGAGCCCCCGTGATTTCGAGCGGCTATCCGTTCACACCGACGCCCTCACAACTGAGCTCAGCGCGATGGTGAACGAGTTCGCCGAGGAGCAGCGTTACACCTTCCTCGGGGGCACGCAGATCGCGCTTGGCATGGACGACGCACTCGAGACCGGGCTGTTCCGCGTCCACAGTGAGTCCAAGGCGGGGGTTGCCAGCACTCATCAGGCCACGAGCGCACCCGGTGCATCAGCCTCAGCCTCATCGGTAGGCTCCGGACAGCCGCTCCTGGTCACCGACGACACGACCCATACCCTCAGCCGCGCAGTCACCCGGCTTGGCCGCGGCACCGATGTCGACATCCGGGTCGACGATCCAGGAGTCTCACGTCACCACGCCGAAATCTTGCTCGGACGAGAGGTAGTTCTCCGGGATTTGCGGTCTACGAACGGCACGTACGTCGATGGCGTTCAGGTCGGTGAGGTCGTACTGAGCGAAGGCAACGTGATTCAAATTGGGGCAACGCGGCTGACGTTCCGAGCAGGCTAAGCATGTCCGAACTTGTCCTCACCCTCTTCCGCCTCGGCTTTCTGGCTGCGCTCTGGGCGCTGGTGATAGCCGCAATACTGGTGCTGCGCCGCGATTTAAGGGCTCCACGCGACGCCCGTCCACTGGTCGCTGTGCCAACTGTACGCGCGGGCTCGACGGCAGACTCAGCCGCAGCGGATCTGGGGAACGGGAAGACTGCGAAACCGGCGAAAACGTCCAAGGCCTCAGCGAAGGCCGCAAAGAATCTACCTAAATCGCTTGTCGTCATTGAAGGTCCGCTCAAGGGCACGATCATTCCGTTGGGCCAATCCGACATCACGATCGGTCGCGCCGGAGATTCCACCATCGTTCTTGACGACGATTACGCAAGTAGCAACCATGCGCGCATCTCATTCGTTGACGGTTCATGGGTAGCACAAGATCTCGGCTCGACGAACGGTACGTGGATTGACCGCGCCCGAATCACCACACCAGTCACCCTTCGACCGGGGCAGCAGATCAAAGTTGGCCGAACCGTTCTTGAATTGCAGCGGTAACGCGATGACCATGAGGCTGCGCTCATCTGCGCGCTCAGACGTTGGCCTAGTCCGGAGCGGGAATGAGGACTCCGGCTATGCCGGCCCAGATCTTCTCGTTGTCGCCGATGGAATGGGCGGACATGCCGCTGGAGAATTGGCGTCGGCCGCAGCGATTTCCACCATGTCAGCCGTGGAGCCCGCAACGACCAACGAATCGGACACCCTAGAACGCCTCTCCGACGCAGTCGTCACCACCAGCGAACGGATCGCCGATGTGGTTTCCGCCCACCCGCAATTCGCCGGGATGGGAACGACGCTGACCGCACTTGCCTGGCTAGGAAACACACCACCGAGGGTTGCCGTTCTGCACGTTGGCGATTCGCGCGCGTATCTATGGCGCGATGGTGAATTGACCCAACTCACCCGCGACCACACCTACGTTCAATCCCTCATTGATTCAGGCGAATTGACGCCCGAGGAAGCCGCACACCACCCGCGACGCAATTTGCTCATGCGGGCGATCGACGGAGTGCATCACGCCGAACCAGATCTATCCGTTCGTGAGGCACATCTCGGCGATCGGTTTCTGGTGTGCAGTGACGGCTTGTGTGGCTACGTTGACGACGGCCAACTACGAACGCACCTAGCGCTACCCGACCAAATTGCTGCGGTGACCGCGTTGGTCGATGCCGCGCTGGAAGCTGGCGCGCCGGACAACGTCACCGTATTGGTTGCCGACGTCGTCAACGACGACTCCACGACGCAGGCCGCTCCCGTCGTCGTTGGGGCGGCAGGTGAGCCACGCAACCGTGCCCGACTTCCAGGTATGGCGTTCCCCGCCGACGAACAGCCCGACTCACGCGCGGGCATCGTCAAGGTGAACTCGCAGCCAGACCTCTCACGATCAGATATCCGAGCGTTAGCCGACGTGTACGAAGAAGAGGATCGACGTCGCAGTCGTCATCGGCTTCTGCGCGTGGGCGCAGCGGTCATTGTGTTCGCGGCCCTGATCACCACGCTGGCGGGGCTGGTAGGCATGTGGGCCAATAACCAGTACTACGTCGCCGCGAACGACGGCTATGTCGCAATCTTTCGCGGTGTTCCGGGAACTTTAGGTCCAATCCACCTAAGCACCGTTGAGCAGCAAACAACGCTCGCGGTTGGTTCCCTGCCTGACTTTGAAGCGATGCAGGTCTCTGCAACGATCAATGCCGAATCTCTGACTGCAGCAAAGCAAGTCGTGCAGCGCCTCACCGAACGCGCCGACCAGTGCGTAACAACTCCGTCCACACCCGGATGCCCTGCATCAGCAACGAATCCCGATCCGTCACCAACAAACATGGCAACCGCATCTCCGAGCGCAATTCCAGCGACGACACCATGAGTGCGACCGCGGCAGTCATGCCTCGGTATCGTCAGCCGACCCGACGCAACACCGAACTTGCCCTGATCCTGTTGGCACTGGCCGTTTGCGGATTTGGTTACGCCCAATGCGATCTCGCGGTGCTAGGAAGTTTGGCAAGCAACACGATTCCGGTGATGTCTGCGATCGCTGCGATCGCGCTCGTCGCTCACCTCGCAATTCGTATTCTTGCTCCGAACGCTGACGTAGTCCTTGTTCCAGTCGCTCTATCTATCAACATGATCGGCTTGACGATGATTCATCGTCTCGATCTAGCCGAGGCTCAACGAGCGGCTCGCAATGGCACGACCCCACCATCACCGGACGTCTACAGCCAGCTCACGTGGACAGCTCTTGGCGTGATCCTGTTCATTGCAATCTTGTTCTTCGTTCGAGATCACCGCATCCTTCAGCGCTACACCTTCACCGCCATGCTGATTGGTCTCTTACTGCTGCTTCTACCTCTCGTCCCGGGCATTGGCGCCACAATCAATGGCGCGACACTGTGGGTACGGATCGGCAGATTGTCATTTCAGCCCGGCGAAATCGCAAAGATCATGTTGACGATCTTCTTCGCCGGTTATCTCACGCAAACCCGCGATTCCCTCGCCCTTGTCCGGACGAAGGTTCTCGGCGTCGAGTTTCCACGCGGACGTGATCTGGGCCCGCTGCTCGTGGCATGGTTTATCTCGCTAGCCGTGTTGGTCTTCGAGCGCGATCTCGGCACATCGCTTCTGTTCTTCGGCCTTTTCGTTGCCCTTCTCTACGTCGCAACGCAGCGTCGTAGCTGGCTGGTTATGGGCGCAGTGCTGTTCCTCACCGGAGCGGTGTTTTCGTATCTTGCATTTGGTCACGTCCGACTACGGGTGAACGTGTGGCTTGATCCCTTTGGTGACGAAGCAAACACCGGTTACCAGATCGCGCAAGGGCTTTACGGCTTCGCCAGCGGGGGCATGTTCGGTTCTGGGTTAGGTCAGGGGTACCCACAATTGGTGCCCTACGCGAAAAGCGATTTCATCATTGCCTCGCTCGGCGAAGAGTTGGGAATGATTGGGCTGTTCGCCATCCTGACGATGTACGCAATCATTGTTGAGCGTGGCCTTCGAACAGCCGTCGCCTGCCGCGACGTGTTCGGTACCTTGCTTGCAAGTGGACTCGCGATTGTTATGGCCCTTCAGGTCTTTATCGTCGTCGGCGGCGTAACCAGGCTCATTCCTCTCACCGGATTGACAACACCATTCCTCGCGCAAGGTGGTTCGTCACTTATTTCCAACTGGATTGCCGTCGCGCTGATCATGCGCATTAGCGATACGACCCGGCGTCCAGAACCTGAAGTCGTTGCACTCGAAGACGCGATGACGCAGGTGATGAGTCGATGATTCGTTCAATTCGTCGCCTCGCTGTCGTAATGAGCATCCTGCTGCTCGCTCTGATGGCGAATGCCACGTACCTGCAGTACTTCGCGGCTTCAAGTATTCGAAATCGCCCAGCGAACACTCGAGTGCTCCTCGAGGAGTACTCGCGCGAGCGCGGACCAATTCTGTTGGGCTCCACCGCAATTGCGCAGTCTGTCCGAACTCCTGATCAACTGAAATATCTACGTTCCTATTCAGACGGTGCCATGTACGCGCCTGCCACTGGCTACTACTCACTCGTCTACGGCGCTACCGGTATCGAACGCGCAGAGAACACTGTCCTGTCAGGCTCAGACGACCGGTTCTTCGTCGATCGGCTGCAACACCTTTTCGCTGGACGCGGCGTGAAGGGTGGGGCGGTGCGACTGACCCTCAATCCGGCCGCGCAGAAGGCAGCCTACGACGGACTCGCCGGACGTACTGGTGCCGTCGTTGCGATTGATCCGCGAACCGGCGCCATCCTTGCTCTGGCCAGTTCGCCCTCTTTCGACACGAACCTTCTCAGCAGCCACAAGCCCGCTGAGATTCGCGCAGCGTACGCAGCCCTTTCGGCAGACCCCAAGCAGCCCATGCTTAATCGCCCCTTGGTCATGACTCTTCCGCCTGGCTCAACGTTCAAATTGGTTACGGCAGCCGCGGCGCTCGAGAGCGGCCGCTACACCGCCACAACACAGGTTCCGGGTCCAAAAGAATTGAAACTGCCCAGCTCCACGAAGGTGCTCCACAACTGGTCGGGCACAGCATGTGGACCGAACGATAAAACAACTCTCGAGAACGCCCTAGCGATTTCTTGTAACACTGCATTCGCCTCGATCGGTATGGATCTCGGCGCCGATGTTCTTCGCCAGCAGGCACAGAAGTTCGGGTTCGACACGAACTTCGACATTCCGCTGCACGCAGCCAAGAGCCGGTTTCCAGACATCATGGACGAACCGCAAACCGCTATGGCCGCGATCGGCCAGTACGACGTAAGCGCAACCGCACTTCAAATGGCCATGGTCGGGGCCGCGATCGGTAATCACGGCCAAGTCATGTATCCCTACCTAGTTTCACAGGTTCTATCACCAGAACTAACGCCGCTCGATACCGCACAGCCAACCGTCTTCTCTCAAGCACTGAGCCCCGCCAACGCCGAAACTCTCCTGAGCATGATGGTGACGGTTGTCGATCGCGGCACGGGCTCAAATGCACAAATCCCTGGCGTGGTCGTCGGTGGCAAAACCGGTACTGCACAAACCGCACCCGGCCTACCGCCGCACGCATGGTTTGTCAGCGTGGCGCCAGCAGCTCCGGGTGGAACATCATCGGTCGCTGTGGCGGTGGTACTGCAAAACGGTGGCGGGGCCGCGGAGGTTAGCGGCAACAAACTTGCCGCACCCATTGCTCGAGCGGTGATGCAGGCAGTGCTAGCGCCATGAGTGCGCATACGATCAGACGAAAGACGAATGAGGAGGAACGGTGACGGACGATATTCGCCGACTTGGTGATCGCTACGAGCTCGGAGAAGTCATCGGTCGTGGTGGCATGGCCGAGGTCTTTGCTGGTCGCGATATGCGCCTCGATCGTCGAGTCGCAGTAAAGATCCTTCGCCCAGACTTGGCGCGCGACCCGAACTTCCAAGAGCGATTCCGCCGCGAAGCTCAGAGCGCAGCGTCGCTCAACCACCCGAACGTCGTTGCGGTCTATGACACCGGTGAGGATGTCCTACTCTCCGACGAGGGTGCGCCCGGCGAGATCGTCCCTTACATCATCATGGAATTCGTTGAGGGCATTACCCTTCGCGAGCTCATGGCGAGCGGACGTCGACTCTTGCCTGAACGTGCGTTAGAAATTAGCAGCGGTGTGCTCGCTGCCTTGGATTACAGCCACCGGCACGGCATCATCCACCGCGACATCAAGCCAGCGAACGTGATGTTGACGCGCGGCGGCGACGTCAAAGTCATGGACTTTGGTATCGCGCGGGCGTTGGCGGACGCCGGCAACACCATGACTCAGGCCTCGGAAGTGCTCGGCACGGCGCACTATCTTTCGCCCGAGCAGGCTCGTGGCGAGGTCGTCGATAGCCGTAGCGATATCTACTCCGCCGGCTGCTTGCTGTACGAACTTCTGGCGGGTCGACCTCCATTCACTGGCGATTCCCCCATCTCAATTGCCTACCAGCACGTCAGCGAAATGCCGACGCCCCCATCGCAATGGGACGCAGCGGTTTCGCCGACCATTGACGCCATCGTCCTGCGCGCGATGGCTAAGCGTCCCGAGGATCGCTACCAGTCCGCGGCAGAAATGCGTGACGACATCGAACGCGCGATAAGCGGCGTGCCCATCACAGCACCCGTTGCTGTGGTTAGCCAAGACACCACGGTCATGACGCCGATCGGCGCCGCCGCGGCCGTTGAGGATGAAGAAGAGCGTCGTCGCGGACCGGGTTTCTGGATAGCGCTCACGTTGGGGGTTCTGGGCCTTGGCCTTGCAACCTTCTTCATCGGCCGTGCGCTGTTCGGTTCACCCAATGTGGAACAGGTTGCGGTTCCCAACCTTTCCGGCTTGACGATTCAGGCCGCGACGACGTTGCTTGAGCAACAGGGTCTCGTCCTCGGAAGTCAGACCGCGCAACCGTCACCGGATAAGCCGAAGGACACCATCATCGGCCAGCTGCCCACAACGGGTGACACCGTCGATAAGGGGTCGCGAATTGACGTAACGGTGTCCACCGGAAAGCAGCAGGTAACGGTGCCGAATCTGGTCGGGCTCACCTCCAGCGACACCGCACGCGCCACCCTGGTAGCGGCAGGTCTGGTACTCGGAAACATCACGCAGGTGGACTCAGATCAGCCCACCGGCTGGGTCGTGGCGCAAAACCCAGTGAGTGCAGCGACAGCTGAATCAGGTTCGGCAGTCGACATCTCAGTCAGCACGGGCAAGACGGCCGTTCCTTCCGTCGTTAACCAAAGTGAGGCTCAGGCCAAGAGTGACCTGGCCAATGCGGGGTTCACCGTCAATGTGGTGCATCAAGAAGATGGTCAAGTCGCAGCCGGAACAGTGCTGGCCCAGTCACCTAAGGGTGGGTCTACTGCGGTGAAGGGAACGTTGGTGACGATTACCGTCGCAATCGCTCCGGCGCCCACGCCGACACCGACTCCAACGCCAATACCTACGCCGACACCGACTCCCACCCCAACTCCGACTCCAACTCCGACAAAGCCCTCACCCACACCGACAACTCCACCGCCCACGGCCTAGCCGAACTTCGTCGGACCTTGAGTCACTGACCGACGACGGGTGCCAAGCCCTCACTGCGACGGATGGCGTCGGCGTCACCACATTCGGCGAGCCAGTTCGCCAGCATGCGATGGCCGCCTTCGGTGAGCACGCTTTCGGGGTGGAACTGGACGCCCTCGACGGCAAGGGTTCGATGACGGACGCCCATGATCACGCCTGAATCCGTTCGGGCTGTGACGTGGAGAACATCGGGCATCGTTTCTGGACGAATGGCCAAGGAGTGATAGCGAGTCGCCGTAATCGGGTTTGATAGTCCTGAAAAGACGCCGAGACCGTCATGGTGCACCAGGCTGGTTTTACCGTGCAGCAACTCAGGAGCGCGATCTACAACAGCTCCGTAAACCTCGCCAATGGCCTGATGGCCGAGGCAGACGCCGAAGATTGGCACCTCACCCCCGAGAAGCCGAATCATGTCCATGCACACACCCGCGTCGGCCGGGGTGCCCGGACCGGGAGATATCAGGACGCCGTCATAGTCTCGACCCGCTTCCGGAGCGATGGCATCATTGCGCTTCACCTCGACCTCGGCACCAAGTTGGGCGAGGTACTGGACAAGGTTGAAGACGAACGAATCATAATTATCGACGACCAGGATTCGAGTACTCACAAGAACATCATCCCCCAGAGGGGCTAGGAGCCGCGGACGCGGGCGTGTCGACCGTAACGTCGTTGAATGGCATACGCGGCTCGAGCCACGGGAATACAACAGTAAAGAGCAGTGCGACAATCGCTACAAACAGGCCAAGCGACTCGAGAATCCTTACCGCGGTGGGACCAGGTAGCTTGCTCCACAACCAGGAATACATATCGTCACCCGCCGATCGTCGAATAGTTGCTCATGACGCAACCGTTCCCGTGAGTCCATCAGGTGCGCCCAGCGAGACAGCTCGTTCGCCCGAAAGCAGACCCCACCAAGCCCAGCGGCCGGTCGAACCATACCGCGGCGTACACGTGGTCATCGTCAACAGATGCTCGGTCGGTTTGGCATCGGGTCGGCCGGGGACCGGATCAACGACCCACACGTCATAGGGCGTCAGATTGGGGTTGTCCTGACGCAAGGTGTAGGTGTACCACGTCGTCGCGGTCTGTACATAGACCTTGTCGCCCACCCGCAAATCGTCAATGTTCGCAAACGGCTCATCATGCGTCGAACGGTGAGCTGCGATCGCGAAGTTACCCAAACCGCCTGGCATCACTGAGTTTTCGTAGTGACCGGCGCCGCGGGCTAGGACATCTTTATCGGTTCCTTGGATGATCGGCAGACCCCACACCTTGTCACGCATTCGCGGGATGTAAAGCAGGGCAAAGCCTTGACCGTGTTTAGGTTCAGGAAGTACCGAAGGCGTCGGGCTGACCGTAACACCGGGCTCGGGCTTTTCTGCATGCCACTCGGTTGCTATTTCTGCGCGACCAGCCTCGATGGCTTTGGCACTCACCACGTTCGTCCACCACAACTGGTAGACACACATCAGGAGCAGCAGGGCGCCGAGCGTGATGAAGACTTCACCAATACCTCGCACAACCCACCTGGCTCGATCGCCCTTGGTCATCGTGCTCATGAAGTGGTCTCCAACGTGTTCCGGTACTTCAGTTCTAGCATCCACGTTAGTCCACGTGGTCAGACCGGCTAGGCCATCGTCGCCAAACTACGATCGCCGTGGACGCGAAATTTTCAACGTCGAAGCAGCCTCGGTAGTTCCCCTACGTACACAATTGGCGTAGGGCAAAGCACATATGGCCCAAGCGGTCGCTACTGTAGGTGTATCACGTCCGAACACCGCTGCCCGCGGATGCCACCAGGAGGCACAAGTGCCCGAGTCCAAGAGTCGTAAGAAGAAGGCCTACACACCCCAGGCCGTGGCTCAGGATGTCGTACGCCCGACTTCGCCCAACTGGTGGGCACCTGTGATGGTGACGCTGTTCATCCTTGGCTTGCTCTGGATAGTTGTTTACTACATCTCCGGCAGCACTCTGCCGGTGATGAAGAATCTCGGCTGGTGGAACGTTGTCGTTGGCTTCTCGTTCATCGCTGCCGGCTTCGGAATGTCAACTCGCTGGCGGTAACTGCCGGAGCCACGGGGGCAGGATCCTGCGCGGCATGATCCATCTCGCAGGGGAAAATTACACAGCTGTAGTTCTGTCAACACCCTGTGGATAAACATGTGGACATCTAGTTGGATAACAACCGTCCACGCTCAGAACGGCATACACAAGCCTGTGGGTAGTCACAACCAAAATGTCAAGGGCCTAATGCATTGCATTTACAAGTTGCGTGGTTAAGGCGTGATCGCGAAGGACTGTCAAAACGATCAGGACTGCGCAGACACCAAGTACCCCGATGATCTGCACTAATACCCTGTTACGGGCCGGCGCATAGGCCATGATCGCGGCTACGACCGCACCAGTAACCAGGCCTCCGATGTGCGCGCGCCAGTCGACTCCGGAAATGACAAAGCCAAGAACAAGGTTGACGCCGATCAAACCGATGGCCTGACGAGTGTCATTTCCAAGCCGATGCATAATCACCAAAAACGCGCCCATCAGACCGAAAATTGCGCCACTGGCACCCACCGACACCACATAAGGGTCTGAGAACCAGAACGAGGCGATCGAGCCGCCAAGGCCGGCGAGAAGGTACAGAACCCCAAAGCGTAGGTGTCCGAGAACACTTTCGAGCTGAGGACCAAACATGTAGAGGACGTACATGTTGAAGCCGATATGCACTAACGAACCATGAAGGAACATCGCGGTGACGAGCCGGTAGTACTCCCCGTTGACCGCGATCGCCGCAGGGAACATTCCAAAATCGCCCGCAGAGGAGTTTATGCCGGTTACGTACTGCCAGATGAAGGCAAGCACGCAAGCGCCAATCAGCCCCAGCGTGACAAACGAATTACTCGGGATCCGCGATCCCAACGTCGTGCGAGGCTGACGAACCGACGCCTGGCCCTGCGCCACGCACTCGGGACACTGGAAACCGACCGCAGCGCTCGTCATGCAATCAGGACAGATATACCGATCACACCGAGAGCACCGAATGTAGGTCTCGCGATCCGGATGCCTAAAACAAACAGGAACCGGCAACCCTTGCGGATCAGGCGTTGTCACTCTCAACCGTCACGGACTCTATGACAACCGGGGTGGTTGGTCGATCCATATGACCGGTCGGAGTTGCTCCGATCGCATCCACAACTGCACGGCTTTCCGCGTCAGCGACCTCACCGAAAATGGTGTGCTTGAAGTTAAGCCACGTGGTCGGCGCAACGGTGATGAAGAACTGGGAGCCATTGGTGTTCGGTCCCGCGTTGGCCATCGCCAACAGGTACGGGCGATCGAAGGACAACTCGGGGTGAAATTCGTCGCCGAACTTGTAGCCCGGTCCACCGGTGCCAGTGCCAAGCGGATCGCCACCCTGAATCATGAACCCAGGGATAACGCGATGGAAAACAACGCCGTTGTAGAGCGGGTCGTTGGACGTGGCACCCGACTTCGGGTCCGTCCACTCTTGCGAGCCATCGGCCAGACCAACGAAGTTACGCACGGTCTTCGGTGCGTGATCGTCGAACAACTGGATACGGATGTCGCCAAGGTTTGTGTGCAAGGTTGCGTATGAGGTCACGGGAAGATCCTCGCATGCCCTGCATTTCTACGCCTGCGCGGCACCCTTTGTTTGACGCCACTGGTTCGCTCGCCGGCCCAACGCAGCCTCACCTACCCTCAAGAACTCTCGTGGACGAGGTTCCGTCGTTCGCATTCTCCTGCGTCATGACATCTATGTCGCACGACTCACGCCAGCGGGAGCCCACGAAATACCCACCAACACCGAGAAAGAAAAAGACCACCCTTGGGTGGTCTTTTTCTTTGTGGAGCGACGGGGACTCGAACCCCGGACCCCCTGCTTGCAAAGCAGGTGCGCTACCAACTGCGCCACCGCCCCGGAACCGCTTCGCGGGCTTTCATCGTACCGGCCAACCGCACCAGTGACGAAACGTGTTGATCTATCGCAGATCAGGTGCTGAGGTCGCTTCAGACCACAGATCCTGCTCGGCCTTGCCCGACTGAACCTGGTTGTAGACGACATAGCCCACCGCGGCCAGAGCCGCCAGCAGAAGTAGTTTCTTCACCAGAACATCCAATCAAAGCAACGAGAACAACAGTGGGCCTAGGAGGACTTGAACCTCCGACCTCTTCCTTATCAGGGAAGCGCTCTAACCGCCTGAGCTATAGGCCCGTTGTGGTGCCGGATGAGGTTACCTCAGTTACGCCGGTCATCCCAAACTGAGGGGCGTTCAGGATTCTTCGGACAGGGTCACCTCGACCCCACCGGTGAGCCCCACCGAGAGGTTATAGAGGAAGGCATACAACGTCGAAAGTGCGGATGTCAGCACGATTTCTAGAGCCGCGATGATCAACGCGACACCCATTACGCGGCCAAAACCCACCAAACTAGCGAAATTGAAGTTCGTCGAACCACTACCAGCGAGGTCGTTGACGACCTTACCGATGGCATCGAACACGCCAATTGCGTTCAGGGCGTACCACAGCACCGCCGTAGCCACCAGCATGACGATCGCCAGCGCCACAGCGAGCATAAAAGCCGTCTTCATGACAGACCACGGGTCCAGTCGGGAGACCAGGAGTCGCGCACGACGAGGGCCGACCGGACGAGCCGGGACCGCTGACGGGGCAGGGGCGCCAAGCGAACTGGGTCGGTCATCGGCAATCGGATCAAATGCTTCGGTCGGCGGCCCAGACGCCGAGGATGACTTTGGCTGCGCCCGAAATGGCGCACTAGTTCCAGCCTTGGCCGCTGCTGCAGGCGCTACCCCTGACGGTGGCACGACAGGCTGCGGCGCGGTTCCACTGCGCAGCGGCGGCGTGGCGGATTTTGGCTGCGGGGCAGCGGTTTTCGACGCGGCTCCTGAGCTAGGCGCGGGTTTTGCGGTCGAAGGCGAAGAGGTCGGAGCCGCTTGCGTCGGTTTTGGCGGCTGCTGCGAACCAGCAGGTGACGGCTTCGACGCTGCCGCTGAGTTCCCACCTTCAACCGGTGACGTCGGCTTCGGCGACGACGGCGCAGGCGACGTGCCCTTAGTTCCCTGTGATGCCGGGATTACCGGTGCTGCCGGTTTTTGCGCAGGTTTAGCACCGTCGGAGCCCTTAGGGGGCGTGCGGTCGTCACTCACCGACAACGCTCCTTTGTTTCACAGGTCATCACTCGTCCGCCGATTCAGACGCATCGATCTCAACCGTATCCGACGATTCGTCGGAAACCCCGTCTTCCAAGGCTGTCACAGCATCTTCAGAAGTTACATCGCCGGGAACGCCCGCATCCCCATCGGTCATGGCCTCCGCAGCATTGGCCTCATCAAGGTCCTCATCGTCAGGGCTCGCTTCACCACGGGCAACGGCCACAATGGCGCGATCCTCGCCGACGTCCATGAGTGCAACGCCCATGGTGTCGCGACCAGTGGCCCGGATTTCAGCTACGCGCGTTCGAATTACAACGCCGTCGGATGCGATCGCGTACACCTCGTCGTCCTCAGCCGCGATGAGCGCGCCAACGAGCGATCCACGCTCTTCAACGAGTTTCATTGCCCGCACGCCGTAGATGCCACGACCCGACTGGCGCCATTCGTCGACGAGAGTTCGCTTGGCATATCCACCGTCAGTCACCGTGACCAAGTAGGAACCCGGCGAGACCGAACTCATTGACAGCAGTTCGTCGCCCTCGCGGAAACGCATTCCAATGACGCCGGACGTTGCCCGTCCCATTGGACGAAGGCTCTCGTTATCGGCAGTGAATCGAACCGACATGCCCTTGCGGCTGACCAGCATTACGTCAGCATCTTCATTAACCAATTGAGCACTGATCAACTCGTCATCATCACGAAGATTAATGGCGATAACTCCACCACTTCGATTGGAATCGAATTCCTCGAGACTTGTCTTCTTGACCATTCCATCGCGAGTAGCTAGAACCAAATACGGCGCCTGCTGATAGTCGCGAACATCAAGCACCTGGGCAATTGATTCATCCGGCTGGAACGCCAAGAGGTTGGCAACATGCTGACCGCGTGCATCGCGTCCGGTGTCTGGAAGCTCGTATGCCTTCGCCCGATAAACCCTGCCCTTATTGGTAAAGAACAGCAGATAGTGGTGTGTCGTTGTGACGAAGAAGTGTTCAACGACATCGTCGCCACGCAATGATGCACCACGAACACCGCGTCCACCTCGACGCTGCGCACGGTAGTTGTCTGTTCGGGTGCGCTTGGCATATCCGCCGTGGGTGATCGTGACGACTACGTCTTCTTCGGCAATGAGATCCTCATCGGTGACCTCACCATCCCAGGGAATCAGAATGCTGCGACGATCGTCGGCGTACTTCGCTGTGATCTCAGCAAGTTCTTCACTCACGATGGTTCGTTGACGAACCTCACTGGCCAGGATGTCCTGATAATCAGCGATCTTGATCTGAAGTTCGTCGTATTCGTCAATAATCTTCTGACGTTCCAGAGCCGCAAGACGACGCAACTGCATATCCAGAATTGCTGTTGCTTGAATTTCGTCGACATCGAGCAGTTCCATCAATCCGGTGCGCGCCTCGTCAACAGTTGCGCTCGCGCGAATCACGGCAATCACTTCGTCTAGCGCATCAAGTGCTTTGAGATATCCAAGCAAAATATGTGCACGCTCTTGAGCCTTACGAAGGCGATAGCTGGATCGACGAACGATCACTTCGATCTGGTGTGCAATCCAGTACTTAACGAAGCCGTCTAGGGTCAACGTCCGTGGGACCCCGTCAACGAGCGCGATCATGTTGCACGAGAAGTTGTCCTGCAAAGCCGTGTGCTTAAACAGGTTGTTTAGGACAACCTTGGCAACCGCATCGCGCTTGAGCTCGATCACCAAACGCATACCCGTCCGCGAGGACGAATCGTCACGTACATCGGCAATGCCGGCAATCTTGCCTTCACTAGCCAGTTCGGCGATGCGAAGAAGCAGGTTGTCAGGATTGACCTGGTATGGAAGTTGAGTGACGACGAGAAGAACTCGCCCGCGGTGATCTTCCTCGACCTCAACCTGTGCGCGCATCATGACAGAGCCACGGCCAGTTCGGTATGCGTCCTCAATACCCTTGCGGCCGACAATCATCGCGCCCGTTGGGAAATCAGGCCCCTTGATGCGCTCGAGCAGTGCTTCGAGAAGTTCTTCGCGGGATGCTTCTGGGTGAGCGAGCGCCCACTGAACACCTTCGGATACCTCACCAAGATTGTGTGGCGGAATATTCGTGGCCATACCAACGGCGATACCAGCGCTTCCGTTCACCAGCAGGTTCGGGAAGCGAGCCGGAAGAATGACCGGCTCTTGGGTGCGGCCGTCGTAGTTCGGTGTGAAATCGACCGTCTCCTCGTCGATATCTCGAACCATCTCCATGGCCAGTTGGGCCATACGCGCTTCGGTGTAACGCATAGCTGCGGCCGGATCGTTACCCGGTGATCCGAAGTTGCCCTGGCCTTGAACAAGCGGGTAACGAAGCGCCCACGGCTGCGCCAAACGAACCAGAGTGTCGTAGATCGCGCTATCACCGTGCGGGTGATAGTTGCCCATGACGTCACCGACGATGCGAGCGCACTTCGAGAAACCGCGATCGGGGCGGTAGCCACCGTCGAACATCGCATACAAGACACGGCGGTGAACGGGCTTAAGCCCGTCGCGTACGTCAGGCAGTGCGCGCGACACGATGACGGACATGGCGTAGTCCATGTACGAGCGCTGCATCTCGACCTGAAGGTCAACCGCCTCGATGCCACGTTCCCCGGCGGGTTCGGTAGAGGTCACGATGTCGTCAGGCACAAATCATCCTTAGGAGTACTTTGGTTGAATCTGTCACGATCTGGTTGGGGCCGAGCTAGATATCGAGAAAGCGCACGTCGCGAGCATTGCGTTGGATGAACGCACGTCGCGCCTCAACGTCTTCACCCATCAGCACACTGAACATTTCATCCGCCTGAGCTGCGTCATCGATCGTCACCTGAAGCAGTACTCGGCGAGCGGGATCCATCGTTGTTTCCCACAGTTCATCGGCGTTCATTTCGCCGAGACCCTTGTAGCGCTGGACCGATTCTTCCTTTGGCAGTCGCTTACCAGCCGCGATACCGGCCTCGACAACAACTTCGCGCTCGCGTTCTGAGTAGACGTATTCCGGTTCTTCGCGGCTCCACTTAATTTTGTATAGCGGAGGTTGTGCCAAGTAAACGTGGCCTTGCTCAACGAGCGGCTTCATGAACCGGAAGAGCAATGTCAGCAGCAAAGTACGAATGTGCTGACCGTCGATATCTGCATCAGCCATCAACACAACCTTGTTGTAGCGCAACCGATCAATATCAAACTCATCGTGTACGCCGGTACCAAACGCAGAGATCAGCGCTTGAACTTCGTTGTTCTGCAGAACCCGGTCAATACGCGCCTTTTCAACGTTGAGGATCTTGCCGCGGATAGGCAAGATTGCCTGCGTTCGTGGGTCGCGTCCGCTGCGAGCCGAGCCACCAGCCGAGTCACCTTCAACGATGAAGACCTCGCACTCATCCGGATTATTCGACGAACACTCAATGAGCTTGCCGGGGAGTCCGGCTCCGCCCATGAGTCCCTTTCGATTACGAGCCAGATCGCGAGCCTTGCGCGAAGCGATCCGTGCCGCGGCCGCCTGGACCGACTTACGAGCGATGTCCTTGCCCTCAGAAGGATTCGCCTCGAACCAGGCACCCAGCTGATCGTGCACAAGCTTTTGCACGAAGGTTTTGGCTTCGGTGTTACCGAGTTTGCCTTTGGTTTGGCCTTCGAACTGTGGTTCACCCAACTTAACCGAAACGATGGCCGTCAGGCCTTCGCGAATATCCTCACCGGCGAGGTTCGTGTCCTTCTCCTTGAGGATGTTCCATTCACGCGCAAACTTGTTGACTAGCGTCGTGAGCGCGGAGCGGAAACCCTCCTCGTGAGTTCCACCTTCGGTGGTGTTGATCGTGTTCGCGAACGTGTACACCGATTCGGAATAACCTTCATTCCACTGAAGGGCTACTTCGGCGGAGATCCGGCGCTCCTCATCCTCAGCCTCAACGTGAATCACGTGGGCGTGGGCAGGACCCTTACTCGCATTGAGATGTGACACAAAGTCCGCAATCCCGCCGTCGTAGCGATAACTCACCTGGCGCACTACTACTTCGAGGTCTGCAGCATCATCGATGTCGTCGCTCGGTGCTGCTACGTCGCGCTCATCAACCAAGCTGATCGTGAGGCCCTTGTTCAAGAAGGCCATTTCCTGGAAGCGTCGGGACAGAGTTGTGAAGTCGTAGGTTGTGGTTTCAAAAATGTCACCATCGGCCCAAAAAGTGACGGTGGTTCCGGTCGTCTCGGTCGCCTCACCTGCTGCCAGCGGTGCCACGGGGACTCCGTACGCGTAGGACTGACGGTAAACGACTGCGTTTCGACGCACTTCGACATCTAGTTTGTACGACAGTGCGTTGACCACTGAGACTCCAACACCGTGCAAACCACCCGACACCGCATAGCCACCGCCACCGAATTTTCCGCCGGCGTGCAGAACTGTCAGCACTACCTCAACAGCGGGCTTGCCTTCCACCGGGTGGATGTCGACCGGAATACCTCGCCCGTTGTCTACAACCCGCACGCCACCATCGTTTAGTAGCGTGACGACGATGGTGTCGCAGTGACCAGCCAGCGCTTCATCTACAGAGTTATCGACGACCTCATAAACCAGGTGATGTAGACCCCGCTCACCCGTGGAGCCGATGTACATTCCGGGACGCTTTCGAACGGCGTCGAGACCTTCGAGAACCTGAATAGCGCTCGCGTCATAAGACACGGGTGGACCTTCCTTTTATGGATCAGCTGCCGAGATTGAATGTCGGCAGCTAGCCCTTGTGTATGTCTGTGACCAGCTCACCGGTCGGGACCGACCCGAGATTCCCGGGCCACGTAGTGGTTAGCCCTTATTCTACCCTCTCAACGCCGTAGATCGTTGTTTCGAACCCCTATCGTCAGGGGATATGTCGACGGGGGTTACGAGGCTGTGGACACCGATCTGGGCGTTTCAAACGGCTAGCGTCTGCACATGTGTCGCCGGGGCGAACGTTGACGTCAACATCACCCATAGGTATCGCGTGGGCCCCTGCCCTGCACTGTGAACTTCCCGTGCCGCCATGATGGAGCCGCCGGTCCCAGGATGCTAATGTCCCGAACGGTTCCGACACCCACCTCCGCGTCAATTCGCGAGCGCACCGCCGGGAGTAAGAGCCGAAGCGAGGTGGCCCAAGCGGTGGAGTCGGCCCGAAGGACGAGCACCATGCCGATACCGTCCGGGGCAAGCTGGAAGCTTTCTGGAACGACATGTTCGGCAATATCCGCGCCAACGATTTCGTGCCAACGCCCAATCAGCCCACCAACCGCCGTCTGTCGTTCCCAACCGCGATCACGCAAAAGGTGGGCAATAGCCGAACTCACCAGCGTTGGGTCTCGCAGGTCAGGACCTGCAGCTGTTGGTGCCGAAGACCGCGAATGGCGGCTTTGTTGGGAGGGCTGACTTCGGCTGTGATTACGCGCCCGCGCGATCGCTTCTGCCGCAGCGTCCACCCTGTCTGCCGGCTCGGTTGTTTCGTCAGGATTCATCGCGACCTACCGAACCAGCTTTCACGAAAAGTCGATCACCGGACAGGAGAGCGGGAATGTCAGCTTCGACGGCAGCTGTAATCAGAACCTGTTCTGCTGGTGCGACCAGTTCGGCGAGTCTGGTTCTGCGTTGGGTGTCCAATTCGGCAAAGACGTCGTCCAGAATGAGCACCGGTTCGCCATCGGCAAGTGAATCTGCACGCAGAAGTTCATAGGAGGCAAGCCTAAGGGCCAAGGCGAACGACCACGATTCCCCATGTGAGGCATAGCCTTTGGCCGGTGACGAGCCCAGGGTGAGTAGAACGTCATCACGATGCGGCCCGACAAGAGAGATTCCTCTGTCGAGTTCCTCGCGTCGACGATCAGCCATCGCCCGACGAAGCACGTCGACTAGCTCGGTACGGTCGTGTGACAGTTCATCTTCGTCGGCAATTGCCGAGACGTAACTGCACGATGCAACTCCGGCACCCGAACTCACTACGTCGTACGCATGGGTGATCAACGGTTTTAGTTCATCTAAAATAAGCAGGCGCGCTGCGAGTAACTCGGCGCCCGTCGTTGCCACATGGGTGTCCCACACATCAAGGGTTTGTAGAACCTCGGGGGATTTGGATCCTGATCGACGAGCAAGTGCTGCAGTTTTGAGTAACGCATTACGTTGTTTGAGAACGCGATCGTAATCAGCCCTCACAGCGGCAAGGCGAGGCCAGCGTGTCACAAGGAGCTCGTCAAGGAACCTGCGTCGTTCACTCGGATCACCCTTAACCAACGCCAAATCTTCAGGTGCGAATAGGACTGTCCGAAGAATTCCCAGAATCTCGCGGGGTCGCGGTACGGGGCTCTGATTGATGCGCGCTCGGTTCGCGCGTCCGGGGTTGATCTCCAACTCAATCAATGTTGGTCGATCGTCACGCATTACCCGGCAGCGAACAGTTGCGCGCTCAGTTCCAATCTTGACCAGCGGAGCGTCAGTTGCGACGCGGTGACTATCGAGTAAGGCGATGTAACCAATAGCCTCAATGATGTTTGTCTTACCTTGACCATTGGGACCGACGAGAGTTGTGACGCCTCGAGAGAACTCAATATCGGCTTGCACATATGAGCGAAAATTGTTGAGCCCGAGGGCACCTACATACACAGGTCTACCGAGATCGGTTATGAAGATAGTCGAACTGGCATGAGCAAATAACGGTAGGAAGGGGAAGACGCTTGTGACCCACCCGTCAGGACCGCAGGTCGCGTCGCAGTTGTGAATGAAAGATGGGTCGTTGCGTCATCCAACGCGCTCAGTCCGTCCTGAAGGTACTGCGGGTTGAAAGCGATCTCGATTGCTGCTCCATCGACAGAGCATTCGAGAGACTCATTAGCTTGCGCTTCATCACCCGTACCAGCGCGCAGCTCAACTTCACCATCGGCGAACATGAGGCGCACTGGTGTATTACGTTCTGCCACAAGGGATACACGCTTTACTGCCTCAACAAGTGCTGCAGTATCTACCGTGGCGGTCGTTGCGGATTCAGAAGGCAGGAGCGCACGATACTTCGGGAACTCACCATCGAGTAGTCGGGTGGTGGTTCGTCGACCATCACCCTCGAATCCCATCAATCCATCGCTGGCACCTGACGCGGCGAGGGCAAGGTGGACCTCATCACAGCCGGCAAGAGACTTTGCTGTGTCGGCCAAGGTGCGTGCCGGGACAAGTGCTTGGACGTCGAGCGATGTGTTTGCGGGTGTCCACGGGAATTCGCGTACGGCCAGACGATAGCGATCCGTCGCTGCAAGCGTGATCGTGTTGTCGAGGATTTCAACCCGGACCCCGGTGAGGGTAGGCAACGTATCGTCGCGGCCCGCAGCTATAGCTACCTGAGCAACCGCGTGTGCAAACACTGAGCCTGGAACCGTGCCGGAACTACCTGGCATATCGGGAAGGCTTGGATAGTCATCAACGGGGAGTGTTGGCAGCGTGAATGACGATCGTCCGCAGGTGACCTCAACTCGACTACCTTCAACGGAAATCGTGACCGGCGCCGCAGGTAACAAGCGAGAGATATCCGCAAGGAGTCGACCAGAAACCAGAACCCGGCCTGGCTCCATGACATCCGCGTTTACCAACACACGGCCTGAAACTTCGAAGTCGAAACTCGACAGCATGAGTTGCTGGTCAGTGGCCTCAATGAGCAGACCAGCGAGCATCGGCATTGACGGGCGGGTCGGCAATGTGCGAGCCGTCCAGGCAACTGCGTCGGCGATGACATCTCGCTCTAGCCGGAATTTCACTGTGCGCTCCTGTCAGACCACGTCTGATCGTTCGTGACAAATGATGATGGTTCAGTGCAGTCATGGTTCCACGAACTACTGACCCGTGTGAACTAGACCCACATGATTGTCTAAAACTCTGACGATCACGATGATGTCTGATCCAGCGCCCCACGGCTACTGAGAAGTGATCCCCAGATAAGTTGTTGTTAAGGCTCTTTCAAAAATTCTTAGTATCTAGGTGTAGTAGTAGTAATAGGGGCTGTGGAAACTGTGGATAAGTACTAACACCGCAGGTAGATCGCGATTCTTGACTCATGTGGGGCTGTGGATAAAGCTCGGTTGACTCATCGATTCGGTGGAAAAGTCTGTGATTCACGCTGATGTCATCGACTTATCCCCACCGCGACCGCCGTTTGACCCGAAGTGTCCACAGGTGATCCACCACGTGTAAGCCCGTTTGTCACCGCACGTTAGTGAGGGATATCCACAGACTATCCCCAACCTGTGAACACAGATTGTGACGGGAGGTGATAAATTATTACCCTGTGTTACTTTTCACTCATTTGGCGGATTGGCGCGCTGTGCTCTTGATACGCGCAGTGAGATCAGTGACCTGATTGTAGAGACTCCGACGTTCAGCCATGAGCTGGCGGATCTTGCGGTCGGCATGCATAACAGTGGTGTGATCGCGGCCGCCGAAAGCTTGGCCAATCTTGGGTAGTGAAAGATCGGTGAGTTCGCGGCACAGGTACATAGCGATCTGGCGTGCAGTAACAAGGACCCGGGAGCGGCTTGAGCCGCAGAGATCGTCAACGGTCACGCCGAAGTAGACAGCAGTTTGCACCATGATGATAGACGATGTGATTTCAGGTCCGGCTTGATCGGTGATCAGATCTTTGAGAACTACCTCGGCTAAGTCCAGGTCGACGGGTGAACGATTCAAACTTGCAAACGCGGTAACGCGAATCAGCGCACCTTCAAGCTCGCGGATATTTGACGAGATCTTCGACGCGATGAACTCCAGCACCTCGGGTGGTGCGCTCAATCGTTCTTGGGCGGACTTTTTACGCAAGATAGCGATGCGCGTTTCAAGGTCGGGTGGCTGAACGTCGGTGATTAAGCCCCACTCGAAACGAGAGCGCATTCGATCTTCGAAGTCCTGCAATTGCTTGGGCGGCATATCACTCGTGACAACGATCTGCTTGTTTGCGTTATGAAGAGTGTTGAAGGTATGGAAAAACTCTTCTTGTGTCTGGACTTTCCCGCTCAGGAATTGAATGTCATCAACGAGTAGTACGTCGACGTCACGATAACGACGTTGAAAGGTTGCTGCCTTGTCATCACGAATGGAGTTGATGAACTCGTTGGTGAACTCTTCGGAGCTGACGTATCGAACTCGAGACCCGGCATAAAGGGTTCTGGTGTAGTGGCCAATTGCGTGCAGAAGGTGGGTCTTGCCCAACCCTGATTCTCCGTAAACGAACAATGGGTTGTAGGCGCGTGCTGGCTGTTCGGCGACTGCGACGGCGGCCGCATGTGCGAATCGGTTACTGGATCCAATAACGAAGGTGTCGAAGTTGTACTTGGGATTTAGGCGACTCGACTCTTCCCCTCTAGTGCCCGGTGAGCCGGTTCCGGGACGCGAGGACTCCTGGGTTGGGGTGGTCGGAGCGAATGACGGTTCGACGGTGACCGGATCGGCGTACGTGGAATCAGCAAGATCGTCAGTTGCATCTTCATCGAGAGTTGGGGCAATTGCGGGATCGACCGTAACGGCAATGCGAACCTCGCGGCCCAGGGTTCGAGTCAACGCATCGACCACCAGTGGGCGGAGTTTGGACTCAAGGACATCCTTGGTGAATTCATTGGGCGCGGCGACAAGAGCGGTGTCTTCAACCAGTGCGAGTGGTCGGGTCAGTGACACGAATGCGCGCTGTTGAGGGGTCATGCCCTCATCACCTAACGAGGCAAGTGCGCGTGCCCACACCTCTGTCAGGTCAAGTTCGTCTGCCATGTTTCCCCTTGTCTTACCTAACATGCATTCAACTTCCACACCGTCATCCACAGGTGTGGAGCGGCGCCGTACTGTCCCACCCGAAGCCGGTGAGCCCGGTAACACCGCGAAGATTGTGGTTCCACAATTCACTGCGGCGTGGTTGGACAGCCGACCGTAGTCCTGTGGATGGGGCGGTCGTCAAGCCGTTGTCCACAGGCTGTGTGGGGAGTCTGCCACACCTCGTTCACCACGTCCGCGTGTCGCTCCATTAATTTTGGGCAGGAAGCAGTGACAATGAGCGATTCGGCTGACGTTATGCGTAGACTTTGCAAACTACATAGGGACGGCCTCCGCGGTTTGACCCTATGCAGGAGATGGCCGTACCTTTGACCTGCCGACGATTTGTCGGACTCTGCCGTATGCCTGCGCTTGAACGTTTGAGCGTTGGCGTGCGGTGGTGACATCTGAGGAGAAAATCTCAGGTACACACAGATTGAGTCCACGCAGGTGGCATGTGGGTCGTTAGACGCACATTGGGTAGGTCAGATTGTCTGACCGGACTTCGGAGCTGATCGATGAGTAAGCGCACCTTCCAGCCGAACAACCGTCGGCGGGCAAAGACGCACGGTTTCCGCTTGCGGATGCGTACGCGAGCCGGCCGTTCCATTCTGTCTGCGCGGCGCCGCAAGGGCCGTTCAGAGCTGTCCGCCTGACGTTCCTGTGCATCGTCGCGCTTCTCGGATGCGACGCAGCCGAGACTTCCGCGAGACGGTCACCTTGGGTAATCGTGCGGGCCGTCCGCGGTTGGTAGTGCATGTCCTAGTAAGTGCGGAATACACCAGTTCTGTGCCGAATGTCGGTTTTATTGTAAGTTCAGCGGTGGGGGGCTCGGTGGTTCGCCACCGAGTAACTCGTCAGTTGCGTCATATCGTGTGGGAGCAGTTGAGCGTCCTTCCTCCGGGAACGCGTGTTGTGGTTCGTGCTCTGCCGGCAGCGGCCTCGGCCTCATCGGTGGAACTGGCAGGTGACATAGCGAAAGCGTTCAAACGCCTAGGTTTATTGCAGGGGGTGCCGGCCAGTGGCTAGGACACCTCTGCGCGTACCTGCATCTGCGTCAGCTGAGTCGATCCACGGTGGTCCCGGGACTGCCTCGAGATGGGCGGCTTGGCTTCTGACTGTGCCGATCAACGTGTATCGCACCTGGATTTCCCCTATGACGGCTCCGTCGTGTCGGTTTTACCCGTCCTGCTCCCAGTACGCAGTTACTGCATTGTCTGTGCATGGTGCGGGCAAGGGATCACTACTTGCCATCGGACGAATCTGTCGCTGTCACCCGTGGACGCCCGGTGGAGTTGACGCAGTTCCACAATTGGGACGCTGGCGCTCTGATCGGTACGTAAGCGATGCTGAACGCGCTAAAACTAACCCGAACGTCTCAACATTGAGCCCTGTTATCGATGCCCGGAGTGCCGAGTGAATTTCAATCCCCTGTCCTGGCTCGAAGTCGCGGTTTCGTGGATTCTTGTTCAGTTCCACAACCTCATTGGCGCTCAGTTGGGCATGGCCTCCGGCTGGTCGTGGATTTTGTCGATCGTCGGACTGGTCATCGTCATTCGCATCGCGCTGATCCCTCTGTTCGTTCGGCAGATTAAGAGTCAGCGCAATATGCAGATTCTGCAGCCGAAGATGAAGGAGATTCAGACCAAGTACGCGGGTGACCGCGAGCGGCAGAGCCAGGAAATGATGGCTCTGTACAAGGAGACGGGTACGAATCCGCTTTCTAGCTGCATCCCTTTGCTTGCTCAGGCACCGATCTTCTACGCCCTTTTCCGCGTATTGCAAGGCATCGCGATGGGTATTCCGTACGGCGTCTTGACTCAGGAGCAGGTGGATCAAGCCCACAACGCAACGATCTTCGGGGTACCGATTTACGGCGTCTTCATGCACGCCGACGTGACGCCAAATCCGACCGCCACACGGATTCTGACCCTCATCCTGATCATCCTCATGACGCTAACAACCTTCACGACCCAGCGTCAGTTGATGGTCAAGAACATGTCCAGGGACAATCCGATGGCGCAGCAGCAGAAGATCATGCTGTATGTCTTCCCGCTCTTTTTCGCGGTAACCGGTATCAACTTCCCTGTGGGCGTGCTCGTCTATTGGCTAACGACGAACCTGTGGTCGATGGGCCAGCAGTTCTACGTCATTCGAAATAACCCTCAGCCGGGCACTCCGGCGTATGACGCGTATGAAGCGCGTAAGTCGGAAAAGCAACTCCGCAAGAGCGGTGGCGTGCCGCTAAGCGTTGACGAACCTGAGGCCGCACCGGCTGCTCCTCGAGAGCAACCCAAGAAGCAGTCTCGCAGTCAGCGTAAGAAAACCTGATTTTCACCGTTTCCCGTGAAACATCGGGATGAGGTGGTTCCTGAAGACCGACTGTTCCGGCTATAAGTCCGGACGCAATGAATGTGGAGAACGACGCGATGACAGATACTTCCGCAACCGAGGTTTCCCGTGAAACATCGGCCGTAGAGCGACTTGAGCGCGAGGGCGATGTAGCAGCTGACTACCTAGAAGGCCTACTCGATATCGCTGATCTTGATGGCGACATCGACATGGACGTCGAGGGAGAGCGCGCAATGGTCAGCATTGTTGGCGGTGACCTTGATTCATTAGTTGGCCCGCACGGCAAAGTTTTGGATGCGCTGCAGGAGCTCACGCGCCTTGCGGTGACCCGTGAAATCGGTGAACGTTCCCGTCTGATGCTCGACGTCGCCGGTTTCCGTGCCCAGCGCCGTACGGATCTACACGCGTTGGGTACCGAGGCCGCGCAGCGCGCTGCGTCGACAGGTGAGCCGGTGCGACTAGAGCCCATGTCCCCCTTTGAGCGCAAGATCGTCCACGATGCAGTTGCTGAAGCCGGGCAATCCAGCGAGTCTGAGGGCGTTGAGCCGCGCAGATTCGTTGTCGTCATTCCCGCGAAGTAATGTCGAACTCATCGTGTCAGCGGTGATGGGCCGGTGAATTCGGACGACGTAGCGGTTCGTGATGCCTTAGCAGGCCGCTACCCGGAGGCTGCAGCCGGGCTTGATGAGTTCGTGGCACTGCTCAGTAGTGATGGTGTGACCCGAGGATTGATTGGTCCCCGTGAGGTTGATCGGCTCTGGGGACGTCATGTCGCGAACAGTGCGGTTGTCGAGGCGCTAATACCGATCGGTGCGTCACTAGCCGACGTTGGTTCGGGCGCTGGCTTACCCGGAATACCGATTGCCCTAGTTCGTCCTGATATCGAAGTCGTGTTGATTGAACCATTACTTCGACGGTCAACCTTCCTGTCTGAAGTTGTCGCCCTACTCGGTCTTGGAGATCGAGTTACGGTCCTTCGTGGCCGCGCTGAAGAGGTGAAGGTCGTCGTTGATGTGGTTACTGCCAGGGCTGTAGCTCCGTTAGATAAGTTGGCCCGCTGGACTCTGCCGCTGGTGGACGTAGGCGGCACTGTCCTCGCGCTCAAGGGTGAGAACGCGCATACCGAACTTGACGAGGCGTTGGCCGAGCTTGAACGTCTAGGTGGCGGTAGCGCAGAGATTGTTATGGTGGGTGCCGATATCGTCACCCCGGCGACCACCGTCGTACGCATCGTAAAACGCAAGGCTCCGCGCAGAGGGGGACGACGATGACATCACCGCTTATTGAGGTGGCTCCCGGTCTGGGTTGGCCCTCACCCGGTACTGAGGCGGCCTCAGGTCTGGGCTGGCCACAACCACGGGACCAGATTGTTGATTCGGCAGGGGATACTGAGTCGGTTCCGATTGAGCCAATGCAGGAGTTTGTATGAGCTTCGACGACACTCCTTTAGCTCGCGCCGCCGAGGCTGCCGTCCAAGTGAAGCAGCGTCGGGTCGGGGCGTTGCCTCGTCCTACCCGCACTCGGGTGATGACAATCGCGAACCAAAAAGGCGGGGTGGGTAAGACAACGACGACGGTGAATATCGCCGCAGCCCTTGCACTACAAGGACTTTCGGTCCTCGTTATTGATCTCGACCCACAGGGAAATGCGTCTACGGCACTGTCCGTGGAGCATCACTCGAACATTCCGTCGATCTACGATGTCCTGATTGAGGGTCGTCCAATCTCCGAGGTGGCTGTCCCCGTTCCGGAGTTCGAAGGCTTATGGTGTGCTCCCGCCACGTTGGATCTCGCTGGCGCGGAAATTGAATTGGTCTCCGTCGTCGCGCGCGAGTATCGCTTACGCAAGGCCCTCACGACCTACCTCGCCGAGCACGAAGCCGCCCACGGACGACTTGATTTCGTCCTGATCGACTGCCCGCCAAGTCTCGGATTACTGACCTTGAACGCACTCGTGTGTGCTCAGGAGGTCTTCATTCCGATTCAGTGCGAGTACTACGCGCTGGAGGGGCTCGGCCAACTAATGCGCACGGTCACTCTCGTGGCTGAGGATCTCAATCCAGCCCTTCGATTGTCGACAATTCTGTTGACGATGTTCGACGCACGCACTCGCCTTGCTGCTCAAGTTGCTCAAGAAGTGCGTAGCCACTTCGGCGATCGTGTACTGCCAACAGCTATCCCTCGTTCGGTACGCGTGTCTGAGGCTCCGTCGTATGGTCAAACAGTTATCGCCTATGACCCGGGCTCATCAGGCGCGCTGTCGTACCTTGAGGCGGCGCGCGAACTCGTTCACCAAGCTCCGAGTTCACCGGTGGTTGGCCAGAGTCCGCATGCAGAGTAACAAGATGAAGGGATTCGCGTGAATCAGCGACGAGGACTTGGCCGTGGATTAGGTGCACTCATTCCTGGGGGATCAACCCGAGAGGATGAGCGAACCGAGTCAAGCGAAATCGAGGACCCGCGGGTTGAGGTGACAATGCCGACCCTGCCCGCGGGCTCGTCTAACCGCGCAGTGGACGCGTTCATGTCTCCGGAACTGAGCGTTGTCGATGGTGTTCGATACGCCGAGATCGACATCGACAACATCCGGCCCAATAGTCGTCAGCCACGCACGGTCTTTGACGAAGATGCGCTGGCCGAACTGGTGTTTTCCATTGGTGAGATCGGGCTCCTACAGCCCATTGTCATACGCCCCAACACGTTTGACGATGGAGCGGAATACGAATTGGTCGCCGGAGAGCGACGTTGGCGAGCATCGCGCCTGGCTGGGCTGATGGCAATCCCCGCAATCATTCGTGACACGGCCGATGACGTCATGCTCCGCGACGCACTGCTTGAGAATCTGCACCGATCACAGCTCAATGCACTAGAGGAGGCAGCTGCGTACCAGCAACTCCTTGACGATTTCGGCTGCAGTCAGGAAGAACTCGCCACCCGCATTGGGCGTAGTCGTCCACAGGTCACAAACACCATTCGACTTCTCCGCCTTCCACCGGCAGTTCAGCGCCGAGTTGCGGCTGGGGTCTTGTCGGCGGGTCATGCCAGAGCACTGCTCGGCCTTGATGACAGTGATGCAATGGAACGATTGGCCGCGCGCATCGTCGCTGAAGGGCTCTCTGTTCGTGCGGTAGAAGAGATTGTCGCCATTGGTGACGGTGATGGTCGTACGCGGACTCGAGTTGCTCGACCTCGTCAGCCCGTCGCTCCTGGGCTCGCAGACCTCGCTGAGCGACTCAGTGACAAACTCGAAACTCGGGTGCGTGTTGAGGCAGGCAAGTCCAAGGGAAAAATCAGCATTGAATTCGCGACGATGGAAGACTTGGAACGCATCGTCTCGGTGCTCGACGGTTCAGGCCGCTGATAAGCCTGAAAACCCTATATTTGTAGGGGTTTTCAGCCACGCGCGATAGCTACGTGGATGAGATCTTCGACGATCTGACCCATGCTCAACCCGGCAACATGCACAGCCTGCGGATAGGTAGACGTCTCGGTCATTCCCGGTGACACATTCGCTTCCAAGAACCACACCTGCCCTCCGTCGTCCACGATCAGATCACTTCGCGACCAGTCGCGCAGGCCGAGCGCACGGTGGACTCCCACGGCCGCGTCCGCACATGCAGCCAGCAGCTCCGGTGCGAGTCGTGCCGGGGTGATGAACTCGGTCGAACCGGCCGTGTAGCGCGCGTGATAGTCGTACACCCCGCTGTCCGCCCGGATTTCTACGATGGGTAGCGCGTGCGGGCCGCTTCCGGTGTCGATGACCGGGACGGCCACCTCTGTTCCCTCAACACAGGCCTGAACTAAGACCGTCGGACCATAAGCAAATGCGCTTACCATCGCCGCTGGGAGGGCAGATTCGGCGCGCACCACGCCCATGCCCAAAGAACTGCCACCCTGTGATGGTTTGACCACCAGCGGTAGGCCGATGGTTTCCACTATGGACTGCAGGACTTGCTTTGTGCCACTTTCGCGCAGACGTGATTTCTCAAGCTCCATGAACTGTGGAACGTAGAAGCCTGCGTCAGACACGATCACGTTCGCGGTTGGTTTATCGAATGAGTGACGACAGGCCGTGGGCTCCGAGCCGACATAGGGAAAGCCGGTCCCGCTCAGTAGTTCGTGAAGCGTGCCATCCTCGCCGACGGCGCCGTGTACGAGCGGAATAACGCATGCAGGTTGTGCGCTCGTTAGTCGCTCGGCCAACGAGTCGTCGATGTCCAGAACCTCAACATCGAAATCCCGACGTCGCAGTGCGTCAGCGACGCGTCGTCCTGAGCGAATTGAGACGTCGCGTTCGGCCGAAAGTCCGCCTGCGAGAATGACGACGCGGCCTAGATTCACAGCGAGCAACTCCTAAGCCATGTCCGAAGCGGGTGCGATAGCGGCCGTTTTCTGGCTCGCCTCAATGGCCGGGCCGAACAGGTCAAGCATGTCTAGCTCTGCGTGGACGACGTCGGCCAGTCGACGAACACCCTCTGCGATGCGGTCAGGCTCGGGATAGCAGTAGGACAACCTGAGTGAGTGTCGCCCTTGGCCGTCTGCAAAAAAGCCCGTTCCGGGAACGTACGCCACGCGAGCTGCAACTGCTCGAGGCAGCATCGCGGTGGAATCGACGCCGGGAGGTAAGTCGACCCACGAGTAGAACCCACCGGTCGGCACCGTCCACGAGGTACCGGGCGGCATGTGGTTTTCGAGGGAGTCAATGAGCGCATCGCGGCGTTCGCGATACAGCTCACGGAAAACCTTGACCTGGTCGAGCCACGGTGACGTTGCAAGGTAGTCCGTAATCATCATCTGCGTGAGATTGCTCGGACACAGCATCGCTGTTTCGTTGGCCAGCACCAGCTTTTCGCGGACTCCGTGTGGTGCAACGGCCCAGCCCACTCGCAGGCCCGCAGCGATTGTCTTCGAAAACGTGCCCAAGTAGATGACTGCCTGTGAATCGTCGGCACGAATCGCCCTCGGGACTGATCCGTCAAAGCTCAGTAGGCCGTACGGATCATCTTCCAACAGCAGAACACCATTGGTGCTAACGATGTCGAGAATCTCCTGCCGTCGTTCAGGAGTTTGGGTGACACCGCCTGGATTTTGGAAGGATGGGATCGAATATACGAGTTTGAGTTTCTTACCTTCAGCTCGCACGCGTGCGATCGCCTCGCGCAGCGCATCCGGATTGAGTCCGAGTTCGTCCATGGGAACGTGGACTACTTCACACTGATACGACGAAAACACACTCAGCGCCGTAATGTAGGTGGGCGCCTCGACTAAAACGACGTCGCCGGGATCGCAGAAAACCCTGACTACAAGATCGAGTGCCATCTGCGAGCCAGCCGTGACGATGATGTCGTCCGGGTGTGATTCGACCCCGACGGGGGCCAGAACCTCGAGAATCTGCTCACGTAGCGCGGGATCACCCTGGCCGGATCCGTATTGGAGAGCAACATGCCCCCGTTCGCGGATAAGGCGCGCAGTGGTTTCCGCTATCGCATCCATCGGTAGCGCGGAGACGAACGGCATTCCGCCAGCGAGTGACACGACTTCAGGACGTGAGGCGACGGCGAATAGGGCACGTACCGCCGATGATGACAATCCGCGCGTGCGTTCTGCGTACTGATCAAGCCACGGATCGTGCCGGGTGGACGTGGAAGTCAATGTTGCCCCATGCGCGGTCATCCGAGCGTCTGAAGCCACAGTTCACCACCAACACATCAGTAGGACGTCATCCATGTACGTCGGCGGCATTGACGAAGTACAACAATCTAAGGATGCCGTATGAGTGCCCGTGAGGTGCGATGAGGGTCGCGCTCGCAATGGTTTACGGAGAAATCGAAATCCGACGGGCTGTCGGCCACGTTGCCGGAGTGGGGTTCCGCCAACCGCACGTGAGAACAGCGATGCGTCACACATTTAACGGTCGGTGTACTAGACGTGGGCGGTGTCAGTCAGCGCGGGATCGGGAGCGAAAAAACGAACAACAGCGTTAGCAATTCCTTCGGCTACCGCATCGCGGAAAGCTGGATCACTCAGGCGTTGGGCATCGCGTGGGTTGGACAAGTAGCCGCATTCAATTCGAACGGCCGGCATTCGAGTCAGGCGTAACAGGTCCCAGGTCATTGCATGGGTGCGGCAATCAGTGAGATCGGTACGAGCGCAGATTTCTTCCTGGACCATCTCAGCGAACCGAGCCCCGAGCCTGGACCCCGTACCTTGGACACGATCTCCGTAATAGAACGTTGCACAGCCTGCGGCATGCGGGGTGTCAACGGAATCGACGTGAACCGAAAGCACCAGATCAGCGCTGGTGTGATTGGCAAATGCGGCCCGTTGACTCTCGTCCATACTGCGGGTCGAATCCAGTGCTCGCGTGAGCAAAACCTGCACTCCGAGTGCCGCCAGTCGACCTTCGACTCTTCGGGATAGGTCACCCGCAACCGCTGACTCCGTCAGATCACCGTGAGTAAGCCCAAAATCGTCACCGCCGTGTCCCGGATCAATCACGACCACCTTGTCAGCGACCCCAGTGCACAGGGATTCAAGAGCCGTGAGCTCGCGAAGTGTCGTTGAACTGACAGCGCCACCGCTCATGGTCCGTGCCAACCTGCCAAGCGCCCGATACGTCTCGGGACCGCATGTGCCATCGGAACTAACGCCGACACTGCGTTGAAATTCGCGCAAAGCACGGTCGGTTTGTGGGCCGAAGATCCCGTCGATGCGATCGAAGTGGAATCCCAAGCTGGCAAGTCGCTGCTGCAATGCGCGAACGTCGTCGCCGGAGATCAGCCAACCAGCCCGGAACGACAGAATGCGATCACCGAGCTCCCAGCGAGCCTCTTCAAGGTGCCGGAAAGTTTGCACGCCAACGATGCCGTCGACGGTAAGCCCGCGCCCTTGTTGAAAGGTGCGAACGGCCTCGTCAACAGCATCGTCGAACGAAGCTGGCGACGAACCTGTTGGAGTAGCAGATTCTGGAAGGAGTCCTAGGCGGTGCAGACGATCGCGGATCTCCGCGACCGCCGCTCCGGAATCCCCGCGCCGTGAGGCCGGAGAAGTCATGTGACCTACAGGAACTCAGCGAGATCGGCGAGCAGTGCCGCCTTGGGCTTGGCCCCGACGATCTGCTTTACGAGCTGTCCGCCTTTGTACACGTTCATCGTCGGGATCGACATGATCCGCTCGTTGGCTGCGATCTGTGGATTCTCATCGATGTTGAGCTTGGCCACGATGAGCTTGTCGGCATTGTCGGCGGCAATCTCCTCAAGAACGGGAGCAATCATCTTGCACGGACCACACCATTCAGCCCAGAAGTCGACGAGCACCGGCTTATCACTCATGAGCACATCGTCGGTGAACGTGGCGTCCGTAACGGTCTTAGTTGATGTCCCCATCGTGTTTACCTCTCTCACTGCTTCGCTGTTCTTACACGATCTAACTTACGTCCTCGGACCGACATATTCGACATGTAGCGCCAGGAAGGTCCCGTCACACGTCCCGAGCGGCTAGCCATCGTTCAGCGTCGAGGGCCGCCGAACAGCCAGACCCAGCCGCCGTGATGGCCTGTCGGTAGGTGTGATCCACCAAGTCTCCGCACGCAAAAACACCGTCGACGTTGGTGCGCGTGCTTCGATCCTGGACAACAACGTAACCGGCATCGTCGAGCTCGATTTGCCCGACGATGAGCTCCGAACGAGGGTCATGACCAATTGCGACGAAGATCCCAGTCACTGGCAGTTCGCGAGTGTCGCCTGTAACGGTGTCGCGAAGGATCACGCCACTTACGCGATCTTCACCAAGGATCTCAGCGACTTCGGAGTTCCAAGCGAAGGTGATTTTGGGGTCATTCATCGCGCGATCCTGCATGATCTTGCTTGCTCGCAGCGAATCGCGGCGGTGTACGAGGGTTACGTTGGCAAACCGAGTCAGGAAGGTGGCTTCCTCTAGTGCGGAGTCACCACCACCAACGACGATGATGTCCTGATCACGGAAGAAGAAGCCGTCGCAGGTGGCGCACCACGAAACTCCGTGCCCGGAAAGGCGCTTTTCGTTCGGCAAACCAAGTTCCCGATAGCCAGACCCCATCGCAAGGATCAGACTGTGGGCTTGATACTCGTTGCCGGCGCCGTCCTTCACGGTCTTAATCGCCCCGCTGGTGTTGATCTCGACGATGTCGTCGGTGATCATTTCAGTGCCGAAGCGGACGGCCTGAGCGCGAATGTTCTCCATGAGTTGTGGTCCCATGACCCCGTCTTCGAAGCCGGGAAAGTTCTCAACCTCGGTGGTGTTGATCAGTGCTCCGCCGGCGGTGACGGCTCCCTCGAACAACAGCGGCTCAAGCTGGGCGCGCGCTGCGTAGATTGCGGCGGTGTAGCCCGCGGGGCCCGACCCAATGATGATTACGTTCCGAACGTCGCCCACGGCGAAAACCCTTCTTTGGCAAAACAGTTGGCCCAGTGCAGTCTTCGTGTCTGTTCGCAACGATCTTAGGTGCGTTTACATTCCCGCACCTACTCCGGGTGCTGACCGCCCCTAGCTGACAGATGGGATGATCAGGTGATCAAGGACGCCTGATTGAGCCGTCGAGCAAGCGGCAGCAATGACCCAGACCTCGATGTGTTTGCTATCCCCTTGGATGGGGGCGAGGTAGATGTTCGCTCTTTGGCCTTCAAAAACGACGCCCGTTATCACGGTATCGGGCGTGGATCCCGGCACGCCGCCGATCAAAGCCAGACAGTCTGTCGAGGGCATGATCGCGGATCCTGCAGCAGCTGCTCCGGCCTGCCCCGTAGTCGATCCCTCGACTTCCGAGGTGGAGGGTTTAGCACTGAGCAATAGGGCGTTAACGGTAGTGCCGACATTCGCGCGGGTGATGACGCGATCGGCGGCAGGGATAGTGCGTAAATCTGTCGCTGGTTGCTTCGTCTGCGCCGACTGTGGGAGCGAAGAGGCGGAAGTCGCGGCTCCGACCGATGCCGCCGTAGCCGCCTGATCGTTCGCCGACGGCGGTTGGTTTGGCTGCGCGACGGTTTCACCGGTAGCCAGGGATGTGTTCGCTGCCGAGCCCGTATTCGACATAGCTTGACGGTAGATCGACGCACCACCGATCACGACAAGTGCTGCGGCAGCAACGGTTAGCCAGCGGGTGTTCCAGCCTCGGGTGGGCCGTTGTTCGAGGATTTCCTGCGTGGTGACGAGTCGAGCGGCCTGTTCGTGAGCGACGGCGTTGTCGAGGCGTGCGGCCACGTCGGCTGGAAGTGGTGTCTGCGTCAAGCGAAGGGAACCTAAAAGCTCGGCAATCCACACCTGTTCGGCGGTATCGACGAGTGGAGCCGAGGTTGAACCTAGGGGTGGATCTTCGTTCAGGGAGTCACCGTATTGATCATTCATCGGGTACCTCCCTTGGTTGTAGTGATGGCTGGACGTGAGTACTGCGGTCGTCGGATGTGGCGTTGACCGCGGGATACGCGTCGTTTCCACGAGGAATTTCCGGCGGCCTGGTATCTGTGACGTCAGGAACGGCATCGGGGTTCCTTAGCCCGGCCAGTGACTGGGCAAGCCGTGTGCGCCCACGCGAGCAGCGGCTCTTGATTGTCCCCTCGGGGATATCGAGGATTTCGGCCGCCTCAGCCACGGACATACCTTCAACATCGACCAAAATGATTGCTATGCGTTGATCGTTGGGAAGCTCCGCTAGGGCCTTTTCAATTTCGTGTCGCAATTCGAATTCGCTAATTCGGTCCCGCGAATCGGCGATACCGCGATATCCGCTGTCTTCTGATTCGTCAGGCAGTGGAATGGTTGGGCGTACCTTCTGGCGCCGAAGTCGATCGAGACTGGCGTTGACGACGACCCGATGCAGCCACGTCGTGACGGCCGCCTCACCGCGGAAGCTAGCTGCATTTCGAAACGCGGAAATCAGGCCGTCCTGGAGTGCGTCGGCCGCCTCCTCGGGATCACCAGTTGTGCGCAGTGCTACTGCCCACAGTCGGTCTCGATGGCGACGAACCAATTCTCCAAACGCATGTGCATCTCCGGCGACATGGGCGGCGAGCAACTCCGAGTCGGAACCGCTGCGGATCGCGTCATCACCCATGGCGTTTGGCTCAGGTGGTTCGACAGACATAGTGATCTCAGCCTACGGGTGAAAACTCGTAGCGACGTGTTCAGGTGATCACCACGCAACGTCATGACATCGTCGTACCCTCGTGGTGTGGATATGACGACCGCTGTGCTCACCGGACTGGGCCTTGCCGGTGCTGCCGGGTTGAATGCGTACATTCCGCTACTCGTTGTTGGTGTCTTGGTCCATACCGGTCACCTGACCGTTCCCGCGCCTTTTGATTCGCTCGGCCTGACCCCCATTCTCCTTGTTTTGGTGGTGTTGCTATCGGTTGAATTCTTTGCCGACAAGATTCCCGGTATTGATACGCTCAACGACGTCATACAAACCGTTGTGCGCCCGGCTGCCGGGGCTTTCTTGGCGGCTGGTTCGCTCGGCGCTCTCACCCAACTCCCGCCGTGGGTTGGAGTAGCGGCGGGCCTGGTCACTGCTGGTTCGGTTCACGGGATGAAGGCGGCCAGCCGCCCGGTGATTAACGTCGGGACTTTCGGCGTCGGTGGTCCGACCGTGAGCGTCTTAGAGGATGTGACGGCACTTGCGGCGAGCATCTTGGCACTGATTGCGCCGGTGCTCCTAGCCATACTCGTGTTGATCGGTGTGCTAGTCGGCTTTCGGTTTGTGCGTCGGCGTCGACGGCCATCAACGCAGCGAACCTCGGCGACGGTCGACTAACTCAGAACCTTGATGTCGGTGATCCCACCCTGATATCCACCCGAATCGCTGGCGGGAAGTTGGGTGAACCAGACGAGAATGTATTGCGCTCTCTCGGGTTTGGGCAGACGTAGACGCAGTTCAGAACCGGCACCTTTGGCTTGGGCCAAAACCGGGAAATTCTCGGGAGCCACCGTGGGATCGTCCCCCGCGGCAACCGTGACGGTTGAACCAGTTCCAACGAGATTGAGCTCAATGGCCGAGATTTGTTGGGGACTGCCGAGATCGAACATCAAGCCGACGCCCTGCTTGCCGGACATGTCAGGGTGCCGGTACACCACCGTGTGCCACGAGGTGGTGGCATCGCCGTCAAAAGCTAATGGAGCTTCATCGGGGTTCTCGTTGTTATTGCCATACGGGTCAACATCTTTTGCGCTGACGATGGTCAGTGGACGCTCGACTACCGGAGTCACCTGAGTAGGTTTCGGAGTTGGGCTTGGCGTCGAAACCTCAGGCCGCGGGACGACGAGGGGACTGCTCCCGAGACCCATCACTAGGCTCGCGCCGAGCGCGGCAAGGCCGAGGGCAGCGGCGGTGAAAATCAGTACGCTGGCAATACGGATGACAGTTCGTCCGGCGGGCACGGGCCGACGTTTCGTTCCTGGGAGCGCAACGACGGCTGATAGTTCCTCGACGATTTCGTCAACCGAGTCGAACGGGATCTGGCCCTTGGGAGTTGGCGTGGTGAGTAATGCTCGCGCACAAATGTCATTGAGGGGTTCGGGCACATCTGCCACCACGCGACTTGGCCACGGCGCATGGTTTTCGACCATCGGGACACCCGGTAGCCCGTCGACTGTTTCTGGCTCGGGCCAGCGATTGGTCAATGTTGCGTACAAAACCGATCCGGCGGCGTGAACGTCGGACAATTCAGGGCTGGTTTCCGGGTAGATACCAAAAAGAGCCCGATCAACGCCGAGTCCGCGCACTCGTACTTCGCCGTCAGGCGCGATCAATACTGAATCGGGATGCAGATGACCATGGGCTTGACCGGCAGCATGGACGGCGGTGAGATAGCGAGCTACTTCGAGTGACAGGGTGGCCGCCTCAACGGGAGGCATCGTCAGATCCCCGCGGGCGAGCAGGAATTCGCTCAAAGTCGCTGAATCGACCCACTCGGAGATGATCACGAGGTGTCCGCTAGTGCGGTCATCAATGACATCAAAAATTGGAATCGCACGTCGATCGAAAACTTGAGCCGCCACCTGGGCACGTTCACGCAATTCCCGGCTGCGCGAATCGTCGAGGGGCAGTAGGCGAACGCCAACCGGACGTTTCAGTCGCTCGTCGAAGGCCCGCCACACTGAACTTCCGGCGGCATCGCTGACTCGGTCGACTAGGCGGTACCGGTCGAGGAGTCGCGTATCAGGGGCGGGCATCGCTCCCGGACGCGACTTCTTACGCTGCCGCGCTGGGGAAGACGTGGTCACACTTCCCATGGTAAGTCAGGATTTGGGTGAAATGCGCGCCTGAAAGGCTGACTGGGCGCCACCGTTATGGCTGGCCGTAATCAACGGAAGTTCAATTAACTGATTGCGTCGGTTGCGATAACTGTCGCGAGGGGCCGGGTGTCTGCGCGCAATGGCGGTATTGCGCCTGCCACGATGGTGGGAGTTTTGCGCGCCAAGGTCACTTCGACTGCGTGATGAGTACCGGGCAACACGCGCACTGAAATGAGTTGATCCGCGGTGGTCAATACGAAAGATTCAACGGCACGGATCGCAGCAACCGCCGATGACGAGTTCTGGTACGCCTCATTGCCGATACGCGCGGCATTCGTCGCATCGTCATGGACGCGCACTGATGCAGTTGCCATAGATAACCCATCGAAAGCGACAACGCACACAATGACGAACGACAGTAGCCACCTGGTAAGGCTGCCAAGCAAAACAGCACCGCGATCGCAGGACCGCAGCGTGCCAACTCGTCCCAATTCGTCCACTCGTTATCTATCGAGTGGAAATAGACGTGGCTTTATCGCCTCACTCCACAAATAACCGACTGGGCTATCGGACCAAACGCTTTTGAATCATTGCGACGACTTCGTTGACTTCGCTGATGCGCATTTTCCGAGCGGCGAACAGATACACCGCGCCACCGATCGCGCCAACAATGACGATGTCCAGAATCGCTCCGATACGCGCACCGCCAGGTAGATGATCGACGATCAGAAGTTGAATGCCGCGCATAACGATCAACATGAGCAGACCCGCGACGCCCATGCGCACGAGGGATCGAACCGTGCGCTTGGTGTTGAGACCGCCGAGCTTTTTCGAGATGACTCTCCAGGCAACTACCAGGGTGATCCAGTACGCAAGTACATATCCGAGTGCTAGTAGGCCAAGTGATGACGGACCAGGGTTGCGAGTGAAGTAGATCTCGAACAGTGGCACCGCGATGGCCAGGTTCAGCACGTTGAGTACGACGGTGATCCAGAATGCCGTTCTCGTTGCCTCGAGGGCGTACCAACCACGAAGGATGACGTAGTAGAGAGTGAAAGGCAGTAGGCCAAGCGCAAAGACCGAGGCCAGGGTTCCGGTGACGCGAGCCGACTCAGTGGATGTTTGACCGTAGTTGAACAACAAAACGCCGGCTTGAGTTCCCAACACGATAAGTGCGACGGATGACGGCACTATAAGTGCGCTAGAAGAGCGCATTCCGGACGACAGATCCTTGGCTAGATCTCGGTAGTCGAGATCATGTGCGGCCCGACTCATCCGCGGAAGTAGTGCAGCCACGATCGACACGGTAATAACCGAGTGCGGCAGGATGAACATCAAGTGTGCGTTCGTGTACGACGTCAGACCGGCAGCGGTGAATCCCTCGTTTTGGGAAACAGCATTAACGCCGGTAGCCAGCCGCACGATCACTGCGTAAGCGATCTGATTTACCGCGACCAGACCGATCGTCCAGAAGGCCAGTGAACCAGCGGTGTTGAGTCCGGCACCGCGAAACTTCAGCGTTGGATGGTAGACGTAATCAACCTTGCGTAAGACGAAGACGAGTACGAGAGCTTGGGCGACGACACCTAAGGTCGTGCCTACTCCTAGCAGGGTGACCTGACTCGGCTCAAGCGTTCCGTCGGCTCCAGCAGTAGGGCCGGCGACAACGATGAACATGACGAAGGTGATGACCGCGACGATGTTGTTCACAATCGGCGCGAACATCGGCATCGCGAAATGGCCGCGGGCATTGAGAACTTGGGACAGCATCGTATAGACGCCGTAAAAGAAGATCTGCGGCAAACATAGGCGCGCAAACGCGGTGGCCAATGCCAGCTGCTCTGCGGTGTAGCGCGGACTTGCATAGATCTTGACGATGAATGGCGCGAACAGTACGGCGAGGATGGTCACGCCGAGTAGGAGAAGTCCAACGAGGGTGATGAGCCGGTCGGCGTAACCGTCACCATTGTCGGCGTCATCTTTCATATGGCGCACAAGTTGCGGGATGAACACGGCATTGAGTGCGCCGCCGATGACCAGAATGTAGACGACGTTGGGCAGGGTGTTGCCAAGATTGAACATGTCCGCGACCGTGCCTGCACCGAGTGCTGCAGCCAAGACAATCCCGCGTAAAACACCGCCGACTCGCGACAGGACCGTGCCGGCACCCATGACCACACTCGACTGCAGTGCACTGTTGCGCCCTGTGGTGGTGCCGGGTGATTGCCCGGCCGCGACAGTTACCGCGGCGGGGGTATCCGTGACGAGATCGCCGGCAAGTTCCTCGGACAATTCCTCGACGAGTTCATCGCCGTGAGGTGGCTCGTTGGTTGGTGAGGAGGGAGGCATGTGTCTCTACCGTGCCTGCTCGGACTTACGGCGCGCAAGTGCGCCACGGATCATGAGTAGCACGAGTGCGGCAAAGAATGCGATGACGACCCATTGCGCCGCGTGTGCGTAGGCGGCGCTGCGCACTTGGGTTGAGATGGGATTTCCGAAAGGGAGCCCATCTGGTGTCAGCAATGCGATGTGAACGAGAACTGGGCCAGAACCCGCAACCCGCGCGGTCACTTCGAGCGTTTGCTTTTGGCCCGGCGCCAAAGTGACGGTTGGAACGTCGTCGGCATGGAAGCGAACCGACGGAGTTGAACTCAGACGCACACCCACCCGAGCGGGCCGATCTAGATCGTTCGCGATGGTAATCGGAATGACACCTTGGTCGCCGGGGAGAGTCACGGGTGCGGTAGAAAGAATTCGAATCTTGCTCATCTCGTCGTCAAGGGAATCCTGGCTCACTTTGAGTAACCGTTCGCCGGCGGATCGATTCATACGCCAGTCGGCGGACTGAGCCCGGGTCAACGCCGCTTCCTGACTCGCCGCGGAGTGAGCGTTCGTATCCGGTGCCACTGCTCGCACTAGAGCCAGATCGGTTCGAGCCGCTGCGATCTCGCTCAGGTATCGCTGGCTCAACTCGCTGTCTTGCGCTGCGTAGTCGAGTCGGTTTCTCGAAATATCGCTGGGTGCGCTTGCTAAGAGTGTGCTCAATGTTTGCGCGTGAGCAAATCCGGATGTCGTGATGGTATCGATCATCACGTTGGTGGTGGGGGTTGGTGTCCAATTCATCGGCGGTGCGATCACGAGTGTTCTAGAGACCGTGGGCAGTTCCAAAGCACTCATGGCTAACTCTGCGAGAAATTGCTGGCCCTGGACCGCTGGACCAGCGTTGGTATCTGTCGGCGTTGGTGGTGTGGTGGTCGCCAGTTCGGACAATTGTGGATCGGCGACGACAGCACGCAATGGTGACGCTCCCGTGGTGATATCAACAGATCCACTGGGCGTATAGGACAGGCTCGGATCGGTAACTAGTTGAGATCCGGATAAAACAATGGCTCGTGAACCGGCGGCCCTAACGACGTCGAGGGTTCCATCGTCTGACGTTGCACCGGGTGGCCATGCTAACCCACTTGCGACACCGCGTCCGAGGACCTCTGCCGGCACATTTGCCGCTGTAGTGGTGGCCAGGGCGATATCGACGTCCAGCCCGGCACGATGCAGTGCAACGACGTCGGGGTTCGCGTAGGGGATCGCGGTCACCTCGGCGGACGCGGTCAATTGGCGTAGTTTTTCGAGCCATTGCGCAGCAGCGAGTTGACCGATGCCGGGAGTCGAATGGCCGGATCGATCCGTGACGGTGTAGCCATTTGCCATTTCTTTTGCTGCTTCAAGAAGGGCAGGATCAACAACCCAACTGACTGAAGCAGGGTTGACTGCCGCAGCCGTCAAAAGCCGTCCTAGGCGTCCGTTGGCAGCTAGTTCCTTCGCCAAATGATCGTCGAGAAATACACCGTCGGTTAAAAGTGACGGTGTTGACGACAACGGGTAAAGCCAGACAATCCGTGTCGGTGAGATTGCCCCAGGTACCGGAAACCAAGGGACGAAACTGCGCGCGAAGTCGACGGGAATCGCACCCATTCCGTCGCCCGGCGTATCGGCAAGCGCCTCGACGCCAATGACGAATACAGCGGCATCCTGCGCGGGAAGGCCCAGATCGGCGATCGGAACCGAGATGACGAAGTGAGTTCTGGACCCAGGTGCTAGCGGTTTCGGCAGATCGACCGTTGAGTTCGCTACTACAGAGCCCAAACGTCCGGCGTCTCCGGACAGGATCGCCGGGATCTCCGCTCGAGTACGAACGGGCGTTGGTGAGATGCGAAGTCGAACCGAGGTCTGCCTGACTGTCTGGCTGGTGCTGTTGACGAGGTCACCGGACACCGTCAGCGTGTCCGTCGCGGTCGGAACTGCCGGAGACTGGCTGCGCAGATCGATCCAGACGGTATCTACGTGACTCGATGTACGCGCCGTTCCCGCGGCAGTCGGTGCGCTTGCACTGGCGACGACGGTCGACATGAGCGCCGCGCAAGCCAGCAGCCAGGCCAAACGCCTCATTGGGCATCTAACTCAGGTGACAGCGCCTTCGTCGGCAGCGCGCCGTGTTCCTCGAGCAGTTCTTGTGCTCGATCCAGAAGTCGCCGCTCGTCTGCGTAGGCGAGTCGGTGTCGTACCTCGATGAGTGGCACCCATTCCACCGCGTCAACCTCGGCATCGTCATCACTAAGTTCACCGCCGGTGGCGAACATCAGGAAGTGATGCACGGTCTTATGGATCCTTCGCTGCTCGGCTATGAACCAGAAGTTGATGACGCCTAACCCTCCGGCAACGTTCCCGACGATGCCGGTTTCCTCACGTACCTCGCGGAGGGCGGCTTGCTCGGGTGTTTCACCCGCCTCGATATGACCCTTGGGTAACGACCAAACAAGCCGGCCCCGCCGATCGCGACGGGCAATCAGGGCCGCGGGTAAGTCGGGGTCGTCAAGATCGAGGATGAGTCCGCCGGCACTTGTCTCGTCGACTCGAGTCAGACGTGTTGGTTGCGGTGTCGGCGCAGGTCGTCCACCGCTGGGTGGGGTTGGACGAGGTGTACCGGACATGTCATGAGGATACCCGGGTGCATGGGGCCGTAGGCTGTCTCGACGTGGCCACTACCTCAGACAGCGACACCGGCGTGTCCGCAGCGGGTTCCCCCAGCAATGGCGAGTTTGTCCAGCGCGCGGTCGCTTCCCTCACGTCCCGCGCCGGCGTGGCGATCGAACTGGGTGAGCGGTTTGCCGCCGCGGGGTACGAGCTAGCCCTCGTTGGTGGCCCGGTGCGCGATGCGCTGATGGGTCGCTTGGGCGATGACCTTGATTTGACCACCGATGCCCATCCGGACCGAATCCTGTCGATCGTTTCAGGCTGGGCCGACGCCGTCTGGGACGTGGGGATCGCATTCGGAACAGTTGGTGTGCGTAAAGGTGAGCATAAACTCGAGATTACGACCTATCGTGCTGAGTCGTACGACGCATCGTCTCGCAAGCCCGAGGTCTCGTATGGCACCACTCTGGCGGCTGATCTCGTGCGCCGGGACTTCACCGTCAATGCGATGGCGGTTCGCCTCCCGCAGATGGAGTTTGTTGACCTGCACAACGGAGTGGCAGATATCGCCGCGGGGCTGATTCGAACTCCGGGAACTCCCGAGCAGTCTTTTAGCGACGATCCACTACGTATGATGCGCGCTGCTCGCTTTGCGTCGTCGCTAGGTTTCGCCGTGGCTCCTGAGGTGGTGTCCGCGATGACGTCTATGTCGGGACGACTGGCAATTGTTTCCGCCGAGCGGGTCCGCGACGAGCTGATCAAACTTGTGCTTGGTCGATATCCACGGGTGGGCCTGCGGCTCTTGGTTGACACGGGTCTTGCCGCGTTGGTCCTGCCGGAGCTACCCGCATTGGCTCTCGAGGTCGATGAGCACCATCGTCACAAGGACGTTTACGAGCACACGCTCATCGTTGTTGAGCAGGCCATCGATCTTGAGACCACCCATGAACCGGTGATTGAGCCCGATTTCGTCCTTCGATTCGCCGCGCTCATGCATGACGTTGGCAAGCCAAAGACCCGTAAGTTCGAAACTGATGGTCGAGTGTCTTTCCATCACCACGAGGTTGTCGGTGCGCGCATAACCCGAAAGCGCATGGAGTTCCTGCGCTTCCCAAACGAGACCACCGATCAGGTGTCCAAGCTCGTCGAGTTACATCTGAGGTTTCACGGCTACGGGGATGGGGAGTGGACTGACAGCGCCGTGCGGCGATATGTGCGCGATGCCGGTGATCAACTGGATCGGCTAAACAAGTTGACGCGTGCGGATTGCACCACGCGCAATAAGCGCAAAGCTGAGCGACTAGCTGCCACCTATGACGATCTGGAAGAGCGCATTGCCCGGCTCTCAGCCGAGGAAGAATTGGCATCGATCCGGCCGGCATTGGATGGCAACCAGATCATGACGATCCTGGGCATTAAGCCGGGACGTGAGGTTGGTGAAGCCTATTCGTATCTACTTGAGCGCCGACTTGATGATGGGCCCATGAGCGAAGAACAAGCCGAGCAACTTCTACGTCAGTGGTGGGACGAGCGCGGGGTCTGAGGATTCGCGCTGCTCTCACTCAGACTGATGCGTCGGCTTCGGCTTCGACCGCTGCCTCGACCTGCGTGGCTGCATCGGCAGTTGGCTCGGCACGCGGTGCGGATCGAGCGAGCACCTCAATCGCGATGGCACCGAGTAGCCCGAAGATGAACAGCATGACCACTCGCGTGACGGAGATCGTGTCGGTGAAGAACACCAAGATGACACCCAGCAGTGAAAGCAGCGCCACATAGAGCACGCCGCGGTGCCGCGCTACCCAGGCACCGGCTGCGGCCACTGGGCTGTCACTGAGTGCATCACCAGCGGTGTCTGTCGCCTGCCCGGCCAATGCTCGGGCCTTACGCCCTGTTGAGCTGTTGCCGAGGAACCAGCCGACGGCAATCAGGACAAGCCCGATGAAGAACATTGCCCGGGCACCGTCAATGAGGAACACCGTCAGGATGGAATAGAACGCCTGCTGCCCAATTGCCAGTGGGGTTCCGGACAGGGTGTCGGTGAGTGCACTTTCACCAAACGCGAGTCCGGTCTTGAGCACGATCGCGGTGATCACGGCGGCAATTCCGATACCAATGATCATCCGGGGCTTGTTGCGGACCAAAATCAGAGCTAAGACGAACAACCCGAGTACGAGGAAAATGAGCCATTCGGCAACTGGTTGGCCGATGGCGTACGCGGTGCGAGCTGTCTGCAATTGAGGTGACGTGAGGAGAACGACCTCGCGGTCGGCCTTGGCCGGAATGGGGATATCCGCGGCAAACGGAACTCCCCTGTCGACCAGCCGCTGCTTCACAGCCGTGAGCGCCTCACCCGTGTCAAGAATGACCTCGTCGCCCTGGATCGTTACGGGGCCTGTTGGATTGCCTGACAACGCCGCGATTGTCGATTTCTGAATTGAGGTGTTGATCAAAACCCAGAGGTCGTGGAACTGGGGGCTGGTCAGGAATGCGTTGATGGCTCTCGTTACGAGAGTTGCCACTCCACCGGCCAAGATCGGGCCGAGCTGTTCGAGTTTGGGCGGAAGGATCGCGTCCAGTTTGTTTTGAACGTCAAGTTTGGCGACCGTCTTATCGGTGACAAGGGTGCCAACGGCTTCTTGGATTGTCGGGTCCTGCGAGAGCGGCGCGACAGTTGCGACGTAGCGCTCGGTATCGGTGAGTGTGCGCTGTCCCCAGAAGGCGGTCAGTGAGATGGGGAGCAAAATGGCAGCGATCGTGAAAATCACCCATGCTGCGATACCGCGCCCACGACCCTTTTTCGTACCTTCTGACATAGCGACCTCCGAATAGCGGCGCCACGTTTGTGGGCAATTTCCGCTGCGCCTGCATCTTAGGTGATCAGGGGCTGTGGGTGCCGCCTTCTGCGCTTACATCAGCAGCATCAATCGCGGAACTCTTTGCGGGATCTCGCCTATCGCTCCACGCTGCCCACGCAGAACCTAGGATTCCTAGGGTTCCCATCAGGATGGCCATCGCCACCGACCTGCCGTCAGCCGGTGTCACCAGTGCGCAGATTGTGAGCCCGGTGACGATGGAGACGTTCACGGCAACGTCATAGAGAGCGAACACTCGACCCCGACGGTCGTCATCGATATCGGCTTGCACGATCGTGTCCGAGCAAACCTTGACTGCTTGGCCTGCGAATCCTACGAAGGCAGCGTTAAGCATCAACGTTGCGATCGTGCCTACGCTCACAACGAGAGCCGCAGATGTCACGCCTGTGATTAAAGCCAGTGCCGCCCAACGCACCGTGCCTAGCCGTCGGGACAGACTCGGCGTAAGAACAGCGCCCACAAATGCACCTGCCCCGGCTGCTCCCGTTGCCAGGGTTAATGCGCCGAGGGCGGCCGTCGGATCATTCGGATGTAGCGTGCCGCGGGCCTGCAAAACCGTCAGAGCAAGGGCGATCCCGAAGACGATGCGATGGATCATCACTAGGCCGATAGCGCGTGCAGCGGGCCGTCGATCGCGTAGATGTCGAAGGCCATCGACCATCCCTCGGGCGACCCCGCGCACAGATTCATGGGACGTCAGCTCGTCCGGCCCCAGTTGTCCGGGTGCTAGGCGGGATGCAATAGCCGATGCCACTGCGTAGATGCCGACGGCGCCTCCGAGCACGCACACAGAACCTCGCGTTCCACCACCAACTGCATCGTTAATGAGGACGCCAGTCAGGCCACCGAGCACCGAGGCCAATGTTCCAGCTGTTGGTGCGATCGCGTTCGCAGTAACAAGTTCACGGCCCGAAACCACATGCGGCAAGCTGGCAGATAATGCGGCCAAAATGAATCTGTTGACCCCGAGCACAACCAGCACAGCGATCGCGAGTACGGCATCTTCACGGCCGCTGGTGACAATTGCGGCCAGGCCGATCACGAGCAGTGCGCGAATCAGGTTGGCGGCAATCAGGATTGTGCGCCTAGGCCATCGGTCAATGAACACACCGGCGAATGGGCCAATGAATGAGTACGGCAAAAGCAGGATAGAAAAGGCCACCGCGACCTTGATGGCACTTGGTTGACGTTCGGGTGAGAAGAGCACGTACGTCGCCAGGGAGGCTTGAAGAAGTCCGTCGCCAAACTGTCCGGCTAGGCGAGTGCTCAGAAGTAGTCGAAACCCTCGTACGCCGAGCAAGGTCTGCCAGTTGACTACCTCGTCGGCCATAGGAAAACCGTACCCGTTTACATGAGTGAGGCCGGACCCTCAAGGGATCCGGCCTCACTCATGATGTGCGTTACGTCGAGCAGGTGGCACTTATGCCCGGGGTTCGGGCGGACATAACCACCGACCTAGGGACGTCTTAGCGCTCGATGGTGCCAGCGATGAAGTCTTCGACTGCCTGCTTGGCCTGATCGTCGGAGTACTGCACCGGCGGGCTCTTCATGAAGTACGACGATGCGGACAGGATCGGTCCGCCGATGCCGCGATCAAGAGCGATCTTTGCTGCGCGGATCGCGTCGATGATGATGCCGGCGGAGTTCGGTGAATCCCAGACCTCGAGCTTGTACTCAAGTGAGAGCGGAATGTCACCGAAGTTGCGGCCTTCGAGGCGGACGAACGCCCACTTACGATCGTCGAGCCATGCGACGTAGTCAGACGGACCGATGTGCACGTTGCGTGCGTCGATGCCGTTCTCCAACTGCGAGGTGACGGACTGCGTCTTGGAGATCTTCTTTGATTCGAGGCGATCACGCTCGAGCATGTTCATGAAGTCCATGTTGCCGCCGACGTTCAACTGGTACGTGCGGTCGACGGTGACACCGCGGTCTTCGAACAGCTTGGCAAGCACGCGGTGGGTGATGGTGGCACCAACCTGTGACTTGATGTCGTCGCCGACGATCGGTACGCCAGCATCTTCGAACTTCTTTGCCCACTCCGGCGTACCGGCGATGAACACCGGGAGTGCGTTGACGAAACCGACGCCTGCGTCGATGGCGCACTGGGCGTAGTATTTCGCGGCCTGCTCTGAACCAACGGGCAGGTAACAGACGAGAACGTCGACCTTTTCCTCGCGCAGTGCGGCAACGACGTCTACGGGCTCGTCGTCAGATTCGGTGATCATTTCGCGGTAGTACTTACCTAGGCCGTCAAGAGTGTTGCCACGCTGAACGATTACGCCACTTGGCGGTACATCGCAGATCTTGATGGTGTTGTTTTCACTCGCGACGATCGCGTGGGAAAGGTCTTGTCCAACCTTCTTAGCGTCGACATCGAATGCGGCCACGAACTCCACGTCACTGACGTGATACGGGCCAAACTGAACGTGCATCAGACCGGGCACCTTGCCGGCCGGATCGGCGTCCTTGTAGTACTCGACGCCTTGCACGAGGGATGAGGCGCAGTTACCTACGCCGACAATCGCAACGCGAATCGAACCCATTGTGATCCTTCTTTCTTACGTGCGCCGGGCAGTCGGGACGGTCCCGGTGCCGGTTACTTTGGTGACCGAACGTCCGTTAGGGGCGTCGGAATCTGTGGGGTGTGAACGCTCAGTGGCGATCAGTTCATCGAGCCAGCGCACCTCGCGCTCGACACTGTCGAGTCCGTGCTGCTGGAGCTCAAGGGTGTAGGTGTCCATGCGCTCGCGACCGCGCTGCAAACTCGCGCGCAAGGTATCTAGGCGCTCCTCGAGTCGTGAGCGTCGACCTTCGAGTACCCGAAGGCGAACGGATTGGTCCGTGCGGCCGAAGAATGCCAGGCGCACTCCGAATCGCTCGTCATCCCATGCGTCGGGCCCCGCTTCGCTGAGCAATTGCTGGAAGTGCTCTTTTCCATCGGCTGTCAGGTGGTAGACCACCTTCGATCGACCGGAGGACTGCGTATCGTCGCCTGGCTCCTCAGAAAGCCATCCGCGAGCCGTTAGATCCTTCAGCGCTGGGTAGAGCGAGCCGTAGGAAATGGAGTGAAATGCACCTAAAACGCCCGTAAGGCGCTTACGCAATTCGTATCCGTGCATCGGTGATTCTTGTAGCAGCCCCAAGATGGCAAGCTCGAGTACACCACTGCGCCTTCCGGCACGTGGGGACATGGGCGGCCTCCTGATGATTACGTAGTCGATTCGGTGTGATTTGACGGTAGTACCTCAAACCGATGTATCGAACCGATATATCGGTGGACTATATGTACCCATCGGGTCAAAGTGCAAACCCAACATGCGGTAATCCCGCAAAATGTCGGTTTTTGCGTATGGATCGGCCTTTGCCTAGGTGAACCACGTACCCTTAGCGGGTGGCCGCACCCCGTCATCCGTCGCATCGCGCGTCCCGAATTCGGGGTGAGCGTCCGACTGAGCCGCGCCGCGAGCCGCTCCCGGCCGCCGAGTCGGTAGCCGATCCTGCCCGACCTCGCTCGGTAGTTGATTACGGCCTCACTCGGCGTTCAGCGCTGGAGAAGATCGCCGCCGGCGACACCTTTGCCCGTTCCGATCATCAAGACGCCGATCCGTATCTCATTCGCGCCGCCCGCCATCACGGCGAGCCGACCGAACGGCCATGCCCCTTGTGTCGTGGCGGCTCACTTGTGCATGTGACGTACGTGTTTGGCGACGAACTTGGCCCCTACTCAGGGCGCATTAAGAACTCGCCGGATTTGCCGGTTATGGCCTATGAATACGGCCAGTTCCGCGTCTACGTCGTCGAGGTGTGCCCTGACTGTGGGTGGAACCACCTCACGTTGTCGTACGTCCTTGGTGATGGAGTGCCACGGCGACCACCCGCCACTCCACGCGATCTGCTCGATTGAGCGCCCGTCGGCGATGCCGCTGCAGCTGTGAATAGGGCACGATGTGACTGTGAATGAATCCGGGGTCATTGAACCGATCGTCGCCCCAGGTGGGACCGATCCGATGCTGATTCCCGCAACAGAGCGACTGGGCGGCCCGCTGGGAGTTCGTGCAAGTGCGGTGCGACGGTTCTGGAATCCACTGCGAATCCTTATTGTTCTCACCTCAGCCGCTTTTACGATTGGCTACATTTCCAAACTGCCGTGCCACGCCGAGTCGTATGGCGGCGATGCTCGATATACGCGGCTGTGCTATTCCGACATCCCGTTCCTCTATCAATTGCGCGGATTCGCCGATGGCTGGCTGCCGTACATCGACACGGGTCATGGTCAGACGTTGGAGTACCCGGTGCTGACGGGCGCATTCATGCAATTGGCGTCGGTGCTCACCGGACACGATGGGTCGGCATCGGCTCGGGCGTTGGTCTTCTTCGACTGGAATGTTCTGCTGCTACTCATCTGCTTGATCATCGCTGTGGTGTGCACGGCGTTGACGGTACGACGTCGGCCATGGGACGCGGCACTCGTTGCCTTGGCGCCGGCCACCATTTTGTGCGCGGTAATCAACTGGGACTTGTTGGCTGTTGCGTTTACCGCGGCATCGATGCTCGCGTGGTCGCGCAGGAAAGTTGGCTGGTCGGGGTTGCTCCTTGGATTAGCAATCGCCTCGAAGTTCTATCCACTCTTCATACTTGGCCCGCTGTTCTTACTCTGCCTGCGATCTGGGCAGCTCCGAGGCTTCTGGAAGTTGTTAGCGACGACGACGGCTGCCTGGCTGGCTGTCAATGTTCCGATCATCTTGCTCAACTTTGATGGCTGGAAAGAGTTCTACGTTTTTAGTGCGACCCGGGGAGCTGACTGGGGCTCTATCTGGTACGTCCTTATGGCGTTGAAGCATCCAATACCGCCGGATGCTTTGAATGCGGTGGTTGCGGTTCTGCTTGTGACGCTATGCGTTGGTATTGCGTTGATCATCTTGCGCGCTGAACATCGTCCTCGCTTTGCACAGGTGGCATTCCTTGTTATTGCCGCGTTCTGCGTCACTAACAAGGTGTATTCACCGCAGTATGTTCTGTGGTTGGTTCCGCTGGCTGCGATGGCACGTCCACGCTGGCGTGACTTCCTGATCTGGCAGACCGGGCAAGTCATGTACTTTGCGAGTGTCTGGTACTTCTTGCAGCAGTACGGCAATGACAACAAGGGACTGCCTGAAGGCTGGTACGTCGCAGCGATTCTCGTGCAGATTATCTCAACCTGTTGGTTCTCCGGCGTGGTGATCCGCGACATCATCAGCCCTATCAACGATCCCGTTCGCACCGATGGTCACGACGACGACCGCGACGATCCGGGTGGAGGGATTCTTGATTTCGCGCCGGATGTTTTTACGCTGCGTGGCCGAACTGAGACAGCCCAGGACGTCGACACAACTGAAGTTCCCGTGGGAGTCTCGGACTAATCGTCCAGCCCGAGCACGGCGTCGAAATGTGCTGTCGTCATGCGCACCTCGACGGATACGTGCTCCCCCACGCTGGGAACGGCAATTCCGCTTGGCGCATGAATGAGTGACACCTGCATGTGTGGTGGCTCAATAAACCAACGCTGGGAGCCATCGATGATGAAAGGACTCAATGACCGACCGGCCGCCTCTAGCACTCCCGTTCCGGCGGCGACTGCGCGCTGACGTACGGAGCTGACATTGGATGGGGCCGATAGAGCGACTCCATGTGCGGTGCCGCCACCAATGACCAGGATTGCGCCGTTGCCTGGGGCCCGACGTTGGCGGTATCCGGCCGCTGTGCCCTTGGAAACCTGATTGACCGCCAGCACGGTGCCCTGTGCGCGGAAGGCCGCTCGATCACCAAGCCATAGTCGGGTGCCGATCCGCGGAAACATTTCGATATCGGGTAGAGCTGCTCGGAGCGAACCCAACTCACCATCGTCGAGATGACTGACCCACAGGGCAGCGGCGGACGTGAAAGCAGTGACGGCACGCTGACCCTGGACTAATGGGGACGAATTCAGGCGCTCACTAACGTCGGCAAGGATTACTTGCCATCCCAATCCCCACCTCCACGCTTCGGTGGCCCGTGCGGTGAGGTGGGCAGGTGCGACAGGTGCAACGACCGCGTCGTGCCAACGAGCGCCTGGGATGGCCCGATGGTTTGTCTGCGGTTGGGTCAGTGGAAGGTGCAGGGCAAGTCCCTCCAACTGGATCCGGCCGCTTATCAGCACATCGGCGGTCTTGGGTGATGACAGCAGATCAGCGATCTCATCTGCTGACATCCCAAAGCGGCCCATGGACGTTAAGCCCTCGATAACCAGCCGCACAGGCCCCGGCCCTGCGGCCAATGCCGCCCATGCGGCCGGATCGGCGACCGTGCGAATCACTCGATCGTGCTGCTGGCTCGATGCGACCTCACTCCACACCGCACCTGCGGTTACATCACGAGGATCGAAGGGAGTGAGAACGAGAACATCGGCGTCGGTAGAGGCAAGAAGATCGGCTGCCTCGAAGATGGTTCCCACCGCGATCCGCGTCAGCCCAAGGCGACGTGCTTCGTTGACCAGCCGCTGATTGCCAAAGCCGTAGCCGTTCCCCTTGATCACCGGAACGAGGTCGCCGTCAACATGCTGTTCACTGGCGATGGCAGAGCGTACCGAGTCGCGAACCGCGGAGCTCGATGCACGCCAACGTTGGCCGTCTACCTGCAAGGTGAAAGTCACGTACCCAACCTACGTGTTTTTCAGCGTGCTGGGTTGACGACCGGCTGAGTTCGAAGTGTGGGCAGTCTTACCGGCGCGCCAGGTAAGCATCAAAGGCACGCGACATCAGTGGACGTAGTCGTAAGTCCCACTCACCGAGGTACTCCTGGGCGTACCCGCCGGTGCCTAGCTTGAATTGAATGAGGCCGAAGAGTGGATCGCTGGGGTCCAAGGTGTCGCTAATTCCGCGCAGGTCGTAAACGGTGCAGCCGGCGTCGATGCACTCCCGAATCATTGCCCACTGAATTGCGTTGCTGGGCCGTACATCGCGACCTTCGTTTGACGATGCGCCATACGAGTACCACGCATGCGCTCCGACTTTCACCAAGGTGGTTGCGGCTAAAACTCGTCCCTCGTGGCGCGCGAGGAACAGGGTGAGTCGCTCTGGATCTTCGGCCGTCATGGCCGTCCACATGCGTTGGAAATAGGCCAATCCGCGCGGCGTGAACCCATCACGCTGGGCGGTTTCAACGTAAACCTCGTGGAAGGCCGGAAGATCGTCGTACGTTCCGTGCGTGACCTCCACGCCAGCCTTCTCGGCCTTCTTAATGTTGCGACGCCACAACTGGTTGAAGCCGGCGAGTAGGTCGTCTGCAGTGCGGCCTTCGAGCGGTACCTGAAACACGTAACGCGGTTGGACATCTCCGAATCCAGCGCCGGTGTCTGCGCGCTGGGTCCAACCAAGAGCGATGAGTTTGTTTGCGACATCGAGCCCGGCGGGATTGTCGTAATCGGGTGTGACGTCGCGAAGGCGCTTTGCTTCGCCCGTTGCGATTGCATCCTTGAGTGAGTCTGCCGACCATCGACGTACCGGGACCATGGGGCCCAATTTCACGGCGAACGCACCGACCTCTTTGAGGTGATCGGTCAGTGGTGTCAACCAGTCTGCGAGGCTGAAGCGGCTGTGCTCGCCAGTCCAGTCGATATCAGGCCCCTCGGGTAGGTAGGCGAGAAATCGGTTGATCCGTGGCACTTTTCGCAGGAGGACGAGCCCGGCACCGACAAGTTCCGAACCGTCAAACCAGCCCAGCGACTCGTTGCGCCATTCAGCTTTTACCCCACCCCAACTGGGCGCTTGAAGGAATGACACAGCTCCTGATGCACCGCGCGATCGCACGTACTCCACGTGCTCGTCGGCGGAAATCACCCGGAGAGTGAGCGCGGAATGTGGGGTCATGTGCTCAGCCTAGAGGGCGAGGTCGACGACAACTGGCGCGTGATCGGAGGGCGGAGTTGTGCCGGCCTTACCGGCCTTACGGGCGTCGCGGTCCACGTAGGCATCGGTGACGGCCGCAGCGAACGTTGACGATCCGTAGACCAAGTCGATGCGCATGCCGTTGTTTTTAGGAAATGCCAGTTGTCGGTAATCCCAGAAGGTGTAGGGCAGGTCGTACTTGAGTGCGCGCGGCATCACTTCCACTAGCCCGGTGGCTTCAAGTGCGGTGAGGCATGAACGTTCGTCAGCGGTCACGTGCGTGGAGTCAGTGAACTTTGCGATATCCCACACGTCAGCGTCAGTGGGGGCGATGTTGTAGTCGCCTAGGAAGGCCACCGGCGTCGAGGCTTTTAGTTCGGCTGTTGCAGTGTCGCGCAAGGCTGCGAGCCACCGCAGTTTGTAGGCGTAGTGAGGATCGTCGATACCTCGGCCGTTAGGTACGTAAAGGGACCAGACCCGCAGTCCTGCGCAGGTTGCGCCAATTGCTCGTGGCTCCACCACGTCATCCCAGGTCGGCTGGTTTGGCAGGTTTTTCTCAACGTCTGTCAGGCCGACTCGCGAAACGATCGCGACTCCGTTCCAGCGTCCATCGCCCAATGCGGCCACCTCGTACCCGAGTGCTTCGACCTGCGCGTAGGGGAACTGGTCTGCGGGCACTTTGAGTTCCTGTAAGCACAGGACGTCGGTCTGCGTTGATTCCAACCACGCCACGAGCCGGTCGGTTCTGGTGGTTACGGAGTTTATGTTCCAGGTTGCGATGCGCACGCTGACGATCCTGCCATTGACCGGAGGTAGTTGCTGACAGGTGGGGTTGGGGTCTATTTGAGCCGAAGGGCCTCTTACGGCTATATTTTGGAGCGAAGGTGCACGCAGGTGGCTGTCCCTATGACATGTCATTTCCGCAGCACCCGACGCTTGAGCCCTCCTGCCACGGATCGACCGTGGCCGCTTAGTCCGAAGGAGGTGGGTATCCGCATGCGTCACTACGAGGTCATGGTGATCCTTGACCCAGATCTAGAAGAGCGCACCGTAGCCCCCAGTCTTGACACGTTCTTGAACGTTGTGAAGGTTGATGGCGGAACGGTCGACAAGGTAGATATCTGGGGCCGTCGCCGACTTGCATACGAAATCAAGAAGAAGACTGAGGGCATCTACGCGGTGCTCGAAATGACCTGCAACCCGAGTGCCGTTCAGGAGCTGGACCGTCAGCTCAACCTGAACGAAGCTGTGTTGCGTACCAAGGTCATGCGCCCGGAAATGCACTAGACCCGTCCGGTCTGGTCGTCGGTCTTGGTACGGCATCCACAGTCCAGTAGAAGCGGTAAAGACCATCCACAGTCAGCGCCCGAAACTCTTCCGAACGTCGGTGCGCACCCGTAAGGTCCGGTTTATCAACCGAAAACCTCTTAACACTTCAAGGCGGTCACCATGGCAGCAGGCGACATCACGATCACCGTCGTCGGGAATCTCACCAACGATCCCGAATTGCGGTTCACCCCGAGCGGGGCGGCAGTTGCGAGTTTCACGATTGCGTCCAACTCTCGCTACCTGGATAAGGCCACTAATGAGTGGAAGGACTCCGAGCCCGTCTACATGCGTTGCAGCGTGTGGCGTCAGTACGCGGAGAACGTAGCCGAGTCGTTGACGCGCGGTACGCGTGTCATCTGCACGGGCCGGCTCAAGCAGCGTTCGTACGAAACCCGTGAGGGTGAGAAGCGAACGGTGCTTGAGATGGAGGTTGACGATGTCGGCCCCGCACTCCGTACGGCAACAGCAAAGGTCACGAAAGTGGCCCGCGCTGGCGGCGGCGGATTCGGTGAGGGTGGCGGCTTCGGCGGCGGTAACGACGATCCGTGGGCAAGTGCGCCTGCGGCCGGCGGGGCCAACGATGGTGGCGCATGGAGTGGTGGATCGTCGTTTGACGAGCCCCCGTTCTAATCGGACTTTGCACTGTCCGGGCATTAGTCCGGTTTCCTGTTCTACCCCATCCCGGCCTTGGGCCGGGCTCCCAAACTAAGGAGCACCACGATGGCTAAGCCACCAGTACGCAAGATCAAGAAGAAGGTTTGTGCCTTCTGCAAGGAAGAAGTCACCACGGTTGACTACAAGGACACCGCGACTCTTCGTAAGTACATCTCTGACCGCGGAAAGATCCGTGCCCGTCGGGTCAGCGGTAACTGCACCCAGCACCAGCGCGATATCGCCATGGCCGTTAAGAACGCCCGTGAAGTTGCGCTGCTCCCCTACACCTCAACTGCTCGCTAAGAACGGAGGCGATTTACCATGAAGCTCATCCTTACTCATGATGTGAACGGCCTCGGCGCTCCTGGCGATGTTGTTGACGTCAAGGACGGCTACGGCCGTAACTACCTGCTCCCGAACAACTTGGCCACAGCGTGGACCAAGGGTGGCGAGAAGCAGGTTGCATCGATCAAGCGTGCCCGTCAGGTCCGCGAGGTGCGCGATGTTGAATCCGCACAGCAGATCAAGGCAAGCCTTGAAGGTTTGACGGTCAAGATTCCGGCCCGCGCCGGCGAGTCTGGCCGACTCTTCGGTGCTGTGACAGTAACTGACGTCGTCGAGGCCATCAGCGCAGCTGGCGGCCCTAGCGTCGACAAGCGCAAGGTCACGATCGTCAACGCGATCAAGACCCTAGGCTCACATGAGGTCGAGGTTCGGGTTCATCCCGAGGCACTAGCCAACCTCACCGTAAGTGTCGTCAAGGCGTAACACCTGATTCGCCGATGGGCGGGTCGCCACTCCTTAGGGGTGGTGGCCCGCCCATCGTTTTGGTGGGTGATGGCTGGTGTCATTCGAACGTGGGACAGCCCTGTGGATAATCCTTCTGCGTTATCTCGCGTGATCGAATGTTCATCAGGTGGACACTCAAGCGAAGTATTTTTCCTCCCCAAGCCGCGAATCGTATTTGTGCAGGTCACAGCGTTATTGACAATGAAAGTTTTCTGTTATCCCCGGGTTGTCCACAGGTCTATCACCCGAGTTATGGCGCGCCTTCCACTGGTTATCCACAATGTCATCAACAGGGGTCGTTGTGCCCGATTCCGCTAGGGCATAGCCTCGCGGAGGCGTCTTAACCGTCTCGATGTCAGACCCGCCAGGTAAACCTAGTAGAGATGACATCGGCCGCTGGTTGTCGTGAAGTGGACGTTGAGATTTGCTGGAAATCACATGTCGGTGAGAGCCGCGAAGGGGGGAGGGTCACATGAGTGTCGTTGAGTTAAATCCTCGTGAGGACTATCCCGATCGCACCCCACCACAGGACGTCAATGCCGAACAGTCAGTGATCGGTGCGATGCTCCTGAGCAAAGATGCCATCGCCGATTGTGTCGAGACTCTGCGTGAGGGCGATTTCTACCGGCCGGCACATCAACTTATCTACTCATCCATCTTGGATCTGTACGGCCGCGGCGAGCCTGCCGACGCCGTCACGGTGTCTGCTGAACTGACTCGCATCGGTGAGCTGGGCCGGGTTGGTGGTGCGCCATATCTACACACTCTGGTTGCGTCGGTTCCGACGGCGGCGAATGCGTCCTATTACGCACTCATCGTCAAGGAGCGCGCAGTTCTGCGGCGGCTCGTCGAGGCGGGCACCCGCATTGTTCAAATGGGATATGCCGGTGACGGCGATGTCGATCAGATTGTTGATCGCGCGCAGGCTGCGGTGTACGACATCACAGATCGTCGTACCTCCGAGGATTACTTACCTTTGTCGGCGATCATGCCTGGCACCCTTGAAGAGATCGATGCCATCTCGTCCCGCGGCGGAGTCATGGCTGGCGTGCCGACGGGATTCCAGGATCTGGATAATCTCACTCACGGTCTTCACCCCGGTCAGATGATTGTCATTGCCGCCCGACCCGCCATCGGTAAGTCAACGGTTGGCCTCGACCTTGCCCGTTCGGCATCGATCAAACACGGACTGACCAGTGCCATATTCAGTCTTGAAATGAGCCGCAACGAAATTGCGATGCGACTGCTCTCCGCTGAGGCCAGCATCTCGTTGTCGAACCTGCGCAGTGGTCAGATGAGCGATGCCGACTGGCAGAAGCTTGCTCGCAAGATGAGTGCTGTTTCTGAAGCTCCCATGTTCATCGACGATTCGCCCAACATGACGATGATGGAGATCCGCGCGAAATGCCGCCGACTCAAGCAGCGTCATGATTTGCGGCTGGTGATCATTGACTACTTGCAGCTGATGTCCTCGGGTAAGCGCGTTGAAAGTCGTCAGCAAGAGGTGTCTGAGTTCTCACGTTCGTTGAAGTTACTCGCCAAGGAACTTGAAGTTCCCGTGATCGCGATTTCACAGCTGAATCGTGGTCCCGAACAGCGCACGGATAAGCGTCCGATGCTCTCTGACCTACGCGAGTCAGGCTGCCTCACGGCTGACACGCGAATCCTGCGGGCAGATACTGGCGCAGAGACCACCATGGGAGACCTCTTCGCATCCGGTGAACGCGATGTTCCCGTGTGGGCGCTCGACGATTCACTGCGGTATGTGCGCTCGACCATGACGCATGTATTCGATACAGGAGTACGTGAGGTATTCAATCTTCGACTTGCCTCCGGTAAACAGGTTCGGGCGACGGCCAATCACCCGTTCCTGACCTATGAGGGTTGGCGTGCACTTGGCGATATCGCACCTGGCGTTCGACTGGCGGTGCCTCGTCACGTTTGTGCACCGAGTGAGCAGAACGCGTGGAGCGACGACGAGGTTGTCCTACTCGCTCACCTCATCGGTGACGGATCATTCGTTCGTCGTCAACCAATCCGATACGCGAGCGTCGATGAAGCGAACCTGGCGGCCGTGACTCAGGCCGCTCGTCACTTCGGCGTCGAAGCTGTGCGTGATGATTACGATGCGGCTCGTGTAACAACGCTGCGTTTGCGCTCGCCGTACCGCCTCACTCACGGTCGTCGGAATCCGATCGCGAAATGGCTTGATGGCTTTGGGCTTTTCGGCGCACGCTCACATGAAAAGTTCGTGCCGCCAGAGGTCAATGCCCTACCCAAGGCTCAGATCGCACTCTTCCTTCGTCACCTCTGGGCCACTGATGGATCGGTGACGGTCGCGAAGAACGGACGCGGTGGTCGGGTTTACTACGCATCGACGAGTCGTCAGTTGATCGACGAGGTGTCACTGCTGCTTCTGCGGTTCGGCATTTCGTCACGCGTCAAGATTGTGCGCAAATCTGGCTACCGCCCTGGTTACACCCTTGATATCTCAGGTGGTGACGATCAGCGGCGGTTCCTCGCCGAGATCGGTGTCCATGGGGCACGGGGAGTTGCTGCGTCGAAATTGTTGGAGATCGTTCGCGAGACGACCCGCAATACGAATGTGGACACCGTGCCGGTCAAGGTATGGGATGACGTGAAGCAGGCCCTTCGTGAGCAGGGGATCACGCATCGCGAGTTTGCAGCTGCGATGGGAACATCGTTCAGTGGATCGACGATGTGGAAGCACTCACCGAGTCGTGAACGGTTGGGTCGTATCGCATCAGTTTTAGATCGTGCTGATCTCGAGATGTTGGCAACCAATGACATCTTCTGGGACGAAGTCGTGGCCATTGAACCGGCTGGCGAAGAGCAGGTCTTCGATGCGACGGTGTTGAGCCGACACAACTTCATCGCAAACGGCATCGCCGTTCACAATTCGATCGAACAAGATGCGGATATGGTCATCCTGCTTCATCGCGAGGATGCGTACGAAAAGGAATCACCTCGTGCGGGTGAAGCCGACTTCATCGTGGCTAAGCATCGCAATGGCCCGACATCCACTGTAACCGTCGCATTCCAGGGCCATTACTCACGATTCATGGACATGGCCCAGATCTAACTCCCGGCCGTGTGGTCAGCAGAAGATGGCTGCGAGTTCGTTGAGGCGATCGGGTTCGATCGAAAACCATGCCCACGTGCCGCGTTGCTCACGTCGAATGAGACCGGCATCAGTAAGGACCTTCAGGTGGTGCGAGACGGTGGGCTGCGACAGGCCAAGTGGTTCGGTGAAATCACATGCGCAAATTTCACCGGCGTCGCTGGCGCGGATCAAGGCGAGCAACTGAAGGCGTGACGGATCGGCCACGGCCTTCAATAAGTGTGCCAGGGCGGTCGCTTGATCACGTTCCATCGGCTCAGCTATGCCAGCAGGGCAGCACTGTGGCCCGGTAGCTACGACAGGAATTTGAGTCGCGGACTTTCCCATGCCACGCCTCCTCACTCGGTCCCGGATATTGACAACGGTCGATATATGGACGAGCATATCGATGAACGTCAATATAGACAACCATCGAACCGAAAGGCGTGAACCATGTCCCGTGTGCAGCTCGCGCTCAATGTTTCTAACCTCGAGGAATCGATCGTTTTCTAC
>CAIKEU010000014.1 GCA_903826575.1 uncultured bacterium
TGCTCGACGAACTCTCCGACAAACTCGCCACGACGGTCCCGCAGTACGCAGATAAGCCGTTCTATCGCGTACTCGTTTGCCGCATCGTGAATATCACCGGTTGGTCCGCCAGCGAGGAGTAGGTGCAGCTCCAGTTCGTCCCCGTCTGACCCAGCGAATGTGGACTCACGGATGGTAGGCGTCGCGCCGATGATCGATGTCCACCACGACGATGCGTCGCACGTCCTGCAAGAGACTGGTGAGCCTGACTTAGATGCCCCAGGGGAGTCCGACGGCGTACCAAATGAAGTAGAAGATCGTCCATACGACGGCAAGCCCGGCGAAGTACGGAAGCATCAAAGCGATGACGGTACCGATACCGGAACGCTTGTCGTAGCGTGCAGCGAACACAACGATCAATGGGAAGTACGCCATGATCGGGGTGACGATGTTCATCGGTGAATCGCCCACGCGGTAGGCGGCTAAGACAGCAGCGGGATCTAGGCCGATGCGCATGAACAGTGGGATGAAGATCGGCGCGAGCAATGCCCACTTAGCGATCGCCTGCGGAATGATGATGCCGATCACCAGGGTAATCAGGATCGCGATCAGCAACAGCCAGCCGACCCCAATATCAACGCGCTCGATAAGGTCACCGAGTTTGACGGCGGCAACCTGAGGCATCTTGGAGTAGTTGAAGTACGCAATGAACTGTGCAATCAACAAGAACAGCAGGAGCAAGCCGGAGAGACCAGCCCACGATTTCGTGATGGCGTCAATCGCTTCGGTGGACGTCTTGATGGTGCCGGCGCCGCGTCCGTAACCCATTCCAGCTGCGAGGAACAGCAGCGAAATGATGACGATGAGGCTGCTCATGAACGGCGAGTTGCCGATGATGTCGCCGGTTGCCGGGTCGCGCAGCGGAGCACCCGGTGGAAGGGTCGCGGCAAGAACGAGGGCCAGTGCGCCAAGGAACCACCAGCCAGCAAGCTTGAGGCCCCGCTTATCGAGCTCTTCGCTGATCTCAGGCGCGTCGTCCGCCTTCTGAATATCGCTCGCGTCAGCATGGGGTGCGAGCGATGGGTCATATGCACCGAGACGCTTCTCGACGATGCGCGAGGTGATGAAACCAAGAAGGATCGTCAGGACGATCGTCGATCCGATACCGAACCAGAGATTCGCTGTGATACCAATGGATTTCGCCGGATCAACGATGTGAATTGACTCATTCGTGATTTCCGCGAGCACTGCGTCCGTCGGAGTAACCAAGAGGTTAACGCCGAAACCGCCTGCTACACCTGCGAATGCGGCGGCCATACCGGCTAGCGGATTACGTCCGATACTCAAGAAGGCGGCGGCGCCGAGGGGGATCAAGACGAGGTAGCCGGCATCCGATGCGATCGACGACACGATGCCGAGGAACACAATGATGTACGTGAGCGCCGCCGGTGACGACGCGGCTACGAGCTTACGAATCAGGGCTGCGATCAGGCCCGACCGCTCAGCCACGCCGACGCCGATCATGACGATGAGGATGATGCCCATCGCGGTGAAGCCCATGAAGTTCGGAACGAACGAGGTGAACAGATAGCGGATGCCATCGACGGTGAGCAGGCCCTGGATCTTCACCGTCTCAGTGATCACGTGGTAGTCGTGAGTACCGGGTGGCTGCGCCGGCATCGTTTCACCCGGCAGGGATGATCCACCGACCCCGATCGCGTGGATCTGCTGCGGATCAGGAGCTACGACCTGATAGGTGGCGCCGACGCCGGCCCAGGCGAGCAACTGCGACAGGATGATGACGCCGATACAGAGTGCCAGGAACAGGATTGCCGGGTGCGGCACCTTGTTACCAACACGCTCGATGAAGTCGAGCATGCGTTGCAAGGCGCCGCCGCTCTTGGCCTCGGGCTGTTCGGTCGTCGTCGCAGTGCTCATGCTCCGGCCCGCGCGCCCAGACGGCCGAATAGATCAGCGATGGCAAGCGTTGTGCGCTCAACCTCGTCGAGCAACACGCGTTCGTTCGGGCCGTGGATGTTTGCGAAACCGTCCGTAACCCCAGCCAGCAGAATGTCGGCGTTGGGTGCTGCTTGGTGCAGTGAACTTACAAGCGGAATCGAGCCGCCGGCACCGATGTAGACGGTCTCGGCTTGCCACGCATCTGCCCACACCGAACGAGCGATGTCGTAGACCGGGCCTTCGATCTGCGCGGCATATCCGCTTCCCGTCTCCTGCGGGGTGACGGTGAGCGCGACACCGAA
>CAIKEU010000015.1 GCA_903826575.1 uncultured bacterium
CTCAAGGGCATCCGCAGTGAACTCCAACTCGACGTTGTCGAGTTCGAAGAGACGTTCGTACTGACGCACCAACGCGTTACGTGGCTCTGTGAGCACCTTGACGAGGGCATCGCGATCGAGCGCAACGACGGAGGTGAAGACAGGAAGACGACCAATGAACTCGGGGATCATGCCGAACTTGAGCATGTCTTCGGGCATCACCCGGCCAAAAACATTGCCTGGATTCGTGTCGGTCATGTCCATCGACGCGGTGAAGCCGAGCGCCTTCTTGCCAATGCGCTGTTCGATGATCTTGTCGAGGCCAGCGAAAGCGCCACCGACAATGAACAGAACGTTCGTCGTGTCGATCTGAATGAATTCTTGATGTGGGTGCTTACGTCCGCCCTGGGGTGGCACAGAAGCTGTGGTGCCCTCAAGGATCTTCAGTAGGGCCTGCTGGACGCCCTCGCCCGATACGTCGCGGGTGATAGACGGGTTCTCACTCTTTCGAGCGACCTTGTCGATCTCATCGATGTAGATGATTCCGGTTTCAGCCTTCTTGACGTCGTAATCCGCAGCCTGAATAAGCTTGAGCAGGATGTTCTCGACGTCCTCGCCCACGTAGCCCGCCTCGGTAAGTGCAGTGGCGTCCGCGATGGCGAACGGAACATTGAGCATCCGCGCCAGAGTCTGGGCAAGCAGGGTCTTGCCGGAACCCGTCGGTCCGAGCAGCAAGATGTTGGACTTCGCTAGCTCAACCGCATCATCGGGGCGTCGCTCACTGCCAGCACCAGCCTGAACACGCTTGTAGTGGTTGTAAACAGCCACTGATAGAGCCTTCTTGGCAGCATCCTGACCAATGACGTACTTGTCGAGGAATTCATAGATTTCGCGGGGCTTGGGCAGTTCGTCAAATTGCAGATCCGAGGACTCGTTGAGTTCCTCTTCGATGATCTCGTTGCACAGATCAATGCACTCGTCGCAGATATAAACACCAGGACCCGCGATCAGCTTCTTAACCTGCTTTTGACTCTTTCCGCAGAAAGAACATTTGAGCAGGTCGCCGCCGTCTCCGACTCGGGCCATGGTGTTGTCCTCCAATACATGTGCACAAGGGGGATGCACGAAACGATGCACACGTTATTGCACCGCACTGACTATGACGTTACTCCGCTAATGCCGTGCACACGCGGTGAGAAACACATCCGGATGCGCTGTTCAGCCAACAGCAGAAACGCCCATCCGAAGACACGGATGGGCGTTTCTGCTGACGTATCTGGGCCGGTCAGGCGCTCGCAGATGCCTTGCGGCTTGGGATGACTGAATCGACGATGCCGTACTCGACGGCCGCCTGCGCGGTGAGGATCTTGTCGCGCTCGATGTCCTTGCGAATGAGTTCAACATCGCGGCCGGTGTGGCGGGCGAAGATGCCCTCCATCTCAGTACGCATGCGTAGCAACTCATTGGCCTGAATCTCGATATCCGTGCCCTGGCCGCCACCCTCGGTGTAGGGCTGGTGAATCAGGACGCGAGCGTGTGGCAACAGGTGTCGCTTGCCCGGGGTACCAGACGCGAGCAGACCGCCCGCCGGTGAAGCAGCTTGGCCAAGGCAGACGGTGGTGATGTCTGGCTTGACGAACTGCATCGTGTCGTAGATCGCGGTCATC
>CAIKEU010000016.1 GCA_903826575.1 uncultured bacterium
CGGCGATCCTGAGCAATGGCGATCCCGAAATGCTGACCCCCGTGATCGATCATGCCGGATTCACGGATCTATTCACCGACGTCATCAGTGTTGCTTCGGTTCGTCGATTCAAGACCGACGATGCGGCGTACGGACTTGGGCCGGCAACGCTTGGAATTCCGGCCGCCGAGCTGCTGTTTGTGAGTGCGAACTGCTGGGACGCGATCGCGGCGACCTGGTTCGGCTACACAACGATGTGGATCAATCGCTACGGCCATCCGTTGGATCCCTTTGGTGCTCAACCAACTTTCACTGGCACCTCGCTCAGGGACGTACTCAGTGTCCTAGCGTGAGCGCACCACTGTTCGCGTGTGCAACTCGTGATGCGAGGTCTGGCCTGGATCAAGGGTCGCAGCGTCACCACGACTTCTGACATCGTTATTCCCACTTACATGCAATAAGTGGGAATAACTCGTCGGCTATTCCCACTTAGCGACTGCGTCTAGACGCGCTGAGCCAGGGCCTCTCCAAGGCGGCTAAGGCCAGCACTACGTGCGTACTTCGGCAGTTGCACGCGGATGATGATGAGGTCTTCGGTAGCCATCGCCTCGGTAAGTGCAGCATCGAGGTCGTTCTCCGTCTTGACGAAGAATCCGCGTCCGCGTCCGAACACCTTCACCAATTCTTCGGCCGCCAAACTCGGAATGTCGTTGTACACGCCATCCATGATCGGACGCTGCGTTCCGTAGCCCTCGTTGTCGAGCACGATGATGATCGCGTTCACCCCGTGAAAAGCGCAGGCAGCTGCTTCAAGTCCTGTCATAGCGAATGCGCCGTCACCGACAAGGGCAATAGGCCGGTGACTTGGATCGGCCATACCCGTACCGAGGGCGGCTGGTACTGCGTAACCCATCGTCGCGTAGTACGCGCTGCCATGCGCCCATGCTGGAACTCGGAGGTCAACAGCGGCGAACAATGCCTCACCGGGATCAAGTAGTAATCCGTGGCGCTCGTCAATGTGGTGACCGATCGCGTGGATCGCACGCTCGACGGTCAGTGCGTCATCGGTTGGTACAAATGGGCTTTCGGGGGCTATGGGATTCGACGGGAACGACAGCTCAGCCTTTGCCACGGCATGAGCCAGCGCCGGAAGGAATGCCCATAGCGGAACGTTGCGATAGGTACGTCGATGAACCGTGACTTCTTCGTCAGCGATCAATATGTGTCGGCGCGGATCAACGTGTGCGGTGAATGCTCCGAGCGTCAGATCGGTTTGCAGCACTCCGATACTCAGCAATAGATCGACGTCTTCGACTCGACGAACGATCGACTGCGGACTGACCGCACCCATGTAAATTCCGAGACCTAGTTCGTGACGTTCGGGGAAGACGCCCCGACCTAGGGAACTAGAGGCGACAGGCAGATGTGCGGCAGTAGCGAGATCGAACAGAGCCTCACGTCCGCCACGACGATTGGCCATCGCGCCCACGTGAATTGCTGCCGTCTTAGCCTGACGCAGCTCGTTCATGACGTCTTCTAAGGCGTCGGCGAGAGCGTCTCGATCTACCGTGGGCAGATCAGGGGTGATGTCGAAGTCGGGTGCATCGATGGGATGTCCGATGAGATCGCGTGGGACCTCGATGTAGCCGGGACGTTGCTCTTGAATCATGGTGCGGATCACGCGATCGATCTCGTCGGCGGCGGTGTGCTCGCTGGTGAGAACCGCTTGGGCGCAGGTCAAATCCTGGAATACCCGCAGCTGAGTGTCGAAGTCCTTCACCTTGTGATGCAGCATCGGATCGCCAGCACGCTCGGCCATGCCAGGTGAGCCGGATAAAACCAGCAGCGGCACTTGCTCGGCCCACGCGTTGGCTGCGGCATTGGCCACCTTCAACCCACCAGCGCCGTAAGTAACAGCGACGACACCAAACCCGCGCAGCCGCGCGTATGCGTCTGCTGCGAACGCTGCACCTTGCTCATCGGTGGTGACCAGGATGGGGAGGCCTTCGTCGCCGAGTGCTGAAAATAGCCGCAATGCGAAGTCCCCGACGATGCCGAAGCCTTCGTCGACTCCGGCTTCTTTCAACCGGCTGACGAGATGGCTGGCAATGGTGAGGTGGCTGGCTGTACTTGGCACGGTAGTACTCACATCTGCGTGGGGGAATTCTCGACATTTGAGAGTACCGCCACGAACGTGGAGGAGAAGAACTGTGGAGTGCGAGGACTAGGCCGATTCGACTAACGATTCTTCTTCGTTTGCCTTGCCAGCGATACTCGATGGAATGCCCTTGACTCCTGCGGCGACGACCAGTCCAGCGATGAACACCACAAGCGCAACGACGGGTGCCCAAAGGTCGAGACCCGAGGGGAATGGGACGAAGTTGCACCACAGCGTGTACCCGAGGAAGAGCACGGCGACGATCGGAATGATGATCTGCCATTTCGGGATCTCGTTGCGGCCAGACAGAAAGAACCATCGGGTCATTCCTAGGGTGGCCATCAGATAGACCACCAGGATCATGATGACGCCGGCGCTTCCTGCCTCGATGAACACGTTCAAGGGTGGGGCGTGCAAAACCAGGAAGGCGAAGATTTCAATCAGAGCCACCGTTCCAGCGATGAACAGGACGCCGTTGCGTGGCGCTTGCCTGCGAGTGAGTTCGCCAAATCGCTTGGGCACGATGCCGTCTTGGCCGTACGCGAACAGAATGCGGCAACTCCTGCTGCGCTGGTGCCAAAGCCCATGACCTCGACGGCTGATACCAGGACGAAGAAGATTCCCGCGAAGATCGGCACGAGGATCAAGGCGCGTGGAATGTCTTTGCGCGGGCTCTTCGCCTCATCACCAAGTGTGGTGGCCGCTTCGAATCCAGCGAATGACAGGAAGCCGAAGGTCACTCCCAGCAGCAGCTGTGTGGGGGCGTTGGCTGACGACCATTGAAAAACGCCCATATCTAACGTCTGACCTTGTGGACCGTCGCCATGCATGAGGTGCACAAGGATGAAGATCGCTACCACCGCGATCAGGAGAACGGTCGTTGCCTCAACCACGATCAGGATGGTCGTTGATCGTTTCACTGTGCCAAGGCCTAAGACGGTGACACCGGCGAGGACGATGAGGGCTACGGCGTACGCAAATGAATCGGGAGGGGTGGAGCCGCCAAATTCCTTGACGAGTCCCGAGACGAATCGACCCGACGCGATTGAGGCGAGAACTCCGAACATGGCATACGCGCCAACCAGCAGCCAGCCGGTCAGAACGCCGGTGCGCGGGCCAAGGGTTGCTCCCACCTGCACATACACCGCGCCCGCATGATCAAAGCGCTGCGATAGCCGCATGAACGAGTACGCGACGAGTAGCACGCCCACAGTCGCAAGTGCGAAGGCCACGGGAACAGCCGCTCCGACAGCGGGCACCATCCCCTGCGGATTGGTACTGATGCCAAAGGACGGGGCCATCGTCGCCAGTGACACGCCAATGACGGCGATCAGGGGCAAGTCCCGACGCAGCTTCTTCGGCGTCGATTCAGGTCCGTTGTCGGGGTTGTTGGAGTTGGCCATGTGGGTGGTGTCAGTCGTCACGAGGAGACCATAGTGATGCTCTCTCTCGATGTGCTCAGGTTTACCTTGGGGTTTGCCCGCTGTTTTCTGGATGTTTGGGGCCACGGATTGGAGGTGGCCGGTACCCCTAAATTGTGGCCACGCGATGTGACGTTTCAGCGCGGCGATGCGCGAGCGGTTGCGTCGATGTGATCTTGACGAGTGTTCGTCATGTCCGGCGAGAATGGATGCCCTCGTTGGAGTTTCCATTCCCGGAGTAATCGGGCGTTGTTGGAGAACCTCAGGACGTGAAAGCGTTACTGGGTAGATCGCGCTCATCGTTTGTGATCGCCGCGATTACTCGCTCGGCGACTGCTTCGGGCGTAAGACCGGCACCGAGTCGTGGTGCGGTGCCCGCGATGGGGCGTTCAGCAAGACCGGTTTCGGTGTGAGGCGGACGTACGTCGATGAGCCGAATGCCACTGCGTCGAAGTTCGCGCGCAGCAGCCGCATCGAAGGCTGTGAGTGCGGCTTTCGATGCGGAGTACGCGGCCATTCCTGCGGTTGGTTGTTCGGCAACAACCGCGCTGAAATTCACGACGAAGGGACTGTTACCACCGCGATGTGATTCCTCCAGGTGCGCAAGTGCGGCACGGATCAGTCGAGTCGGGGCGATGACGTTGGTGGCGAACAGTTCGTCGAGGGTTTCGTCCGTGAGATCCGCGAGCATGCCGAAGGCAACGACTCCGCTTGCGATGACAAGGCCGTCGATTCGGCCGTGTGCCGCGATGGCTGCCTCGACAGCGCGGCCTGCGGTTTCTGCATCGCGCAGGTCGCCCGTCACGATGGTCGCGAGGCCATCCCATTCGGCAAGCCGGGCCTCACTGCGGCCCAGAAGGGTGAGTTTGGCTCCTTCGTCATGTAGGTGGCGGCTCATCACCGAACCGAGCCCACCACTTGCTCCGACGACGAGGACGCTGCATCCGCTAGTTGAAGTCACGAGTTGAGCATTGCAGTGATCACCGCGGGCCGCTCGCGGAGCTGACCTGGCATGGCAACTTCGCCTGGGTCGCTTCGTATCGCGTTGCCAGTCAGGACAACGGATGGAGCAATTGGCGTTCGTGCAGGACGACGAGGCATCACCGATAGATGTCCCTGAAATGCTGTCCTGTACTCGGTGAGCGCGGTGATCCGTACGCCGACAAGAACGGCGGAATCTAGCCTCTAGCCGCCCGTTCCGAAGGTGCCGTACGCGGCAGCGGACAACGTGTGATTCATTGCGGTGATCGATCGTGACGCATTCGGCACTGATGGATGTGCGCGCCCCCAATTGCGTTGAACCAAACTACGTAACACCGTCGTCGTCATTGCCCATTGGGTCTGGCGGGTGCTCCACGATGTGATGCCATCAGGACAACTGGCCATCAGCTGACAGCCCCAATTCGTCGAACCGAATTGGAACACAGCTGATCCATTCGGTGCTGTGTAGTACGTCATTCCAGCGGACGCTGTTTTGCCGTTCGCCCCTTTGAGTAACCCGAGCCCGATGACTTGGAGTTTTGAGGGAATTGAAATCGATGCCGTGACCTGCGGACCGTCTACTTCACCGGCCGCTACACCCTGAAGGATCGCGCCCTTGCGCAGCTCGGGAACGTTCGCAAGCCACGTGGGCACGGAAAGGATTTGAAGTGATCCTTTGGCGCGGGTGACGGTGTACGACTCACCTAGCCAGCCAGATGGATCGTTAAGTAGGGGGGCGTCACGCCATCGCACTGTCGCCAACTTTGGGGTGCTGTTGGCTAGTGGATCCTTTGCAAGTGAGCGCGCGACGAACATTGAGACTGGCTCGCCAAGCTTGTTCGCCTGAATCCTTGTCTGCCAATAAATTTCGTTCGCGCCCATCACGACGATATTGGTGCCGCTCGATTGAGCCGCGAGCAGACCGTCGTACATCGTCTTCGTCCAGTACTCGGAGTGTCCGGGTAGAACGATCAGGGTTCGCGCTGTTAGGAGAGAAGATGTTGCGTTGACGTCCGTGTCCATGACGGGATCGACGTTGATTCCAACGCGATCGAGTACCTGGGCGGTAGGTATGTCGTACTTAGTGAATGCGCCGCGTCCGTTGAGAACGAGCGGACGTCGCAGCGAGACGCTGAGTGCAAGTGATCCGCCGTCGAGTCCTCGATACAGACTCGCCCCACCGAACGGACTGTACGAGGCGTTCGTCAGGCCCGAATAGATGACGACGGCTCGAGCGGCTGGTGTAGAACTGCGCACGACGAGCTCGGCGACACCGGTGATACGGCCACCGACGGTGGTAGCGATCGCGTAAAGGCCTGGCGTCCAGTTGGCATCGATGGTGACTTTGAGTGTCACCGGCCAATTTGGCGATGGGATCGAGGGTTGCGAGTGCGTTGCCATGGCGGTGCCGTGAATGCGCGCGGGAGCTGACGACCAGATCAAGCGGGAGCCGTCACCGTTGTACCAACCGATTCGGTAGGCGCGAACGACGGTGGTTATCGATGATGCACTGCCGGTATGGATTGTGATCGTGTCACCGCATCGAGCCGAAAGCTGGTCGAGGTAAAGCGGGACGGAGTCGTCGATCTTTCGGTTGCCGAGACTCTGGAGCTGCGTTGATGACGAAGACGTCTTCGCCTTGGGGCAGGTCGTGGTGGCAGCGCTCGCGGTTGTCACCTTGACGGGCTGCTTTACCGAGATTGCGCGAGTCGCGCTCAGTTGCGTAGATCCTGCCCCGGTTGTGGCAGTGACCGCCGACGCACTTTGGCTGTTGACGGTGACAGCGGTGGTGGTGATGAGGATGCCCAACGCGGCCAGCGTTGCTGCTGCCCGATAGCGCGCTGACATGTCCCCCCACTGCATCGATGCGGATTACTGATGCCGCGGTTGCTTTGGGCGGCCGACGTATGTGCGTCCCACCGATCGAAACGGTTGGTGAGACAAGATCCATCCTGACGGAGGGCGCTTGGGAAATGCAGCAAATTCAGTCGATAAGGGGTGACGTGTCGTGCTGCTCGACCTGACCAGTGTCGCTTTGGTTAGGCCGTTTCGCTGATGCCTGCCACGCTCGTCGGCCGAAGTAGTACACAACGCACGCAAGCCCGAGATCGCGAATCAAGAGCAGGACAACACCAAGGGGATTGGTCGGTTGACTCTGCGAAACCCAGTCATAAAGACGTGGATAGATCATGTGCGTGAGTAGTCCGACGATCAGCAGGGATGTGACTGCGCGCCGTAACGTAAGGTCGTCATGTTCTAGTGCCGGATCGTTGTCGGCTTCGCGCAGGCTGATGGCGCCTGGCGTGAGAGCGAGTGCGGCGATTGCTATTGGCACGAGCCATTGAATGTATTGCGGGCTGAAAACTTTGTTGGTCAGGATGATCATGCCGACACTCGTGAATGCGATCAGCGCAATCGCCGATGGCGTGATGCTGCTCTGAGCCCGCCAGGCGCGAAGTGAGAACGCGGCGATGGTGATGAGCGCCAGCAATGTGGTCAGGGTGGCCAGCGCGAGAAGGAAGCTTGCTCCCGGCCCGGATACCTCGACGCTGTGCGATGTTTCACTGAAGAACACAATCCACGGAACTTTATGAATAGCCCACGCTGCCATGAGCGGCCACGAGATGGGTGCTTCGATTTGTAAGCCGCGATCAGTCTGGTAGCGAAGGGGTGAGATGAATCGGTCCCAACCGCCGATCGCAAGACTTGCTGTAATCAGGACGGCGGCGGTAACGAGTGAGCCGATGATCACGCGAAGGCGTGAATGCAGTGGGGCTGCGATTGCTGGAAGAACAAGGATCGGCCACAGCTTGATACCCGTGCCGAGCGCGATCGCCGCACCTGAGCGATGGGGTTTGCTCTGCAGCCACAGTAAAGAGGCGGCGACGAGTACGCCGGGGATGAGGTCGAATCGCGTGATCATCAACGGGCCGAGTAGTGGCGCGGCCGCGAGCCACAGTGTCACCGGCGCAGTGTTGCGTCGGCCCTGATGTACGTAAAGCTGGCGTGTGAACAGTGCGTCGACGAGCAGCATCATCACGACGAAACCGACTCGGTAGGCGACGATGTTTCCGAACGAGAGAACGTATGGCAACGCCAGAAGTGCAGCCACGGGTAGCGGATATTCGGGCAGTGCGTAGCCGACTCCGAGCACCGTCGAGGTCTTGATGTTGGTGAAGTAGTAATTGACGTCGTTCATCACGACGAATTCGCAGTACCAGAGCAGCGCGATCATGATCGCCCGCGACACGATCCAGCCGATGAGCACTGATTCGCCTTCGCTTCGTTGTGCCCATGGTGCTCGAGTGCCCAAGACGCGATCGATGAGCGCATACGTCACGTCAGCAGGTCGGCTGAGCGATCGGGCAAAGCCGCGTGGGTCGTTCACGTGTTTAGTCGCGAGGAAGTTCGGCGATACGCGCGTCAACCATGTCGCGCAACAACTTTGCGTCGGGCTTCCAATCGGATGGAACTTGGATCGTCTTCTTGTTCACCTTGTAACCCTCGGCCTTGAGGCGATCGGCGAAGGCGGCGATTACGTCACCGCTGAGTGGTGAAATCAGGATGTAGTTCTTCAAGGTGTTGACGCCGAAGATGTACGCACCATCAAGGCGCATCATCGGGTGATTCCACGCAATAACG
>CAIKEU010000017.1 GCA_903826575.1 uncultured bacterium
ACTATCAACCGCTCAATGCGCACGTACTGATCCAGCAAGGCATCACGGCACTGTCTGCGGCCACCGGCTTGCGCTTCATCTATGACGGCGACACAGACGAGAGATCGTCGGACTCTCGCTCGTCATACCAGCCGGACCGTTATGGCGATCGTTGGGCACCCGTGCTCATAACGTGGGCCGACAGTACAGAGGTACCTGATTTCGGCACCGACGTCCTCGGGGAGGCCGGACCGTTCACAGAGTCGCTATCGACGGGAGAAGAAGCCTACGTATCGGGCCAGGTAGCTCTGTCCACGTCAGCTTTCACCGACATCGCTAACCAACGTGATCAGGTCGACCAACTCGGAATCCTCGAGCACGAACTAGCGCACCTCGTGGGACTCGACCACGTTTCAGACGACAAGCAAATCATGTTTCCTTCGCTCAACAGTGACATCCACGACTACCAATCAGGCGACCTCGCAGGGCTCGCCGCACTCGGCCAAGGACCATGTCAGCCAAACCTTTAGCCTAGGAAGTTGGAAATGAACAGCGATCGCCACGAGTCGAAGAACACTGTCATCTACCTTCCTGGCCACTTTGAAAGCAGACATGAGTGGACCAAGAACAGTTCAGGTCAGACAAAGGCCGAACGACGGGAAGACGAACGTCAAACTATTGCCAACGATGGAGTTTTGGCTCTAGCCGAGCCCCCCGCGCCGCCACCTGCGCCCACCTTCGCAGTTGATCACGATGAAATTCAGCGACTGCTTCGGTACTTTCTGATCGCCCGAATTGGCAGTGGCTCGTCCGAGGGCTTTATGCCCAAGGAGTTCGAACCCATCCTCGTGCCGCTCCTTGAATCGGGAATGAGCCTGTCGCAGATTCCACGAGTGATCCCCATCCCCGAGGAGCATCTTCCACGTCTGGAGGCATTTGTCGCACCTCGGCAAAGGATGCAGTACGACATGTCAGTCCGACTGTGGCCGCGCACCATGGAGTATCGGGAAGAGCTAATCGTTCAGGCAAAGATCCTGCGAGGAACCGTTCCCCAAACCATCGAGCGGCTCAAACCCGCCTACGTTAGTGATCCCGACGGCGCACATAGACCGATCTATTTAGGTCATCTTGAAGTCAGTGCAATTGCTTGCCTCGATTGCGAATGGTTTACCCACGTCGAAGTAGGACCTCATTGGCCAGCAGGCGATGGGTCTAAGATCGCAAACCATCGCTCCTTGCATTGGGATCCACCACGAGACGAATTGTGCAACATCAAACATGACTCGTCGGAAAATTTGAGCCCTCGATCCTTTCCGACCGAGGGACCAGAAAGTCTCGGCCGCGCCATCTATCCACCCGTTGCCGTGGCTGCCCACACCCTTGACATTGGAACCAGAGACTTGGAATTCCATCTGTGTGAAGCCTGCGACGAGAGACTGGGCTCGGCGGACAAAGCGCCCTGGAAGATGACACGAAAAATAGGTTGGGAATGGCCAGACTAAAGCGCCCGAAGGCTGGGTAAGCGACGCGATGCGCAGGTCCGCCGAACGTGGGCACTTCGATGTGATGCATATTCCCACACTTATACTCCGATACCCGATATATTCTTTTCATCAGAGTATTGGAGGCTGAGAGATGCAGAGACCGACGGTCATGATTTTGACGGCACTTGCTGGCGGCAGCGCACATGGTTATGCCATCAAGCAGGAAGTTGAGAACCTCTCACAGACAGGAGAGGTCTTGCGCGTTGGAACCTTGTACGCAGCATTAGACCGACTCACGCAAGAGGGACTTGTCGAGGTGGACCGCGAAGAACTAGTCGATTCTCGACTGCGTCGCTACTACAAGTTGACCTCACAAGGTCGAACGGAACTGGAGGCTCAAGCCAAAGCCGACGCGGCGAGGTCGCGTTTAGCTCTGCGTCGTTTGAAAGCACATGGAGTCGGCGCATGAGCACTGACCTAGAAGCACGTTACCGACGCGTCTTGAACCTCTTGCCCCAGCGCGATCGTGACTCACTTGGGGCGATCGTCCTTGCAGATCTCATGGAGAGTCGCACTCAAGGTCAAGACTGGCCCCGAATCACAGAAACGATGTCACTGCTTCGCCTCATCTGCGCACGGTGGACCAACGCACTCGAGTTGCCAACGCGAGCACAACGTCGACAGGTCACCCAACTCATCGCCGCATTCATACCCGCGTTGTTGACCATCCCCGTAACGATGGCAATCGCCTTCCTCGGCGGCTTGATAGGGCAGACCGTGCAACGCGGTGATGACGGGTGGATGATTACCGCAATCGTCGACGGCAAAATGTGGGCAGACACCCTGTATTGGATAGTGGCAGCGGTTGCCCTCACGCTCTGGCTGTTGCGACGTATTACTGCCGCTCGCATCATGACGGGGATGCTGCTCGTCGCAGCGGTCATCGTCGCCTATCGCGCATGGACCTTGTACGCAGAAGGGACAACACCCGATCCGCGCATGACGTTGAGCCCGTTCGCGTTCTGGATCCTTCCAGTCACCCTCAGCTTTGGGTTCTTAACGTGGCGCCCCGACATGTATGCCCAAGGTTGCGAACTGCTTCAGCCGCGCAACCGTCGCATCGCTATCGCGCTGTGCATTATTCCCAGCCTCGGCGCTCTGGTCTTTATGGATCCACAACGTCAACCCGAACGCATCGCTATCGCCGCAGCAACCGTCGGCTTAGCCCTTCTAAGCACGCGGGTGCTCAGCCGACGACTCGTCATCACGTTCGCTGCAACCCTGATCTGCATTGGCACGGCGATCAGACCACTGACCCATGGGTTCAACGAAGTACTCATCGACCACCAGATCGACGCAGCCCTCCTCGGCGGTGTCCCACTGGTCCTGGCTCCACTGGTCTACGTCATCGTGGGATCAGTGCTTCGATCTAGTCGCGCCGCACCTCGCATATAGGGGCGACAGACATTTCACTCGGGCGGACTCGTCGCCCAGCACATGGGGGCCCGATCAGCGCAGGTTGTTCGACCCATCAGCTAGGACGACCCTCGTCACCACTTTGGCTGGGATCCACGCGTCAACTGAGCTAACTGGGCTCCACGCGTGAATCAAGATCAACAACCGTCAGTTTCTGTAAACCTAAACCGCGCCTTGCCGATAGGTGTTGTCACGGTTCGGCTAAGGGACGAACCCTTGCTGAACGGGATTCATCATGCTCGCTGCGGAACGGAAAAACAGTCACACGCTCATCGCGGTCACCTTCGTTCTGACCGTCATCTGGGCAATCACGCATGTCGAGAAGATATGGATGACGTGGGGCCAGCTATCGGAATTCACAGGATGGTTGCCGTACCCACCTCAACTCTGACACTGGAAGATCCGCTCGATTTCCCTGATCGGTCTACGGGAACGAATAGCGACCGCGATCAACTCAACTCGCTTCGGCCTGCCTACCAAGAGCCGTCCCACGTCAAAACAGGCATCTCATCTTGGTCAATCTCAAGATTGTCGGGCACCGCACCGCGACCAGCCCAATAGTGGACACCCTGGTCCACCGTGGTCGCACGATGACCCGGTCCGTCCGCGCCAAGGCCCACGCGAGAGCTTCCGAAAGCGCCACCGGGGTTATGCCGTCATCTTTAATAGGCCCGATACCTTCGTCGTAGATCATGGGATCCGTGGTGCCGCCTTGGAGCGAGGCGGCGTAGCCGTCGTAGGTCCACGCGATCCATGCTCGCCCTTTGTCGTCCCTATACTCTTCGATCACCCCCACATGATGCCGCCGGGTAATTTGCGCTTCTGCGCACCCGTGAGACCTAGAAGCAGCAGAAAACCTCAGGCGCTTCACTCCGGAGGAGGCCGTCGAAAGACGGCCGATGGACCCGTCACTCACCCCACAGCGGCGCTACAAACCCTTATCGTGACTGGTCAGGCGCTCAGCGCCTTGCGACGAACGGCCGCGAGATCAGTTTCAATGCGATCGAGGGTTGCTCGAAGATCATCAGCCGGTGCGATCGCCTTCATCACCAAAAGACGGACGACGGTTGAAACAGGGAGACCCATGATGTCCGCATATGCCGAAAGGTGTTCAAACTCGTCATCGCGAAAGCGCACCTGTAGGTTCTTGGCACGCGGATGACCGCGCGTAACTGACGTGCCTTCGGGTAGCGGAGCCCTCACATCAGCGTTCAATTCTGCAGATTCTGCGGCCTTGGCTTCCTTATCGAGCAGGTCATCAATCTTGCCCATCAGCTTTCGCCTCCCTATAGATACGCTGATCCTTCTCGTTGGATCTCCAGCCGTTCACTCCGTAGTCGATCCCACCATCGGCCATCGCAATCACGGTGATGATTCATGCAGCCAACTACGAGTAGACAATGATTCGAACAGTTCGACCGCTCTCACTGTTGTAATCCGGGTCGACGAGAACTCTGTTTGCATCTGAGACCGCATCGTTTGCCAGCGCGACACTGATCCCATGTTTGGCTTCCATGTATTCGCCACGATGCGACCAATCCAGATCGTCAAACACGTAACAAGCGTAATGCATATCATTACGTTTTCACAACAAGCTCACACAACGCGGCACCTTCGGACGAGGTCTATTACGCGACAGAGATGTGTCATTTGCTTCATTGACGAGCACGTAAGAACGCCAGCGTCATCAGTGGCGCCCACGACAGCCGCCACAGTTAGGCGACAATCAAAACTCGGGAGGAGATCGCCGTGGGGTGATCGACGACTCCCGTCACTCACCCCAACACATAAGCAGTACGTCACCACTGTTCCGAAGCACCGGCGGAGTTCTCACCGAGGTATCAGCTAGTGGTGAGCAACGCGCGGAGCTCGGCGACCTTGGGGACGCGTCCGTAGACGACGACCTGCTCGTCGACGACGAGGGCCGGGGTGGACATAACCCCATAGCCGGCGATTTCAGCGACGTCGTCGACCTTCTCGATCGTCGCGTCGAGGCCGAGTGTGGCGACGGCTGCGCGAGTGACACGTTCGAGGTTCTTGCAGTTGGTACAGCCTGGGCCGAGGACCTTGATGATCATCGCGTTCTCCTTGTGGGTGTGGCGAAGTCAGGTAGCGAGCAGGAAGTTGAATAGATAGCCGACGATCACGATCCCACTGCCGACGATGACGACGTATGCGGCGAGCAGTGGGAGCTTGAGAACCCTGCGCAGCAGGATCATTTCCGGAAGTGAGAGCGCGACAACGGCCATCATGAACGCCAGGAGCTTCCCCATCGGGAGGCTCTTGAGGAAGTCAGTGCGACACTCGACAGCGGAGACCTTAAAAGCACTAACAGCGGGCTACGAATAGTCGTGTCTCAACCCCAACACCCACGGTGAGCATCAACGCCACGGTCCACCCCCGTCCCACGGGACCTCACAGGCGAGTGGGACGTGGGTTTGCCATGGCCTAGCACGTCGACTTGGTGACGCGGTGCGTTCGGTATCTGATGGCACCTGTGCTCACGGGCAGTGTGTCAGCGCTGGATCGTGCGGGGGTAAGGCTCCGCAGAAAACGTACATGTAGGGGAACGTCGACTCCATGGGTGTGCCGTTTTGTTCGTAGGTGACGGTGATGCCATTTTTGGACCACTCGTCGAGAGTTCCGGTCGCATGCATGCGCACCGCAAACTGTGGCGAACTGTTTGGCTGAAGCACTAGCGGATTTGCGTCCCACTTCTTGCAGTCCATCTTCAGTTCCACTGGTTTCGTCACGAATCCCAAACTTTGGAGGGATTCGTCTGATGTATCGACAATGCCCTCGTCTGTCCCGAAACTGTAACTCCACCCCCACCCGTCAACGACCAATCCCGGTGTAGCGTCGTTTGCTTTGATGCCGGTGATCACGATTTTTGTCGTATCGGGGCTGTTGTTACACATCGGAAAATCGCCAAAGGTTTGAGCTCGCTTTGGGGCGTGAACATAAAAGACCAATGGGTTGGGTCCCACTCCGAGTTGAGGCTCGGAGTGGGAACACCCCCCCCACCACCAGCGGTACGACCAATGCCCACGGCATCCAATGCGCCACTTTAGGTGCTCTTCTTTTTCGGCTCACGCCGCATGTACCTCTGAATCGGTGGCTCTCGACGCGCCGTAAATCGAGTTGTAACACTTGTCCCACTTAACTTGAGGGCTCCACGTAATGTCAACGTCTCGGGTCCAGTTGGTCGAAGTGTTCAGGCTCAGGCCAGCAACGGAAAGCCCAGCGCCCATGGTGCGTGACGTTGACATCTGAGTGGAGGTCGTTCCAGGATTCTGTGCGCCCAGGCAGTATCCACTCGCGCCAGAGTAGTAGCGCTGTCCAACCACGACACCTCGTATGGTGTTCACGTAATACTGGTTGATGTAGGCGGCGAAACCAATGCTCTTCAGATAGTAGGTTTTCGACGGACCGCACTGTGTGAGGTACTTGCCCATGTTGATGGTGTTGCCGTAGTGCGTGGGTTGATAAATTTGTCGACTTTCCTTCTGTGCGTTGGCCGTCGAAATGCTGAACGTGCCGCTCACGGTCCATGTCCCAGTTGCCCCAGAAGCGGAAACCCCCTGATCGATCGTATGAGTGGAACCGACACTCTCCGAAATGGTCGCCAGGATGTTGTTTGCCGTCCAAACCGTTGTGAAGTACTCGGGCACCTTCGTCAACGTCGAGTCAGTTCCGACGTAGGTCGTCGAGCATGCAATGCCAGCGGCCGGCGCAATCCTCGAAGTTGAGCGCGCCTTACGACCTTGGCAGTCATGTCGTCGATCAAGCGCTCATACTGTGGGGTCCGGCAGAGCGGGTGTATGCGAGTGCTAGGACATTGCGTGCACCGCATCTCGCAAACGACGACACGGTGATCACCATCGAGCACGCAAACGGAGTCATTAGCGAGCTCGCGGTCTCAGCACTTGCCGCGCATCTGGCCCCTCGCTTCCGTGTCCTTGGCAACGAGGCGGCAATCACCATTGACGGCCTAGACGAACAGGAAGCCCTTCTGCGCAACGGACAGATTCCTACCGATGACACCTGGGGCGCCACGGAGCGAATCGTCCGCTTCCACCATGGAGACGAGCGCACTGAGTCTCGCAGTTTGGAACGTGGACGGTGGGATCTGTTCTATCCGGCCGTCGCGTCCGCCATCGCCGGCCTCAGTGATCCGCCTGTCAGCAGTGGCAGTGTGATTGCAACCGTCACATTGCTGGAGCAGGCCGTTCTCAGCGCCCAGCGCGGCCAGTGGGTTGACTGCACATAGTGACTTGGACTCCTCGGGGGCGCTTCACACGCCGGAGTAGTCCAACTCACGAGTGTTTTCTGTGCGCTCGTTCGGCAGGGTGAACCGGGCGACAACCCCAGCCATATCCTCCGCTAGATGCGACAAGCTTTCAGACGCCGAGATAACCTGCGTCGTGCCCGCAGCGGCCTCAGCGGCCGCTTCGAGCACCTCCGCAGACGCCGCGGAAATCTGCATCGATTCATTGGCCGTCGAGTTGACGCCTTCGTTAACCGTTGCGATCACCGCCGATTGCTCTTCGACGGCTGCGGCAACTGTCGCCTGCGTTTCCGTGACCTGTTGGATCGAATCGGCAACACCACTGAGTTGTTGCTGCACGTTTTCAGCCTGGGCACGATTCTCCATGGAGATTCGTACGATTTGCTCCGCGGTCACGGTGCTCGTTTCAGCGAGTTGCTTGACTTCGTCAGCGACTACGGCAAATCCGCGGCCCGCCTCTCCCGCTCGAGCAGCCTCGATCGACGCGTTCAGAGCGAGCATGCGCGTTTGCGCAGCGATCTCGGTGATCTTGCTCGCAGCTTCCACCACAGCGGCAGCTGACGCAGCTACAGAGTTCGCCAGATCTGATGAAAGTCGCGTTCGGTCACTGGCTTCATCGGCGATGGACGTCACCGACGACGCGTTACGCGAGATCTCCGCAACTGCCTCGCGCAGTTGAGCAATCGACTCGTTGACATAGACCATGGACCCATTCACGGATCCTGATCGCTGTTCGGCATCGACTGCACGAATTCGGGTCGTACTCGTGGATGCTTCCAGTGACGCGGCGGTCGCATTCAGCTCAGCGGCAGCGGCCGCGACGAGTTGCGACCCTTCCGCGACACGACTAATCGTCGAAGCCAGACTCACCCGAGTGCGTTCGACAGCGGTACCGATTTCACGGAAGTCCTGAAGTGCACTGGCATCAACCGGCTCATCCAACTGTCCGTCGGCAATCCGCTCCAACGAACGCAAAGTCCCTGACATTCCTCGTCGAAGTGACTTCATAAAGGCAACCGCGAGGTACAAGACCAAGGCCATGACGATGGCACTAACCGCGAAAACAGTGGTCCGCGATTTACTGAGCCCAGCAACGCGCGCCTCGAGTAACTGATCTAGTGCGTCAAGGGTGCTTGACGACGTTGCGCCTACCGTTGCGGCGATCGCCGGAACAGCAGCGTTTGGCAGCGGCGAGATAAGGCCCGGCTTTGCTGCCTCTTCAAACTTCTTGGCAACTGAGCCAATCGCATCGTTTGCAGAGTTCATCGAAGCTGCCACCGACGTATTCGTCGTGGCTGGAATGGCGGTGGCAACATCACCGGCGAATCCGTCGCTTGCCGCGACCATGGCACCTAGTTCGACGGCTACGTTCGCGGTGCGATCCGGGGACGCTTTTCCTGACGTCGCAGCTTCACCGGTTACCGCGGCACCATCAACGATTGCCGGGATTTTTACAACCGCTGCGTCCATGACATAGAACGAGTCAAGATCAGGATCAAGAATCAAATTGGAGTTGTTGGCCGCAGCCACCGTGACGGCCAGAAGTGCATCTGATGCAGTCGCCCAGCGTGCGTCAGAAGACGGCAGTTTGCCGTCACCCAAATCCTGTACAGCCTTGACCGCGGCAGCAGCAGCGTCACCTGTTTTCAGCTCGCCACCGTAATCACGCTCGGCCTGCTGAAATGCCGATAGAGGTCCGCTCAAATCCGGTGTCGACTCCCCCAGTCTGGACGCATCCCACGCTGAATCAACAGCGATGAGCAGACCCATGGCAGGCCGCTCGTAAGCGACTCCAACCCGCTCTTCCGCAGCGAAATTTATCCGCTCACCCTGGGTACTGGCGTATGCACCAACCGTCCACAGCAATGGGATGAGTGGCAGAGTGACGAGTAGAAGAATCCGCAACTGCAGTGGCAGTCGCCCAAGGACTAGGTCGGCCGGTTTGAGAACCCAACTCACGTCTGAACTCCGATGCGTAGGCGAGCACATGCTGACGTTGCCGCCAGCGCGACATGACCACCAATTCTGAGGTCACACTCGCCTATCGGAAGGACCTGTCATCATCTGAGAAGTATTTTGGATCACCCTGCCCGAATTGACCGGCTTGAGAAGGTGCACTCTTCGCCGAACGGATTGTGACGTCCGCGCGGAACCAATGCGACGATGGAAACGTCTTGTGAGCATGGGAACTATTCGGCCGGCACTCCGACCCGTTGCATTCGTCAGTTGCGCATTCCTCGCGGTTTCCATCGGGGTTGCCGGTTGCGGCACAACCAATGGATCGTCGGCGACCAGCCCGCCTGTTTCAGCCTCCACCATCGCAACGAACGGAACGAGTCAGATGCTGCCCCCCGTCATGGTTTCCCCTGACCAATCAGAAGCGACCGTCTCGGTTGGTCGGTACATCGTCTTCACTGTGGACGATCCCGCACACACAACCGTGGCTACCGACCAGCCCGAGTTACTTGAACTTAGCCAGGGTCACGACGATGGCTCGGCGATCTTTAATCCCGGCGGCAAGGCGCTCTCAACTGGAACGGCCACCGTCACCCTTACCGGCCCAGACGGGGAAACCACGCGCCAGGTGACCGTTCACATCGTCCCGTGAGCCGGTTTGTCGTCGAAAGTGACGACACCCATTCTTAAAGCACATTGCACTTTTAGGTTTAGCAGGATCAAAAACTGGACATCCTCTCCCCGTAGGCGTTCTGGCCTACGGTGTTCGACACAGAGAGGATCAGCGACATGTACTCAGGCACCCCCCAGCCGAGTATCGACACTCATGTAATTCCGTATTCGCATTCCATCTACTGCGTCAGTCACCCGACAGACGGGTTTATCAAGGTTGGCGTGGCGCACATCGCGTCCGCAGAAATCCGGCACTTAGTCATGGCCGGGTGCCAGGTGTCGCACCTGCTGTTCATGGG
>CAIKEU010000018.1 GCA_903826575.1 uncultured bacterium
CCGGGCGGAAGTCCTGCTTCGGCGGCGATATCGGCTAGAAGTGACGCGGTCAGCGGCGCCCACTCCGGTGGCTTGGCAACCACGGTGTTGCCGGCAGCCAGTGCAGGTGCGATACGCCACGTGGCCAGCATGAGCGGGGCGTTCCATGGCGTGATGATCGCGGTGACGCCAGCGGGATCCCACGAGACGTGGTTGCGATGGCCACGGGTGTCGAAGTCGTCGTGGTGAAGGGTCAGCAGGTGGTCGGCGAAGAAGCGGAAGTTCATCGCGACTCGCGGCATGACCCCGCGGCGATGTGAACGTAGGAGTGAGCCATTGTCGAGAGTTTCGACCTGGGCCAGATCTTCGAGGCGGGCTTCAACTCCGTCGGCGATGCGATGCAGGATCGCGGCGCGCTCGGCGGGTGCAGTGCGTGACCAACCGACGAAGGCGGCCTTTGCAGCGGCAACGGCCGCATCAACCTCAGCCTGTCCACCGCGCGAGATTTCGGCGATCGCCTCGCCGTTCAGCGGGGAAACATCTTCGAAGGTGCCCGCGCTCGCGACGCGTTCACCGCCAATCCAGTGACGCGTGTCGACCTCGACACCAGCGACGACTGCAGTGCTCACGGCATCGACCTTTCACATGGCCACGGTGGTGGAATCAAGCGCCTAGACGCCCCGACGGGGGAAATCGTTCGGTTCCAAACGTATTGCGGGCCGCAGCGGTGGTCAAGTGCTGGACGAGCGAATTCTTTGAGGGAGTTCGAGGGTCTAAAACTCGTCAACTTCGGCGACGACCGCGCGTAGCGAGGTTGCCAGGTGGGTCTTGTCTGCCGTGCTCAAACTTGCTGTTACCCGTGCCTCTGCTGCATTAAAGATCGGGAACAGGGTGTTCATCAGTTTGCGTCCCTTGGGGGTGAGAGCAACCAGGACGCGGCGTGCGTCATCGGGGTGAGTGCGCCGTAGCAGCAGGCCGCGCTTTTCCAGGGTGCCGATCACACCGGTCAGGGTTCCTTTGGAGATCCCTGCTTCTTCAGCCACGTGTCGGGTCTCGATATCGCCCCAAATCCACACCACCCACAGCACAACCCAGCCCGTCCACGTCAGGTCGTGGGGTGCCAGCACCGTCTGCTCAAGGTGATTGCGAATTGTGTTCGCCGCTCGGTAGATGTTCTGCACGGCGGCCATCGATTCGACGTCAACGCTCATGCCGTCTAGACGCTCAGCTACCGCACTCTCGGTCTCGGCCAACGTGTGGTGCCCACGGCCGTCACCATCTCGGGCAGCGTCGGCGTAGCGACTCACGGAGCACACACCTCGCTTTGCGGGACGACAGTGGACGAAAGATCAGACGGATCTTACCGTTCGGGCCCAAACAAATGGAATGGTGCGCGAGAGGAATTAATCGGCAAACCCCTTGCGATGGAGCCCTACCCACTCTAAAGTTTCGTTCGGATCCGAACGATTATTGGAGCACTGTATGTCCCGATCAGACATCGACCTTTCGAATCTCGACTACTTCGAGCAGAACCAAGCGTGGCCGCTGCTCGATGCGTTGCGCGAGGACGAGCCGCTTCATTGGAACGATGAACCCGCTCCAAACCACGGCTTCTGGTCGGTCACCCGGCACTCGGACATCGTTAACGTCACCCGCGATGAGGACGTGTTTTCCTCCGAGCTCGGCGGAGCAAACCTCGAAGAGCTTGATGATGAGCAGATCGAGGTCCGTAAGTCGATGCTCGAGACGGACGGCGCTCGGCACTGGGCGCTCCGCCGACTACTTCAGCATCAGTTCACTCCGCGTGGACTCGTCGGCTACGAGGGATTTCTTCGCGGCTTGACCGCGAGCACCCTTGATGCGGCATTCGCTAAGGGTGAATTCGATTTCGTTAAAGAGGTAAGTGCGGACTTCCCGATCCGGGTTCTGGCACGAATGCTTGACGTGCCGGACGAGGACACCGGCCAGCTGATCGACTGGGGTAACCAGATGGTCGGAAACTCCGACCCGGATTACACCGATGTGCTGGCTGATTCGCAAGAGAGTGAGAAGTACCGACTCATGCCGTTCCGCTCACCCGCGGCGCTCGAGGTGTTTGAGTACGGATTCGACTTGGCCGCTAAGCGCAAGGGGAGCGAGGGTAACGACCTCGTCAGTCGCTTGGTGAACCAGACGCCCGAGGACGGCGTTGCGATGAGTGATCGCGACTTCCGCAACTACTTCTTGCTACTCGTCGTCGCCGGAAACGAGACGACGCGACAGGCGATCTCACACTCTGTGAAGGCGCTCATCGACAATCCCGATCAGCTCGCGCTACTTCAGGCTGAGCCCGAGCGGATTGCTGGAGCGGTCGAAGAGATGCTCCGCTGGGCGTCACCGGTGTATCACTTCCGTCGCACGGCAACTCGCGATGTTGAGATGTATGGCGAGACGATCAAGCAGGGTGACAAGGTCGTCGCGTGGTTCGCGTCGGGTAACCGTGATCCCCGCGTGTTTGAAGATCCCTACCGCTTCGATGTCACTCGTACTCGTGTTGATCACGTGACGTTTGGCAAAGGTGGCCCGCACTTCTGCCTTGGCAATCAGCTCGCCCGCATGGAAATTAAGATCATGTTCCAAGAGTTGATCCCGAGGCTGGCTGCGACGCCCATTCAACTCAATGGCGAGGTGTTGCATGTACGCAGCAATTTCATCAACGGAATCAAAAAGTTCCCGGTCCGCGTCGGCTAGAACTGCTCACTCGAAGGCAAGCATGCCGACGTCGACGACGAGTGAGCCACCATCGACGACGATGTTTGAGCCGGTGATGAACGAGGCGTCGGCGCAGGCTAGGAATGCTACGACGCCAGCGATCTCGTCCGGTGATGACGGACGTCGCAGTGGCAGGTTCTTTGTCGCGACCGCGTAAGCGCCCTCGAGATCGACACCAACGCGCTCCATGATGACACTCATCTCGTCATCGGCCATGGGAGTGCGTACCCAGCCGGGTGAGACGGCGTTGACGCGCACGCCGCGCGGGCCGAGATCGACGGCTAGGGAGCGCGTCATCATGATGAGCGCGGCCTTTGATGCCGAGTACGCGGCGGCGTTGGGTACGGCCACCAAGCCGCCGACGGAGGCGATGTTGATGACACTGCCACCGCGCTGCACGAGTGAATCCTCGTACAGTCGCACGAGGGCTAGCGGGGCATCGACGTGCACACCGGCGTTCTCAAGCCAGTTATCGCTGAAGATTCCCGCGTTGTTGACCACAACGTCGACTGCTGGCAGGGCCGCAGCCAACGACGCCCGATCCTGCTCGTTGGTGATGTCACAAACCACGTAAGGCAGGCCCGCGGCGCGCAGAGTTTCCTCGCGTCGCCCGGTGATCGTGACGGATGCACCTTCGTCAACGAACCGTTGTGCGATGGCCAGGCCGATTCCGCTGCCACCACCGGTGACGAGTACCTGCTTGCCTGTAAAGCGATCGCCCGTAGTCATATCTTCAGGGCTCACGATTACGGTGCTGCTGGGGCGTTGATGCGCGAAACGACGTCTGCGTTGACCACGCGTGCGACAAATCGGTCGACGAGTTCGTACGTACGCGCAGCAGCCTCGTCAGTGCCGGCCTGGGTTTCGCGAAGCAAACCCGCCGGGTCTAAGCCGTGGTTAAGCATCGACTCTTCGCCGCCGTTGAGCAGCCATAGGTCGAGAGTTGATGCCGTGAGCTCGGGGTGGAACTGGAGCCCGAGACTTCGTCCAAGGGTGAATGCCTGCGGCCCGATGGGAGTGCGGGCGAAGGTGGTGGCGTTGCTGGGCGCGATGAATTGGTCGTAATGCCACTGAAACCACGGCCCGGAGCCGACGAGATCGGAGTCATCGGTTTCGATCGCATACCAGCCGATTTCGGCATCGGGGGCGCGGTGAACACTGCCTCCCGTTGCTGCGGCCAGAGCCTGGCCGCCGAAGCAGATACCAAAGATCGGAATTCCTGCGTCGTGGGCGGTGCCCAGAAGTTCAAGTTCTGGCCCGATCCAGTTGCCGATTCGCTCATCGTCGTAGACAGACCATGGCGCACCCATCGGAATGATCAGATCGAAATCAAGGGGATCGGGGAACTCGACCGACACGTTAGGAGAGTGTGCATTCTCGCCGGACACGACGTTGAACTCGACCAGGTCGTAGCCGTGGCTGGCGAAGCGCTCGCCGACGGGACCGAGGGGTGAGGTGTGATCCTGCTGAATGAATAACGCCCGCATGGACGGCTCCTTTCGTTCGGAACCGAACGTATTGCCCCACTGCCGTTGCGTCAACGTGGGAGATGAATTTTTGCTGCGAAATCGTGGCCGAGACCCCTTCCGCGAAGGGATGAAACCGACTATCTTTCCATTAAATGTTCGGACCCGAACGAATCTTTCGAAGCCCCGGGAGAATGACCTATGGACAACGTCGACGTCAGCGCAGTTGTAGCCGACCTGCGGGCGCGTGGGATTGATGTCATCAGAGCCTCGTACACGGACATGATCGGCACCGATCGTGGTCGCGATGTGCTGATCGATGAGCTCCAGAATGTGATGGGGCATGGCATGGCGTTTTGCCGTGCGGTGTTCCACACCTCGCCGATGGGTGATGTTGTCCCTGTCCAGGGCGGTATCGAGGATGGGCTCCCGGACATCAAGGCGATCCCTGACTTGAATACTCTGACCACGATGCCGTGGGAAGACGGTGTGGCATGGGTTATTGCCGACACGTTCACCCATGATGGTGATCCGGCACCGGAATCGCCGCGCAATGTCGCTCGTGGTGTCTCGGACCAGCTCGCGACGCTTGGTCTGAGTGCAGTGATCGGGCCTGAGCTTGAGTTCTACCTGATGGAGCCAGATCCCGCTGGCGCCAATGGAATGCGTCGTTACGCCGATGTCGTCGGAAATGTATACGTCGTCGGACGTAAGGGTGATCCGCGCGGGATCCTGTTGAAGATGCTGCGCAACCTGCGCGACACCGGCATGCAGGTGACGGCCGCGAACCACGAGTTCTGCCCCGGCCAGTTTGAGATCAACCTCAACCACTCAGAGTTGGTGGACGCGGCTGACCGCGCTTTCCGCATGAAGTCTGGTGTGCAGGAGATCGCTCGTCACGAGGGCCTTGAAGCAACATTCATGGCTAAGCCGTTCAACGATGAGGGTGGTAGCGGTTTCCACCTGCACCTCTCGCTTGTAGACGAGAAGGGCACCAACGTCTTCGGCGATGCCGATGGTCCCGATGAGCTTTCGGCGGTTGGACGTTCGGCCATCGCCGGTGTGCTGGCCCATGCGCCCGCACTTGCCGCGATTCTGAACCCGACGATCAATTCGTACAAGCGCTTTGGTCCGGACACTCTGGCCCCGTGGTTGATCGACTGGGGTCTGGACAACCGCAGTGCGATGGTCCGTATTCCACCGGAGCGTGGGGGAGCGGCCCGGATGGAGGTGCGCCTCGGCGATGCCACCGCGAACCCATACTTGGCGATGGCTGCCGTTGGTGCTGCCGTCTACCTCGGTGTGCGTGACAAGCTGGAGCCACCTGCCGCGCTTGAGGGCTACGGCTACAACCCCGAGAATGCACCGATGTTGCCGCAGTCACTTCCTGAAGCACTCGACGCACTCGAGGCCGACACGGAACTAGTCGAGGTACTCGGCGAGTTCTTCGTCACCTCGTTCCTTCAGTACAAGCGCGATGAGGTGGAGCGCTTCAGCCGGTACATCACCGACTGGGAATTCCGTGAGTACACCTATCACCTGTAGCTCAGGCCGCCCCAAAGCCCACTGCCTTTGCGAATGTAGTCCGCACGTATGTGATCCACCCGATGAAGGATGACGATGTCCACAACGAATACTGAGTTCTTGGCAGCACCACTGGCTGATCCGGATGCGTTTGCTGATGGTCCGCCGTTGGAGTTGTTCGCTGAACTTCGTGATTCGGAGCCAGTGGCGTGGACGCCCGAACCTGAACCACAGAGCGGGTTTTGGTCGGTTACTCGACATGCGGACATCGTTGCGGTGAGCCGAGATGCGGCGACGTTCAGTTCAGCACGTGGTGTGTCACTTGAAGATCTTGAAGATGACCAGCTCGAACACCGCACCTCGCTGATCGATACCGATCCGCCATCGCATACTGCGATGCGCAAGGTGATGGCGGGGGAGTTTCTGCCGAAGGTCATTAACGGCTACGAGTCATTCCTACGCGGGATCGCGGCGCGTACCGTCGAGCAGGCTCTCGAGCTTGGCACCTTCGATTACGTCGAACACATCTCAAGTCAGATCCCGGTGCGGGTGTTGTCGCGGATGATGAGCGTGCCTGATGAGGATCGTGACAAGCTCACGGCGTGGGGTGATCGCCTGGTCGGCAACACTGATCCCGAGTTCGCTGACGCGCTCCTTGGCTCGGAAGAAAGTGAGCAGTATCGGCTGCTGCCGTTCCGTTCTGCTGCGGCGCTTGAGGTCTTCGAATACGGACGTGAGCTGCAAGCTGAGCGTCGCGCCCGGCCGACGGGTGACCTCGTCACGAAGATGGTTGAGGCAGAGGTAAATGGTGAGAAGCTCACTCAGCGAGAGCTCGACAACTACTTCCTCCTGCTTGCTCTCGCTGGCCAGGAGACGACGCGTCAGGCACTGACACTGGCTGGGCTCACGTTCATCCAAAACCCGTCGGCACTCGCTCGTTTGCAGGAGCAGCCTGAACTGTTGAGTGGGGCCGCTCTCGACGAGCTGCTGCGCTGGGGTGCCCCGGTGAATCACATGCGTCGCACAGCCACCGTCGACACGATGATCGGTGATCACCCGGTGAAGGCGGGCGACAAGATTTGTATCTGGTACCCATCGGGCAACCGTGACGAGCGCGCCATCGAACGTCCCAACGAACTCGACTTAGATCGCACCAGCGTCGACTTGCTCACCTTCGGCAAGGGCGGCCCACACTTCTGCATGGGCTCATTCCTGGCCCGCATGGAATTCCGGGTGACTCTCGAAGAGTTCGTCGCCCGAGTCGACACCATCAGCGCGGCCGGTGAAGCCGAACGGCTACGGAGCAACTTCGTCAACGGCATCAAGCGCATGCCAGTCACTCTCACCAGCCGCTGAGCGTCGCTCGCGAATATTACGTCCACCGGCCGACTGTCGATGCAGTGCCGAGCGGTAAGAACAAGCGACCTTGATACCAGGACACCGCTACATCGCAGGGCGGGTAGCAAGTCTCCTGCTGGCGCAAATCTGCTGACAATGGCAACTACGCTCGCCTCTGCGGCCCAAAGGGGAGACGCGTCATGAGTTCCGCGTTGGACCTCCCGGACTGTGCTGCCCCGAACCTCGGAAGGGCTTTTCGAGCTGCTGGTGACAAGGGCCACTGTAAGGATTAAGGCACTGAGGATCATCAAGTACTTGCGCATGTGGGTTCTTGGATCTTTGTCCGCTGCGGAATCTGCAAGTCGTATGAAAAGCCGTTAGATGTGTATCGCACGAGGATTCCCGAGGCGGTACCCGCGGTTCCGGCCACCTTCAGGATCAGCTGCTGGCCGGGGTCACCCGGTTCAATGGTCGCTCCAGCAGCCTCACGCTTCGACTCCCATCGGGCTACGCCAAAATCTGCTTCAACATCGGCTGGTAGTGGATCCCGAGCGGAACCTATCCCCTTCCCGCCTGCGTTGGTGACCAAGTAGCTGTTGGGGTTGGTCACTCCGACGGGATCGGTGAGCGTGACGGATTCCACGGTGACCGGGTTGGTGGCGATCAGGAGGCCGGCGCCAATGAGACCGGGAAGGGAACTAGCTGGGTAACAGATTTCTATCGTCGAGGACCTCACTTCAAGGGGGCCGCGGGGAGGTGAGACGGTTTGGGTTGAACAACCGCTGGTTGCAGCAGCGATTGTGAAGGCAGCTGCAGCCAAAAGGGTTAGCCGAGGCACAATGTCGCGCACGGAAGTGTTTCCTTTGGTCACGGTTGTACCACGATCTGATAGGGACTGCCGGCTCCTGTGGGCGGGCCACCAACGCCACAGAGATGGCGGGTCGAGGAGAACACATAGCGCAAGGATGCCGATGTTGAATAGCCAGTTTTGCTGGAAAGGTCGATGCCGATGTCCACTTTCCCTGCTGGACTTCCGGTCATAGAAACACCGTTGGTCCAAGTAATCGCCGAGCCGCTTTGGATGGTCGCCTGAGAGCCGCCGGCGTAGGAGGTGCAGTTACTGGGAGAAGTCGTGGGAACGGATCCTGCGGTAGCAACTTGGGATCCACCCAGAAATGAGTAAGGGCGTGCGGAGTATTGCGTGGTGGAGGCGCAGACTTTAGAGCAGGTGGTCGTCACATCTTTGAATTTTCCATACTTCCACTGAGTCTTCATGTAGGACTTCCACGTTGAGCCAGCGGACTGAGTAGGAAAATCTATCAAAGTGCTCGAAGACAGGGCGGTTGTGCCCGCGGAGCTAAAGCTGCCAGCTGCTCCGCTTAGCGAGACGCCGACGCCGAGTTCACTGGTTGCGCCGCTGGCGTACTGAAAGTCCCCGGTTGCGCCTGTTGTCGTGGAATAGAGTTGGCCGACGATACCCCAAACTGGATAACTAGCTAAAAGCGTAGATGTCGTTGTCGACTTTGCCACGGCTGTTGATTTGGACTCGGTCGATCCGATGGCGCTCCCGTCAAGTTTGAGCTCCGGTTGGCTATTGCTGTCGATCGGTTGATACCACGAAGTCGAGTGTCCGCTTCCATCATGGGCCACGAGCCGCAGATTTGAGCTTGCGGACGGAACTTGGCCGTCAACGGCATAGCGGCCAGACGCGTCCGTTGTGGCAGACCCGACGAATGTCGATGAATAGCTATCACCGACTTTCAGGTTGGAAAGAAACGAAGCATCGGGTTCTGCATAAACATCCACCTCGACGCCCGCGCTGCCTGCGCCGTTACGATCGCTAACATGTCCGACCTCGTGAACTAATCGACCAGACGTCGTGGCTGATGCCGACGGAAGCCCAGCAGCCATCACGCCGAGAGCGAGGCAACTTGTTCCAATGATTAGACCAATCCGCATGAATTTCCCCCAAAGATCACATGGTCGAGAACGAGATAGTTGGAGACTAAGTTCCAAGTTCCCTCGGAACAGCTGACAATTGATCAATGACGATGAATCTTGACCAACAAGATATCGCTCCGTGTCCGAGTGAAGGCTTCTGGAATGCCGCCCTAATTAATGATTTCGGCGCGGTCGTCGGCACGAATGGCGGCTATGTGATCGCGCCATGACTGAAGATCCTCGGCACTGAGCCGGGTCCAGTCGTGCACCTCGTCAATAACAACGAGCGGCTCACGGCTGCGATACGAGCGAGTGGGGTTACCGGGAAACTTCTTATCCGTGACGTTCGGATCATTCTCAAATTCACTCGTCGGCTCGACGAGATAAACCCGGGTTGCGCTCTCACCTGCACCCTGCTCGTTTGACCCTGCTCACGTCCCTGCAACTCGCCTGCCTACTTGCAAACGGGCCTCTTGCTTAGGTTGCCTCTTGGGCGCCCAGCGATACTGCCGCCCGCGAAGCCGGGGTTAGCGATGTGCGAGGGTGGTGCCGCCGTTCCAGGAGACGCCAACCTGACGGTAGTAGCCGCCGATGATCTCGTTGATCGGGAGCAGCGAAGCCACGTCATCCCATGGTGAGTCGAACAGGTTGAGCTCGGCGTCGCCCTGCCAGCAGGGGCCGAGGTCTGCGTCGTAGCCAGACATCGTCACAACCTCATCAAGTGCCCAACCGGCATTACGTTCGATGCCGCGCACCTGACGGTGGTGCACCATGGGAAGTGCGTTGACGAAACCATTCGTTTCGCTTGGGCCAGTGATGGTGAGCTTGGCTTGGGCGATCCGGTGGTCGTAGGCCGACACCGTTGCGCCGAATCGTCCACCTACGTCGACGCGAGGTGCGGCCTTGCCGTGCGGCATGGGACGGGTCTGGTGGATCGAGGCGAGCTTCTTTGGGTAGCCCTGATGAACTCCGCGTGCGATCGCGAAATCGGTCGTCACCCAAATCAGCGCGCAGCGTGAGTACAGCTTGCCCTCGAACTTACAGCGCACGACGACGAAGGCTTCCTTGTACTGGCTGCGCGCGGGATCGAGCAACTCCTCGAATGAATCCGAGCAGGACTGCCAATCTGCCCAGATGAAGGCGACGGCGCCGGGATCCTCATCGGCGAGTTCGAGATCGTCGGGTAGGAGTGCGCGAACATTCGCCGGATCCGTCCGGTACTCGACGGTGAGTAGGTCGCCGCTGTAATGCCACGGGGGAGTGGGGATCAGCGCGCTCTTACCCGACACGGTGTACGGCGGGGCAAACCCAGCAAACTCGGGCACGTTAACTCCAGAAGGCCAGCGGTGACGGACGGATCGCCTAAATTCGTTTGGATCCGTACGAATACTAGAGGGCCAACCTCTCCTGCGTCCAGACAATGACGCTGGTTCATGCGAGCGGCATCGATCCCGTCAACGACGAAGTCGGAGCCCCAGTGTGTGCAGGCTCCGACTTCGGTGGTTTCGCTGAGCGATTACGTCTAGCCCTGACTCACTTCGAAGATCTCATCGGCTACCAGGCCATGGGCCTCGCGATGAACCGTATTCGCTGCCTCTGCGCTTGGCGCATCGACGAGACAAAAGATCTTGCCTGCCTTCTCGTCGACCCAGTAGCTCTTGTAATCGACACCATGCGCACCTTGGACTTCGACGTCCTTGGCGTGGGCGCCGGCGACATCCGCGGCGGACACCCCACCGTCCATGTTGTGCACATCCATATAAAGCGGCATATCCGCTCCCCCCGTTTCGTGCCACCGGTTGGTGACACGTTTGAGCGTAGGACTGCACTGACTCAGCCGCAGGCAATTTCGGAAAATCGCGATTGCCTGCCGATGAGTCTCGACTAGGAGATAACTCCGTCTTTACCGGTGCGAACGAGCACTGAACGCATTGCCTCGACAGCGCGATCTGCCTCAGCCTCAGTCATGATCAGCGGTGGTGAGAGCACGAGGTTGTGCCCGCAATCTCGCACGATTACGCCCGTTTCACGGCGGATGACGTCGGGAAGCATTGGCTGCAACATCGGCAGTGGCGCACGCGTCTCACGGTCTGAAACCAGCTCGACCGCGTGCATCATCGCGACATAACGAACCTCGCCGACGATCTCCAGATCGAGCAGGGTCTTAAGGCCCTCGTGTAGATACGCACCGATCGTCTTCGCGCGCTCGAGGAGGCCCTCGCGCTCGATGATGTCGAGATTCGCCAGCGCCACTGCGGCAGCCGTCGGGTGACCGTTGTACGTGTAACCCATCGGGAAGCCGAAGTCCGACTGCAGTGCGTTACCGACCTTGTCGGTGGTGAGCACTGCGCCGAGCGGGATGTAGCCAGACGTGATGCCCTTGGCGGTGACGATGATGTCTGGCTGCACGTTGAAGTACTGAGCGGCGAACCATTCACCGACGCGGCCGTATGCGGTAACGACCTCGTCAAAGATCATCAGGATGCCGTTCTTATGCAGTACTTCCTGCACGCGCGGCCAGTAATCCATGGGAGGCACAAGCATTCCGCCGACGCCCATGATGGGCTCGCCAACCATGGCTGCGATGTTCTCTGCGCCAATGCTGGCGATCGTCTCTTCGAGTTCGTTGATCAGGAAGTCCGTTGGGTCTTGACCGTTGAACAGCTCGCTGCGGTACGGCCAGGCCGGGGTTAGGTGGCGAACATTCGGCATCATCGGGCCGAAGCCGTTGTGGTAGACGTCAAAGCCGGTTGCCGAGCCGCCGCCGTAACCAATGCCGTGGTACGCATTGCGACGAGCCAGGATCCAGTTACGGCTCGTATCGCCGTTGCGGTAGTGGTAGTAGCGCGCCATCTTGATCGCAGCTTCGTTACCTTCCGAACCACCACTGGTGAAGTACACCTGATTGATGTGGTCGGGGGAGATGCTCACGAGGCGATCGGCGAGTGCGATCGCCTTATCGTTGCTGAACTCCCAGAACGAGGTGAAGTATTCAAGGGTCTTGATCTGCTTGGCAGCGACCTCAGCGATCTCTTCACGGCCGTGCCCGATCTGCGCGAGCCATAGGCCACCAGTGGCATCGAGGTACTCGCGGCCCTGAGCATCGGTGAGGCTGCAGCCGTCACCTCCCGTCATGATGACGCGCTCAGTGACGGACGAGGGCAGGTACGGGTGGATGATGTGCGCCCGGTCGACACTCTCGAGGGTGTCAACGTCGAACTGATTACCGGTGATCGTCATGTCCTGCTCCTGCCAACATCGTTGTTGTGGTGGTGCGATTTCACGTGCTGCTAGAACCTTAGTACCGGATCCACGTGGTTTTAAGCCCGGTGAACTTATCGAATGCGTGTAGCGATAGGTCGCGGCCGAAGCCGGATCCCTTGAAACCACCGAATGGGGTGGTCACGCCGAGGGCGTCGACGGTGTTTACCGATACCGTTCCCACGTGCAGCCGCTCGGCGACTCGGTGGGCACGCGAGAGGTTTCCCGTCCAGAGCGAGGCAGCGAGGGCGTATTCGCTGTTGTGAGCGAGGGCGATGGCCTCATCTTCAGTGTCGAAGGGGATGACGGCTAGAACCGGCCCAAAGATCTCTTCCTTGGCCGGGGCGCTATCGGCGGCCAAGTTCGTGATGACTGTTGGCTCGATGTAGCAATCTGAGCCCTCGATCGTCAGGCGCCGTCCACCAGCGGCTACCGACCCAAGGGCGACACCCTGTTTGAGGTACTCCTCGACGCGATCGGTATGACGACGGTCGACGAGTGGGCCCATGTTCGCAGCTGGATCGAAGGGGTGGCCAACAGTGATGTTCTTCGCCTGTGCGACGACGGCCGCGACGAACTCGTCAGCGATCTCGCGCTGAACCAGAAGACGCGAGTTTGCCGAGCAGACCTCGCCCTGATTGAAGAAGATCGCGCGGGCCGCGAATTCGGCAGCCTCGTTGAGGTTGTCGATATCGGCGAATACAAGGTTTGCGCTCTTGCCACCGCACTCAAGCCACACCTGCTTGAGATTGGACGCACCGGAGTAGGACATGAACATCTTGCCGACCTCAGTGGAGCCAGTGAACGTGAGTACGTCCACGTCGGGGTGCTCACCGATTGCGCGGCCAACAGTTTCGCCGCGACCAGGCACGACGTTGAGTACGCCATCGGGCAGGCCGGCTTCTGCAGCCAGTTCGGCCAGGCGCAGTGCGGATAGCGGTGACTGCTCAGCCGGCTTGAGGACGACGGAGTTACCAGCCGCGAGCGCCGGGGCAAGCTTCCAGATCGCCATCTCGAGTGGGTAGTTCCACGGAATAACTGCGCCGACAACGCCGAGTGGAACGCGCTGCACGAGAGCGATGTTGCCCGGGGGAGTTACGGGGATTTCGCCGTTGAGTTTGTCGATCGCCTCGGCGTAGAACTGCAGGATCATCGCGCTGCCGGGCACATCGATGGTGTGCGCATCGGTGACGAGTTTGCCCATGTCGAGGGAATCGGTGACAGCCAACTCGTCGAGGTTGTCCATGATGAGCGCGGATAGCTTCGACAGCGTGGCCTTGCGGGTGTCGGCCGATGCTCGCGACCACACACCTGATTCGAACGACCGGCGCGCAGCTTTGACGGCGAGGTCGACGTCAGCGGCGGTGCACTCGGCGAGGGTGGCAAGTGACTGGCCGGTTGCGGGTGAGATCGACGTCGTCGTCTGACCCTCAACAGCATCGACGAACTTTCCGTCGATGAAGGCCTGCGTACGTGGGCTGAGTGAATCGGCAATGGCTTGCCAATCAGCGCGGGTGCGGGTCATAACTTGCCCTCCTAGTTTCCGAGAAGTCGGTTGCGGGTCTGTGGATCTGTTGCTGCATCGGCGAGGGTGAGTGCTAGGCCAGTTGCGGCGTCGAGGACGGCGCGATCTGCTGCACCGGTGATTGCTGCGGCGGCGAACTGGTGTTGGTGATTAACCGCTGGGGCTGAATCGATTCCGATGTATGGGTGGATCGCAGGAACGATCTGCGACACATTGCCCATGTCTGTACTTGCGCGGCTCATCCGGCCAAGGCCGACGTTGCCATCGGTGAAGACCCGACCAAGCTCTTCGGCATTGCGCACGTACTTATCGAGGAGTTCGAAATCCGTGCGGAACTCGACGTAGGGCGCGCCGCTGGGGCCGAGCTCGAGGGTTGCTCCCGTTGCTAGTGCGCCAGCCTCGAAGCAGTGCTTGATGCGTTCGAATGCTTCGTCCATCTGCGCGCTGGTGGTGCCGCGCACGTACCAGCGGCCTTCGGTGAATTCCGGGATGACGTTCGGGGCATCGCCGGCTTTCGTCACCAGGCCGTGGACGCGCACCTCATTGGAAAGCTGTTGACGCAGTAAGCCGATCGCGACCTGGGCGATGGTGAATGCGTCGTTAGCGTTGATGCCATCCTCGGGATAGGCGGCCGCGTGCGCCGCCTTGCCGTGGTAGCGGACGTCTAGATGCGTGACTGCGTACGGGCGCGCCTCGGCAACATCGACAGGGCCGGGATGTGACATGACGGCAGCGTGCACACCGTTGAAAGCGCCGCGATCCATCAGGACGAGCTTGCCACCTTCACCTTCTTCGGCTGGTGTACCCATCAGCGTGACTGTGATGCCGAGCTCATCGGCGACTCGACCGGCCGCGATTGCTGCACCGACGGATGATGACGCGATGATGTTGTGTCCGCAGGCGTGGCCGAGGCCGGGGAGTGCGTCGTACTCGGCACAGACAACCAGGTGGAGAGGTCCACTACCCTTCGTGGCACTCACTGCTGTTTCAACGTCGAGGTAGTTGGTCTCAACATCGAAGCCGGCATCGCTCATTGCTTCGGCAACCCAGGTGCTGGATTTGTATTCCTCCCAAGCGATTTCAGGGTTCGCGTGGATGCGGTGGCTGAGCGCGATGAGTGACTCGCTGTGAGAGTTAACCTCAGCGAGGATCGCCGCACGGACAGCATTGGTTGCCTGTAGCGCGTTGGCCGCATGTGTGGGTTGGGTCATCGTCAGTTACCGATCATCACCCGGTACGCCGTAGCTTGGCGCATCCGATGGGTTGAGGGCGCGAGTGATGTAGGCATCCTTTTGCGGCGCCCATAGATCCCACAGCGCGCGTAGTTCGGCGATGGGGTTGTCGCTCCAGTCGATGCGCAGATTCGTTGATGGCCAATCGGCTGTGTCTGCGGCCAGGATGCCGGCGGAGTGCACGGGGCCAGCTTCACCGCCGAGTGCCAGGCCTGCTTCGAGGGCGGCGATGAGTCGATGCTCGATGGCCTGCGTTGGGTCCGCCTCGAATGCGGTCACCATGGCGCTGAGTACATCGAGGGTCGCGAGCATATTGCCGGCTGCCACACAGTTTTTGCCGGTGGAGTCCCCATTGATGCCCAGGGAATTGGCGCCACTGAATACCGCCGTCGATCCGTCTGCCGCAACTGCAGTGAGCTGGCGAAACTCTGGATACTCAGCTGCTGCGCTCACGACTGTCATGGCGGCTGTTGCGCTGCCACCGTTGGCTAGCTGAGCGAGCAGGGCGGGGCCGAGGCGCGGGTCCGTGACGTTCTGCGTTGCCACTGCCCCAACGCCGGCTTTGACGTAGGCACATCGTGACGCAACTGCTGGGCTTGAGGAACTAATTGCCACCCCGAATGCTCCGGTGCGTTCGCAGCGGCCGACGATGCTGAATGTCATGCTGCGCCCTAACCCCTTGACTCGGGGATCACGGCCGTTGCGTCGATCTCGACCAGCCACTCGGGCCGGGCAAGGGCGGTGACGACCAGCCCGGTGGAGACAGGGAACACACCCTTGAGCCACTTACCCATGACGCGATAGACCGGCTCGCGGAAGCGGATATCGGTGAGGTAAATGACGACCTTCACGATGTCGCCTAACTCCGAGCCTGACTCTTCGAGCAGCATCGCGATATTGGCCATTGCCTTCTCAGCCTGCGCTTCGACGTCACCGATGCCCACGCTCTCGCGGGTGTCTAGATCTTGGCCGATCTGGCCGCGCAAATACACGGTGTTGCCAGCTACGACCGCTTGGCACAGGTCGTTGTCGAGATTCTGCTCCGGGTATGTGAGCTTGGTGTTGAACGGGCGGATCCGCGTGTGCGTCGCTCCAGATGCGTCTACCTCGCCAAGGCGGCGGTTGGCTGTTGGAGTCGGGGTTTTTGGAGTCGGGGGTGTCGCTACGGATTCATCGCTCATCGTTCAGATCACTCCCGGAACTTCGTTTGGCGGGTCCTGCTGATCGTACCGATGACGGCTGCCGCAGGTCAGAAGGGGTACGGCTCGGGTGGTTTAGGCGGATCCATTGAGTCTGGGCCAGTTAAGTAGGGTCGCGGCTCGCTCACGCCATGCTGACCATCTCGGGTACGCCAGCGAGCCCGCCCACTGGCGTCATGCTCAAGCACGCTGAAGTCACCCTTGGTCTTGGAATCATGATCGCGCTTGCACAGTGAATGGGTGTTATCGGTGTTGGACGGACCAGCCGGGAAGGGCTCGATGTGATCAAGTTGGGATCGGGCGGCAGGCTGGCCGCATCCGGGACTTCGGCAGGAACCGTCTCGGGCGGCGATGAACTTCTTTAGCTTCTCGGGTAGATAGGTACGCCGGCCGTAGTCGAGGAGATGACCGCTGACTGGATCGGTGATGATTCGTCGTAATGAGCCGCACTCAGCGGCCAACTCGCGAGCAATCTCTGCCGGAATCGGATGACCACCGACAAGCCCAGGGTTCTCAGCCAGGCCGAGCAGCGTGTTCAGATCGATCACGACCTGCAATTCGCCTCGGCCCTTGCGGACGCCCCGTCGTGTGCCCATCTGATTGCGGGGCAGCGAAGAGGTACTCGAAGTTTGAGATGGAGAAGGTTGGTGCGTTGTAATTGGCCACTCGGCTGCTGGGGAATGAAGGGTGAGGGACAGATGAGCGGCGGAACGCGCCGGCCCGATCTCATCGGGTAGTGCATCGGCACATGGCTCGCAGCCGCGACGGTGTTCGAGCAACTGATCAGCTCGCGAATCGATCAGATCCATCAGCGAACGAGCATCTTCGATGCGATGCGTCGCGATGACCTGACCCAAACCGTCGGGCAGTGAGCGGAACGAGACGCCAACATTGTGACGGCGCGCAACTCGTGAGCGTCGAGCCTGGCCCTTGGGATCGAGCCGGCACATCGTCTTAGTAATGACAGCACCGAGGCGTGATGACGTAACGCTGGTGAGTCGATTGCCGAGTTCTTCGAAGACTGCTTGTGACAACTCCGGCGCAGCCAATGCGGTGCGTTCCATCGCGATAAATACGTGGCGGCTATTGAGCTGGCCGCGCTCCCAAGCATCGCGTACGAGGCGAGCATCTGCGGCTAGGCGGCGAGCAGCGAATATGTCGCGGCCAGCGGCATCGTCGGAACACTTGCGCGCGATGCGCACCTCAAGACGATGGTGACGATCTGCATCGAGATCGTGAAGCTCAGGGCCGACGTAATCGGCGAGTGCTTGGGCGGCTTGTGACTGCGCCCATGACGAGACGAGATCGGCGACCTGCATGCGACGCAGGAGCCCATCGGCGCCTAGGCGGCTGGGATCAATGTGTGCGAAGTCGACTGCCGTCTGGGGGCCGATCGGTGAACGTAATGCGCACGTGATGAGAGCTGATGGGCACGCGAAGTAGGGCGCGAGCAGGGCCACATTTCGATGTGGTGTCACGTGCACAACGGGACGGTCAACGGGCGCAGCATCGTGAACGGCAGCAAGCTGCTGTTCGATGACTGACTCGTTGTTGACCATGCCTAAATAATACACCTGTACGAATAAGTGTCAATCCCAAAACGCTTGCTGTGCAAAACTTTTCGAGGTTTTCGCGAAGTGGAAGTGGAAGTGGAAGTGGAAGTGGAAGTGGAAGTGGAAGTGGAAGTGGAAGTGGAAGTGGAAGTGGAAGTGGAAGTGGAAGTGGAAGTGGAAG
>CAIKEU010000019.1 GCA_903826575.1 uncultured bacterium
GCGGCGGCCGCAACTCTGGCGATCTCTTCATATGAGTCGATAACGAAACTACCGACCCCGGCCGCAACGGCCGTTTCAATCTCGTCATGACCCTTGTTGTTACCGTGGAATGAGATGCGATCAGGCGGGAAACCCGCGCGTAATGCGAGGGCCAATTCACCACCCGAGCACACGTCAAGGTTGAGACCCTCGTCGGCAAGCCACCGAACAGTGGTGGCAGACAGGAACGCCTTGCCCGCGTAGTAGACCGTGCCCGGAATCTCGGTGTTGTCGTATGCCTGCCGGAATGCAGCCGCGCGAGAACGGAAATCACCTTCGTCGAGAACGTAAAGCGGTGTGCCGAATTCATCGGCGATATCGCGGACATCAAGACCCGCTACCTCGAGTGACTGCTGACTTAGGCCTTCGCCAGCGGCGCGAGAAACATTGATCGGCCAAACGACCGGTGAGAGTTCATGCAGTGATGCTGAATCGACCGGCGCTAGTGGCGCGCCCAAGGCAGAGACCATGTCGCCATGACGGGGGCCCGCCGGATGTGCACGCATGGCACAAGGTTACTGGCGTGCACTTCCGTGGCGACGACTGGCTTCGCGCCGCGACTACATCCGTTCTGGTGCACTCACTCCCAGAATCCCAAGACCGTTCGCAAGGGTCTGACGCGCGGCCGCGCACAGCCAGAGCCGCGAAATGTTGATCGGCTCGAGCTCAGCATCTGCACCGGGTAGAACACGGCAAACGTCGTAGAACTTGTGATACGCCGTGGCAAGTTCCTCGAGGTAGCGCGCAATGCGGTGTGGCTCACGAAGTTCAGCTGCCGATGCGACGACGCGTGGGAATTCAGCAATCGCGCCGAGGAGTGCAGCCTCGCGGTCATGCGTCAGTAGAGATGGGTCGAAATCCGATGAGCGCCAATCGATTCCGAGATCCGTCGCACCGCGAAGCACCGATGAAATTCGAGCATGCGCGTACTGCACATAGTAGACGGGATTGTCGTTCGTACGCGAAACAAGTAGATCGAGATCGAGAGTGAGCGGACTATCGACGGGGTACCGAATCAGCGAGTAGCGCGCCGCGTCTACGCCCACCTCGTCAACGAGGTCTTCAAGGGTAATCATGTTGCCGGCACGCTTCGAGAGCCGAACCTCTTCACCATCTTTGAACATCTTCACGAGCTGTCCGATCAAGACCTCGATGTTGACGTCAGGATTGTCACCAGCACAGGCCGACACCGCACGAAGACGATTAACGTAGCCGTGGTGATCGGCGCCGAGCAGGTAGATGCAGACGTCGAAACCGCGAGCGCGCTTGTCGACGTAGTAAGCAGTGTCAGAGGCGAAGTAGGTGAGCTCACCGTCTGCCTTGATGAGCACTCGGTCTTTATCGTCGTCGAATTCACTCGTGCGCAGCCATGTTGCGCCATCTAGCTCGAAAACGTGACCCTCGGCGCGCAGCTTCTCGAAGCCACGATCAACAGCACCCGACGAGTGCAAGGTTCGCTCGGAGTACCAGACATCGAAGTGGGTGTTGAAGTTGTCGAGTACGTCCTTCTGCTGCTGAAGCTGAAGCGCGTAGCCGGCTTCGCGGAATGCCTCGTAGCGATCTGGCTCAGGCAGGCTGACGATGTTGGGGTCGGCAGCGACAACCTGCTTGGCGAGATCGTCGATGTAAGCGCCCTGATATCCACCCTCCGGCACGTCCGTGCCAAGAGCACGAGCCTCGATCGACTGACCGAACTTATCCATCTGGACGCCACGGTCGTTGATGTAGAACTCGCGGGCCGTCGTGGCGCCGGCAGCCTCTAGGACGCGAGCGAGTGCGTCACCAACCGCAGCCCAGCGGGTATGACCAAGATGTAGCGGGCCGGTTGGGTTGGCTGAAATGAATTCGACGTTGAAATGCTGACCGGCGTAACGATCGATGTGACCGTACGTCTCCCCCGCGACCACAACATTGCGAGCCGTTTCGCCTAGGGAAGCTGCGTCAAGGGTGATGTTAAGGAAGCCGGGGCCAGCGATGTCAACCTTGGCGACGCCGTCCACCTGACGGAGTTCGCCGGCGACAAGTTCGGCAACGGCGCGGGGATTACTGCCGGCTGGCTTGGCTAGAACGAGCGCGATGTTCGTCGCGTAATCACCGTGATCGAGATTCTTCGGGCGTTCGACCACAACCTCATCAGGGACTTGACCCGGCTCTAGATTGAGGTCGCCACGTTCTACGCACGTGACGACAGCGTGACGAATAGCGGCAGACAGTAGTTCGGGGGTCATGGATTGAGCCTACCGACATGGGCGCTGATAGGGTCATTGCACTCCTGGCCCCCGTAGCTCAGGGGATAGAGCGGTGCCCTCCGGAGGCATGCGCGCAGGTTCGAATCCTGCCGGGGGCACGCCCTTTCCTAACCTCGCACGAGTGCGGGGTTAGGAAAGGGCGTTCTCATGACACAGTCAGGATTCGGGAGGAGAATCGCGAAAGCGATTCGACGGGTCCTGCCGGGGGCACTTCCTATTTTTGATCCCACATGAGTGTGGGATCAAAAATAGGAAGTACTTATGACGCTGTCAGGATTCGAGGAGGCGGCCGTCAACAGACGGCCGACGGACTCCTGCCGGGGGCACGCCATTTCCTAACCTCGCATGAGTGCGGGGTTAGGAAATGGCGTTTTCATGACGCAGTCAGGTCCGGAGAATCGCGAAAGCGATTCGACGGGTCCTGCCGGGGGCACTCAACTTCTTCAATGGTAACAAGGGATTTCAGCGATTTTCCGGATCTCGTGCCACATTTCGTGCCACTTGGGGCTTTCAGAGGCTTCCACTGGTGTGATTCGCCTCTTGCCCTGCCGGGCACTCCGCTTCGTGGAGCCAGAGGAGTCATCGCCGCGATCTTGATCGTTTGGCCGTGGCACTGGGAGGGGAATGGAGGTTCGCGAACGTGACGCCATCGCCGATCTCTGCCCCCCTCGCGATGAACAGCCATGCGACGCCCAGCCGTGCCAGCATCACTCACCTGGTCGTCACTGTAACGGTCAGCATCGTTCTGGCACCAGACAACCTTCGGAACGATCGCACGTCAGAGAACGGCACAATCTGGGAAACCATTGCCCCGCATGGGCTCTCGTCTGGCGGAGCGACGGTCTTGCAATGCACATGTCTGCTGACCGTCTGAGACGCGTTCGCGGCCGATTGCTCAAAGCGCTTTAAGGTCCTGGAATCGCGCCGCCTGCGCCGCGGCGGACTTCAGCGCCTCGAGGGACAGTTGCACCTCGCCGTCTTTCGGTTCGAGCATCGCCCAGCGGATGTGCAGTGTGGCGGACTTGGTTGCATCGAGGTCTAGGGGAAACCAAAGTCGAAACGTCCAGCGCTCCAGTCCGTCGTCAGATCGCCCGCCCTCCCCGGCTACGAGTTGTGACAGATGCGAATCGCCAACATCGCCATCCGCACTGAGTACCTCCAACCAGACCTGCGGCTCTTGCGAACCGCCTGGTCCATCAAGACCAAATCCCAGCGAGAGATCGCAGTCCTGACCCAATACGTCAAGGACGCAAAAGACGCCCTCCTCCGTTGCCGCAACTCCGTGAAAGACGGCGGTCGCGGAATCCCCCCGCGCGACCATCCAAACCGGGGTGCCCAGCTCCCGTGGAACGAGATCCCGGCGGGGCATAACTCGCTCCCTGTTCAAGTGCGCGACTCGTTTCGACTCATTCCACTCACCCCGACTCAGTAGACACAGACGTTGTCTGTCGTGTGACAAGTAGCGTCCGGCGTCTTCGCGCCATCCGCCGTGTACGACCCGAACGGATTGAGAAAGACCCACAAAGTGATGGCCACGGTGAGCACCGTTCCGTGGAGGGACCCTGTACTTGAGACGTAGTAGGTCCCCGAGCCCGACACATCGCCGGTGTTCGCGCTTCCGACAACGCCGCCGCGGTTGATCGCCCACAACTGGTAGTGCTTATTGCCGAAGTTTCCGGCGTTCGGCGAGTACAAGCACAGAGGGGAACCGATCTTGCTCGTGACAGCGCCCGGATTGACAGTGACCGTGCAGGAGAATCGGTCCGTATCCGCTTGGCAGCCTTGTAGGTTGCAGAAGTGCGCTGCAACGATCAACCCGATCTTGGTCCACGATGTCCGACCACTCCCGACGACGCCCCGTACCGCAAAAGAGTTGGGATCTCCGCCATCCACCGCCGCTACTGCCACCGTGTCGCTGGCAATGAGGGACGTTCCGGCCGACTCCACTGGGGTGGCGCTTCCGGGCGGCTGCGTGACAGCTGTGTGCGAGACAGATGCAAACTGTGTGCTGATCCGACTTGACAGCGCCGACAGCTGATCGAGCTGCCTTTGCGCAGTGAGCGGCGAGGTCAGGCCTCGCAAGTCCAGTGAGTCACCAGACGCGATCGAAGACTTCCACCCCTCGATGAGTGCCATAGCGTCCGTGCGGTACTGAGGGTCCTTGGCGGACATATTCGCGATCGCCTCAGCATCACTCTCATTGCCTGTCGTAACGACCAGGATCTCTAGCTGCGAGCCGCCCATTGCCGGTTTAGCCCAGAGCAGCGGCGCCCAAATCGATGAAGCGGCAACTGCTACCGCGATCAGGACAATTCGGCGCTTCATAACTCCCCTAGGTTTGCGCATCGGGGAGTTCGTCCGAGAACCACCCGCCGGGGATGACATTACTCTCAGGTGGGACGTCGGAGGTAACTTTCGAGGCACGACGGACGGGCACACGGCGCTACCGAACTGTTCGCGGGAGTAATCATCGAGCAGCCGGCAACTAATGCAACGGTGATACCGCATCCGCTCGACCCAAAAGGCCTGTAGCTCAAGGCGCATTGACAAGGTAAGAAAATGCCAGGGCTCGGGTTCAATCCTCAACTCCTACGGCGGTAGTTGCGATGAGGGCGCAATCCTTACCACGTGCCCGGTTGTTGGCTCAGCCCAGAAGTCAGCCGGTGACGCTGCGGGCCTTGAGGTCGATTACCTTGCCCTGGGCGAGGGTGGCGCCGGTGGTGGCCGCCACTGCGGCTCCAGTGCGGCGTAGGTCGTGGACGTGCAGATCTGGGCGTCCGGCCGCCTCACGGTCGGGCCAGAACACCCTGTGGAGGCTGCAGACGGGGATGTAGCCGGCGTCGCGGCGGCTGAACACCGGCGAGTCCTGATGAGCGAGCACGTCTCGCTCGCGGTTGCGGCTCTGCGGAAGACAGACGAAGCGACCCGAGAGCGAATCGCGAATCGTGTGATTGCTTCAGTGGGGAGCTACATGAAGGATGTGCGCGTTCACATCCCTGGCGCCGCCCGCTGCATTGTCGGAACGAAGTAGAGCAATTCAGAGCCGACTACCCGGGACTTACTGCTTGATCGGAAACTGTCCGATAGGTTCACCACATCGGTCACGGGGCGCACATAAGGATGACGATGTCGGATTCAAAGATCACCACTGCATTCGTCGGCGGGTCCATCTTCAGTGACGCCCTCGGTGCACCGCAGCGTGCTGCCGTCGCGGTTCGAGACGGACGAATCGCCGCGATTGGAACCGATGAGCAGATTCGCGATCTCACCGACGCATCCACGGACGTCGTCGACATTTCTGGGAGGCTCCTGTCCCCCAGTTTTCAGGATTCGCACGCCCATCCGCTGCTCGCCGGCGTCAACATGCTTCTGTGCGATGTGCACGGCGCACACTCGGCAGACGAGACGATTGAGCTAGTACGCGCCTATGCCCAATCCCATCCCGATGTGTCATGGATTAACGGTGCCGGCTGGCACATGGGAGATTTCCCGAACGGCACGCCGACGCGGCAGATGCTCGACTCAGTGGTCCCAGATCGTCCAGTCTTCTTAACTAACCGCGATGGTCATGGCGCTTGGGTCAACTCGAAAGCCCTCGAAATCGCTGGCATCAACGCAGCCACCGCAGATCCGAGCGACGGCCGTATTGAACGTGAGCCCGACGGCTTCCCCGCTGGAACCTTGCACGAGGGTGCCATGTCTCTGGTTGATCGCTTAGTACCCGGCTCCACCCCGGACGCTGACTACGCCGGTTTGATGGCGGCACAGAAACACATGTTCTCTCTCGGCATCACCGGCTGGCAGGACGCCGCCGTCGGTGAGGTATTCGGCAACGATGACATCCTGCCGACGTACATCAAGGCCGCTCGCAATGGTGACCTGAAGGCTCGCGTCGTCGGCTGCCTATGGTGGGATCGCAACCGCAGTGCTGATCAAATCCAGGATCTGATCGATCGTCGCGCTGAGGCCGTGGTCGGACGATTCCGAGGAACCACGATCAAGATCATGCAGGACGGCGTGGCCGAAAACTACACGGCCGCCATGACTGAGCCCTACCTCGACGGTTGCGGCTGTTCGACGGAAAACTCAGGCCTGAGCTTCGTCGACCCGATCGCACTTCGCGAATACGTCACAACCCTTGATGCTGCTGGCTTCCAGGTGCACTTTCATTCGCTCGGCGACCGCGCCGTCCGCGAAGCGCTCGACGCCATCGAGGTTGCGCTCACGACGAATGGGCCGTCGGACAACCGCCACCACCTCGCCCACCTTCAAGTTGTACATCCCGACGACATTGCGAGATTTGCACGACTCAACGCGACGGCCAACGCCCAACCGCTATGGGCATGTCACGAAGTGCAGATGGATGAACTCACGATTCCGTTCCTCGGTGAGCCACGATCGTCATGGCAGTATCCGTTCGCAGAGTTGCTCCGTGCCGGCAGCCGTCTCGCGGCTGGTAGCGATTGGCCGGTCTCGTCAGCCAACCCCTTAGAAGGCATGCACGTAGCCGTGAATCGTACCGGCCCGGGAGCCACGGGAGCCTACGCAGAGCCGCTCTATGCGCACAACCAACTCACTCTGGCTCAGGCATACAGTGCTTACACCTCGGGGACAGCACGCATCATGCATAACGATGACGTTGTCGGTCACCTAGCCGAAGGTGCGTACGCCGATCTCGTCGTTCTCGATCGCAACCCATTCGACGCCGCTACGTCAACGATCGCGGACACCAACGTCACCCGCACCTATGTCGAGGGCGAGTTGGTTTACTCCGCGGAGTGAATCCGACAGGGGGTGCGGCTTTAACTCAAAGCGACGAGTCACATACTCACTGTTTTACCTGTGGTCCGCTTGGGCGGAATTGCGATCGCTTAGGTGGTTCAGGAGGGCATGCACTCAGGGTGCTTCCTATTATTGCGAAATGAATTCACGGGGAAGAATAAGTTCTGGATGCGCCGCATTCGCGCTAACGCTAGGAATTCTCGCCCTCGGCGGGCCAACAAGTTCAGCTGCCACAGTCGCAGCCGCGCCGACGTTAACGCGCGTCACCATGATGACGCCGACGATTAATACCAGCGCAGCCGCAGGCGAAGTCGCCGTTCAGGTGAATCTTGTCGCCTCACCAAAGGCGAACATTACTGATGTGCGCCTCACGTTCTACAGACACCCCTCGCTGAACGTGAAGGAAAACATCGTCGTATTCGCGGCAACGAATCACATTGCCGCGAATGCGAAGAAGGAGTGCACGATCGCTCGCCACGCGGTTTCGCCGACCATGGGTGACACCACCATGTGCTTGGTTTCAGGCACAGTGTCCAATGGCGTGTTTGAGCTTCGAAACTTGCTTCCGCAATGGTCGACGCAGGGCGAGTACGCCTTGGACCGCGTCGAGGTCCGCGACAGCCTCGGAAAGTCGGTCGATCTCACCTACACGACCCTTCAAAGTCAACGAAAGTCAGTCGTCTTCACACAAGTTGGCCCTGGCGACAACGTTGCTCCGATATTGGCCTCGGCAACGATCGTCAACCCCACCGTCACATCTGCACAGCAAGACGCACTCGTGGCCCTACGAATCCACGCCACCGATAATCAGTCTGGGGTTTACCTCATCAGTGCTCGCTTCCGTCGCGGTGTAGTTACCAGCGACGGCACGACTTACGCGGCTCCGGAGCTGGTCTCGTCTGCATTCGCTGGACGTGCGTGTCCGGCGTCGAGTGCCATCGCCCCATTAGTTGGCCAATACGGGTACGTCTGCCGGGAAACTGGGACGAAGCTCGACGGCACCTACCTTGCGTACTTCCTGGTCAAGCACTGGGCCGCTCAGGGCAACTATGAATTAACCAACCTCAGTTTGGTAGATGCAGCCCAAAATCGCCTTGATGACATTGGCATTGATCTCCAACAGGCCAACGCCTCGGCAAGCTTCACCCAGACTGGAGTCGGTGACACGGACGGACCGACAGCCTCGGCCATCAGTGTCTCAACTCCGGTTGTAACAGCGAAGGCCAATCGCTTCGATGCCGTGATCAAAGTGCATGCCCTCGACGCCATCTCCGGAGTGAAGCAGGTATGGATCGATTACAAATCTGTGGCTAAGCCGACTGCACCGATCATGACGTTCACGTCCAAGGACATTGCGTGTTCGGTTGCCGCCGCAGTTAACCAGTGCCGGTACAGCGGGACGTCATTCGATGGCGTTTGGCGGATTCATTCGCTCATGTCTTCGTCATCACCGAAGGGTTTTTGGAACCTGTGGCGGATCAGGATCCAAGACAACGCGGGCAATCTGACGACACTGTCCGGACCTGCATTGACGGCTGCTCATCTCACTTCATCCATCAGGTTCGCATAGCCAAGCGCTTGTGTCTCGGTAGGTGACGGGCTCCCAAACCCGAACCTACCGAGGCACAATTCCGCCGCCGTTACGAAGCAGCGCCAACCTTGGTCGCTTCAGGAATTTCAACCAGGCGGCCTGTCGCCACGTCATAGATGTAGCCGTAAATCGGGATGCCCGCTGGCACGAGCGGGTGGCTGCGGATCCGGTCCACATCTTCTACGACGCTGCGCGCGTTGTCCTTGATCGTCAACCAATTGATGTAGTTGCCGGCCGCCGATCCCGGCCCCGTGCCGACATCAGTGAATCCGTCTGAACCTAGTGCAGCTGTTTCTAGACTGCTCTCAAGCAGTCCGCGGATGACCTCATCGGTGAAAAACTCCATCCCACAGTTGCTGTGATGAATGACGAACCACTCCTTGGTACCCAGAAGCTTGTACGAGATCACCAGTGAGCGGATCGCATCGTCACTTGCCCGACCACCCGCATTGCGAATGACGTGCGCATCACCTTCGGACAAGCCCGCGTACTTTGCTGGATCGAGACGCGCATCCATGCAGGTAAGAATTGCGAACTGGCGAGCCGGCGGCAGAGCAAGCGAACCCTTGTCGCCGAAATCGGCAACGTAGGCATCGTTGGCGGCGATAACTTCAGGTAATACAGACATTCGAGTACTCCAATAATCAGGGGAATGAAAAGGCGTGTAGACGTGCGTAGCTGAACCCGGCGATGACCATCCGGGCGCAGATGCATAGCAAGATAGGTACGTCCTCGTCGACTAGCGGGCGCACATGTCAATGTGGCGAGAAATCGTCACGCATTACGTGAGATTAGGCAGCTAGCCGACGCGCAGACAGCGGCAGGAACACACACGCATCAAGTCGACAGTGCGTCGACGTATGAGCGCGGTTCCAGACATGCCCTTACCTAAACAGAACAGCTCCGAATTTCCAAACTCATTCCAAAAAGTGAGATGCGCCGCATTGCAAGCACACCTCGATTAGGTTAGCTCGGCGTCGGGATTCTCAACGCGCACATAGTCTTTCGGCTCTTCGCCAAGCCGGTCACCACTCTCAACTTGCGAAACATTTGCAATTGGTGAACTTGCAAACCACGAGGCAACTGCTGCGATGAACATCATCGCCGCCGCGATGCCAAACACAAGAGCCAATCCAGATTGGAACGGAGATGAGATCAGCGTTGGGAAGAATTGATTGCCCGTAAGCGTCGCAATGTTCTCTGGCGGCAACACATTAAGCAGACCGGTCGGCTCAAGTAGCGATGCAATCGGATTGATCCCCAAGAACGCTGCGAACAAAATGCCAACCGGCGGAAGGCTCGCGAGCTGATGGGCTACATCGCTAGGAACCTTCTGCGCGATGAGGCCGGTTGCCAAAGTTGCCGGGAGTGAATGCGCCAAGCCCACAACCATTAATGAGAAGAAGGCTCCGATCGATACCGCAGAGCCCGCGTTGAAAAAAGTCATGCGCATTCCTGAAGCCGCGCCACGTTGCGCCGCCGGCACGCTGTTCATGACCACCGATGCATTAGGTGACGAGAACATGCCTGAGCCAACGCCGTTCATGAAAATCAGGAAGGCGAAAACCACATACGCGAAGTCAACTGGTAGTACGACTAAGCCGAGAAACGAGACCGCAGAGATCACTGCGCCGAGAACTGTGAAGCGACGGGTTCCGTACCGATCACTCAACCAGCCGGAGACGGGGCCGGCAACCAGGAACCCGATCGTGAGCGGCACCAGAAAGATACTTGCCCACAGAGGCGTGCTTTCATACGAGTAACCCCTGCGTGGAAGCCAGATTCCCTGAAGCCAAATGATCAGTATGAGCTGAAGGCCACCTCTGGAGATCGAACCTAAGAGGCCAGCAAGGTTGCCCAGTGCGAAAGCTGGGATCTTAAACAAGCTCATGTGGAACATCGGATCGTCTACCCGCTGCTCAACCACAACGAACAGAACGAGCAGACCAACTCCAGCGATCAACGAGCCGTACACCCACGGGTTACCCCATCCCATGGCAGAGCCGCCGTAAGGCTGAAGCCCATACGTGACTCCAGTAAGGAGCATCGTGAGCCCAAGCGCGAAGGTCAGGTTGCCTGGCACATCGAGTTTGCCCTTATGTCGAACGCCCACTTCGTGCAGCGACGCATAAGACCAGATTGCTCCGATCACGCCGAATGGCACACTGACCCAGAACACTGCCCGCCAATGCCACTCACTCAAGACCCCGCCAATCACCAGGCCAAGGAATGAACCGGCAATGGCAGCCACCTGGTTTACCCCAAGCGCCATACCGCGCTGGTTCACCGGGAAAGCGTCGGTGAGAATCGCAGTGGCATTAGCCATGATCATGGCTGCGCCAACAGCTTGGACGGCGCGGAATCCGATGAGCCAGAGAGCACCGGCAGACCCATTCCACGGTACGAGCGATAAGGCAATAGAGGACAGCGCGAAGACCAGAAATCCCATGTTGTAAATGCGAACTCGGCCCTGCAAATCCCCTAGTCGACCGAACGTCACAACCAGTGCGGCGGTGATGAGCAAGAAGCCGAGCAACATCCACAGCAGGTAGCTCACATTTGCGGGATTCAAAGGATCCAGATCAATCCCACGAAAGATCGCTGGCAACGAGATCAGCACGATCGACGAATTGATCGTGGCCATCGTCAAGCCGAGGGTGGTATTCGACAATGCGATCCACTTGTAGCGCGGGTGGTCTCGCTCACGCCACGACGGTGCACCTTGGCCAGCCTCAACTGTCACCCCACAAGCATGACGTACGTTCGCAGCCACCTGAGCCGGAGGTCGATAGCGGATAGATCCCACCGATTCCGGCATGATCTGACTATGAGCGATTCCGTAGCCGGCCCGTCACTGTCCGCACCAACTGCGTCCTTACTCGATCGTGCTGCCAAGGCCTTCGTAGACGTGCACGCAGCCCCCGGAGTCAGCATCGGCATCGTTAAGGATGGCCAGGTCGCGCAGATTCTTAGCGCCGGGTTCGCTGATCCGAACGGTCTGGTGCCCGTTCGACCAGACCACCTCTACGAAATTGGCTCGATCAGCAAATCCTTCACAGCCTTGTCGGTTCTCACATTGGTAGACGACGGCGCCTTGTCACTGACGGACACTGTCGAGCAGCACGTCCCTTGGTTTGAGGTTCAAAGCCAGTACCCGCCATTCACCCTGCGCCACTTGCTCGACCATTCGTCTGGACTCATCATGGGCTCTGATTCATGGCCGGACGAATTGGCCCAAGTGCACGCATTGCGCACCAGCCTCACTGGGTCGGCACCTGATTCGATCTTCCATTACTCGAATGTCGGGTTCATGACCCTCGGCGTTGTAGTGAGTGCAGTGACCGGCACATCGTGCACGCAGATCATGCAGGAGCGAATACTCGACGTCGTCGGCATGCACGACACGATCACCACGATCACTGACCATGATCGCTCACGGATGGCAGTGGGAAGCCAGCCTGTGCATGAGGACGAGGCATGGCGTCCCGGCGATCCGCTTGCGCCCGCCACCTGGTTCGAAATCTCAGCAGTGGACGGCAATATCGCGTCAACAGCCGGCGATATGGCGCGCTATCTCGCCATGCTGCTCAACGGTGGCGAGGTGGACGGTCGACGAGTTATCTCCCCCGAATCCCACCAGGCGATGATCACCCCAACCTCCCCCGGTGGCGAGCCAGCGCCCGGCGACTCTCGTTACGCACTCGGTATCAACATCGAGCGAATCTCCGAACAAACCTGCATAACGCACGGCGGTGGAATGGTCGGCTATTCCACGTTCATGATTGGCGAGCTCACGCGCGGGTTTGGCGTCATCGTTCTCACTAACGCACCCGGAGATGCTCCAGGCGCCCAATGGTTAGCTCGCACAAGCTTTGAGATTTTGCGGAACGAAGTAGAAGGCAATGTTTCACCGGAGGCCAGCACTCCTACATACATTCCTGCGGAGCGCCCCGAGCTACCACGTGGCGATGACGGAAGCGTCGACGAGCGGCTCAGCTCGTATGTCGGCCACTATCGCTCTTTCAGCCCATGGTTCACTCATCTTCGAATCGCGGCCGAGCACGGCAAACTTTGGCTCGTTGCACCCAACGGAGTGGAGGCTCCCGGCACGGTTGAACTCGTCGAACTCGAGCCTGGGGTGTTTCGCGAGGGTGCTGATGCTCGACTTCCCGAACGGCTCATCATCGGCCCGGTTGTCGACGGAAAGGCGGTGTGGGTGAGCCGACACGACTGCCGATATTCGCGCACGTTCCGCGATTAAGGACCAGATTCGCTTCCCCTACATCGTTGTCAAAACCGGCACCGATGACTCGACATACACACAGCATTGATTGTGCCTGTTCACATACACAATCCCCGCACATGCCATATCGTTGTGGACGGGGGTAGTGATGTCTTAGAAGACCAGGCTGAGGGGCTACCAGTGGTGCACGACCGGCGCGAACAGTTGCGCTACGAACAAGTCATGTCGATGATCGAGGCGATAATCGACGACAACAAACTCCAACCTGGAGATCGCCTACCAACGAACAATGAGTTAGCTGAACTGGCCTTAGTCAGCCTGATTTCAGTTCGTCGAGCTCTTGACGAACTCGAGCGTGCGGGCCGTGTCAGAAGGCACCAAGGTGTGGGGACGTTCGTCGCCGCGGAACGCATCCTCACCAGCCCCGCACTCGCCGGTGGCCTCTTGGAAACAATGACCGGAGGGGTTGAACGTCAACGGGTAGACACTCGACTGTTGGACGTGAACCGAGGAACTCCCTCGGCCGACATAGCCACGGCGCTGGCCATGACCGCGAACACTCTCGTCTGGTGTATTCGACGACTCCGGGTAATCGCCGATCGCCCTATGATCAGCGAAACGTCATACATACCAGTCAATCTCGCGCCCGACTTAGATTCTGAACTCAACGGCTACGGTGGATCGCTGTACCAACTCTTGGGGGACCGATACGGACTGGTTGACGCCTATGAAGAACAACAACTCGAGATCATTAAGCCCGCCACCACGGATAGAAAGATCCTGTCCCTGACCGGCCGCGATCTTGTGGTGCGGATCCGTGGGGTCAGTTTTTCGGTAAACGGCAGCCCCTTCGACTGCTTCGAACAGGTCTATCCGGTTGATGGATTCACGTTCTACCTGTCAGGTCGCACGGACCGGCAGGTTCTCCCGCAGACACATTCAGGCACCTGGTCAATTTCACCGCATCGTTAACCAAACGTTTGCCTCAAGCATCATCGAGGTCGATCTGTTTCGACCCAATCACTGCTAAAGTCTGCATACACAATATTTACGATCAGATCCGATGAGCAGATGTGAGAGCAACCATGACGGAATCGTTCGTTTCGGCGTACAACGCGCAAACTCCCACCTCAAAGGCTCTATTCGAAAGAGCCAGCAAGACCATTCCTGGTGGCGCAGGAAGTAGCGCGCGCACGGTGAAGTTCGGTTGGTCTCCATATCCTCCCTTCATGCGCCAGGGCACTGGATCGCACCTGACGGATGTAGACGGCAACGAGTACATCGACTATCTGCTCGGGCTCGGCCCGATGATTCTCGGCCACCGTCACCCCGTCATCACACAGGCTGTCGCCGACGCGATTGCTGAATATGGAACCTGCTTCGGGCTGCCATACGAACTCGAAATCGAAGCAGCCGAGAAGGTAGTTGCGGCGGTTCCCGGTATTGAAAAAGTTCGATTCACGAATTCTGGTAGCGAAGCAGTCGGAAGCGCAGTTCGCCTTGCTCGCGCTCACACCGGTCGCCGTCTCATCGTGCGCTTCGAAGGTCACTACCACGGGTGGCAGGACACGATTTACTGGAGCAACCACGTAGATCCGAAGTTGGCGGGCCCTAAGGAAAGCCCACGACCGGTCGCGTCCGGACCCGGTGTGCCACTTGAACTTACTGACACCCTTGTCGTGCTCTCGTGGAACGACCCGGAGAGTTTCGTCAAACTCATGAACGAGCGGGGCCATGAAATTGCCGCCGTCATCACTGAGCCAGCAGTATTCAATACCGGATGCATCCTGCCTGAACCGGGCTACCTCGAGCTGCTGCGATCAGAAACCATCAAACACGGCTCGCTCCTGATTTTCGATGAGGTAATCACCGGGTTTCGCTTCGCCCGCGGCTGCGCACAAGAATTCTTTGGCGTCACTCCTGATCTAACAACCCTCGCCAAGGGTCTCGGCGGCGGTTTTCCCGTAGCAGCTCTGGGTGGATCACATGAAGCGATGAGCATGATCGCTGAAGGTCGCTATTCACATTCGGGAACGTATAACGCGAATGTCGTTGCCTGTGCTGCTGTGTCAGCGACGATGGATGTGCTTGCTGAACCAGGCCTGTATGAACGGCAGCGCGCCCTCGGCGACCGTCTCGCCGAAGGTCTGCGCAAGATTGCCGCGGACAGCGGAATTGCCGCGCGTGTCGATGGACTCGGGACCGTCTTCCAGCTCTGGTTCTCTGAGCATGCGATCAAAAACTGGCGTGATGCTGAGCAATACGCAGATGAGGCAATGTTCACTCGCTGGTGGGAAGAAATGATCACGCGCGGAGTACTCTTCCATCCTCTACAACTCGAGAACCTATTCGTCTCGCTCGTCCACACCGACGAGGACATCGATCGCACCCTCGTCGCCGCTGCAGACGCGTTCGAGGTCCTGCGTGCGGAGAACCGAAACCGATAGGTAGATCAACGACGTGGTGTCAAGCGTGCCGACAGCTAACTCGGTGTTCGTAGGCCTTGATCTCGGTACGTCCGGGCTCAAGGGTGTCGTGATCGATTCCTTAGGTACCGTTATTGCGTCCGCTCGATTTGATTACCCCAGTCACCGACCAGCCATAGGAGCCTCGGAGCAAGATCCCAATGACTGGGTGCAGGCGATCGTCAAGGTCATCGGTGACCTGTCGACGACCATTCCTGCAACGCAGTGGTCGGGTATCGGCCTATCGGCGATGATCCCCACGATGGTGATTACCGACTCCCAGGGCGAACCCGTCCATCGCGCTATCACCTGGGAGGACGCTCGTGCACAGGTGCTCGGTGACCACGTACGCGAACGCGTTGGCGCCAAATCCGTATATGAGAAAACAGGTCAATGGCTCGACGGACGTTACTTACTGCCCATGTTCGCTCGTGTTGCAGCCGATCTCCCCGAGACGCAGTTGTACCTGCTCGGTGCAAAAGACTGGATTCTGCACTGGCTCACCGGTGAGTTCGCTACGGACCCTGCAACCGCGACGGGAACAGGTGCTTATGAACTGTCCAGTCAGTCTTACTCGTCGACGATAGCCGCGGCTGCAGCCGAACTGGCGGGACGATCGCTACCGACCCTCGCACCTGTAACCGAATCGACCCACATTTATCGTCTGACTCATCAGCGCGCTCGCGAACTCGAGTTGCCGATCGACCTACCTATCGCGGTAGGGGCTGCAGATGCGGTGGCCGCTATTCTCGGGTTAGGCGTGCACACTCCCGGCGATGTTGTTTACCTCGCCGGTACCTCGACGGTCATCGTGGGCATCGACGAACGTGCACACTTCGACGTGAGTCAACGATTCCTCGTGACACCGTTGGCGCTAGATGGCTACGGACACGAGATGGATCTGCTTGCCACGGGCTCGGCCATCGCCTGGCTCACCGACTTGCTTGGGCTTGATTCACCGGACGAGCTGACCACGCTGGCACGAACCGTGGCACCCGATCACGATGGATTACCAACCATGCTTGGCTACGTAGCGCCCGGCGAACAGGGAGCACTCTGGGACCCAGCACTGACAGGAATCATCGAGGGGATGACTCTGCACACGAGCGCTTCCGACATTGCCCGGGCATTGCTGACGAGCATCACCTTAGAGTCCGCGCGGTGCATCGATGTCTGGGACGAGAACTCGACAACCCGTGGAGTGATCCACGTTGCCGGCCGAGGCATCAGCTCGGATGCGCTACAGGAACTCGCTGACGCAACCGGCCGAAAGACACACGCCTGTGGCCTTGTGGAGACTCCTCACTCGGCTGTCGGTGCTGCACTCATCGTTGCTGCGGCACTGGGTGTTTCACCGCTTCCCATTCATCACAGGGATGATTCGGAGATGACGCCACGGCCAGAAGCCGCCGCTGTGTGGAACCAACTCCACCAGCGCCACGAAGATCTGCGCGCGCGGACGTCAGCACACACCCAGAACTAGTGCGAGCCGCCTACGGCACTTTGGCCACGAAGTGGCAGGCAGCGCTATGGACACTTTCAATAGAGATCTGCACGAGCGCAGGATCATCGGTACGGCAGCCAGCTGGCTCGCCCCGCTCACGGTAAAGCGGGCAACGCGGATGAAACCGGCAGCCACCAGGGATCGCGGTCGGGTTTGGAATCTCGCCTGTCAGCACAGTTCGGTTCGTAACCGCAGAGGTTTCCGGCACCGGGATGACCGACACCAGCGCCTTGGTGTACGGATGCTGCGGATTGTTGATCAGTTCAACTGGCGAACCTTCTTCAACGACGCGCCCGAGGTAAACAACCGCAATCCGATCAGCGAACATCCACGCCAGTGAAAGATCGTGAGTGATGAACAGGTACGCAACGCCCAGTCGGTCCCGCATATCGGCCATGAGGCGGAGAATTCCCGCTCGCAACGATACGTCCAACATCGATACCGGCTCATCTGCGACAACGACGGAAGGTTCCAAAATCATCGCAGCAGCGATCGCAACTCGCTGACGCTGACCGCCGGATAGTTCATGGGTGAACCGACGAGCAATGCGGTCTGCGGGGGTCAGCCCAGCACGCTGTAACGCGGCCAGTCCGAGCTCGCGACGATGCGCATCCGAATCGCCAATATCGTTGATAACCAGCGGCTCAACCACGGTGTCCATCACCGTCATGCGCGGGTCGAGTGATTCAAATGGGTCCTGAAAGATCATTTGAAGTCGCGGCCGTACCTTCCGCAATTCCTTTCCACGAAGTGGCACCAAGTCCACGCCGTCGAAAATTATTCGGCCTGAACTCGCGTCGATCAGTCTCATCACTGCGTTGGCGATTGACGTCTTACCACTACCCGATTCCCCAACAATGGCAAGGGTTTCACCCGGGTACAGTGCCAGATTAACTCCATCTACGGCACGAGCAATGCTCTTTCCGCGTCCGGCAGGATTTTTGACCTTGTATTCGACGAACAGGTCTTCGATCGCAACGATGGGAGCACGATCGTTAGCCCCTGAGCCGCGAACGTCAGGCTGTTCGTTGGACGGTTCAGTCACCATCACTGCACCCCCGAACTGTCAGCGTCGAGCAGATGACATGCCGCAAAGTGGCGATCGTTCAAAGCGACCAACTCAGGTGCAACGTTTGCGCACTGCGTGAGCGCTACGTCGCAGCGAGGCTGAAAGCGACATCCCTTTTGTGGCTTGGATAAATCCGGTGGTGAACCTGGAATTCCATCAATGAACACTCGCTCGCGATGGATGTTTGGGTAAGCGCGCAGGAGTCTTTGCGTATACGGGTGACGCGCAAGTACCTGGCCGCTCGATTCGCCAAATACATCCTGTGACGGGCCGGTCTCGGCCATCTTGCCTGCGTACATGACAGCAACCCGATCACAGGTTTGAGCCAGAACGGAAAGATCATGGGAGATGAGCAACATGGCGAGGTTGTAGCGATCACTCAAGCTTTGTAGAAGATCAATGATCTGCGCCTGCGTCATAACGTCGAGTGCGGTGATGGGTTCGTCCGCGATAACCAGACGCGGCCGACATGCCAGGGCCATCGCGATCATCACCCGTTGACGCATACCGCCGGAAAACTGATGTGGGAAATCGTGCGCGCGACGAGACGGGATGCCCACAGCTTCAAGCAGCTCCCGCATTCGGTCATCGGCTTGCGCTGAGGTAACTGACGAATCGTGAACCCTAATGGGTTCAGCGATCTGACTACCGATTGTTTGCACCGGATTCAACGCGTTGAGGGCACCTTGAAAGACAACTGAAATTTCCTTCCATCGATAGGCACGCATCGCATGCTCGTCGAGTGCGCTTAAGTCAACGCCGTCGAAGGTCACCGATCCGGAGGTAATACGAGCATTTCGGGGCAGCAACTGCGGAATGGCCATTGCCATGGTGGTCTTTCCGCAACCTGACTCCCCCGCAAGGCCAACGAATTCACCCGCCTCAATCGACAGACTTACCCCATCAACCGCGTGAACGTCACCGTCAGCTGATCCGTACGAGACACGAAGATCTCGCACATCAAGAAGACTCATTACTCACCCTTCAATCGAGGATTCGCAATTCGTTCAAACGAATGACCAACCAGAGTGAAGCCGAGTACGACTACCAAGATGCCAAGACCGGGCGGCATAAAGTACCACCAGGCACCCAAGCCCACCGCGCCCGAGACAAAGGCAAAGTGCAACATAGAGCCCCACGAAATTCGGTCCGGATCGCCTAGACCAATAAAGCTCAGCGTGGCCTCCGCGAGGATGCAACCGGCAACAACCAAAATCGTATTCGCCACAATTAGTTGCAGCACGTGTGGCGCAACGTTACGTCGAATGATGCGCGCATCTGACGCACCGAGTGACTTGGCTCGAGCCACGTATTGACGCTGCCGAAGTGAAAGGGTCTGGGAGCGAACGATTCGTGCCGTTCTCGGCCACGACAATAGACCGATCACCAAGATGATAATCAGCAGGTTCTGTCCAAAGATTGCGCCCATCGCAATCATGAGCGGTAGAGCGGGAATCACAAGAAAGAAGTCCGTTGCGCTCATCAAGGTCGTGTCGAGCGGCCCCATGAAATAGCCAGCCACAATCCCGATCCCAGCGCCAATTACAGTCGAGATCAAAGTCGCCATGATGCCCACAAATAGCGAGATTCGGGCGCCAGCGAGAAACTCGCGGAAGACGTCGCGACCTAACTCATCAGTCCCCAGCCAGTGGTCAGCGGACGGTGGTTGCAAGATCGTGGATGAATCCGCGCCGACATCGGCGGGATTGAATGGGAAAACGAACGGGCCGAGCACGGCAACAACCGCGGTAACAACCAAAAGAATCAAACCGATGCGACCCAGCCGATCCGCCCAGATCGAGCGCAACATCGCGGAGAATCCAGATGGCGGTACATCGATCGACTCATCATTCGTCGAAACATCGAATGCCATTACGCCACCGCCACTCTCGGGTCAAGACGACGATAGACCAGATCTGCGATGAAGTTTGCGACCAGTACGGCAACAGAGATGATCAGGAAGCAGGCTTCCAATGTTGGGTAATCGCGAGCCAAGACCGAGTTGTACGTGAGCAGACCCATCCCCGGCCACGAGAAGACCACCTCAACCTGGATTGCACCAGCAACCAGAGCACTGATGTACAACACCGACGCCGTTACCACCGGAAGCAACGCGTTCCGGGTGGCGTGCTTCCACACCATCGTTCGCTGTGACAACCCCTTACCACGAGCCGTCAGCATGTAGTCCTCGCTCATAACTTCGATGAGCGAGGTGCGCGTGATGATGACGAAGAAGGCGATATCAACGAGCGCCAGAGTCAACGTGGGCAAAATCAGATGCCGAGCGATGTCGGCAATGTACTGAAAGTAGTTCTGGTACTCAGCATTCGGTGTCGTGATTCCCGAGATCGGTAAGCCACCGAGCCAGACTCCAAAAATGAAGACCAAGAGCATTCCGACCCAGAAGGTCGGCAGACTCCAGAACACCAACGAAGTGACCACTGTTGCGGAATCCGATTTTGAACCTTGGCGCGAACCAGCGAAAACACCGATCGCGATACCCAACAGCACAACGACCGTTGTAGAAACCGTTAAAAGAATCAATGTGTTGACCAGAGCCCTGCCAACGATGTCGCCGACATTCTCGTGCAGGGCGAAGGAGTATCCGAGGTCACCGTGAGCAAGGTTCTTCAGGTACGTGAGGTACTGGGAGAATATCGAGCCGTCGAGACCATACGCCTCTCGAAGCTTGGCCACCTGCTCGGGCGACAGTCGCTGAGACCTCGCGATCAGCCTGATCGGATCACCCGGGATGACGTGAAACAGGAAAAAGTTGAACGTCACGATCGCAAAGATCGAGGCGCACAGAACTAGGAACCTGCGCAAAAGAGGCGGCATGTGCAGAGATTACGATCCGGCCGGCTTTACCTTCAGGTAGTTATCCCTGGTGAAGTTAAAGATCATTCCACCCGGCACCTGCGCCCAGCCGGTGAAACCTGAATTAGCGTAAGCCTGCAGTTTCTTCTGGTAGACCGCTACCAGATAAGCAGTGTCTTCGTAGAAGATCTTTTGCATCTGCTGGACGAGGCCAACGCGCTTGGCGTGGTCGAGTTCACTTGCCTGCTGCGTGTACAGCGCGTCGTACGCTGGGTTCGAGTAGAAGACATCATTGTTGCCACCGATCTGACTCGTCAGCGGCACCCCAAGCATGTAGCTCGGATCGTTCACTCCGCTGTCCCAGCCCCACACGAAGATGTCCCAGTCGGGAGCGTCGACGTTGTAGACCGTCGAGCCCATCGTGTCGGAATCGACGGTGGAGAAGTTAAGTTTGATTCCGACCTTTTGAGCGCTGGCCTGAAAAAGCTGTGCAGTGCGAACGTCAACCGATGTTGTAGCGATCGCGATGATGCGGAACTCGAGAGGCTTGCCATCCTTTGTCTGACGGATGCCATTGCCGTCTTTGGTGGTGTAGCCAGCCGCATCGAGAAGCGCATTGCCCTTGTCAGGATTGTTGTCGATGAGTTCGTCAGCTGTCGGCTCCCAATAGAAGTCGCCAAACGACGGCATCAGAATCGATCCGCCTGGGGCGGCATAACCCGCATAAGCGATCTGAGCGATCTGATTGCGGTCGAGTGCATACCCCAAGGCTTGCCGCACGTTCTTGTCGAGCAAAAGCGGATTGCCCTTTGATGCCGGCTTCTTACATAGGTTAAAGCCGATGTGGTGGAACGAGAATGAATCCAACGTGGCTGAGGTTAGATCCTTATTGCCCTCTAGGCCCTTGAAGACGGTCGGCGGAACCTGGGGGATGATGTCAATTTCGCCGTTCTTGAGCGCTTGCGCCATCAAGTCGTCATTCGTATAAACCGTCCACGACGCACCGGTGGCAACGGGCTTGTCACCCCACCACGACTCGTTGCGGCTAACGCTCACCGTTTGACCCTGCGTGCGGGCCTTGAATGTGAAAGGACCTGTCCCGACGGGCTTATCGTTCGTCGCTTTTTGGATTTGATCAACCGTCATCGCAGACCAGATGTGCTTGGGCAAAATCGGAACGACCAACCCAGGGTCAAAGGCCTGCGGCGACTTGAAGGTGGCCACCACAGTCTTAGCATCCGGAGCGGTCACGGACACGAACTCGGTGAAGTACTGCGAATTGATTCCGAGTTGGTTCTTTCCGATCAATTCATAGGTGTACACGACGTCGTCAGCGGTAAATGGTTTTCCGTCGTGCCACGTGACCCCATCGCGCAGGTGGTACGTGATCGTCGCGCCGTCTTGGGTGGTCGAGGACGCAAGACCTGGCTCTGGCTTGAGGTCCAAACCATATGCGCTCAGCGTGTCATAGATCAGCGACTGAACTTCGATGGCCTCGGTCGTTGTCGTAGTTAGCGGGTTGAACGTGTCGATGTCGGACTTCCAGCCCACCTTGATCGACTTACTCGTCACCACGTTGTTCGTTGGCGGCGCACAAGCGCTCAGAAGGCCCGGGACGGCAGCGAACGCACCCGTCAAAAGGGCCGCTCGGAGAACAGAGCGACGGCTCACGAGTGCATTGAGGCCCGAATCATCCGAAGTCTGCATACTAACCATGTTGGGAGTGAATCAGAACGTGCCTAAGGCGTCAACAACCATGGCGGATTTATGCGATATCGAGTGTCGACTGCAACCGACTCGTGACCGAACGTCAACGTTGACACCTCAAGGACGCAACAGCAGGACGCGTGCAGGGGTGCTCTGCATGTCGCCTGGAAGCCCTGGCCCGGGCCGTCCAAATAGGAATCCCTGACCAAGGCGACAGCCTAGGTCGGCTAATTCATTGAGTTGCTCAGGACGTTCTACCCCCTGAGCAACGGCGACTAGGTTCATGCGTTGAGCAAGAACCAGCAGGCTCTCGACGATAGCTACGCTTCGAGGATCGTCGGGTATTCCACTAACGAACGACCGATCAATCTTCACCATGGTGATCGGGTAATGCGCCAGACGCGACAGTGACGGAAAACTCGTTCCGAAATCGTCGATCGCCAGCCGAACACCCATCTGCTCAATGCGCTTCACGTTGGTCAACGTCGTCGACTCTTGACTAATCGTCGAAGGCCGAAGAAATGCATGTTCAGTGATTTCCAGCCAAAGCAGGTGCGGTTCCAAGCCCGACCCTGCGAGCAACGACGACACATAATCGGGAGTGGCTGGGTCGGATAGATGTGCGGCAGACATGTTCATCATCAATCGGAACTCACGCCGATGCTCGGCAATGCGTCGAGCGACGGCATGAGCCGCCGTTCGGAGCACGAACCGATCGATGTCGATATCGAGCCCCAATTCCTGAGCCGTGGGCACAAACGCACCAGGTGCAAGTAGGCCGCGCAGGGGATGATTCCAACGCACTAAGGCTTCAACGCCGACAATGTCTCGCGTAAGCAAATCGACGATTGACTGATAGTGAACGACGATTTCCCCTCGATCAATGGCGCCAACGAGGTCATCAGCCAACTCCCTTCGTGACCGCTGGTCGCCAACTTTCAGCATCGACCGACCATGTGAATCACGCTTGCGAATCTGCATGCCCTCTTCGGCGTGAGCAATAACGTCTTCACTGGCTTTGTGGCCGTCGGAACATGCACCACCAATGCTGGCGGTGAGATTAATGGCACCAGACCCGAGGTAAATGGGATGTTCAAAAACTTCCGCAACGCTTGCAATGATGGTCGCGTATGCAACGTCAGCGGTTTGATCGTCCACTGGGGCGGCAACAACGAATTCATTTCCATTCACACGAGCAACAATTGCTCCGCGATACCTGTCCATGGCATCGACGAGTCTGGCCGCGACCTTTCGCAGCACTCGATCGCCGGACTCACGACCGAAAAGGTCGTTCACTGATGCGAATCGGTCAATATCGACGTAGGCCACAGCGTACGCGACCAGAGCGTGTTCCCAGGCTTGTAATTGCCGCATCAGAAGTCGACGGTTCGCAAGGTCCGTTAGTTCGTCATGTAGAGCCTGGTGTTCGAGTGCGCGGCCAATAGCCCGCAACCGGCTTACATCTTGAGCAGTGACGACAAACCCTGGAGAAATCGGATCATCATGTAAATCAACGATTGTGAGTTCGTAAGGAACTGATTCAGAACGTCGCGACGCTAGAAGTTCAACCTCGATTGTCTGTCGGTGAATGACTCCGTCACCATGCCTGCGAGCAAAACTAGCAATAAGGTCGTCTACCCGAGCGCGATCGGCCGGCGCCACGATGGATGTTAGGGCACACCCTTGGATGGCCTCGACATCATGGCCTAGGGACCTAGTCAGCGCTGCCGAATTGGAAACCACGGTTCCAGTGACATCGAGTAAAAAGGTCACGACTTCTGCGTGATCGATTATGTGTCGAAGCTGCACAGCAGTTAGCTCGTGCGGATCTACATTTCGAGGGTTTTCGGGATAACCGCTGACCCCCACCGCCGATTCGTCCTGATCCCCCGTCACATTTCCAGAGTGCAACGCCTAGCGCGTTGAGTCGCCCCGAGCAGGCCAACCGGGACCAATTTCACTCAGTTGGCCGAGATGGGATCGTCGACGCCGTGGCGTCATGCGTCGCAGTTCATCTACGCCGCGATAGAACGGGTTAGGCGCGGTCGAAGATGGGTGTCGCGGGCTTTTCTTCGGTTGGACGAATCACAGTGTCGGCGGGAGCTGCGCGGTCGGCTTTCTGCGCAGCATCGAGGTATGTGCGCGCTTTAGCAATAGCCGCTATCGCGGTCGCCCACTTCGCGTTTGCAACGGTAAAGGGCGTTGCTCCATCGACAGCTGAGCGCGGCGCGACCCGGTATGCGGCGGTCACAGCAGCCACAAGATTGGAGGCGGCCGCATCACATCGCCTAGCGGCACGTTCTAGCGCAACATCGGCCGTGTGATTAGTACGAAGCTTGGCAGCTCGTAATTTGGCAGACGATGCAACCAAGAGCTCGGCCATCCGCGAACCACGCAGCACAAAGACCGCTCGCGGATACACCACCTGGTTCACCCGCAATGCCGTCATTTTGGCTCGATCGGCCTCGATCTGGTCAACGGTGGTGGCGCTGCTGACATCCATGCTCAGGACGCCGAGCTTGGCAACTCCATCAGCAAGAACTAATTGCATCTCGTCGCGACGCGAAGACGATATGAAGTGAGTGCGAGTAACACTCGTATTAAGCCCGAGGAGTCGCGTCTGGCGCGCGTCTATGTATGCAAGCACCTGCGCACGATCTTGGTCGAGCGTCAACGACGACGGCACAACAGCACCGGCTGCCATGACAGGTATGGCAACTGTGCCTAAGCCGACCGTACTTAGTGCGACTATCGCCGTTACTGCACCGACGCGCTGCCCGAAGCTGAACACGTGACGTTCTCCCCTACTCAATAAACATCTGCAACCGTGCTACATCATCTACCGAAAGACTCACGGTGGATTCTCTGACCGCTACGTCGCATGTACTGACATGCGACGCTAGTGTCTGGCCCGATATACCCCTTCGTCGATGAGGATAAACCAGATATGAGCGACATTCGGACCTTCCATGCCAGGAAGGGACGAGTGAGCGCAGCCGAACGAGACGGCATCGACCGACTATTACCCACTTTCGGCATTCCGGAGGGTGAACTTGATTCACAGTCCATTTTTTCTGGTCTGCCAGTTATCTTCGAAATCGGCTTCGGACTTGGCGACGCCACAATTGAGATGGCACAGGCCGAGCCTGGGCGCGGAATCATCGCAGCAGATGTTCACACCCCGGGCGTTGGTCGACTGCTCAATCGCATCGAGGGCTTAGGGCTGAGGAACGTCCGCGTTCTGCACGGCGATGCCATCGAGTATTTGCGCACGGCTGTCCCGGACTCATCACTCAACGAAGTCCGCGCGTACTTTCCCGACCCGTGGCCCAAAGCGCGTCATCACAAGCGTCGACTCTTTCGTCCCGACCTCGTGCGATTACTGACCTCGAAGTGTGAACCCGGTGGATTTATCCACGTCGCAACAGACTGGCAGGAATACGCAGACGCAATGCGACAGGTCTGCGCAGCCGAAGGCGAATTGGTCCTCATCGCAGATTCTCCCGTGCCACTGCGCAGTAGGCCGACAACAAAATTCGAGGCAACCGGTTTACGCAAGGGTCACGTCGTCACAGACCTGCTCTACCAACGACAGTAAGTGCAGGCCAGCCACGCGGTTCCGAAACTGCTAACGCTTTCGAGTGGATGTCACGTTCCGTGACCGCAGTGCGTTCCACTCCAACTGGACCATGAGTTGTACCTGCTGACGTTCACGGCAAAGGTCAATGCTTGCGCGTCCGGCGGAGCGAGGTACGCCCTAGCGAAGCCGTAGACGCCGGCTCGATGAGACTGGATGCGCCACGTGCTGTCGAGGTACTGGAAAGCTCCCGATGCAGAGGTGTGCGGGTTGCGAGCCGTCCAAAGCCCTGCTCGCCACGATTCGTGATGAGCAACGCAACGGGCGAACCGCTCTACCTCAGGGTCGAATTTTGCCCACACATCACTTGTCACTGCCCAAACCGCTGGTGCCGGGGGAACATCGGCGAGTACAGGCGGATGGGACTTGGCGAAGTCAATCAACGCCGTCCACGTCGCTTTGCGCACAACTCCATCGGCAGGAGTGATCCGGTTCTTGGTCTGGAACGCCTTCACCGTCGTGACCGAACGAGCTCCATAGGTGCCACTCACTGGGAGGTGCAGGACGGCCTGAAGGTAACTGACCGCTCTACCTCGGGCGCCTTGATGCAATACCGGCAGGTATGAAGGTGGGGTCGCTGACGTTCCTACAAACCGCGCTGGGCTCGCATGCACCACTGGTCCAGCAGCTGACGAACTCACCGAAGCGCCTGTTGCTTGCGCTGGCAATGGGCTGCCGAAGACGGCAACTACCGACGCTGCAGCCACAGCGCATCGCGCCAACGTAGCGAGACGACGTGACATGTCGATCCTCCGCCGCCTGCGAGGTGAGCTGTCGGGTTAGGCCGAAGGACATGGCCCGTCACTGGGGAGTGACTTCACCCCGAGGATGATCACAGTGATCACCCGTTGGTGGTTCCCCCACCCCCGTCCTGGCTTCGGTACGCACACAGGGACGGGGTTCGGCGGTCCATATGCGTAGCCCGCCTGTTCGTCGGGCCACCCCCACAGTACCGATTGACAAGATCACTGTCGATTAAGGGAAGCCGCCATGAGGAGCACGTGAGGCTTGCGCGCGCTAACCTTGACCCGTGACCGATCATGCAATCGCCGAAGCCGGTTGGTATCCCGACCCAGCGCGGCCCAGCATTTTGCGCTGGTGGACCGGGTCCGAATGGACTGAGTCGACCCATCCCATCGAAGCATCCTCACCCCCTCACACCAGGGAAATGTCTAACCCTTTTCCTGAACTTGAGAGTTCAGAGTCAGCAACCGTCGCTCGCAAGATCTGGCCTGCCGTTGTTATCGTCGGCACGCTGCTCGTGGTGATCGTCGGCGCACTTGCGGCCCTCACGACAGCGCTAAACAAGAGCAACCTCGATACTGCCGCGGCGCAGGCGCAGATCAGTTCACAACTCACCGCTCAATTTAGACTTCCAATTTCGGTAACGTGCCCGGCTCATGTTCCACTCGAAAAGGGTGGCGTGTTCGAGTGCACGGCGTCCGACGACAAGGGCTACCAGCGCACGGTTCGGGTCACCCAAACCACCGATTCGGGCGATATCACGTTTGTTTTGGAAAACTGAGGCCCTTAAAAGCTCGCGCTCTGGATAAGTAAGTAATCTCAAGAACTGGAGGCTTACACGAACTGAACAGCAGGCTTACGTGGCCCGGACCGCAACTGTCGACGACCCGTCCGGCCGGCGGCGGATTTCAATCCGATCCGGAATCCGTTCCTTGAGTTCACTTACGTGACTGACGATTCCGACGACCCGACCGCCATCGCGTAACGAATCGATGACCGATAGAACCGACTCAAGTGATTCAGGATCTAGCGAGCCAAATCCCTCATCGATGAACAACGTCTCAAGCTCAACCCCACCGGTCTCATCGCGCACCACATCGGCCAAGCCGAGTGCCAGGGCGAGCGAAGCATAGAACGACTCACCTCCAGATAGCGTTCGCGTATCACGTCGAGCACCGGTCCATTGATCGAGGACAAGTAGGCCAAGGCCAGCCTTCCTGTTGCCGCTCACGGCCTCATCACGCTCAAGAACATAACGTCCATCGCTCATACGATCGAGGCGCCGGCTCGCAGCTTCAACGACGGACGCGAACCGCTCACGTAAGACGTATGTCGACAACGTCATCCGCCGCGGATTGACTCGCCCCTGGCCGGTCAGCGCGTCAGCAACCCGAATTGTCGGAGCCGTCCGAGCGGTAACTTCCGCGATAGCGGCACTAGCCGCTGTTATCGCTGCAACGCACCTGCCTACCTCATTGACGGTGATCTGGGCTGAGGTCGCTTTGGTTCGCGCCAGCTCGGCCGCACGATTCGCGAGGTTCAGCTGCTCGTTTGCTACGTCGAGATCCGGAGTGATCTCAGGTATCTCCACCTCGTCACTTTCAGCCAGTGCAGCGGCGTTGATGGCTACCGCGCGCTCATAATCGGCGATTTCACTGGTAACGGCCCTCAATCGTTCGTCGCTGCGAACTCCGGCGAGAGCGTCTGCCGTATCTTCGCAACCCGCCTCACGTGCAGCCGCGTCGATCGCTTCGGAGATAGCCAGCAGATGCCGTTGAAGATTTTCAGCCTCGCTCGTCGCTCGCGCCCATTCGCTGGTGATGCCGACGTGGCTAGTTAACACCTCCACTCGCTCCGCGATCGACGTATAGTCTCCCCGCTTCGACTCAATGAACGAGGTGCTCTCAGCAACTTGTGCCGCCTGACCTGCAATCTGCTCATCTAGGCTGACGAGCTGCGATTGCGCTTTTGCGAGCCCTGCTCGGGACTCGTCGAGTTCGCGTTGAAGTAGATCAGCCTGTGCCGCACACGTGGGAAGATCGAGTTCAGCTTGGCTGGCTTGTCGAACTAGTTCCTCGAGTTCGGCGATTTCCGTTGCCGGATCTACGTCACCAGCCAGCGCTCGATTCCGCTCCCGCTCGGCAACGGCCGATGACAAAACAGATTCGAGATCGCGTCGGCGTTCAGCCAAATCATCGAACACTCGAGTTAGTTCATCGAGTTGCTCTTGTGATACAGGTTCGTCGACTGCTTGCGCCAAGTTGGGATGTTCGGTCGACCCACACACCGCACAGGCATCGCCAGCAGCAAGGGAGCCCGCAAGTTCAGCAGCCATCCCCGCCAGCCGTCGTTCGGTGGCCACTTGCACATCATCGCGAGCGTTCTGCGACTGATCGACAACAGCGCGGACCTCAGTTTCACAATCCAGGACCCGCGCATCGAGAGCTTCCCGCTGCTCCCAAGCGCGAAGACGTTCCTGGGCTGCGCCGAGTCTGAGCTGTAAATCGGGCGCGCGCACAGCTAAGTCGCGCAGCACGTCGCGCTGTTGGACGAGGGCCGCCAACTGCTCGGGGAGCTGTTCAACACGTTGGGAAAAGGTGGTCACTTGGTCGATAACAACACGCTGCTGATCCAGCAAAGATTTCAAGGAAGCCGACTGAACGGCTAACCCCTCCTCGATCGACCTAGCTGGGCCTAACTCAAGCAGTTCTTCTGCGAGGCGTTGAGATAGATCCAGGATGTGTTCGGCGGATGGTGGGGTTGGAAGTGACACATCAAGAGTTTCGGTGAGCGCCCGCTCATGCCCGATACAGATGGCAGTTTGCGCCGAGCATTGCAGCTCGATGCGTTCACGTTCATCGAACATCGGCTTCAGTGCTTGCACACGCATTGCCCGGTCCCGCTCTTTGGCCAGCCCCCCGATGTGCTGGGCCATCACATTAAGTTGTGCACGTTCGCCAGTGAGTTGAAGTCGACGTCGAATGGCCTCATGAACTGCAACGACCCCCTGATGTGCCGTTGTTAGTGCGGCCAGCATCCACTGCGCATCCGCATCTGTGAGCATCGCGGCATCGTTCAACGATGCGACGTGAGAACGCACGCTTTCGAGCCAAACGGAGCGCGCGGCCTCGGTCATAGCAACCAGTTCGTCAACGTCAATCGTGAGGTCGTCTGCCGATACGTCCCCGAGCGCCTGCCGCAGCGAGACAATTCCGTCCCTGAGCGATTGATCAGAGAGCGCTAATTCGCGCTGCGCAACTATCCGTTGTTCGCCGGCAATTCGCTCCATCACCTGATAATGATCGGTAGCAAACAGTCGCTGAAGCACATCACGACGATGTTCTGCATCGGCACGAAGGAAGGTCGCGAACTCTCCCTGTGGCAGCACGACGACCTGACAAAACTGTTCGAGGCTGAGGCCTCCCAGCAGTCGGCGCACCTCGTCATCAGCTTCTCGAACCCTGTTAGAGATGAGCTCTTCGAATAATTCGTTGCTATCGTCAAACACGCGACGCCATAGCCACACTCGGGCATTGACAGTGGTTGTTCCTGACCCATCGCGCTTGGCACGTTCGAAAGCGGGTGTACGTCGAATTCGGTAATTGCTCCCGCCAATCGCGAAATCGATTTCAGCGAAAGGTTCTCCGTCGGCAGCAAAATCCGACACCAGCCGATCCTTACTTGTGGACCGCCCCGCCACACCTCCGTAAAGGGCAAAGGTGATGGCATCAAGGATCGTCGACTTACCAGCCCCCGTTGGTCCCTCAAGCAGAAACAAGCCACCAGTGCAGACGCGACCGAGATCAATGTCATGAACCCCGGAAAAAGGGCCAAGAGCTCCTAGACGAAGACGCTGCAATTTCATGCGGAGGTCTCACGCTCACGACGAGCCAACTCTTCGACCTGCGCAACAACCGCCATCTCATCCTGCGTCGGCTCATCACCGCCGGTATACGCCAAGAAAGATCGACTTACCTCAACCGGATCATGTGCTGCTGCACGCAATCGCGCCAGGTCGGCATCGACGGCAACCTGCGCGGAATCAGGACGAAACTCCATCACGACAATGTGCGGGAAGCGCTCGCGCAATCGTTCCATCGGCGCATCGGGACGTCGATCATCGGTGAGAGTGACATGAAGCCACGCCTCTTCATGAAGAATCAGATCAGGGTCAGCGAGTAAGTCGTCTAAGTGGCCGACAATCCGAGCGAGCGGGCGGGGCACCGGCGTTGGGATCAGCGTCTGCTCAACGCGGCCTGCACCATCGATATCGACGAGCGTGACCGACGTGCGATGGTTGATTTCACTAAACGAAAACGCCAGTGGACTTCCGCTGTAGCGAACGACCGCCGTGGATCCCGTGACACGTTGAGCGCCATGCAAGTGACCGAGCGCGACGTAGTCGACGCCATCGAACACGCTGGCCGGCGCATCGCCAACCCCACCGACCCGAATATCTCGCTCGCTGTCACTTGGTTGTCCGCCGGTGATGAACGCGTGGGCCAGCACCACGCTTCGACCGGGATTGCGAACGAGCTGTGATCGGATCCGATCCATGGATGCAGCCAGAACCGCGGTATGGGAACGAGCGCAGGCCAGCTCAGTGTGCGCAACATCTGGATCCAGATATGGAATCGCAAAAATGTGAACGTCACCATCGTCATCGGCGAGTGTCACCGGGCGGTCGAGATCCGCGGTTCGGGTTCGCAGATGAATCCCGGAGACCTCAGCGAGTTCGGCCCCGAAACCAAGCCGCGTGGCCGAATCATGGTTGCCGGCGATAAGAACCACCGGGATTTTCGCGATCGCGAAGTCACGCAGGGCCTCTGAGGCACATCGAACGGCATCGACCGATGGCACGGCCCGATCGAATATGTCCCCGGAGACAAGCACCGCGTCAACATTTTGTTCGAGCGCCTGGGCTAACAGCCAAGCTAAGAATTCACGTTGCGCATCGATTAGGTCGACTCGATGAAAGGCTCGGCCCAGATGCCAATCGGAGGTGTGAAGGAGGCGCACCGATTCGAGACTACTTTGCTACCGGCCAGTGACCCTTGAGCTTCGAGTGAGCCAACCATGTCGACCAGGCAATGTTGTAGGGGCCACCGATGCTATTGCCCGGCTCCATTGCACGGTTGGTTCCGATTGTTACAACAGGATCACCCGTAACCGAATGGTCGTAAAACCACTTCGCGTCATTAGTTAGCAGGTTTGTACAGCCGTGTGACCCGTTGAACTTTCCAATCCGGAAGGCAGCCCATGGGGCACCATGAACGAACTCACCCGACCAGGTGAGGCGAACTGCCCACGGGGCGGTCAGGTCGTACTGATCATTGGGATCAGTAATGCCCGCCAACTTACTCGTCATGTGACGTGTCGGATACTTCTCGGCAACAGCCTTGACTCCCGACCGAGTCTCAAAGCCCTTCTTGCCCAACGACACCGGGAAGTTCTTGACGAGATGGCCATCAATGTAGATCTTCATGCGATCGGTGGTTGCGTTCACCTTGGCCACAAACGCGCGAGCGGTATGCAACGTGTAGATGCGCATAGTGCTTGCGCGACCGATGAACCGGAACTGCTTTGACTCGTATAAATCAACACCCTTGAGCGTCAATTTGACGGTAATAGTGGCGTGTCCGGGCCAAAAGGTCCGCTGACGGAACATCGCTGATGAGTTTGATTGCCACATCCACGCGCCCGAGGACGGTTTGCCATTGACGAAAACACGCATGTTTTCCTCGGCCAACTGCTTGTGAGAGATGTCGTGCGAAAAGTTGACCGTGATCGGATAGGCAATCCCCACAGTCTCACCGCTTTGCGGATACACCGAAACAGAGACACCCTGAGCTGGTTTTGGCTGCGGACACGAAGAGGTGGCCACGCTCAGTGGGGCAGCGATGGCGGGAGTGATCGAAAGTAACGGGGTTGGCGTCACAGTCGGTGTCGCCGTCGGGCTTGGCGTCACGCTCGGTGTCACGGTCGGTGTGACGGTCGGGGTCGGCGTCGGCGTCGAGTGAGTTGGAGTTGGAGTTGGCGTCGGCGAGTGTGAGCACGATGATGCCGTCACATTAGAGGCCTGAGCAGGACTAGAAAGGGCCACGACGGCCACGCCAGCTGCGGCGACAGCCACAGCGGCAAGAACTGACATCTCAGGTCGCACAAGCGCGGAGCGCCAGTTCATACAATCCCCTTCGTTGATCACACTGCTATCGAACACATAACTCTTGAACACTTAGTTCTTGAACACTTAGCTGTCGAACACCTAGCTGTCGAACACATCGCCATGGAACGCACTGCCGATATCGAAACCGCAAAATCACCGGTCAATCGAAACCTCTGTAACCACGAATGGTCACTGATCAGCTTTCAACAGACTGGACCATCAGTTTACCCCGCGAATCCCCGCCAAAACACGGGCATCGATTCCGAGGGAGGTCCATGATCTTCCCATGAGTTCAACCTCCTCCCCTAGCCCGCAGCAGAACCCGGCATCTTCGGCGGCCAACACCGGCACATCTGGCAACCGTCGCGTGATTACCGTCGCCTCGGTGGCGGCTCTAGGCGGATTTCTCTTCGGATTTGATTCCTCGGTAATTAATGGGGCAATTCCTGGCATCACGGCCCAATACAACACCTCGCCGGCGGTAACCGGTTTCACAGTCTCGATCGCTCTGATTGGTTGTGCGATCGGAGCGTGGTTCGCCGGCCGCATCGCCGATCGAATCGGCCGAATCAAGGTCATGACTTTGGCGGCCATCGTCTTCATCGTGTCGGCCGTCGGATCTGCATTTCCCGGCGGCGTCTACGGACTCATGTTCTGGCGACTCGTCGGCGGCCTAGCCATTGGCACAGCGTCGGTCATCGCGCCGGCTTACATTGCCGAAATTGCCCCCGCACACCTACGCGGTCGCCTGGGATCATTGCAGCAACTTGCGATCGTCACTGGCATCTTCATCGCACTGCTCACCGGCTATGTCATCGCACATGCCGCCGGCAGCGCCTCCCAAGACTGGCTGTTCGGCATCGAAGCATGGCGATGGATGTTCTTGGCCGAAATCATTCCAGCGCTTGTCTACGGTTTCGCGGCACGTACGATTCCCGAATCGCCGCGCTACCTGATCAGTAAAGGCGAGATCGCACAGGCACAAGCAGTGCTTGCATCGGTTGGGCAAGATGCCGACGACTCGTCGATCGCTGAAATCCAGGCGACTATGGCCGGCGAGCAAGCCCAAAGTGTTCGTGACCTGCGTGGACCACGCTTCGGGTTACTTCCCGTCGTCTGGGTTGGCATTATTTTGTCCGTACTGCAGCAGTTCGTTGGAATCAACGTCATCTTCTACTACTCCAGCGTGCTCTGGCAGGCGGTCGGCTTTGGGGAAAGCGACGCACTCAAGATCTCGGTGATCAGCGGTGGCATCAACATCATCAGCACCTTGGTGGCAATCTCGTTGATCGATCGCGTTGGACGAAAGCCGCTGTTACTTATCGGCTCACTCGGCATGACCATTGCCCTGACGACGATGGCTTTCATCTTTAGCACCGCACCGTTGAGCGAAGTCGCCGCGTCATCTACGTGTGCAGCACCGTGTATGCAGCCGGTACTCGCCGGAGGTACTGCAACAACCGCGCTCATCGCGGCCAACGCATTCGTGTTCTTCTTTGGATTCTCGTGGGGTCCCGTGGTGTGGGTACTTCTCGGCGAGATGTTCCCCAATCGAGTCCGCGCGATTGCCCTGTCGGTCGCCGCATCAGCTCAATGGTTGGCTAACTTCGTGGTGTCGACGTCGTTTCCGCCACTGGCCGCTGAGGGACTGGGCTTTGCGTACGGGTTGTATGCCTTCTTTGCGGCCGTTTCGCTGTTCTTCGTGTGGAGATACGTGAGGGAAACCCGCGGGGCAACGTTGGAATCGATGGACAACGCATACGCACAGGTGTAGCCGAGACAACATCGTTGTATGCCAACCCGGCGCACATCGAATGAAGGGGTGACCCAATACGGATCACCCCTTCATTCGATGATGTGAATCGATGTGTTCGGATCGACGTCTAGCCGTTGAAGATGATCAGGCGTTCCTCAGTCATCTCGCGGACTGACCACGCTGGGCCCTCACGGGTGTTACCCGAATCGCGTAGTCCGCCGTATGGCTGATGATCGGCACGCCAAGTCGGTACCTCATTGATGAGTACACCACCGAAGTCCAGCGTGCGAGCCGCCTTAAGAGCCTTCGAAACGTCCGCGGTGAAGACACCAGCCTGCAAGCCATAACGGGTGTCGTTTGCCAGGCGCAACGCCTCATCAAAGTCGTCGTATCGCGTCACCGCGACGACCGGGCCGAAGACTTCAAGTTCGCAAACCTTCATATCCGGTGTCGCGTCGACGATGAGCGTCGGTTGGAGCACCCCGTCGTCACCGATCTCGCCTCCGGCCGCAATCGTTGCCCCTTGGGATTGCGCTTCTTCGATCCACACGGCAACTCGGTCGCGCTCACTCTTGGAGATAAGCGCGGAGACATCAGTTGCCTCGTCGAGCGGATCGCCAACGACGAGAGCCTCAACGGCAGCTGTCAGTTCGGTGATGACCTCGTCCGCGATTGACGAGTGGACGAGCAGTCGTTGAGTAGAAATACACGACTGACCCGCGTGACTGAATCCGGCAACCTTCACCTTGGCAACCGCAGTCTTCCAATCACCGTCGGCCTCGAGGATCAGCGGAGCGTTGTTTCCGAGCTCGAGTCCCACCCGCTTGTGTGGTGCACGTGCGCGAATTCCCCAGCCAACTTCAGGCGATCCGGTGAACGTAATCAGAGCAACGTCGTCATGGTCGACCAGCGCATTGCCAACAACCGAGCCTGGGCCCGTAACGACGTGCAGGTATCCGGCAGGAAGGCCGGCTTCCTCGAGAAGGACCTTTGCAAACAGAATCGACGAGAACGGGGTTTGGCCGGCGGGCTTCAAAACGACGGCACAACCAGCAGCAATCGCAGGGCCGAGCTTGTGTGCAACGAGATTGAGCGGGAAGTTAAATGGTGCGATCGCACCGATCACACCGATCGGAACCCGCATCGTGAAGCCGAGTTTGCCCACACCTGCAGAAGCTGCATCAAGCGGCACAACCTCGCCGGCAAGTGAGCGTGCGACGGACGCGCTGAACTGCAACGTGCTGATAGCGCGCTGCGCTTCAGCGCGAGCAGTCTTAATGGGCTTGGCCGCCTCAAGGGCAATGCATCGTGCAAATTCCTCCTCGCGAGCCTGCATCGCGATCACAGCTCGGTCGAGGATTTCAGCACGTCGCCACTGCGGCAAAGGCTCGTCATGCATGGCCTGCTTGGCAGCAGCCACTGCGCGATCTACGTCACCAGCGGTGAGCTTGGGCACCGAGCCGAGCAAGCGACCGTCGTACGGGGCGTGAACCTCGGATGATTCACTTCCCGTGATCCAATCGCCATTGATCGGGACAGCGGTGACCACGTTGGGATCGATCCCTGGAATGCCTGTGGTTTCTGAAGTCATAGGGAGACGCTATCTTGCCGAGGCCTCACCCGAGAAACCGAACGTCTGTGGTTACTGCGAAATACCTAGGCAACTCAAAGCCCAGGCGTACACCTCGGCTTCGTACTCCAGTTCGCCGAAACGGCCTGACGGACCGCCGTGTGCACCGGCCCCGGTCTCGACGCGCAGAAGCACAGTGCCCGGTGAAGTCGGTGAGTCGACATTCATTCCGACACCCTGTGCAGGATCACTTGCACGCAACCGGGCAACCCAGCGCGCTGGCTCTCGGACTAAAACCCGAACGTCGTGAACTGCGCCGGTCGCCAGTAGTGGAGGTCGATCCTGAACCTCGGGCAGGTGCAGCATCGGCGAATAGGCGGCGAGCCACTCGTACTGATCGGCAATGTGGGGATTTCCCCACTCAAACCACTCCTGCGCAGTCAGCGGAAGGGTGGAATCCAACATGGACGTCACAACATCGACGAAGGGAACCTCGGCAAGCACGCCGGCCCATAGTTTGGGGTTTCGGCCATAGAGCGCACCCTGCAGGAGGCCACCTGCGGACAGGCCGCGGGTGACGATCGACGAGACTCGACCATCGAGCAGGTACTCCCCAACTGCGGCTTGATCATCAAAGGTGTTCACCTTCGTCTCCATGTGGCCACCGTCATACCAATTGCGGCCCATCTCTCCACCGCCACGCGGATGGCCAACGGCAAACACAACACCGCGATCGAGTAGAGATGGCACAGAGCGCCACCAGTCAATGCCCCAATCCGGATCGCAACTGGCTTCGTAGGAGCCGTAACCGTAAAGGACGCACGGCGCAGATCCGTCCAGTGGAGTTGCGCTTAGGCGCAGCAGATCAACAGGGACGCGCGCGCCATCGGGGCGTTGAACCCACTGACGTTCGATGGTGTAACGGTTGTAGTCGATATTCATGACCTCATTGCGATGCCGCTCGGTTCGACCGCCTGAAAAAGTGACGTCGAGCCATATGGACGGGTGAAGGAAGGACTCCATAATCACTGTCACGAACGATGCATCCCAGTTGTGGTTACTGGCCAGATGGACCAGTCCCCCGGCATCGTCGGGAGTGATGTCCACGTGTCCGCCAGATTTGGCAACGAGCCGAACGATGCCTACCCCATCGCGTCGAAGAGCCACCGCATATCCGTCGGCGAACGCTTCCACTCCATAGATCCGTTCGGCAGGATTCTCGTCAATCAGGTCCAACCACACGCCCGGAGTGTCTTCGGGCGCCCACATAACCTTGAACTCGCCAGCATCAAGGTTCGTCGTGACGAAGAAGCCATCGGAACCATCGGGTCCGTGACCGGGCGCATGTTCGAGCTCGTATTCGATTCCAACCTCTCGCGTACGAACAATGCTCGGCGTTGACGTCACGTCGCTGGTGGGAACCAAGCGAACCTCGGTGAATCCACGCCCGCGGATCAACAGCACAGCGAAGGCACCCGAACGAGTAACGAAGAGCTCGGTTTCCATACGGTCGTCAAGATCCTCGAAAATCATGACGTCCGATGTGATGGCGGTGCCAAGACGATGACACCAGACCTGATAGGGCCGGTACGTCTCGTCGTGGACGGTGTAGAGGAATGACGCTGAGTCTGCCGCCCATGCGGCACCGTAATAGACGCGCTCCACTACCTCATCGAGATCAACTCCCGTCTCCAGATCCCGGAATCGGAGCGCGTAAACCTCGTCGCCAGCCAGGTCAATCGACCAGGCCAGCCAGCGGCCATCTGGGCTGATTTCGAGATATCCCTCGCGGGTGTACGCACTTGCCGACTCGTCATGAATCTGCTGAAGGTCGATGACGACGACGGCCTCTGTCTCAGTCTCGCCAACTGGCCATCGCACAAGTTGGTCGTATTCCAATCCAGACGGAGTCACCCGTCGATACATCCACCCGCCCGCCTGCCAGGCAGCAGACGGCTCAGACTCCGGGACGCGCGCGATCATCTCGGCGGCAAGCCGTTCGCGGAGCGGAACTAAGCTTTGCGTTCGCTCGTCGTAATAGTCACGCTCGGCTTGCAGGTACGTCAGCACCTCTGGTTCGTCCGGATCGGCAATCCAAGCGTAGGCATCTGTGGAAGTACGGCCATGGTGCTCAGAGGTGACTGGTCGCACTGCTGCAATCGGTGGGGTCGACATGGCACGACACGCTACTTGTTCAACCGGCACATCGCGACCACATACCGGATTACGGCTCACCGAGGTGGCTACGCAGTGACGAGAGCCGAACGCAGATTGACCAACGTTGAACAGAGATTTACGAAAAAGGTGACAACAAAGTTGTCACTCCCCTGTCATGAGGGCAATTCATGGGGTAGGAATTGGGGTACGTCTTCCTGACTTGCGAGTCAGGATCGCTGAGAACGACTCAGCGAGGCGATGGAGGGGTAATGCGCACAGTGAGCCGACGCGCTCGAATCGTTTCAATAACCGGTGCTGCAAGTGTGCTGGCGGCAGTGTTGCTACCTGGGGTCGCTCAGGCCGACAGTGCGAGTCCAAGCCCGAGTGCAGCTCGGTCGGTGTTTACGATCGGCGTCCTGCAGGACATGGACTCGGCTAATCCATTCACCGGCATTACCTCTGCCGCCTACGAGGTATTTCAAATGGAGTACCCGACGTTGGTCGAGTACGGCGCAAAAGACTTTGCCCCAGTGCCAGGAATTGCCGACTCGTGGAGCGAGTCCGCAGACCACTCGTCGTGGACCTTTAAGATCCACCCGGGTTTGAAGTGGTCAGATGGTCAGCCGATGACCGCCAAGGACGTGGCCTACACCTATAACCGCATTATCAATGGCAAATATGAGCAGACAAACTTCGGCTCGTACGTTACGGCCATCACCAAAGCCGAGGCTCCCGACGATCTCACCGTCATTCTTCATACCAAGACTCCGTCGCCGATCGTGCCACATCCGGGCGTGTACATCATTCCCGAACACATCTGGAAGTCGATCGACGAGAAAGCCGTCGTGTCATTCAAGAACGAGGGCACACCGGACGCTCCCAGCGTCGCGGGTGGTCCGTACTACATGATCGAGCGCAAGGTCGGCCAGTTCATCCGCATGCAGGCCAACCCCAACTTTTGGCGCGGCAAACCTGCCGTCGACGAAATTGATTTTCGGCTCTTCAAGAACGGCGATGCTATGGCCGAGGCCCTCAAAAAGGGTGAAATCGACTTCGCTGAAGGGTTGGAGACTAACGTATACAACTCGCTGAAAAATCAGCCGAACATCACGACCCTCGCATCCGCGCCCGCGTCCTTCGATGAACTTGCGTTCAACACTGGCGCTGCGCTCGATGACGGCACGGCGATCGGTGACGGTAATCCACTGTTGAAAGATAAGAACCTGCGCGCGGCGTTGTCTTATGCCATCGATAAACAGGCCATGGTCGACAAAATCCTTGGTGGTGACGGTATTCCAGCCGACACCATCATGCCGCCACGGTACACGCAGTGGCACGTGACACCTACAACACCGATGACATACGACCCGGCGAAGGCAAAGGAGCTTCTCGACGCTGCCGGATACAAAGTGGGCGCTGATGGCATCCGCACTGATGCCAAGGGGAACCGGCTCAGCTTCCGACTTCTTGGTCGCACCGATAGCAGCACATCCCAGAAGGCTGTGCAGTTCATCAAGGGATACCTCGCAGCGGTGGGTGTCGAAGCCAACATCAAGATGGTTGGCGAGGACAACCTCACCGAGATCATCGGGCAAGGCAATTACGACATGTTCGAGTGGGGTTGGGGAGTCGAACCCGACCCGAACTACATGCTCAACGTATTTACGTGCGCAAACCGCTCGTACAAGCAAGATGGCGCGATCTTGGCAAACGTGTCCGACTCGTTCTACTGCAACCCTGCCTACGATGCCCTCAACGCCAAGCAGCAGGTGGAGACTGACGTCGCAAAACGTCAGGCAATCACAGCCGAGATGATGCAGATGCTCTACAACGATGCGCCATACATCATCACCTACTACTACGACGGCCACGAGGCCTACCGCTCTGATCGGTTCACCAACCTGGTAAACCAGCCGGACAAGGACGGGCCGCTCACATTCCAGTGGGGCACCTGGACGTATGAACAGATGAAGCCGGTGACCGCTGCAGACGCGGGTGCGTCGAACAACTCATCGGGTGGGTCAAGCATTCCGTGGCTACCGATCCTCGGCGGCTTGATCGTGGCAGGCGGTGCGGGATTCTTGCTTGCGCGTCGTCGGCCAGCAAATGCTGCCTCAGACGACCGCGAGTAGAGCAAGCGATTCATCGTGGCACTGTTGACTGATACCCCCGCCCGCACGCCGTCCGCGGCTGGGGGCGGGTGGGCCAATCCATCCATTCGCTATGCGATCAAGCGAACCGGTGCGGCTCTGAGCACGTTTTTATTCGTGCTCATTTTCAACTTCTTCCTGTTCAGGATTCTTCCTGGCGATCCAGTCGCGCTCTACACACGCGGACGCAACGTTGATCCCGAAAGTATCCGCGCCCTTGAAGCAAAATTGCACCGACCCATTGGCCAGCAGTTCGTCGAGTACATCAAAAATCCGTTCACCGGCAACGGCCCCTCGGTGAAGTACAACGAATCAGTCTGGGACGTCATTGGGCCATCGCTATGGCCAACCTTGCTGCTCGTCGGTACCGCCACCATCATCGCGACAATCATCGGCGTCTGGCTCGGCATTCGAAGTGGCTGGAATCGCGGTGAAAGATTCGACGTCGTTTCCACGAACACCACGCTCGTCCTGTATTCAATGCCTGAGTTTTGGTTCGGCATGATCATGTTGATTGTGTTTGCGGTCGGGATTGGGCCGATCCCAGGCATGTTCCCCACAGGTGGGCTGAGCGATCCCGGCGTTGATACGTCGTCACCTGCCGGCTGGGTAAACGTCGCATGGCATCTTGTCCTGCCCGTCACGACCCTTGCGGTGATTTATCTCGCTGAGTACTCACTCATCATGCGGGCGTCGATCATCGAGGAGCGTGGGCAGGATTATGTTCAGACCGCCCGCGCAAAGGGTTTGATGGACAAGATGGTTCGACGTGATCACGCCGTCCCCAATGCTCTGTTGCCGACCATGACATTGGTCTTTCTAAATCTTGGCTTCGTAGTCGGTGGCGCAATCACGATCGAATACGTCTACTCGATCCACGGCCTCGGCTCGCTTACCGTCGATGCGCTCCAAGGTCCAGACGTGCCACTCCTTCAGGCGCTATTCCTATTGTTTTCCGGTGCAGTCATCTTTGCCAATCTGGTTGCCGATTTGCTCTACGGCTACTTCGATCCACGGGTGCGCACATGACGATGACGCAGCAATCGATCAACGAATCCAGCGCGGCCGCACTGGGCGCTCGCGACGTAGTGAAGGCACGACGCAAAGCAAGTCGCCAGAGATTTACAACGAGTTTTCGCCAGAACAAAAGCGGCTTACTTGGACTGACCATCCTGCTGGTTTTCATTGCAGTGGCAATCGGTGCGTTCTTTATCCCCGCCAGTTCGCTAGATGTCACACAGGTGACGGCAGACCCCTTCCTGCCGCCGTCGCTGCAATGGCCGCTAGGCACTGACGACTCGGGGCGAAGCGTCCTGCTGCTGGTTGCAAAGGGCGCACAAATCTCGTTGCTCGTCGGCTTCGCTGCCACCATGTTGTCGATGTTCATCGGTACGACAGTCGGGATCGTCTCCGGTCACTACCGCGGTCTGACCGGCGGGGTTTTAGATCGCGTCACGGACTGGTTCCTAGTGATTCCATATCTCCCCTTGGCCATCGTCTTGGCCACAGTGCTTGGTCGCTCGCTGCTGAACATCATCGTCGTGATTGGCGTTACGTCATGGCCCGGAACGGCACGACTGATTCGGGCCCAGACTCTGTCTGTGACGGCACGCCCGTATCTCGAACGGTCGAAAGCTCTGGGGGCCGGAAATTTGCATCAGATGTGGAAACACGTTCTGCCGAATGTGATGCCGCTGGTGCTCGCTAACACGACTCTTGCGGTCTCAATCTCGATTCTTTCTGAGACGACGTTGTCGTTCCTCGGCCTTGGTGATCCGACCGCAATCTCATGGGGGTCGATCCTTGAACAAGGTTTTGCTGCAGGTGCCATTTCGCAGGGAGCGTGGTGGTTTCTCGCGGCACCCGGTGTTTGCGTAGTTCTCACGGTGTTAGCGTTCAATCTGATCGGACGTGCGACTGAAGATATCCTCGACCCCCGGCAGGAGACGGCCTAATGGCACTGCTCGAGTTTGATGACGTATCGGTCACGTATCGATCACGCGGCACCGATATCCCAGCCGTGCGCGGGGTTACGTTGAGCGTCAACGCGGGTGAAAGTCTTGGCTTGGCGGGTGAATCTGGCTGCGGAAAGACGACGTTGACGAGCACTGTCTTGCGCATGCAGCCGAAGTCCGCGAAGGTCACCGGCGAGATACGTCTCAACGGCGACAACATTCTTGACATGACGTGGGGCCAGGTTCGCGCCCTTCGCTGGGCCGACGCGTCTGTGGTGTTTCAAGGGGCTATGCACGCCTTGAATCCGGTGCAGAAGATCGGTGATCAGCTGGCTGAACCGATCACACTGCACGACAAGGTGAGCAAGAAGGACGCTGATCGTCGAGTCGGTGAACTACTCGAGATGGTGGGGCTACCGGCCCGCCGTGCACAGGCGTACCCGCACCAACTGTCCGGCGGCCAAAAGCAACGCGTGATGATCGCTATGGCACTTGCGTGTTCACCACAACTAATCATTGCCGATGAGCCCACCACAGCACTTGACGTCATGGTCCAAGCCCAGGTCCTCAACGTTTTGCAGGGTTTGGTCAAGGAACTCAACGTAGGCATGGTCTTCATCTCGCACGACCTTTCGGTCTTGTCGAGTACATGTGACCGCATCGCGGTTATGTACGCCGGCAAGATCGTTGAGCAAGGCCCGGCAGCTGATGTTTTCGATCATCCGCAGCACCCCTATGCGGGCGCGCTTGCAGGTGCTTTCCCACGAATCGGCGACACCCGCTATCGGTATTCGCCTTCCGGCTTACCGGGAGACCCGCCCTTTCCCGGCGATCTACCCAGTGGTTGTACCTTCCATCCACGATGCCCAGTAGCGGTCGAGCGGTGTTCAACCACCGAGCCGAATCTTGTGAAGCACGGCGACCATGAGACGGCATGCCTACTCGTTGGGAGTGAGATCGTATGACAACCTCCGCCGATCTCCACAGGTCGTCCTCGCCAACTGGGCAAACCGCAGCGCTCGAAGCCCGCGATATCGCTGTAACCTTCCGCGGTCGCGGCGGCGGTGGTCAAGCCCGCGCTGTCGATGGTGTAGATCTGCGTCTTGGCCGCGGTGAGATTGTGGCACTCGTTGGTGAAAGTGGTTGCGGAAAAACAACTCTCGCCCGCACGCTGCTTGGACTCGAGCGTCCAGCGGAAGGAACCGTTCTAGTTAACGGAGAACCACTCGACTACTCCAGTCGCGCACTGAAGGCATACCGACGTCGCGTTCAACTCGTACTTCAGGACCCCACGGGAGCACTCAATCCGAGGCACACCGTCTACGAGGCCGTAGCCGAAGGCCTTCGCATTCACGGGCTCACCGATAACGAGAATGAGCGGGTCGCCGAGGCCCTGTCGCTGGCGGGCCTGCGTCCACCCGAGCGGTTCTTCCTGCGCTACCCGCATGAGTTATCTGGCGGACAGCGCCAGCGCGTGGTGATCGCCGGCGCGCTCGTGCTCAAACCAGACGTGATCGTCGCCGACGAGCCAGTTTCGAGCCTTGACGCGTCTGTTCGTGGAGAAATTCTGGCGCTACTGCTTCGCCTTCGCGACGAACTCGGTCTGTCACTCCTGGTGGTGACGCACGATCTGGGTCTGGCATGGAACATCGCCGACCGGGTTGCGGTGATGTACCTCGGTCGCATCGTCGAGCAAGGTCCTACCGAGGAGCTTCTCGCAGCACCGAAACATCCGTACACACGGGCGTTGCTGTCGGTTGTCCCCGAGATGGGACGTGTGGAACAGGTCGTTTTAACCGGCGAACCACCAGATCCCACGCGCATTCCCACGGGATGTCGATTCCATCCACGCTGCCCCGTCGTTGCATCAGGCGAGGCCGCGACTCTCGGGATCCTCGATCGATGTAATGGCAAGGCACTGCCACTGCTGCCAGCTACCGGCGCTCACTCAGCAGCCTGCTACATCGAAGAATCCGCTGACTCGCCCTCATGACGGGCTCATACTCATGACGGGCTCGCAGTATGACGTCGGAATCATCGGACTCGGGGCGCTCGGTTCTTCCTCGGCGTGGCACGCGTCACGACGTGGATTCAGTGTCCTTGGCCTTGAGCAATTTGAGTTCGGACACGATCGTGGCGCTAGTCACGATACGAGCCGGATTATCCGTCACAGCTATCACCGTGCCAACTATGTCGCGCTGACCTTCGCTGCTTACGACGATTGGGCAGAACTTGAACAGGCAACGGGTGAATCGTTCGTGACGATTGCCGGCGGCTTGGACCTGTTTCCCGACAACGCCTTCATCAACATTGACTCGTACACCCAGGCGATGGACGCCCATGGCGTGCGTTACGACATCCTGGACACCAAGGGGATTCAGCAGCGGTGGCCCCAGATGGTCATCCCGGACGGAACCCGCGGGTTGTATCAAGAACGCGGCGGGATCGTTCCAGCCGCCCGGAGCGTGCGTGCGATGCAAGATCAAGCGCGTCATCACGGCGCGGACCTTCGGGAGCGTGCCGCGGTTACATCTATTCGCCAAGTTGGCGAGTCATATGAGCTCTCCACGGATTTCGAAACCTTCATCGTAGACCGTCTCGTCATCGCCGCAGATGCATGGACGGCAACACTATGCGCGGATTTAGGGTTCCCAATCGAACTCACTGTCACCGAAGAGCAGGTCACCTACTTCGCCATCGATGATCCTGAGCAGTTTCGACCCGGCACCTTTCCGGTCTGGATCTGGATGGACGAACCGTCGTACTACGGATTCCCAACGTATGGCGAAGACACAGTGAAGGCCGCGCACGATGCCGGTGGACCCGAGGTCACACCGCAAACACGAAGCGGTGAGCCTGATCCGGCCATGGAAGACACGCTCCAGGCCTTCGTGAACTCAACGTTCCCGGGCACCGGACACGTCGTGCGTTCGAAGCGCTGCCTCTATACCCTGCCACACGATCGCGAGATGGTGATCTCGAGTGTTCCGAATCATCCCAAGGTCGCGGTCCTGCTGGGGTCAGCTCAAGGCATGAAGTTCGCAGCCTGCTTCGGTCGTTTCGCCACCGAATTGATAACCGGCCAGACCCCATCGGTCAACATCGACGATTGGCGCATTGATCGGCCAGGTATCACCGATCCGAATTTCGTTCCGGACTGGATGGCCTAGCCCGTCTACACAACGATCATGTAAGCAGATCGCTATCGATGCCGAGTTCGGATGCAGCAGCCCCGCGCACCCACTGCGCAAGCTTCTTCTTCGTAATGCGTTGATGCATCATCACCTGAACCGCTAGGCCATCCAAGAGTGCAGAAATTCGCCAGGCACTTCCCGCAGGATCGGCACAGACGAACTCACCGTCATCGACACCTCGCTGAATCTGTTCTGTCAGAACATCTTTCCAGCGATCGTCGAGTCTGATGTATGTCTCACGCATCTGCGGCTCACGCAATGATTCAGCCCAGGCATCAACCCACACCGTCCAGCCATGTGCGTTGCCCTGTGGCGAGTAAAGGGCCAAAATGCGCCGCACTCCATCGGTCGGATTCTTTGCCCTCGCGACCGTGTCATCAAGGGTCGACAGGTCACGATTGACCGCGTATTCGAATGCCTCGGCCATGAGCTTTTCTTTGGTGCCGAAGTGGTAGAAAATCAACGACGTGCTGACCTCGAGTGCCGATGCGACGTCCGCGACCCGGGTGTGGCCAAAGCCGCGAGCAACAACCTGAGCCGCCGCGGCGGCAAGGATCTCCTCGCGCCGTAAGTCCACTTGTCTGCGTGCCACGTCACTGACGATACTGTTGCGCCGGTCAGTTACATGCAAACTCCCCAAGGAAAGCGAATCTTCGTGATCGCCGGCCATGCGCCCCACCTACCCATCAGGGCTGGGACGAGCATTGCTGTGGGAGTGACGCTGGCCCTCAACGGATTCGCCGCTTCGACCTGGATCTCACGAATACCCGCCACCCGTGATCGACTCATCGCTGAGCCGCGGACGCTCGGTTTCATGTTGCTGATGACGGGAATTGGCGCGCTTGCGTTCATGCCGCTTGCCGGTCGGCTCGCAGCGCGATTCGGAAGTCGGCCCGTGCTGATTGGCTCAACGCTTGTAGCCGCGCCACTGCTGATCGCCGCGGCGCTCACCCCAAACCCGGTCACGACAGGAATGGCCATGTTCGCTCTCGGTGCGGGCCTGGGAACTGCCGACGTGGTGATCAACGTCCAAGGCTCATACGTCGATCGAACCCTTGATCGCGATTACATGCCTCGATATCACGCCGGTTGGAGCCTTGGCGCAATCACCGGTGCCGCCCTGGGAGCCCTAGCGGCCCGCTTGGGCTGGCAACTGTGGCAACACTTTGCGCTCGCGTCAATGATCTTCGTCCTCGCCACGCTCTACTTCGCGCTTACCTGGTACGTCGACGATCGTGAGTCGGCAGAAGATGCCGCCGCAACGGTCGAAACACGGCAATCCCTCCTGCGCAATCGACGCATCATGACGATCGGGATTCTGGTGCTGGCAGCGGTATTTCTCGAAGGATCTGCCGGTGACTGGCTTGGGCTCTTCTTGCACGATGTCCGCGGTACAACACAAAGTTTCGGCGCCCTGGGTTACGCGACATTCGCACTAGCCATGGCTCTGATTCGCATTGCCGGAACCCCGATAATCGCCCGATATGGCCGCGCTCGAACAATTCGCATAGCTGGCTGCGTTGCGCTGATCGGCGTCCTGACAGTGCTATTGGTGCCGATAACGGCGGTTGCCCTCGTCGGAGTTTTAATGTGGGGAATCGGTACCGGTCTGGTCTACCCAGCCGGCATGAGCGCATCGGGAGAAACGCCTGGCCGATCCGCTGAGGCGATCAGTCTGGTTAGCGTAATCGGTTACGCCGGGTTCTTGGTGGGTCCGCCAATCGTTGGCATCATCGCGCAGTACATCGGGCTATCACACGCGCTCTGGGTCGTCGTTCCTGGAGCAATCGCTATCGCCGTACTGGCGCCAGTTGTAGCGCACACGTCACGCAGCGACATGCAAACGGCCGATCAGTCTTAGGCCAGATCTCTCGGGAACGATCGCGCCCACGTTCGTTGCCCAATCACCACATCACCCTCAGCGCAGGACGAGGTGATCGATACCTCGTACGTTGTCTGCGTCGAAAGCATTTCAAGATGGGCATACGAATGAACGGTCGTTGGCTGTCCCGATCCGTCGTCAAGAAATGTAAGAGAGAGTTTGACGTCGGCTGTCGCGGTTTGGGCATGTGTGTTGGTATCAACAGTCACCCGACCCGAGTACGCCTCAATCATTGATCCGTACGGAGTCTGGTACTCACTTCCCTGAGCTGTCACACAGGCAGTTGTGCCGGCCAGGACATCGCGCTCGATTCGCCACGTGACGCCGTCGGCAGATTCAGACGAGTGCTCATTGCCCGGAGTAAACATCGGTGGTGTAGGCGACCCGGCCGCGTCGTATTTTGGCAGCAGCAATGTCGCTGACTGGATCGTCAAAGTGAGCGACTCAGGAGGCGCTACCGTGTTTGGCCAATCCGTGCCGGCAATTGCCAGCCGCAGCCGGCGACCAGGCGACCAGGCCCACGTGGTGGCCTCTAGTTCGACCTGCACGTCGTAGACCTCACCGGGGACGAGGGCGTCAGCCCGATCCATTCCATCGCGACGAGTGAGGTTAAGGGTGCCACGGGTCACAAGAGTCGATGTGTCATCGGGGCCAACATCTTCAAGTCGGATCGCGATCGTCGCCACCGGCGCGGACGACGACACAGAGAGCCGAACATATGAGTTGCCGGCGATCTCCAAACCCTGTGGATCGATGTCCCAAGTGATCGAGGCGGCATCGTCATAGCGCTGATCGGTGGGCTGACCCCATGGCAGATGCCCGGCGCACGAGATCCATGCGGCTGTTCCAACGTCAGGAATAACCCGATACGTACGCGCACCGTCGAGCGGGAACTCAACCCAACTTGACCGCACAGATGGCCACGAATCAGCGCGCCACACCCCAGGGACGTATTCGAGTGCCGGGGCTGGATCATGGGAAGCGCGCGCGTACCAAACTGCTTCTGGCGCTCGGTCGATTCCGTTATCGATGCCACGTAGCCAACGATCCCACCACGTCACCATCTCCGGCACGAGGTCAATACGCGGGCCGGGCGCCGACGTAGAGGTGTCCGCATGTGCCCACGGCCCCGCGAGCAAGCGACGCGGAACATTGTTCTGCGCCAACTGCTGCATCATTCGAAACGAGTTGTTGCGGTAGCCGTCGGCCCAGCCAGCAACAATCATCGTCGGGATGTTGATGCGATCATACGCAGGGCGCACCGAACCCTGACGCCAATACGCACTGTCGCGCGGATTCTCGCGCCACGTCAAAAACCATGGTTCGTTCTTTTCAAAACGCGCTCGCCATTCCTCACGCCAGGCCGGCCCAAAAACGGCGGGAGTTGGCGGTAAGACATTGTAAGCCGTCATGTAGTGCGGATAGTCGACGAGATCGATCCACTTCAACAGCCCGCCCATGTAGTGCACATCATCGGTGTGACGATCATCGGTGGCGTAGATCGCCACAATCGCCTTGAGATGCGGCGGCCGTTCACATGCCATTTGCAATGAGTTGAACCCGCTGTATGACGTGCCGTACATGCCGATGTTGCCATCGCACCATGGCTGGGCGACAAGCCAATCCATCGCGTCAGAGAGGTCCAACTGCTCCGACGCTGGATACTCATCAACAGCTCGCCCGCCCGAATTGCCCGTGCCACGTAAATCAATGCGCGCCACGGCATACCCGTACTCGTCGCGCAGCCTTTCGTACTCGCTCTGGTGAGAGAACGAGGTGGCGTCATCCTTGCGATATGGAAGTGCTTCGATGATGCACGGCTGCGGCCCACGACTCGAATGAGGAATGTAGACGGTGGCGGCTAGGTACACGCCATCGCGCATCGGTATCCAGACGTTTGCCATGGAGCCTGTCAATCCCGTTCCGCCCGTCCCCTGCGTCGATTCTGCCGAGGCAACACCTTCGTGAATTGACATATCAGACCGCCTTTTCTATGAGGGCACGTACGCGATCGATAGGCAGTGCAGGCACTGTACGTCCGTCAACCCCCGTGACGTCGTGCGCGGCAAGCATCGAGGTGATCACTGCTTCCTCCGCCGTATCAACGACCGCCTCAAAGTATGGATCTAACGCTCGACCCGAAAGCGGGGCACGAGGTGAAACCTCACCGCGGGGGGCTCGCAAACCAAGCGCCACAGCAAGGAAAATCTCGCCCGAACCATGCGTGGCAACAGAGCCGGTGCGCGCCAAGCCAAGCCCTACCCGACGGGCCAAACGCTCACAACCATGGTGATCAATCGGCGCATCCGTGACGACGACACCAATACATGAGCCAGCCGGCGGTGGAGTCGGCCGACCCGGATCTCCAAGTAGCGCGCCGATAGGACGGCCGGCAAGGGTGAACCGAGGCCACGATCCATAGTTCGTCAGCAGCACTATGCCGACGACATGACCGTCCGGCAAAACACGTGACGAACTGCCGATACCGCCCTTGTAGTCGAAGCACGACATTCCCGTGCCCGCACCAACCGCGCCATGTTCCGGCGCTACTCCCCCACCAATGTTTACCCGAGCGGCGGCAAGCGCGGCCGCGACATTCTCGTCCGTCACATGCATGCATCGCGGATCATTCAGCCACGAGTCATCGCATTCGCCGACCGCGGGGATGATCACATCGTCTACGCCGATCTGGGGCTGTTCGGCCATGAGTAGCCGACAGGCTGCGTCGTAGACCCGGCCCACCTGCATCGTGGACGTGAGGAATACGGGCGTCTCGAGGATGCCCCACTCGTCGATCTGTGAGCGCGCCGTCAGTTCACCAGCACCGTTGAGCACGCTGACTCCGGCGGGCACCGGACTCGACCACGTATCTCCGAGATCGATGACGCTGACCCCGGTGCGCGCAATCCCTCGGCCAAACGGCGGCGGCGCGTCGTCGTAGACAACCGTCGAATGTCCGAGCCCAACGCCGGGCACATCGGAAATAGAATTTGTGGGTCCGACTGGTAGCGCTCCGATACTGACTCCGAGATCAGCAAGGCGTGTCATACATGCATCCTGCCCTAGGCGTTGTGGAACGCGCCCGAACTTCGCTGTGCGCGTCCCGATCGAGTCAACGTTTGGGATGCTGGTCCGGTGAGTATTCAGGCAGCAGCCGGACGGGCAATGGTCATTCGACATGACGCATGTGCACTACATGTGCCCGGCGCGGAAATTTGGGTTGGTGTTCGTACGCCGGGTACGGAAGTGACCGAACGTGTGGCTCGAATTGAAGCAACGCTGGCGGCATCGGGTTACGTCTTCGCAGAGGCTGCGGATCACTCCGACGACGTACTTGCATCGATTCACGATCCAGGGTTGCTGCACTACCTGGAAACCGCCTATCAGCGTTGGATTGAGGCTGGCTTCACCGATGATCCGGGCCAGGACCGCGTTGTCCCCTACTTAATGCCGACCGCTGGAATGTTGGATGGGCTTCCCGAGCGTGAGCCGACGGCCATTCACGCCGCCGCCGGGCGCTGGTGTTACGACACAATGACGCTGATCGGGCCCGGGACTTGGGCTGCTGCTCGCGCGGCCATTGACGTCACGCTCACAGCTGTCGATTACGTGACTGCTGGGGCTCGTCTTGTCTATGCCCTCACTAGACCTCCCGGCCACCACGCCACGCGCAGCGCATTCGGTGGTTCGTGCTACCTCAACAACGCTGCGGTCGCGGCGCAGGCATTGCGTCAGGCTGGACACGAACGCGTTGCCATCATCGACATCGACGCGCACCATGGCAACGGCACGCAAGCAATCTTCTACGACCGTGCGGACGTGTCCTACGGGTCGTTGCACATCGACCCGGCCGCCGGCTGGTTCCCGCACTATGCGGGCTTCGCCGACGAACGTGGACGCGGGATCGGCGACGGCGCGAATCTCAACATTGCACTTGCTCCGGAAACAGGAGACGACAACTGGCTTACGGCCGTCGACCAACTCGCCGTCCACGCGAGGGATCGCGGTGCCAGCGCCCTGGTTGTGAGCCTCGGTGTCGATGCAGCGCAAGATGACCCTGAATCACCGCTGCGCGTGTCAACGCGGGGCTATGAAACTGCAGGCCGAATCATGGCGTCCTTGAGGTTACCGACGGTCGCGGTGCAAGAGGGTGGCTATCACCTCGACACACTGGGGACGTTGGTAGATGCGACGCTCAGCGGGCTAGGCGGCTAGCGTAAGCACGAGTTACGAACATCCATGATCGAAGTGCGGAATGGGAGCTAGACCATGCCACGGTACGGCCCACAGTTTGGACCGGATATCACGTTCCTGGGAATCGATCGCTGCTCGATCGACGAACCGGAAACGTATGACAATGCTGACGTTGTGATCGTCGGCGCTCCATTCGATGGTGGTACGTCGTGGCGTGCGGGCGCGCGCTTTGGCCCACAGGCGATTCGTATGACTGACTACAACCCGCACGACGGGTCGCGTCCTTCGCTTGCCCTGCGCGTTGATGGGCTCGCCGACATGCGGGTCGTGGACGCCGGTGATGTCGAGATGTACTCCGGCGACGCGGCTCGTTCATGTGCCGATCTGGAAGTAGTGATCGAGAAGATTGCGAGTACTGGCGCGATCCCACTCATTCTCGGCGGCGATCACACCGTCACCTGGCCAAACGTCACCGGTACGGCCCGCGCGCGTGGCTGGGGTCGCGTCAGTGTGATTCATTTTGACGCCCATGCCGATACTGGTGACATCGAGTTCGGTTCGCTCGTCGGCCATGGTCAGCCGATGCGTCGACTCATTGAGTCGGGTGCCGTGCGCGGTGATCGTTTCCTTCAGGTTGGTCTGCGCGGGTACTGGCCGGGGCCAGAGACACTCGACTGGATGGCCGAGCAGGGCATGCGTTCGTACGAGATGACCGAAATCGTGCATCGCGGTCTCAACGAATGTCTGACTGAGGCATTTACCATCGCGATGGACGACTGCGACGGAGTCTTCCTCTCGGTCGATATCGACGTATGCGATCCGGGCGCCGCTCCTGGCACGGGTACGCCGGAATCCGGTGGCCTGTCCGCGCGTGAGTTGCTGGACGCGGTGCGACGTATCGCCCTCGAACTGCCTGTTGTCGGCATGGACGTCGTTGAGGTTGCTCCTCCGTACGACCACGCTGACATCACGGCCATGCTCGGCAATCGCGTTGTCCTAGAAGCTATTTCTGGCATCGCCCGGCGTCGTCAGGACGCGGCCAATGGGACGACATGGGATCCACTTCAGCCCCTGCTTGCTGGACGTAAGAAGCCATCGACGGCATTACCTGAAGATTCACTGACAGCGGAGTAAGCCTGCAACGCTAGTTCGCATCGGTCTGTTTCATGTACAGATGTGGCCAGCAACACCTACCCGATCGCCTTTCGACTCAGCCAACACGACCTCTTGGCGCGTACCCTTGAACAGTCACGGTCTGGCGGGTACGTCAGGCCTAGGTGTCTGGGAGCGAAGGGTGTTCCATGTCTGCGCAGTCCGATCAAGAAGGACGTTCGCCGTCGTTCGGACCAAATGAATGGCTCGTCGACGAGATCTACCAGCAGTACCTCGCAGATCCGAAGAGTGTCGACGAGGCGTGGTGGGACTTCTTCACTGACTACATGCCCACCGAACACTCGGGGATAGAACTGACGGCAGCTGCCCTGGCAGCTCATGAAGCCGCCCGAGTCGAAGCAGAAGCCGACGCCCTTGCGCAGGACGCCGATCGTGCCACGCACCCGTCACCTCAACCCGTTCCGGTGCCTACGGTCGTTTCCCCGCCGGAACCTGCCACTGCGCCAGCCTCGACTCAGGTAGCGCCAGCCGTTCCCGCAACCGTAACGCCGGCCGAAGTCGTGTTACTCAAAGGTCCGGCCGCGCGCGTTGTTACCAACATGGAAGCAAGCTTGGCTTTGCCAACAGCGACGAGTGTGCGCGCAATTCCCGTAAAGCTGTTGATCGACAACCGTATTGTGATTAACAACCACCTTGCCCGCGCCCGTGGAGGCAAGGTGTCGTTTACGCACCTCATTGGATGGGCGATGGTGCGAGCACTCAAGGCAATGCCCGAGATGAATTGGGCTTACACGGAAGTAGATGGCAAACCGGCCATCCAGCACAATGAACGCGTCAATCTCGGCCTCGCAATCGACATCGCGAAACCGGATGGTTCGCGACAGCTGCTAGTACCGAACATCAAGAATGCCGACCAACTCGATTTCGCCACGTTCTGGTCAACGTATGAGGAGTTGGTACGCAAGGCCCGAAACAACAAGTTGGGGGTCGATGACTTCGCGGGTACAACGATCAGCCTGACCAATCCCGGAACGATTGGCACAGTTCACTCTGTCCCACGTCTGCTGCCGGGTCAGGGCGCCATTCTCGGAGTGGGCGCCATGGATTACCCAGCTGAATGGCAAGGCGCATCGATCGACACTCTGGCCAAGCAGGCGATCAGCAAGATCGTCACGCTTACGTCAACCTACGACCACCGCATCATTCAGGGCGCTCAGTCAGGTGAGTTCCTGCGAATCATTCATGGGCTGCTACTCGGGGACGACGACTTCTACGACGACGTTTTTGCTGCCCTTCATATTCCGTACGAGCCAATTCGCTGGGCCGCTGATATCACTACCTCGCACGACGCGGATCTCGACAAAACGGCCCGGGTGCAGGAATTGATCCACGCCTTCCGAGTGCGCGGTCACCTGATGGCAGATACCGACCCACTGGACTACACCCAACGGCAGCACTCGGACCTCGAGTTAGCGAGCCACGGACTCACCCTTTGGGATCTTGATCGCGAGTTTCCAACCGGCGGATTCAGTGCCAAGAGCTTCATGCGGTTACGCGACATTCTTGGGGTTCTGCGCGATGCGTACTGCCGCACCATCGGCATCGAATATATGCATATGCAGGATCCCGAGCAGCGGGAATGGATCCAGCAGCGAGTCGAGCGCAAGTATGACAAACCCGAGCGCGCAGAACAGCTGCGCATCCTGCGTCGCCTCAACGCTGCTGAGGCATTCGAAACCTTCCTGCAGACCAAGTACGTCGGTCAGAAGCGCTTCTCGCTGGAGGGTGCCGAATCGGTGATTCCACTTATGGATGCGGTGATCTCGGCAGCCGCTCGAGCAGGCTTGGACGAGGCCTGCATTGGCATGCCGCACCGCGGTCGATTGAACGTACTGGCCAACATTGCTGGCAAGTCCTACAACCAGATCTTCCGCGAATTCGAAGGTGACTTCGAGGTTGAAGGCTCTGTTCAAGGATCCGGTGACGTGAAGTATCACTTGGGAACCAGCGGTGATTTCATCGCCGAATCAGGGGAGCATATTCCGGTTTATCTGGCGGCGAATCCATCACACCTTGAGGCTGTGAACCCAGTCCTAGAAGGTATTGTCCGCGCTAAGCAGGATGCACTTCCGATGGATCGCCATTTCTCCGTGCTACCGATCTTGCTGCACGGTGACGCAGCATTCGCTGGGCAGGGCGTAGTTATGGAGACCCTTAACCTTTCGCAGCTTCGCGGTTACCGCACCGGCGGCACCGTTCATATCGTGGTGAACAACCAGGTTGGGTTCACGACGTCGCCCGAGGCGTCACGTTCGTCCGTCTACTGCACCGACGTCGCGCGGATGGTTCAAGCTCCGATCTTCCACGTGAATGGCGATGACCCTGAAGCCGTTGTGCGAGTTGCGGAATTGGCTTTCGAATTCCGTCAGGAATTCAATAAGGACGTCGTTATTGACCTAGTGTGTTATCGACGACGCGGCCACAACGAGGCTGACGATCCGTCCTTGACTCAGCCGCTGATGTACAACCTGATCGATAACAAGCGATCGACTCGCAAGCTCTACACCGAAGCATTGATCGGACGCGGTGACATCAGTCTCGAAGAGGCCGAGACTGCGCTGCGCGACTATCAGGAGCAGCTCGAGCGAGTATTCGCCGAGACGAAAGAAGACCTCTCGCATCCGCGCGACGTTCATCACATTGACCCACCCGAGTATCCGGCTCGAGTTGAGACTGCAGTTGCCGCCTCGACCATAGAGTCAATCGCTCGTGCACAAGTGTCACTTCCGGATGGTTTCACCGTGCACCCTCGGCTCGCGCCGCAGTTGCAGCGCCGAGTCGACATGGTGGCGGACAACAACATCGACTGGGCCTTCGGCGAGACATTGGCGTTTGGATCACTACTAGGCGAAGGTCGCGTTGTGCGTCTGGCCGGTCAGGACTCACGTCGTGGCACGTTCGGACAGCGTCACAGCGTCATCGTCGACCGAGTTACTGGCGAGGAGTACACGCCGCTGGCGAATCTCAGCGATGGCCAAGGTTACTTTTTCGTGTACGACTCCCTGCTATCGGAATACGCCGCGATGGGGTTCGAGTATGGCTACTCCGTCGCAGATCCGGATGCACTCGTCCTGTGGGAGGCACAGTTCGGCGACTTTGCCGACGGCGCCCAGACAATCATTGATGAGTTCATCTCTTCAGGTGAACAAAAGTGGGGCCAGTTATCCGGTGTCGTTCTTCTTCTCCCCCACGGTCAGGAAGGTCAGGGCCCAGATCACTCGTCCGCCCGCATCGAGCGCTACCTGCAAATGTGCGCTCAGGACAACATGACGGTTGCAATGCCGTCGACGCCTGCCTCGTATTTCCATCTGTTGCGCTGGCAAGCACTTGCGCCACATCACAAACCGCTGATTGTCTTCACGCCGAAATCAATGCTTCGACTTAAGGCGGCAACATCCTCTGTCGCAGATTTCACCTCGGGCACCTTTGAGCCAGTAATTGTTGATACGAGTGTGGATGCCTCGGCGGTTACCCGCGTCTTGGTGTGTTCAGGCAAGGTCACGTACGACTTGCTCGCCGAGCGTGAGCGTTCGGGTCGCACCGACGTCGCCATTGTTCGCCTCGAACAATTGGCACCACTGCCCGCCGATGCCCTCGCAGCCGCGGCTGCTCGCTATCCCGAGACGGCAGAGCTCGTGTTCGTCCAAGAGGAACCGGCAAATCAGGGTGCGTGGCCGTACGTGGCAGTCAACCTCATGGGGCACCTAGGCAATCGCAACTTGCGCGTTGTGTCACGCCCGGCCGCATCGTCACCTGCCGTCGGAACACATAAGGTTCACGAGCGCGAGCAGGCCGAACTCGTCGCGACTGCGTTCGCATAGGGAGCACGAATGTATTTCACTGATCGCGGGATCGAAGAGCTGGAAAAGCGTCGAGGCGACGAGGACATCACGTTCGCTTGGCTAGCCGAGCGGCTTCGCACGTTCGTTGATCTCAATCCCGAGTTCGAAACCCCCGTCGAGCGGCTCGCTGTCTGGCTAGCACGCTTAGATGACGAGGACCCAGACGACGAATAATCCTGCGCGGGATCGGGTCAGCCGTTGGTTAAAACGAGTTTGCCGACAACGTCACCGACGTTGAGTCGCTCAAATGCTGCTCGTGCGTCACGCAGGTCGTAGGCCGCGTCGATCGTCGGACGCACGCCGGTGCGTGCGAGCAGCGCCAGCATCGTCTCCAGTTCATCGCGAGTTCCCATGGTCGAGCCGACAACATTGAGCTGCAGGAAGAACACGCGATTGAGATCGGCCGGAGGATTCGGGCCACTGGTTGCACCCGACACCACCACTGTTCCACCCGGACGCAGCGACTTTAGCGAGTGTGACCACGTGGCTTCACCAACTGTTTCGATAACGGCATCAACGCGGTCTGGAAGCCGGGCACCAATCTCGAAGGCTTCATCTGCGCCAAGTTCGAGTGAGCGCGCACGCTTCGCTTCGTCACGACTCGTTACCCAGACGCGGTAACCCAGGGCTTTGGCGAGTTGGGTAGCTGCAGTGGACACTCCACCACCGGCGCCTTGGATGAGCACCGTGCCGCCCTCGGTGAGGCCCGACTTCGTCGCCAGCATCCGGTAGGCGGTCAACCATGCGGTGGGCAGGCAGGCAGCCTGCTCGAAGCTGAGTTCCTCAGGCTTGGCGATGACATTGCGTGCCGGGACCGCGACAGTCTCGGCGAAGGTACCGGGGTAGAACTCACTCAAGAGCGTGCGTTTGGGGTCGAGGGTTTCATCACCGCCAACAGCATTGGGATCTCCCACAACACCATGCACGACGACCTCAGAACCATCGTCGAGAACTCCTGCGGCATCGCAACCGAGGATCATGGGGAGTCGATCCTCACGAAGGCCCACTCCCTTCAGGCTCCACAGATCATGGTGATTCAAACTTGCCGCGCGCACGTTGACGCGTACCCAACCCTCCGGCACCTCAGTGTCGGGTTGTTCACCCAAGGTCAGGCCATTGAGTGGATTGTCGTTATCGAATGAAGTGACCGCTGCAGCAAACATACGACGAGCCTACCCGTCACACTGACTCACGTCAGCCTCGACGTTTGTTATGCAGGATTGCGGATAACGCCGTCACGTATTGCTGCTGAAGAAACTGCTGCCGCAACGGTTTGAGCCAACCGTGGGTCGAACGGATCGGGCACTATGTAATCGGCGTCCAGATAGTCACCGACCAAGCTTGCAATCGCATCGGCGGCAGCAAGCTTCATACCTTCGGTAATGCGGGTTGCTCCTACGTCTAGGGCGCCACGGAAGATGCCTGGGAATGCCAGCACGTTATTGATCTGGTTGGGGAAGTCACTCCTACCCGTCGCGACCACTGCCGCGCCAGCTTCGAGCGCAACCTCTGGGTGAACCTCGGGGTCAGGATTGGCAAGTGAGAAGACGATCGACTTTCGCGCCATCGTGCGAATAACGTCGAACCCAACCGTCCCGCCGGACACGCCGATGAATACGTCGGCACCCGCAATGGCGTCCTCGAATGAACCCATCAGACCCGCCTTGTTGGTGCTTTCGGCAACGCCGCGTTTCACATCGCTTAAATCACTGCGGTCGAGGGAAAGCACGCCTTGGCGGTCGCACACGGCAATATCGCCAACGCCTGCTTCAACCAACATTTTCGCGATGGCGACACCCGCGGCTCCGGCACCTAACATCACCACGCGCAGTTGGGACATAGACCGCTTCGTCACCTTTGCAGCATTTTCCAAGGCAGCGGTTACAACAACTGCAGTGCCGTGCTGATCGTCATGGAAAACTGGAATATCGAGACGTTCTTGAAGACGACGTTCGATTTCAAAGCAGCGGGGCGCACTGATGTCCTCGAGATTAATAGCGCCATATGCGGGTGCGATCCGCACTACCGTTTCAACGATTTCGTCGACGTCTTGTGTATCGAGACAAATGGGCACACAGTTGATCGCACCGAAGTCCTTAAACAACAGGGCTTTGCCCTCCATCACAGGCAGCGCTGCAACCGGTCCGATATCGCCCAGTCCGAGCACGGCAGAACCGTCAGTGACGATCAGGATGGCGTTGGATTTCCACGTGTGCGTCCACCCAAGTTCTGGATGATCGGCGATTGCTTGCGAGACCCGCCCGACACCGGGGGTGTATGCAACAGCTAGGCCTTCATTGTCGAAGACATCGATGGTGGCGTTGACCTCAATCTTGCCACCGAGGTGGGTGATGAAGACGGGATCCGTATCGAATCTCGTATCGGAACTTGTGACGTCGTCACTTGCTCCAGCCATGTGCCCATCCTTAGGTTCTTCGAACTCTCACCCTGATGTTATCGGACCCGGACGAGGCCAGTAGCGCCACCGGACAACGGCCTGGACAAACTCGTCGGGTATCGCTCCAAACGTCCGCGAATCATCACTTGCCGCAGAATTGTCTCCTTCTACCCACCAACCATCGGCTGTTCTACGAAGTGCGCGCTTCACCACGATGAATCCCAGCCGGTTTGGGTGCTCGGCAACTATGATTTGCCCCGGCTTTACGTCCGCCGCCCTTATGGCGCGACAGACGAGCCAATCACCGTCTCGCAGAGCAGGGGCCATCGATTCTCCCGCGACAGCAACCCGCGACCATGTGCTACCACTCGACATGACGTCACGCGCCCTTCCGCTGCTCCGCTCGTACGCCGGCGAACAACATCGAATCTAACCCTGCGGTGATGCCGATGTCATCGGCCGGGAGTAGTCTCGCCTATACCGGACACCCGTTCCACGAGACTCAACCAGATCACACAATTTCGACGAGAGGGAACCACCAATGTTGCGCATTCTTTTCGCACCAAAGACCACCGTCCATGCTCACTGCGACCTACCCTGTGGCGTCTACGACCC
>CAIKEU010000020.1 GCA_903826575.1 uncultured bacterium
CGTCCAATTGCCCAAAGATGCAGCCACGGCCGTCTGCGTCAGCGAAGCGCCCGCAGCGTCTCCGGTCTTACCCGGCACATACACACTCGGGCCTGCGATCAAGATGATGAACGCCGTTGACGAACAAATGATGATGGTGTCGACGAAGACGCCTAGCGATTGCACTAAACCTTGCTTGACGGGGTGGTCGACGGTTGCTGTGGCTGCAGCGTTCGGTGCACTACCCATACCGGCCTCGTTGGAGAACAGGCCCCGCTTGGCACCATTCAACATCGCTGCGGTGATTCCACCAGCCGTTCCAGCGAGCGCTGGATTGAGGCCGAACGCGGAGGCGAAGATATCTGAGAACACTCCCGGCAGGGCACCGATGTTCGTCACGACGATGACCACTGCGAGAAGTACGTAGAGCAATGCGAAGAACGGCAGCACGAGCTCGGCGACCTTCGCGATGCGGCGCACACCGCCAAAAACCACCGGCGCTGTGAGCGCTGCCAAAATCAGGGCGCTCCACTTTTGGTCGACGGTGTGAGCGCTCTTGAATACGTCGCTGATCGTGTTCGCCTGCACCATATTGAAGGCAACACCGAAGGTGAAGATCAGCAAAACAGCAAAGACCACACCTCCGGCCCGCGATTTGAGTCCGGTTTGGATGTAGTACGCAGGGCCACCGCGGAAACTACCGTCGGGCCACCGCACCTTATAGAGCTGAGCCAAGGTTGCCTCGATGAACCCTGTTGCCATACCGATCAGACCAACAACCCACATCCAAAAGACTGCGCCAGGACCACCGAGCGTCAATGCAATGGCGACGCCCGCAATATTGCCCGTCCCAACACGCGATGCCAGACCAACGGCAAATGCCTGGAATGACGAAATCCCACCTTCGGAGCCGCCACGTGATCCCGACATGGTGCGAACCATCTGCGGGAACATTCGCACCTGAACGAATTTGGTACGGATCGTGAACCAGAGCCCCGCGCCGATGAGCAGATACACCAATACGTAGTTCCACAGGATCCGGCTGATTGGATCAATCAACACCTCTTGGATGTAGTCCATCGCAGATCCTTCAACCCTTCATCTGGCGTAGCGCGAACGTCTCGCTGAGTCAGATTTCCACGCCAGATTCGCTCATGCAACGAGCAACAGATTCGATCATCAGGAACGCCATGCGCCGAATCGCCGCTCGATATACGTTGCACAGTGACAAGGAGGCGTCGATGTCGTCTATCAGCATTCCGACCAGCGTCGGACCCGTACAGGGTCACTTAGCCGTGCCCGTTACTCCGGGCCCGTGGCCTGCCGTCGTCGTCGTCCATCAGGTGTACGGATTGGACGACGATATCCGACATATCGCCGACAAGTTCGCTGGCGACGGATACCTCGCGTTCGCGCCCGACTTCCTTGCCACCGGTAACAAACTCGGTTGCCTTGTCAGCCTCGCCAAGGCAATGTCCAGCGGTGAAGGCGAACCAGTTGTTCAGCTCACCGCCATTCGCAATTGGCTGGCAGCTCGCGATGACTGCACCGGAAAGGTTGGCATCACAGGCTTCTGCCTTGGTGGCGGCTTCGCAATTGTCATGGCAAACAAAGGTTTTGATGCGGCCGCGCCAAACTACGGACAACTACCACGACATCTCAACGCGGCACTTGAAGGCGCTTGCCCCGTTGTGGCTTCCTACGGCGGACTTGATAAGAGCTTGAAGGGAGCTGCGGCCACGCTTGAGGACGCTCTTACCGCTGCGGGAATCGAGCATGACGTCAAGGAGTATCCCGCTAGCGGGCATTCGTTCATGAACATCTCCGAAGGCCCGGCCTGGATGAAGCCAGTTCAGAAACTCGCCGGTCTCAACGTCGGCTATGTCGACACCGACTCTGAGGACGCGTGGCAACGCATTCTCGCGATGTTTGCCACCGCCTTGCACTAACTCACGACGACAGTTGTTCCGTTGAGACCTGCGCGCGGCGCCACTCTGGCTCGGTGATGGCGTAGATGATCTCGTCATTCCATTCACCCTTGACCCATTCGTTCTGGATCAGATGAGCCTCCTTACGCATACCCAAACGCTGTAGAACGCGCTCCGACGCCGCATTGCGTGCCTCGATGCGACCAACGACTCGATGCACGCCCAATTCCTCGAATGCGAGCTGCATCATGCGGGCAGACGCCTCGGTGGCATAGCCATGGCCATTGGCCGTCGGATGAAGGATGTATCCGATTTCCGCCTGCCGATGTTCGGCACTGCGAAAGCAAAGGGATGCTTGACCAACAAAAGTCCCGTCATGCTCCATAGCCAGTGACAACCATTGGCCATCGACCGGCACGGTGTCGGTGTACCCAGCCAAGCGCGTCGCGATGGCGTCGCGTTCGACAACATCGTCGTACAGATAGCGCACGACATCCGGGTTCCCGTACAACGCGAAGAGGTTGTCGACATCCTCGGCACCGAAGCCGCGCAGGGTCAATCGGTCGGTCATCAGCGGCAGCGCAAATTCGGACATTCCTCAAGGCTATCTCAGGGGCCTATTGCCGCTCGCGCTGTTACATGTACGCTACGCAACAATCTAGTAAGCGTTTGCATGAAGGAGTATCCGTGTCAGCCACAATCCGCGAGGTAGCTGCGGCTGCAGGTGTATCCACGGCGACTGTTTCACGCGCCCTACGGGGGCTTCCGTACGTCGACGAGGTCACCCGAAAGCGAGTCGTCGAAACAGCACAACGGCTCGACTACGTCGCATCACCCAGTGCCTCTCGCCTCGCCAGCGGACGCACCGGCACAATCGCAGTGTTGACGCCCTACGTGGCACGTTGGTTCTTCGCCACCGTAATTTCCGGCGTCGCCATGGCGCTGACCGAGGGGCCTTTGGACCTACTGCTCGTCGAAGTTGGTAATCCAGATCGGCCATCAACAGTGCCACTCGAGCAACGCCTGAGGTCGCGAGCAGATGGTGCCGTGGTCGTGGCATTACCTGATACGTACCCCGAGATCTCTCAGCTTATCGAACACGACTTTCCGCTAACCCTCGTCGGCAGTCTGAGCGATCGAGTTTCCAGCGTGGCCATTAACGATGCTGAGACGGGTCGCCTTGCCACTCAACACCTCATCAACTTGGGCCACCGCGAGATCGGACTGATTTCCGGGGCCACCAGCGACGAATCATTCACTGCACAAGATGACCGCACCAACGGCTACCACGACGCATTGACGCGCAGTGGAATTCCAGCGCACCCAGCGCTGACGGCCTATGGCGCCTTCACCAGGGAAGGTGGTGAACGCGCCATGGTTGAGTTGCTGAGCCGCGAGGTTCAACCTACAGCTGTGTTCTGCCTTTCTGACGAAATGGCATTTGGAGCAATGATTGCGATGCGACGCCAAGGCCTGACCCCAGGAATCGATATCGCCCTCGTCGGCGTAGACGGTCATCCGCAAAGTGAACTTGCAAACCTCACAACGGTTGCTCAGCCCGTGGCCGAGATGGGACGCCTTGCGGCTGTTGCACTTCAGGACAGGCTCAACAACGCCGAGAAGTACGAACCCCGCCAGACGGCAATGTCAGTCGAACTCGTTGTTCGCAGTTCAAGCGCTCCCCCGAAAGGTAACTAACTCGGATGTCATCAACCTGGTGGCACGATGCCGTCATTTACCAAATCTATCCTCGCTCGTTCCGCGCCTCGGGGTCACAAACGCAGGGTGATTTACAGGGTGTTATCGCAGGCCTTGCATCGATTGCAGCTCTCGGAGTGGACGCCGTTTGGCTATCTCCGTTCTACGCGTCTCCGATGGCCGATTCCGGGTATGACATCTCTGATCATCGGAACGTCGATCCGCGGTTTGGCTCACTCGACGACGCCCGCGCTTTGATCAACGCAGCACACGAGTTGGGATTACGCATCATCGTTGACTACGTACCCAACCACGTGTCGGACCAACATGTGTGGTTCCAAGAAGCATTGAATAGTCCGATCGATTCCATGGAACGCAACCGATTTCACTTTCGCGATGGCAAGGGATCTGACGGATCAGAACCACCCAACAACTGGATTAGCGTGTTTAACGGCCCGGCGTGGACGCGGACCACGAACGCTGACGGCTCGCCTGGTCAGTGGTATCTGCATCTGTTCGCTCCCGAGCAACCCGATGTGAATTGGACCAATCCACAGGTACAACAGGACATGCTCGACACGCTGCGTTTTTGGCTCGATCAAGGTGTCGACGGTTTCCGAGTAGACGTTGCTATGGGCATGGCCAAGGACATGACCTACGCCGATCAAGATGACGCCCAAGGCCTCATCGACGCGATACGTCTGGACTTATTTGATGGCAGTCCCGAGTCATTCGAACGACGCGAACTTGTCAACAACTCGCGCATTTTCGACCGCGATGAACTACATGAGTATGTCCGAATGATGCGCGCAGTACTCGACTCCTATCGCGACGATCTCGTCAGTGTTGCTGAAGCGTGGGTGTACCCGCCAGAGCGAGCTCATCGCTACATTCGGCCCGACGAGTTCCATCAGATTTTCAACTTCGACTTCCTTGTCGCACCGTGGGATACCCAGCATCTCGGCGATGCCATCAGTCGCACACTCGCCGATATGACCGCAGGTACGCCCACCTGGGCTCTCGATAATCACGACACCCCACGTGTTGCCACTCGACTTGGTGGCGGTCCCGAAGGGGTTGCCCGCGCCAGGGCGCTGATGTGTCTAACCTTGGCGCTGCCAGGTTCGGTCTACATCTACCAAGGCCAGGAACTGGGTCTTGAGGATGTCAATGTGCCGGACTCAGAGCGTGACGATCCCGTGTGGCATCGCTCTGGTGGAGCCCAACTCGGTCGCGATGGAGCTCGGGTGCCTCTGCCTTGGGCTGGAGACGCGCCAAGTTTCGGTTTCAGTACGTCCACGACGACCTGGTTGAGTCAACCGCATCAATGGGCATCGCTAACCCGCGAGGCCCAGCAGGCCGACGAACAGTCGACCCTCAATCTCGTTCGACGCGCCCTTGATATCCGACACGACCTTCGCGATACGTCACTGGCACAACATCCGACCGTAACGATTGACGGCGAACTTCTGATCCTTCGTCGCGATGACATCACCGTCGTAACCAACACCGGGCAGGACCCACGTCCGATCTCCACCACCGGTGACCTGCTGCTTTGCTCCCGCCGGGTCAGCGCAGATCATGCGCAAGGATCGATTCCGGGCAACACCACGTGGTGGTTGACGGGTTCCGTTTCTCGTCCGTAATCAAATCGTAATCGTTTACATGCAACATTTCCCCTTGAAAACGCTTCCATCCGCGTGCTTTTGGGTGTTGTATGACAGCGCTTACATACAACGCCGAACGGCGGAAGTATCCATGTTCCTAAGGGAGACAGCATGAGTCTGAAGACCCGGGGCCGCTCAAGCGTCCTCATCGCGGGAGGCGTTGCAGCCGCATTCGCCCTCGCAGCATGTGGTTCATCGTCGGGTGGTGGCGGTACTGCCTCCACGAGCCCATCCACCTCGGCAAGCGTTAGCGCCGAATGTCAGCCATACGCCGCCTACGGCACGTTCGCGGCCGGCACGACGGTTTCGGTGTTCACCTCGATCCTGCCGCCAGAGCAGCAGAAGTTCGAAGCTTCGTGGGCACAGTTCGCCAAGTGCACCGGAATCACCGTCAAGTACGAAGGTAGCGACCAGTTCGAAGCTCAGCTGCCCACTCGTATCGCTGGTGGTAACGCACCTGACATCGCCTTCATCCCGCAGCCGGGTCTGTTGGCCAAGCTCGCACAGGGCCAGAACCCACCGGTTGCTGCTCCTGCTTCAGTTGCAGCGAACGTCGACAAGTACTGGAACCCAGCGTGGAAGAACTACGGCACCGTTGACGGCACGTTCTACGCCGCACCGCTCGGTTCGAACATGAAGTCATTCGTGTGGTACTCCCCCAGCGTCTTCAAGGCCAAGGGCTACACCGTCCCAACCACGTGGGAAGAGCTCACCGCTCTGTCCGACAAGATGGTCAAGGATGGCATCAAGCCATGGTGTGGCGGTATCGAGTCCGGTGGAGCCACCGGCTGGCCAGCCACTGACTGGCTGGAGCAGATCGTTCTGCGCACCCAGGGCGGCGACGTCTACGACCAGTGGGTCAACCACACCGTCAAGTTCAACAGCCCACAGATCAAGTCCTCCATGGACCTGCTCGCTGGCTGGATGAAGAACCCTGCCTACGTCAACGCCGGTTTCGGTGACGTCAAGACCATCGCCACCACCGCCTTCCAGGATGCAGGTAAGCCGATCCTCGCCGGCAAGTGTGGAATGCTCCAGCAGGCCTCGTTCTACGCCGCTCAGTGGGACACCTTCAAGAAGGGTGCCAAGATCGCTGAGGATGGCGATGTTTACGCCTTCTACCTCCCAGGTATCAAGACCGACATCCCGACCCCCATCGTCGGTGGTGGCGAGTTCGTGACCGCTTTCTCCGACAAGCCAGAGGTTCAGGCCTTCCAGACCTTCCTCTCGTCGGCTGAGTTCGCAACCGAGAAGGTAAAGCAGGGTGGTTGGGTGTCCGCAAACAGTGGCGTGCCGCTGGATGCCTACACCGACAACATCAGCAAGCTCTCGGCCCAGTACCTCACCAAGAGCGATGCAACCTTCCGCTTCGACGCCTCTGACCTGATGCCAGCTGCCGTTGGTGCCGGTGAAGAGTGGAAGCAGTTGACCGCATGGTTCGCTGAGGACAAGCCAACCGATCAGGTGCTCAACGCGATCGACGCAGCTTGGCCTGCCTCATAAGCGTCGCCTCCTGCTAGAACCAGTGCCGACTCGGCACTAAAAATCAACGTGGGGCCCACAGGGTTACAAACTCTGTGGGCCCCACGCACAAGAACAATCGTCAAGTACGTGGACGAATCGCTCAATTACATCTGAGAATATGCACCGGGCATTGCCCGCTAGTCGACTGAGTGGAAGGGGCGTCTGTGAATCCGTTCCTCGCAGAAACTCTGAGCAAGTTTCAGCAAATGGGCACGGCACTGGCCGTATTTTTTGGCGTCCTCCTACTCATATTTTTCCTCGGTTCCCTCACCCGTGGCCGCGTGCAGACGCCGATGGCCAGATTGGTGATGCTTGGACCAGCGGTGCTTCTGCTGATCGCCGGTCTCGTCGTCCCGGCCGTCCTGACGACCATTGCAAGTTTCAAGGATGCCAACAACAAAAAGTTTGTCGGCCTACAAAACTTCAGTTGGGTTTTCACTAACCCCGACAACCTCGTAACCCTGCGCAACACGGTGCTGTGGGTGGTCATCACCCCGCTCGTCTCGACGGGACTCGGCCTGCTCCTGGCTGTCCTGATCGATCGGATGAAGCGAGAGTCCATTCCAAAATCACTGATCTTCATGCCGATGGCCATCTCATTCGTCGGCGCCAGCATCATCTGGGGATTGGTATATCAATACAGCGAGCCTGGCTCCGAACAGGTTGGACTCCTGAGCCAACTCGCCGTCCTGTTCCACGTGTCGGATCCGCCAAACTGGATTCTGATTCCGTTTTGGAACAACTTCCTACTCATGGTGATCTTCATCTGGATTCAAGTTGGATTCGCCATGGTTGTTCTTTCCGCGGCGATTAAAGCGATCCCTGTGGACGTCGTTGAAGCCGCCATGCTCGACGGTGCCACCGGCGCTCGACTTTTCCGTTCTGTCACGATCCCCATGATCCGCGGAACGCTCGTTGTGGTGGTTACCACGATCATGATCGGCGTCCTCAAGGTCTTCGACATCGTGCGCACAATGACCAACGGAAACTTTGGTACGCAGGTTCTCGCCAACGAGATGTACGCGCAATCGTTCGTGCAGTTTGATTCGGGCCGCGGCTCAGCGCTCGCGGTCGTGCTATTCGTCGGAGTTATCCCTGTCGTGATCTACAACATCATCCAGTTGAGAAGGGATCACGCCCGATGAGTACAACAACCGCTCCAGCAGAGAAGGCGGCTGCACCTGAGGCTGTCTCATCCGCCGTGCGCCGAAACCTCAGCAGCCCGTGGGCGAGCTTCGTCGTCATCGTCATCACAATCCTGTGGACCATCCCGACCTTCGGCCTGTTCGTCACCTCACTTCGCCCGTCAGATAAGGCGAATGAAAATGGTTGGTGGAATGCCTTCATCGACCACACGCTCACCATGTCCAACTACTCGCAGGTGATCACCGGTGGTGATGTGATCCCACAGGGCATTGAGCAGTTCTTCATCAACTCATTGATTATTACGATCCCCGCAGTGCTCATTCCGCTAGCCATCGCCACGATGGCCGCCTACGCGCTGGCATGGATTCCATTTCGGGGCTCGACGTTCATCTTCGTCACCTGCTTCGCGCTACAGGTAGTTCCCCTACAGATGGCACTGCTTCCCCTGCTCCAGCTCTTCAACAAGGGCTGGAAGGTGGGTGGCCATTCAATAATCCCGCCGATCGGTGGGCATGGAACGTACTACCAGCTCTGGATTGCGCACACGATGTTCGCACTCCCGCTAGCCATATTCCTGATCCACAACTTCATGTCACAGATCCCCAAGGATCTGATGGAGGCAGCCGTGATGGATGGTGCAGGACATTTCCGCATCTTCCGCACGATCATCCTGCCCCTGGCTGTTCCGGCGATCGCATCTTTCGCGATCTTTCAGTTCCTGTGGGTATGGAACGATCTGCTGGTAGCCCTCACCTTTGCCGGTGGCAACGATCAAGTGGCGCCCATGACGGTGTATCTGTCGAACATCAAGGGCACATACGGATCGGCACTGCATTTGGTGACTGCCGGCGCCTTCGTGTCGATTTTGATGCCGCTGATCGTCTTCTTCGCATTACAGCGATTCTTCGTTCGAGGACTTCTGGCCGGTTCGGTCAAGGGTTAGTCGCTTCGGCGTTGCGCTCGCTGAACGATCCTGGTTGCTAGGCAGGAAGTTCCGCTGGTTCGTCCATCAATGGGTCATTGCTACGGATTGACTCGGGGAACCGCAGGTCGAAACCAACTCGGATTAAGTAGCCGATCACGGCGCCGTAGATGGCAAAGGGTGCAACTGTCTGGATCGAGCTCATCAGCAAGAGTGTGGCCAGAAGTGCTGAGGTAGCAGGAAGCTTCATCATCGCGGCTGCGGTGCCAGCAATCCCGGCCGCCGCCATGGCGGTGATCGAAACCCCTAGCGTGAGCGAGGCTAAAACCCCAAGCGCAACACCGAGAAAGGTCGCCGGGAAGATCGCACCGCCTCGATAGCCACCGCCGAGAGCCACCGAGTAAGCCAGCAGTTTGCAACCGAGCGTCACAAGCACAGCCACAACGGAGGTCTGAGTCAACAGATAGGGAATCCCGCTGGAGCCGTTAAACAAGACCTGGTTAGCCGGTAACCCGAATCCCGTATTTGCAATCAAGAGCGCCATCAACGTAATTGCTGCAACCACGTAGAGAGTCACAATGGGACGCCGCTTCGCTTGAACGTCAACGCGCAGGCCAATGCGCCGCGCAAGCACACCAATCAGGCCAGCCCCTGCAGCCACCGTCAAACCAAAAATGAGGTCCTTGGGAAGAATCTGCGGATACGCCGGGATTCCTGGCACTTCAAGATCGTGAACACCCAGCCCCGGCCAGCCCAAGATTCCAACTTGTACAAGGTAACCGCTGGCCAACGCCACGAACGTCGGCAAAATCAGGACGGCCGGCGCCATACCCATGGCAATGAACTCGAGCACCATGAAGCCGCTGATGAGCGGATTACCGAACACGGAACCAATTGCCGCAATACCGCCCAGGAACATCGCGAGCTTGATTGCGTCCGGCTCCCGTTTGCGCATCAGAACTGCGCCCACTGCTGAGCCCAGAACAATGAGGGGCGCCTCAGGGCCCAGCGCAAAACCACATGCCAGCGTGGCGAATGCAGCGATCAACACCGATGGCGCAAGCCGTGCAGGGTTTGTGAAATGGAATCCAGTGAGCGGCCCCTCACCTGTCTCCCCCGGAAGTCGACGGGCAAGAGCAACCACCGTGGCCCCTACAAAAAGCACTGCGCCAGCCCACCAGGACGGAATGGAGGTCCAGCCAAAGTGAGCAGGTAGATCTTTGTAGAGGAACTTCTGGGCTTCTTCGAACGCCCCCGAATAGAACGCTGCGGCGAGGGCCGCAATGATCCCGACGACGAGCGCGAGCCCAAGCGCTTTCAGCGCAGCAGGCCCCGTGGCACTGGAATTGCCCGCACCCGACGGTGAAACACCTGAAGCGGCCGACATCTCACTCATTGATGAGACAGAACGGGTGCCCGGCGGGATCTAGGTAGACCCGGAAGGAGTCAGGTGCGGGCTGGAGTTCGTGTTTGATCGCACCGAGAGCGAGAACCTGTTGTTCTGCAGCATCGAGATCGCCTACCTCGAAATCGAGGTGCATCTGCTGCGGATGCTCCCCACCGGGCCAGGTCGGGGCGACATAGTCGTCGATCTGCTGAAATGCGATCCCTGCGCCCGTTTCCGCGACGAGCATCACCCAATCGTCTGAGCCTCCGTCCTGGATCTTGAGACCGGACACATCAGAGTAGAACTGAGCAAGACCGCGCGCGTCGGCACAGTCGATGGCGGTGTATGCAAATTGAGCAATAGGCATGTACGCAGCCTAGCGCTGTCACAGGTGCGAATCTGGAAGACGGACGCTTACGTTCACCGTTAAAGAGATCGGACGATACTGCTCAGACGCGCGTGAATATCATCGATGACTTCGCTCGACTCGGGTTTCATCACCACACTGCGCAGAATGCGGCCCGCATCGCGATCCACATGGACATCGTGACCCCGCCGAACGAGATCTGCACCTTTAACGTTGTAGGTCGCAAGGTGTATTTGCTCTCGCGGATCACCGCCTGCCGCGTTCACAAACACAGCAGCACTCACTCGGTCTATCTCGCTTAACGAGCCACGCTGCGGCAGATAGGTGACTATGTCGATCTCGGGCCGCTGGTATGCGGCGAATTCTTTCGAGTCGTTGAGTAGTTCTTCCCAATGAAGGGCGGCGCGACGATTAGCTCGCAAAACCTGACCAAGCCCAGCATCGGAAAGCGGGATCACTTCGAGAGTGAGCCATAGTGCCGCGGCCGCCGCACCCGCGCGGGAACACTCAAGTGAGATCTCACCGAGGTGCAACTCATCTGAACTGAAGTATGTATACGGCGAATCATGGACATAAAACCGACCGACACTTGGATCAGCGAACAGCACAGCGCCACACCCGTACGGCTGCAAACCATGCTTGTGCGGATCCACAACGACACTGTCAGCGTGCGCGATGGCCGCATATGGAGCGGATGCAACGCCGTCAACTGAGTCATCAGCAATCAACGTAAAGAAGCCGCCATATGCACTGTCGACATGGACTCGGACGCCATACGACTTGGCCAAAGTCACGATGTCGTGAAGCGGATCAAGGGCACCGAGACCAGTCGTACCAAGTGTCGCGACGACCGTGCCAATCCGACCAGTGTCAAGTAGGTGTTCAAGTTCGACAAGGTCGATCTGGCCACACGCATCGGTAGAGACGGCAATCCCTTCCACGCCAATGACCTCACACATCCGACTATGCGTGTAATGAGCGTCAGCACTGTAGGCGATCGCCTTATGCGGATGGAGTTCGCGTGCGACCCAGAGCGCTTCGAGATTCGCCGTCGTGCCACTTGAGGTGAGATGACCCAGGTGATCGGCGAACCCAAACATGGTGGAGAGTCGATCTACTACCTCTTTCTCCATCTGCGCAGTAGCTGGGCCGCCGTCTAGCGCATGGTTGTTTGGGTTGATGAGCATCGCCGTGACATAGCCCAGAGTTGCTACCGGGTGAGGTGGCTTGAGCATCTGACCTACGTAACGAGGGTGCCCGAAGGGGTAGTTCTCCCGAAGGCGTTCGGTCAATCGATCGAAAGCCACCGCCAGCACCTCATCGCTGACGCGCAGGCTCGGATGGATGTCAAAGGCGCCGAACTCGTTCTGCCATTCGCCGATCGCATCGACGCTGCGTGGTAGCCATGCTCGTAAGTCAGTCACAACCAGATCCTCGCGCACACCATGGGCTCACGACACTTCATTCGGTCGAAACATGTGACGATTTCAGCGAGATGATTCCCTGAGCGATCGCTGCCCCGAGAACGACCAACACTCCCCCAACGGGTTCATTCCACGTGACGTGTTCTCCCAACAGCACTGCGCCAGCGATCACCGCGATCACGGGCGGCAGGTATGTCACGGTGCTGGCCGTTGTCGCATCTGAATTCTTAACCGTGGTGAAACTCAGAATGTAGGCGATACCGCTTCCCAGCACTCCGAGACCCAGGATTCCCCACACGGCCCCCGTCGTTAGCGGCGCTTGCACAACACCGGTGAATGGAACCACACACAGAATCTGCGCGGCGCCGAACGCAAGCAGCCCCAGCGACAACGAGATCGGGTGCACGTTCGGACCACCCGGCTTCGCGGTGAGATGGCGACGGTTGAACGGATACGAAACTCCGTAACAGGTAATCGCACCCAGACAGCACAGAATCCCCAGGAGATTCGACTGGCCGAGCGGCATCCATATTCCGATGACGATGAGTACGCCGATGAAACCCAGCAGGAGTCCGAGGATTCGTTGACGAGTGGGCCGCTCTTCGGGAAAAGCCAACAGAATCATCACCAGGGTCATCAGTGGCGTAGCCCCATTGATAACCCCAGCGAGCGCGGACGTTACGTAGGTTTCGCCGAGGCTGAATAGTGTCCACGGGATCGACGTCGCCAAGGCCGCATAGACAAATAATGCGCGCCAGGTTGAGCGTGGCGGAAAGGGACTACGTGTGAGTCCCGCGATCACCACCATCGTGATGAGGCCAAGGCTGATCCGTCCGAACGCAACTCCGATAGGTGTGAACGAGTCGAGACACAACTTAATGAAGTAGAACGAGAACCCCCAGATCGTGCCCAGCAGCAAGTACGCCGGTAGCCACGCGCGGACATGGCTCGTCGAGGAAGTCACACCTCTAACGTAGCGGCTGCCCGACACGACCCGACATCTTTAGTCGCGAGATTCAGACGAGTACCGCGCGGGGTACAGGTCGAAGTCGCGGCCAAGAATCGACGCAGCGGCGTGCCTTCCGGTGAGGACCGCACCTTCCATATAGCCGGCTACCCAGTGGTCGGAGCCAGCAAGGTAGAACGGAGGCTCATGAGATCCGTGCAGCGGTCCAACGGCCGCCAGATCGCCCGGAGCCCAGTGCGACACATACCCCTGCGTCCACGGATCGGTGCCCCAGTAACGCCAGAGCACCGTTGGATCACCAATGTCACCACAAACTCGGCGCAGGGTGCCAAGTAGTTGCTCATCGGCGACTCCTGGCGGTGCATTGCGGATCTGCCCAATGAGTTCGGGACCATTCAGGCTCGACAGCACAGAGCCCCCCTGCACCCAGAAGCCACCGGTATCGCGTTCAGAGGGGATCAACCCATTGCAGCCAACTCGCTCCCAGATCGGCTCGTCAAGCGGGACAACAGCCTTGAATGCGGGAATCTCTCGCTGACGATGAAGTGATCGAAGTCGTTCCGCCGAGACTCCCACGATCTCAATGTCGCGCAGTGGACCGACCGGAACCGCACACAAAATGTTCGTTGCCGAAAGAACCTCACCGCTGTGCAGAGTCACCGTGCACGTTGAGCCGATCTCGATTCGGCTCACAGGTGATCCAAGTCGGATGCGGTCGGCCAAAAGGGCAGTCAAGGTATCGGCAAGGACGCTCGAGCCACCTTCAACCTTGAGGTTTTCCCACATCCCGTAATCACGCATCGAGTGATAGCCGACCGCAGCCATCGCTCGAGCTTCGCCCAGCATGGAGAGTCGTTCGATAGACCCGCCACCGGTGTAGACCCACGACAACCGCAGGCTTCGCAGTGCACACTGCGTCGCACCATTGGCCCGTGCGAAGTCCGCGATGGACATGGCGTCCAACGAGCGCCCCGTCTCAGTGTTTAACGGGTCGGCAGGATCGATCAGTTTGGCCAGACGGACCAGCTCTGCGTCCATCGACTCCAGGCAAGCCTGGTCTTCAGCGGTGAGCCAGTCCTCGCCCAACACCACCCCGTCAACAAGGTCGTAGCCGGTGAGTCCTTCGGCCTCGGTGTAGCTCGGAACAATGTTCAGACCCAGTTCCGCGGCCAACTGTCGGTAGCCGTAGTGGATGGTTCCCACAATCTCGCCGCCCAGCTGGACGACCCGCCCATCGGACAAAGTTTCAGACTCAACGCGACCACCCGTGCGGTCGCGAGCCTCAACCACCAGCACGTCCAGCCCTGCGTCAACAAGATCACGAGCCGAGGCGAGTCCGGCTAGACCGGCGCCGATAACAATCACGTCATGAGTCATGACCCTGATCCTGCCCCATCGAGCCCCGATGCCGCGCCTTTGACGGCACGAGCCTTGTTCGGTCTAGGCTCGGCTCCGTGACCACACCGCCCACGTCCAATGCTGATGCGGTTCTTGAGCGATCGTCAGCGGCGATGACTAATCAGGCTTATGCGCTATTCCTCGCCATGGGATTTCTCTGGGGTTTGCCGTACCTGTTTATCAAGATCGCGATTGTGGAGATCAATCCATTCGCATTGGCCGGGCTCAGGACCTTGATTGCCTCATGCGTTTTGGTGCCCTTGGCGATCCGCGCCGGCGCCCTCAAACCCACGTTGAAGCGGTGGCCCTGGGCGGTGGCCTTCGGCGTCATGGAAGTAGCTATCCCATGGGTCTTGGTTGGGCACGCAGAATCCCGCATCTCGAGCGGGTTCGCCGGACTCATGATTGCAACGGTGCCGATCATCGGCGCAGTCACTGCCTACATCGTTGGAGATCACCACGCACTGACTCGAGTGCGACTGATCGGCCTCGGCCTCGGCGTCCTCGGCGTGACCGCCCTCGTTGGGCTTGATTCACTTGCCGGTCAGGTTGACGTCCTCAGCGTGATCGAATTGCTGGCCGTCGCCACCTGTTATGCGGTGGCCCCCATGGTGATCAGTCGCAAGATGGGTGATGTGCCGAGCATCGGAGTCATCTCCGTCGCCATCGTGTCCGTCACGATCCTGTATCTGCCGGCGACCTTCAGTCAGGTTGGTCACGGATGGCCATCGCTGAACGTTATCGCCTCCGTTCTGATTCTCGGCCTCGTTTGCACTGTGCTGGGATTCATCTTTTTCTTCAAGCTTCTCGAGACAGTAGGCCCATCACGCTCTACGGTCATCACCTTCTTGAACCCAGCTGTGGCAGTCGCGCTGGGCATAATCGTGCTCGGTGAACCGCTCACCCTCGGCACCGCGATCGGTTTCCCACTTGTGCTTCTCGGCTCCTACTTCGCAACGAAAACACCCAAACCCACCAGCTACGAGGTTGCACCATGACGAATGAATCACTCGTCTTTCACCCACGCGTGGACCTGCCGCTAGATGAGCGTGGATTGCGAGCAAGTTGCAAGGTCATGCCCGGATTCACCGGCAAGGCGTGGACAGGCATCATGATCACGGAGTGGGAGATGGAACGTGAGGGTTGGGAAGACTTTCACCCACACGACGAAACCACCTACATGCTGGCCGGCGAGATGATCGTCGAGTGCGACGGAGTATCACTCACTTTGGGCGCCGGCGACGCCGCGACTGTACGAGCTGGTCATCTTGGTCGGTACATCGTTAAGGACTACGCGCGCATGCTGGCCATCTACGGACCAAATCCCGATGGTGCAAAGAGTTCAGGATTTCGATCGTTCACCATCGACGAGTATCTCGCCGAGTCAACGTCCACAGACTGATTTTCAACGCGACGTAGCGATGGGTGGGTACGCGCCATTGCGCACCCACCCATCGTTTGTCTACGCAAACGCGTAAACGGACTTGGTTTCGGTTAGATCGAGACGTACTTCTTCTTGGCCGGCTTGTTCGCTAACGCCTCGGCGACAGCTTCACCCAAATGTGCCGGTGACTTTGCAACGGTCAGACCGAGCGATCGCATAATCTCCGCCTTCTCCGCGGCGGTATCGCCGAATGCAGAGATGATGGCCCCTGCGTGGCCCATGCGACGCCCCGGAGGGGCCGTCAAGCCAGCCACATATCCGACGACCGGCTTGGTCATATTCTCCTTGACCCACAGGGCCGCTTCAGCTTCCTGCGGCCCGCCGATCTCACCGATCATCATGACGGCATCGGTTTCAGGATCCTCTTCAAACATTGCCAGGATGTCCAGGAAGCTTGATCCGTTGATCGGATCTCCGCCGATTCCAACACTCGTAGACACGCCAATTCCCAGATCTTTCATCTGACTCGCCGCTTCGTAGCCGAGGGTTCCAGAGCGAGTCACCAGACCAACATTGCCGGGCAGGTAAATGTGCCCGGGCATCAAACCAAGCATTGACTTGCCTGGGCTGATCAATCCGGCGCAGTTCGGGCCAATGAGTCGGGTGCGCTTGTCCTTGGGATAGCGACGCAGGTAGCGCTTGACCATCATCATGTCCTGCGCTGGAATGCCATCAGTAATGCAGCAGGCGAGCTTGATGCCGGCATCAGCAGCCTCCATGATTGCGTCGGCCGAGAACGGAGCTGGCACGAACACCAGGCTTGCGTCGGGATACACCGCATCGACGGCTTCCTTCACCGTGTCGAACACCGGTAGACCCATGTGCATGGTGCCACCCTTGCCGGGTGTCACGCCGCCAACGACCTTGGCGCCAAACTCCATCATCTTCTGCGTATGGAAACTGGCCTTATCGCCGGTAAACCCTTGGACGATGATGCGCGTTAACTCGTTGATAAGGATCGCCATCTCAGGCCACCTTCCCGTTCTTCGACGCAGCAACAACCTTGTGTGCGGCATCAGCCAGTGAATCTGCGGTGATGATGTCGAGCCCGGAGGCATCGATGATCGCTCGGCCTTCGTCAACATTTGTGCCGGCGAGTCGAACCACGAGCGGGACATTCACGCCAACTTCCTTGACGGCTTGAACCACACCTTCAGCGATCCAGTCGCATCGGTTGATACCCGCAAAAATGTTTACCAACATCGCGCTGACCTTCTGGTCCTGCAGAACAAGTTTGAAGGCCATCGCGACGCGCTCCGGTGAGGCGCCGCCGCCTACGTCCAGGAAGTTTGCCGGTGTCCCACCTGCATGTTCGATCATGTCCATGGTTGCCATCGCGAGGCCCGCACCGTTGATGATGCAGCCGATCTCTCCGTCGAGGGCAACGTAGTTCAAGCCATGCTCGGCAGCCTGCGACTCACGTGGATCCTCTTCGTTCTGATCGCGAAGTTCGCTCACATTAGGACGACGGAATAGTGCATTGTCGTCAAAGGCCATCTTTGCGTCGAGTGCTAATAGCTGACCGTCTGAAGTCAAGACCAACGGGTTGATTTCAACCATCGTTGCGTCTAGTTCTCGAAATGCCCGGTGGCAGCCCATAAGGAGGTTCACCATTCGGTTAACGGCGGCCGGCGGAAGATCAAGAGCGAAGGCGATCTCGCGGGCCTGGAACGCCTGCATTCCTACCGCCGGCTCCATCGTCTGACGAATAATCGTCTCCGGTTCACTGACCGCAATCTCCTCGATCTCCATGCCGCCATGCGGATGGGCAACGAGCATGATCCGTTCGCTCTTACGATCTAGAACGAAACCGATGTACATCTCTCGCTCGATCGGAACCGCTTCTTCGATGTAGAGACGGTGAACGACCTTGCCCTCTGGCCCCGTCTGGTGGGTGACAAGAGTCATGCCGAGCAAATCAGCGGCTGCATCGCGTACCGCGTCCTCGCTTTCACACAGTTTGATACCGCCGGCTTTACCGCGCGCACCCGAATGAATTTGTGCCTTCACGGCGAAGCGAGTTCCACCAATCTCGGTGGCCCGATAAACGGCCTGCTCAGGGTTGTACGCGATCCCACCTTTGGGGACGGGTACACCGAAGTTGGCCAAAAGTTCCTTGGCCTGATACTCGTGAATATCCATGTCCTACCTTTACTTTCGTTCGACGACGAGTCTTGGTTGCGCGGTGCGCTGATCAGGCTTTCGCGGAGATTGCCGCGGCCATATCGACGACGTTCTGCGCCATCCGCGCACTTGCGGCATCGATCAGGCGGCCGTCCAAGGACGCAGCACCCTTGCCCTCTGCCGCAGCCTGCTCGAGAGCTTCAAGGACACGAACCGCACGATTGACTTCAGCCTCAGGCGGGCTGAACACATCGTTCGCCATATCGATTTGGCTCGGATGAATCGCCCACTTACCTTCGATCCCCATTGCGGCACCACGCTTTGCGGCATCGATGTAGCCCTGAGGATCGTTGAAGTCGCCGAATGGCCCGTCGATGGGACGCAGGCCATATGCGCGGCACGCGACGATCATGCGCGTCAGTGACGCGTGCCACTGATCGCCGGGGTAATCCGGATTCAACCCGCCGATCACAACGGTGCGCGCTCGCATGCTGGCCGCATAATCGGCAACACCGAAGTGCATCGCCTCTAGTCGGGGCGAACTCGTCGCGATTGCTTCGACATTGGCCATGCCGAGCGCCGTCTCAATCAGGACGTCCAGGCCGATTCGGTTTGGCAACTTCATGGCCGTCTCGATCTGAGTTAACAGGGCATCTGTCATGTACACATCCCCAGGAGTTCCAACCTTGGGGATGAGTACGACGTCTAGGTTTGCTCCCGCCTGCTCTACTACGTCGACGATGTCTCGGTAGAAGTAGTGCGTATCCAATCCGTTCACGCGCACGGAGATGGTCTTGCCATGCCCACGCCAATTCATTGTGTTTAGAGCCTCGATGACGTTGAGTCGCGCTTGCTCTTTATCGGCCGGGGCTACGGCATCTTCGAGATCGAGGAACACGTAATCGGCGTTGGATTGCAGGGCCTTTTCGAACATTTCCGGATTCGAGCCCGGAACGGCTAGTTCACTTCGCTGCAGTCGGGCATGTGCTGGTTCGTAACGGGTAAAACTCATCGGTGCCTCCTCGGGCGCGGTTTCAGGTATGCCGCAAAGCACCATCGCCCGCCGCGATAGACGAGGTGATGGTGTGCGAAATCGCGGCCAGATCTGTGATCTGGTCGCGAAGGTTGGTGTGGTGGCAGGCGGGGCTGTCGCTGCGCTGTTGAGCAGGGCCCCTCGACGTGGTCTACGCCCAGAACCTGATCCGCCGTGCGTGAGGCATCCTGTCAACGCCCACTGTCGCCATGAGTTGTGGCGGCACCGCTTGAGCAGACGTTAGCGCACTCCAGAGAAAAATGCGAGGTGCGTCACATTTTTTGATTGCTATGCGTGCCGTGAGCGGCAGGACGAACTGCCACCGGCCTGACAGAATTCCAAACATGACCTCCGCATCAGACCTCCTTTCGGGTAAAAGATTTGTAGTTACAGAACTTGGCGGCGTTGAGCTTTCCAATTTCCGACCCACAATCACGTTCAACGCTGATGGCTCGATAAGCGGCCAGTCGGTGAACAATTTCCACGGGACCTACATGGTCGACGGTGGCAGTGTGAGTGTCGGCCCCCTGGCTACTACCCGCATGATGGGCGTTCCTGAGGCACAGGACATCGAAAATGCCCTTTTGAGCACGCTGGCATTGCCGCTGAACGTCTCTGTTCGCCCCAATGGCGTGATTCGTCTAGCCGGAAACGCGGCGTCACTATCCCTACTCGAGGGATCTGGTGATGACATGGATTCCGAGCCAGGCGAGGTTATCACCGTCACTGGCAACGTGGTTTACCGTCAACGGATTGCGCTACCCGACAACGCCGAGATCACGGTGTCGATCATCGACGCGTCGTTGGCCGATGCCCCTGCCCCGGTGCTTGCCAGTCAGGTCATTCACGGCGGTCAAGTTCCGATTCCGTTCGAACTCGATCTCGATCTCGGTTCGGTCCGCCCAAATGCCATGTTGTCCATCGGGGCCCGCATTGAAGCTGACGGTCAACTGATCTGGATCACCGACATGGTCACCCCAATCGACCCGTCCAACGAGGTCCAGAACGTCACGCTCACCGTCATTCAGGTCGGCGGCGAGTAGAACTTCGCTTACTTTGACGTCGGTCAGGACACATCGGCCGATACGCTGCGGGCATGTTCACCAAGCTCACGCTCTTTCCCTCGCTGCCGTCCGCACGCAGGCAGCAGATCACACGCGATCTACTATCGCTGGCTCTCATCGCCTTCTTCGTGTGGTGTGGGATCAAAGTGCACGACGTCGTCGCGGCCCTTTCGGTGATTGGTACCGCCGTTTATGACGCGGGCTCGAATGTTCAAGGGTCGTTCGATTCCGTTGCGGGAGCAGTGCAGGGGATTCCCGTGGTCGGTGGCGCCCTGTCCGACGCATTTCATAACGCTGGCCAAGGAACAGGTGGGAACGTTGCCCAATCAGCGCAGGACAGTGTTGATGCCATAAACAAGCTGGCAACCGTGCTCGGCGTTGTTACTGCGCTCCTACCTATATCGGTTCTCGCCGCGTCGGCACTTCCTCGACGGATCCGCGGAATTCGCGAGATGACCGCCGCCAACACCATGGCCAACCTTGACCTCGACGATCCAGAGCGTCGGCGTCTGGTGGCCATGCGAGCCGCGTTTGGTCTTCCGTTCCGCGAACTCCTCCCCTACACCAACGATCCGTTCGGAGACTTGGCCGCAGGACGTTACGACGCACTCATCTGCGCAGCGCTTGCCGATGCGGGGTTAATGCCAACAACCCCAATAAAACGCTGAGTTGAGCGCATAGGATTAACACCAAGGGGGTACGTGGTGAACGATCATGCGGTACAGCTGACGAACGTCGTTGTTAATCGCAATGGCATCCTCGCCCTCGACGACGTCTCGGTCGGCATTGGCTTCGGTCGCATCACCGGACTGCTCGGCCCTTCCGGCTCTGGCAAATCAACACTCATGCGAGCCATCGTCGGGGTTCAAATTGTGGCATCAGGTTCCGTCACCGTGCTGGGACTACCCGCGGGCGCGCCCGAACTGCGATCACGTGTTGGCTATGTAACTCAAGCGCCCTCGGTATATCGGGACCTGACCGTTCGCGAGAATCTCAGTTACTTCCGGAACATCCTTGGCACCCGAAATGCTGACGTTGATCGCGTCCTTGAAGCAGTGGATCTAACGTCCGTTCAAAGCCAAATGGTCAAGACACTTTCCGGTGGACAGGAAGGCCGAGTGTCTCTTGCCACCGCACTTCTCGGAAAGCCAGAACTACTGATTTTGGACGAGCCAACCGTCGGCCTTGATCCTGTTTTGCGCCGAGATCTATGGGCGTTGTTTCATACTCTCGCAGATTCCGGAATCACCATATTGATATCAAGTCACGTGATGGACGAAGCGTCGCGCTGCCACGACCTCATCTTGATGCGTGACGGAAAACTCCTTGCCCAAGGCACTGAGCGAGAACTTCTATTGCAAACGTCCACCGACGATATCGAGTCAGCCTTTCTGCACCTCGTTGACGGACACACCTGATGAGCGCCCACCGCACTGTTGCCACCGCTCGACGAGTACTCGCACAGTTGCGTCACGACCCACGCACCATCGCACTACTGCTCGTCGTGCCAGCAATGCTCATGACGCTCCTGGCATGGATCCTCGATGACGCCAACTGGCAGCGATACGCACCTGGCCTGCTTGGGATCTTCCCCATGCTCGTCATGTTCCTGGTCACCAGCGTGGCCACCTTACGAGAACGCACCAGCGGCACACTTGAACGTCTACTCTCAATGCCGATGTCGAAGGCGGACTTCGTTTTCGGATACGCGCTGGCTTTTGGACTCTTGGCTATCGTTCAGGCCATCATCGTTGGCGGACTGTGCTTCGTAGCGCTCGGATTGACGATGCGTGGGCCCACGTCACTGGTTCTCATGGTCGCTGTTCTTGACGGTCTACTCGGTACCGCGCTGGGATTATTCGTTTCAGCATTTGCACAGACCGAGTTTCAGGCCGTGCAGTTCATGCCCGTGGCGCTACTTCCACAGTTTCTGCTGTGCGGACTTATCGTGCCGACCGATGATTTACCATCCGTCCTTAGATTCCTGTCGGCACTGCTCCCCCTGACGTATGCCTTTGACGCAATGCAGAAACTTGCCCAGAACGAGGTCGTGTCGTCAGGCTTCTGGGTCGATGTGGCGATCCTCGTGGCTATGGCCCTGGCCCTACTAACCGCCGGTACGGCCACGCTACGTCGTCGTACGAGATGACGGCTCACGATTACTCGCCTAGTCTGCGCTCCCAGCGCTGCATGATCCCGTCGTGTTCAGTTTCGATCATCCCAACGAAACTAAGTCCCGCCGCGGTCGCCAGACGAAGCGATGGATGGTTGTCCGGCGATATGACAGCGACCACCGTTCGAACCCCCATGGTGGGCAACGTCGCAATGAAAGCTGTGACGGCTTCAAGCGCTAACCCCTTGCCACGCATGGACTCCGCGATGCCGTACCCGATCTCCACTGAACCCATCGAATCCGGTGCGTGGATGGCACCGACGCCGCCAATGGCTGTTGCATCAGCGTCAGTCAGGCAAATCTGGAAGGGTCCCCACGGCGTTGATGGGTCATAGTGCTCACCAGCCTCTATCGCGATTGACGCAACTACGACGTCACCATCTGTGGGGTAGCCGTCCGCCCACGCATTCGAGCCACGCTCCCCCCCGACAATCGCCGCGCACACCTCCAGTGGCAGCGAACGCAAAACGAGACGTTCCGTGACGATCTCAACCATATGACTAGGGCAGAACACCAACGTGCGCTAATGCCAACCGTAAGAGGCGATCCTGCCCACCGGTCATCTCCTGCGAGACGACATCCGAGGCAGCATCCTGCGGGGTCATCCACACCAGATCCAATGCCGAAGTTGACGGCGTGCAGTCACCCGACACGGGGACGACGAAAGCCAACGACACGGCGTGCTGACGCGGGTCATGGAAGCCGGACACTTCTTGAGTCGGGAAGTATTCGATAACCGTGAACGGCTGAGGTGAACTGGGGATGCGTGGTAACGCCATCGGTCCCAGATCCTTTTCAAGATGCCGAATCAGCGCATCTCGGATCCGTTCACCATAAAGAACGCGGCCTGAAACCGGAGCCCGACTAATGCTGCCATCGGGCATCGCTCGCAAAAGCAGACCGACAGAAGTCACGACCCCTCGTTCGTCCACCCGCACCGGTACGGCGTCGATGTAGACAATCGGGAGACGTTCACGTGCTCCTTCAAGCTCATCGTGGGACATCCACCCAGGTACCACCTGGGTCACGTCTGTCATGTCCGTCATGATCAGAGGTTACGACCTCACCCGCCTAACGTCGCGTAGACCCGCCTACCTACAGATTCAAAAGACATTCACAGGTGTGCAGACGGTACCCGGTGCAGCGGCAGGTGCCCAAACCGTGGAAGATAGCCCCCATGCGTTTAACTCTGCGCGCCGACGGCGAGGCGGCGATCGCCCTAGTTTGGGATCGCTGCCTCTACCCAGAGCAGTGGTCACAATGGGCACCGCAGATCCGTCGCGTCGACTGCGAATCGACCACCCTCGACGCGGGGGTGACGGGAACTGTCTTTGGCGTTGTGCCAAATCTGGGCGCAACTTTCGAGGTCGTGGAATTCGATCCAGGGAATCATCGCTGGATGTGGGATGTCGTAGCCGGACCGGTGAAGATGCGCCTGGAACATTCAAGTGTCGAACGTCTGGGCGGCGGTACATCAACGACCCTGCTCGCAGACGGCCCGGTGGCGGCTGTGCTTACGTACGCCCCAGTTGCCCGTATTTCTCTTGAGTCGCTCGTTCGGCCAACGAGCTTGCGCTAGCGCTTTCTACGCGTCGGAGTCGCGTCGCACTAATCGCAGCGTCCACAGCACCGACATCGCACCTGTGACAAGACGATCTGTGCCATCACCCGTCGACAGTTCGATGGCGATAGTGAACTCAGGACGACGACCCGCCGCTACCGTCTGCAGAATCTCATCGCGTGGCGTCTCCATCGTCGCGACGGCCGTCACCGGACCCATAGCCACCTTGAGGTAACGAATCGTCGCCTCCACAGCCAGTGGCGTCACAACGTCGGGGATGTCGCCGAAATTGGCGAAAATGATCGCTGCCGTCGCAGACTCCGCCAGCGTGAACATTGCGCCAGCATGTAAGCCACCAATGTGATTGTGATACTCAGCCGCATCCGGGAGCACCAGAACCGCGCGATCGTAACTCAAGTCCTCGAACGTGATCCCAAGTGTCGCAATCATGGGAACGGTGGTGGATAGGCCCTCACGAACGTCAGTTAAGTCGATTGGCATAGCGTGAGCCTATGCGTTTGGAACCATCATGACGAGCGATTCGGTTGAGCATTCGCCTAGAAGTACCGGTGATGCCCCGGTCATCAGGATTGCCGTCTTCGACATTGACGGCGTCCTGGCTGACGTTCGTCACCGCCTCCATCACGTCGAGCGCTCGCCCAAAAATTGGGATGGGTTCTTCGCTGAGATGGTCGACGATGCGCCGCTTGAGGCGGGTATTGCGATGGTTCACGATCAGGTCGCAGCGGGTTGCGATATCGCTTATCTCACCGGACGTAACGAGTCGTATCGAGATGTCACCGCCGCGTGGTTGACGAATCAGGGCTTGCCCACCGGCCGGTTGGTGATGCGACGCGATATGGATCGACGCCCGGCAAAGCTATACAAACCCGAGGCACTCACCCGGCTTGCTCGACACGGATCGATCGAGATCATCGTTGATGACGATGTGGTTGTCGTCGACGTACTCCGTGGCAACGGATGGCCGGTTCTGCACGCATCGTGGATGGGTGCAGATAAAGCCGAGCAACAAAGCCTTTTCGATACGCAAGAAGTGGATGGTCGGAACTAACCACTCCGACCACCCACCCCTGATGAGTTGACTACTCTTCAAAGGCCGACGGCTCGGGACACGCACAAACAAGGTTGCGATCGCCGTAGGCTCCATCGATTCGACGCACCGGAGGCCAGTACTTCGCCGACCTTTCCGATTCGAGCGGATAGGCGGCGAGCTCACGGCTGTAGGACTTGTCCCATTCGCCGAGCAGACACTCGGCAGTGTGTGGCGCATTTCTCAGCGGTGAATCATCCACCGGCCAAACCCCCTGTGCCACAGCATCTATCTCACCTCGGATCGCGATCATGGCGTCGCAGAAGCGATCAATTTCAGTGAGATCTTCACTCTCAGTCGGCTCAATCATCAGCGTTCCCGCCACCGGGAAAGACATCGTCGGGGCGTGGAATCCGTAGTCGATGAGACGCTTTGCGACGTCATCCACCGTCACTCCCGTTTCCTTGGTGATGTCACGAACATCGACGATGCACTCGTGCGCGACCAACCCGTCACGCCCGGTGTAGAGCACCGGGTAGTGATCGCGGAGTCGACGGGCGATGTAGTTTGCGTTGAGCACCGCGGTTTGCGTGGCCCGCTGAAGTCCGTCCGCACCCATGAGCCTGATGTATGCCCACGGAATCGGAAGAATCCCAGCACTTCCCCACGGTGCACCGCTGATCGCACCGGTGCCGCCATCGTCGTACCCACGTGCGGTCGGACCCGCTTCCGGACGCATTGGATGCGACGGCAGGAAAGCCGCCAGATGAGCGCGTACAGCAACTGGACCAACGCCAGGACCACCGCCACCATGTGGAATGCAGAAGGTCTTGTGAAGATTCAAGTGCGAGACGTCGGCGCCGAACTTGCCCGGCTTGGCCAGCCCAACTAGGGCATTGAGATTGGCGCCGTCAACGTACACCTGCCCACCGGCCTGGTGAATCAATGCGCAGATCTCGGTAATCGTCTCTTCGTAGACACCAAAGGTGGACGGGTATGTCACCATGAGTGCGGCGAGGTGCGCAGCATGTTCGTCGATCTTTACTCGCAGGTCGTCGAGGTCAACTTCACCACTTTCCTTGCACGCCACGACAACAACCCGCATACCCGCCATCACAGCGCTGGCCGCATTCGTGCCATGCGCACTTGATGGGATCAGACACACTGTGCGCTCAAGATCACCACGCGAACGGTGATAGCCCCGGATCGCCATCAGGCCGGCGAACTCACCTTGGCTTCCCGCATTGGGTTGGACGGACACCGCGTCGTATCCGGTGATCTCAACGAGATAGTCCTCCAGGCTGCGAATAAGTTCCACGTATCCGGCGGCCTGATGCAGTGGGGCGAACGGGTGGATGGACGCCCAGCCTGGCTGAGTGATGGGCTCCATTTCCGTGGTCGCGTTCAATTTCATCGTGCACGATCCGAGTGGAATCATCGCGCGATCAAGGGCGATGTCCTTGTCTGAAAGCTTGCGCAAGTATCGGAGCATGGCCGTCTCGCTGCGGTACGCGTTGAACGTCTCGTGCGTCAAAAATGCACTGGTGCGCATCAGATCTGAGGGTAGGGACGAGTGCGCCGCGACCGCCAGATCATCGATGGCTGATTCGTCGATCAGATCGTGATCGAGCACATCGGCGAAGGCTGCCCATACTTTAAGGAGGTCTTCTCGGCAGGTGGTTTCATCTGTCGCAATACCAACGAGATCATCATCAACGAGACGAAGGTTTATCCCGAGCCGCTCGGCTGACGTCACCACGTCACGTGCCTGACCCGCGACACGAGCCGTGATGGTGTCGAAAAAGCCGTTGGTGGGAATCTCAACACCTAGCTGTTCAAGACCAGCACCCAGCGTCACGGCATACCGATGTATGCGGCTTGCGATCTGATGCAACCCATCGGGGCCGTGATAGGCCGCGTACAGCGCAGAGGTCACGGCTAGCAGCACTTGAGCCGTACAGATGTTGCTGGTGGCTTTTTCGCGTCGGATATGTTGCTCACGGGTCTGCAACGCTAAGCGGAAGGCCGGCGCTGCGTCAGCGTCAACGCTAACTCCGACTAGTCGTCCGGGCATCGCGCGCTCAAGACCTTCGCGCACCGCCATAAATCCAGCATGAGGGCCACCGAATCCCAAGGGCACTCCGAAACGCTGTGCGGACCCAACGACGATGTCAGCACCCATCTCGCCTGGCGGGGTGATCAAGGTGAGAGCCATCAGGTCAGAAGCAACAGCCACCACGGCGCCATGAGCATGAGCCGCCTCGATAACCGCACCAATCTGACGAACAGTTCCGGTCGAGCCCGGATACGACAGCAGCGCGCCGAAATAATGTCCAACGGACACCTCATGTTGAGCCTCATCAGAATCAAGGTCGATCTCGACGAGTTTGATCCCCAGTGGCTCTGCTCTGGTCTGCATGACGGCGATCGTCTGCGGATGGGTGTCGCGGTCGATCAAGAATCTGTGGGAGTGCGACTTATTTGCGCGGCGAGCCAACGTCATCGCCTCGGCTGCGGCCGTTGGCTCGTCCAGCAGACTTGACCCAGCAATCGGCAGTGCGGTGAGGTCACTTATCACCGTCTGGAACGCAAGCAGAGCTTCAAGTCGACCCTGACTGATCTCAGGCTGATACGGCGTATAGGCGGTGTACCACGCCGGATTTTCCAGAACGTTGCGTCGAATCACCGGCGGCGTCGCGTTGTCGTGGTAACCCAAGCCAATCATCGAGCGCGCAACCGTGTTGTGGGAGGCAAGCCGGCGCAGCTCGGCAGCCACCTCGACCTCGGTACCGGCCGCCGGCAGGTCGAGTCCACCAAGCCAACGGATCGCTTGTGGCACCGCTGCATCGGCAAGTTCAGTCAGTGATGCGTAGCCGACGACGGACAGCATGTGATCGATATCCGCGCGGCGAGGACCGATGTGGCGGTCGACGAAGGGAACGGCACTATCGAGTGGTGACTCGATATGACCCGGACCATCATTTCGGGGGGAACGCTGGGTTGCAGCAACAGGGTTCACAGGTACTCCAAAGGTCGGACGATCACCACGTCAATACGTGGTGCTGCGTCCCCCTCTGTTTTCGCGCGAACCCGCGCGCCTGAGAGCTTCACCGCTTGTGGCGGCTTTCACCGTCGGCGGGGATCGGAACGATCCCACTTTCCAGAGACGCCATCCCGGACGGTCCGTTGTGCCTGAGAGGTTGGCGGGGAGTTGCTCCTTCGGCGTCCATCGCTGGCTGCGATAGAACTCTCCCGACCGGGTTGCTGGCGCACTTTTAGATTACGTCACTACGACGGGGAAGTCTCGCCTATCTGGCTTGGGCTGCTCCTGTCGAGGTGATCTGTGTCACCGTGAAGCCGTCTTAGGCCAGCGCGCGGGCGGCGCGACGAGCGGAAAGCTCGTCCATGACCTCTGACGAGACCTCAGTAACCTCGTCGACGCTTTCGCTGGGCAGGTCAGCCAGGCTGCCCTCTACCTCACGCCACACTCGTCCGACAGCGATGCCAAAGACACCCTGTCCACCCTGCACAAGGTCGATGACCTCATCCTGACTGCGACATTCATAAACACTCGCCCCATCACTCATCAACGTGACTTGGGCCAGATCGTCGACACCGCTATCGCGAAGATGCTCGACTGCGGTTCGAATGCTCTGAAGGGAGACACCGGTTTCAAGGAGCCGTTTGATGACCTTCAGCACGAGAATGTCGCGGAAGCTGTAAAGACGTTGGCTGCCTGAGCCCACGGCGTTGCGGACAGATGGCTCGAGGAGCCCCGTTCGGGCCCAGTAATCGAGTTGGCGGTAGGTGATACCGGCGGCGGAGCAGGCGATTGGTCCGCGGAATCCAACATTCTCAGTGCGCGCTTGAACATCGTCACCAAACAGCAGGCCCTGCTGGCCGGCTCGGCGCGCTGCCTCGATGCGACCCGCGGCTGACTCCACCTGGGACTCAGGGAGTCCGCGACCCTCGTCTACACCACTCACAGTGCTACCTCCGGCTGTCGTGATGCCGCGGATTGGGGGAACAACACCGCAGGAGTTACATCAACGACATTCACTATGAAAGGTAAGGGGAACCGCTGCCGTGGTCAACGCCAATAGGGCCGACACGCCGAACGAATAGGTAACTCTCAAGTAACTATCGAGACTTGAAGTGTGCTACGAAGTCGCGCCGGTGTCACCCTCAGGTGTACCCCCGAGGAAATCATCGGGGGAAATCTGGTCGAGGAACTCGCGGAACTTCTCGACCTCATCCTCTTGCTCATCCGGGACGTCGATACCGGCCTCTTCAAGCACACTTTCTGCGCCAAAAATCGGAGTGCCTGTGCGTAGCGCCAACGCAATCGCGTCAGACGGACGCGCACTGACCTGCGTCCCGCCTTGAAACGCCAAAACCGCGTAAAAGATGCCGTCGCTGAGTTCCGTGATCTGAACTTGCTCGAGATGTGCTCCCAATGCATCCACCACATCGCGCAGCAGATCGTGGGTCAATGGGCGTGCGGGTACAACCCCTTGCTGAGCAAATGCGATTGCCGAGGCTTCATTGGCCCCGATCCAAATAGGCAGGAAGCGCTCTCCGTCGATCTCCCGGAGCAGCACGATGGGTTGATTCGAGGGCATTTCTACCCGCACTCCGACGACGTCCAATTGGCGCATAACTCCACCCTAACCGTGTTGCGCGGGCCAAGCATCCGTAACGGGCGACCTGATGTTCCAGACGGGTTGGGAACAATCACCCCGGCGCCGCGGCTGCGCCAATCACCGGCTAAGTTCAGCTGCTAATCCAGCCTTAACCAGAGACGAATGCAGCCGAACGCTTAACGCCGCCAACTGACGAATCGCATCGTCGGCACGTTGCTGACTTTCCGGATCACGCTGGCGCAGCATGGGATTCACGACTTGCTCCACGAGACCAACTTCACGGTCCGCGGCAATCTTGAAGGTGCGCATGTGGCGTGGTTCGATCCCGAAGGCAGCCATCTCGGCGATCGTGACAGCGATCGCAAGTGCATCTGCGTCGTAGTGGGACCCACGTTTAGCGATCAGGCCGTAACCCTCAACTTGGGTGAGCAGCTCGTCATCAAGTTGAGCTTCATCAAGTAATTCCTTGCGCGAGAGGCGAACATCGGCCGACGAAGGCCGAAACGACTCCGATGATGGCAGCCCGTCTGTCGACGCCAGCGCACGTGGAACGCGTGGCCCACCTCCGGAAGCGCTCGGTTCTAGTCCGCGGTCGATGGCGTCAAGATTGTCTCGAATCACCTTCAGCGGCAGGTACTGATCACGCTGGCAGGCCAAGATGTAACGCAACCGCTCAAGGTCAGCATGGCTGAACTTGCGGTAGCCGCTAGCCGTGCGCTGCGGATTGATCAGGCCTTCGGACTCCAAGAACCGGATCTTGGAAATCGTGACGTCGTCAAAATCCGGTCGCAGATAGGCCAAGACATCACCGATGCCCATCAATCCTCGCGACGTGGCAACTGCGGTCATCAGTTCTGCCCTCCCTCGTTAGCGGCGGACTCGAGATAAACGAATCTGTACTTCCCGATCTGCACCTCATCACCGCCAAAGAGCGCCTGACGCTCGATGCGGTGCCGGTTTACGTAACTGCCGTTGAGGCTTCCCGCATCGGCTATTTCCCAACCACCCGACGTGGCGTGCAACTCGGCGTGATGGCGCGAGACGGTGACATCGTCGAGGAACAGTTCGCATTCGGGCGTGCGGCCAATGACGATCACCGGGTCTGCAGGGTCAAGGACGTATCGGGCTCCCTCTTGCGGACCACGCAACACGACGAGCATCGCTTGACCCGAGTCGAGCTGGCCGACAGTCGTTTCGGTCACAGGCGGCATCGGGGCTGAATCGCCCTCATGCGCAACGCGAAGACCAAGAACTCCGGTGCTGTAAGCCGGGTCCTCACCTGGCAGCGAAGTTCCACACAGTGAGCAGTACAGGGCAACGTCTTCTGCCGCTGCACCGCATCGTGTACATGTCTGACTCATGGACCCCTCCTACATCTGTACTGATGAGCGTACGGGGGGTCCTCGCGCAGCACAAGGGGTAACCCTCAACTAATGGTTTACATTTGCTGAGAGTTACTTCTGTTTACTGGACGGTCCTGGCTAGACGCTGATGGTGCTTTCATATGCGGCGGCGGTCAGGAGCTCGTCAACGAGCGCTACATCGGCCTCGATTTCCACCAACCAGCCAGCACCATACGGATCGGAATTGATCGTCTCAGGGCTCGTTTCGACGGCGTCGTTGCGAGCGACGACGGTGCCAGACAGTGGCGAATAGATATCAGAGACACTCTTGGTTGACTCGACCTCACCACACGGCTCCCCCGCCGTGATGGTGGCCCCCAACGCGGGCAAGGTCACGTAGACGATGTCACCCAAGGCGTCCTGCGCGTGATCGGTGATCCCGAAGCGAATTCGCCCGTCCGCGGTGACCTGGACCCACTCATGCTCAGCGGTGTAACGCAGTTCCGTTGGGATGCTTCCAGACATATCTACTCCTTCATCGGTCGTTCGTCTGCCGTCACAGTATCGCGAGAAGACTGGGTATCTCGAGGGGCTTCAGAATGTTGAGAGGGTTCACGATCCGGCGCCCGATTGAGGGGCTTTGAGAATTCGACGGGCCTGCTCTACGTACACCAGGCCAGCCCACCAGTAGAGCCCTGTCCCCCAGATGGCGAAAGCCCAGCCAAGAATTCGGGCTGCGTCCCCCAGCGTCAGCCCCGTTCCCGTTGCGGAATCACCGAGGAGCAGGAATGGGAACCCCCAGAGCAGGCAGAAGGTTGCGGCTTTGCCGAGAAAGTGAACCGGTAGTCCGGTGATGCCGTGGCGCTTGAGCACGGCCAGGACGCCCGCCAGTATGAGGTCACGAAGTAAGAGCACTCCGACAAGCCACCAGGGAATGATCCCCCGGATTGCAAGGCCCAGTAGGGTCGCGGCGATGTAGAGCCGATCAGCAAGCGGATCTAACAGTTGGCCTAGGCGGCTGATTTGCCCCGTCGCGCGCGCAATTTTGCCGTCGAGCCAATCGGTAATACCGCTAATCGTGAGCAGCACGATTGCCCAACCGTCGGCATGTGGGCCGAGGATCAACCACAAAAACAGTGGGACACCGAGCAGTCTTGCGAATGAGAGCACATTTGGGATGGTCAGAATCCGGTCCGTCTGAACTTCGGTTTCCTGCACGTCCACGGCTCGAGACCCTACTCGGCTTCCGAGACTGGAGCGGATGCTGGATCAATCGTCGTCGCCGGAGCAATCCACTCAGGCGATTCCCAAACCGCCGGTTCTGACAAGCCTGATTCAGCCTCGGGCGTGACATCCTCGGATGCGGTAGCCGCGCTAGGTGAGGTGGCCTGTTCGACGTGCGTCCATGGAGCAATGAGCATCGGATCCAGCGCGGTAGGCACGGCCGGAGGATTGACGGTAGGCGCGTCCAGAGCCGGCGCTGGCAGATCCGGAGCAGGCGCATACGGAGCAGGAACAACCGACGCATCCAGAGCCGGTTCTGGCGCACCAACTACCTCGGGGGCCCCCTGCATGGACACCGGATTCGTCACCGGCACACCAGACACATCAGCGGACGTGACGTTCGCAGCGTGCGCGGAATGCTTACCGTGACGCCGCGCCACAACCGACCGCCAGATAGCAACGCCGCCAACAATCATGCTCAGGAGTCCGAGCCCTAGACCAATCCACCCGGCCCGCCAGATTCCCGGCATCGTGAGAGAAACACCCAGATCCGCTGTGATACCCGTTGACGCATCTGAGTTCATAATCACGATGGTGTCGTGATTGCCTGCGGTCGTTGGAATTGAAGCCTGAGCGCCGCTGGCCTTCTGAGTCCATATCGATTGGCTCTCAGGTGGTGACGGAGTCTGACTACCTGGAACCGAACGGGTTGTGACCTTGCCCCCCGTGGTGAGGTCGAAAACGACGTCATAGGGAGCGCCGGTGAGATAGGTATCGACACTGCTAGCTGGCGCTGAACCTATAAACATCGAGGCCGCGTTGGGTGAAGACACCGTCAGGCGAAGGGTGCCAAGCCCATGGGGAACAGGAATGCTGCTCGCGTCGATCCTGATGTTTTCCACCAGAAGGGCAGCTCCGATGGCGTGCACGGTAGCTGTGGGAGTGGACACTGATTCGTCCGAGCCGAACAATGCCAACGCGCTACCAGAAACGGACGCGGCAGAAATACCTAGGAGGATCAACACAATCCCCAGAAGTAAAAGTAGCCACCGCTTCACATACCCCACGTTAGTCGCGCATGAAGGGCAACGCTGCGCGCGACCCGCCCAGCGCACTACGGTTACACCGTGATCGACTCAACAACCCTCAAATCGCGATGGGTCGAGATTCTCGACGAACTCGAATCTGTTTCCCGTGCGGCGTGGCTTGCCATGTTCGACGGTCGTATCGCGCGGGTCGATAACGGCGTCTTGGAATTGGACTTCTCTGACGCAACAAAGTTCGCGGGCGTTCACGGCTACGAACGTGATAGCCGCAGCGAACAATTCATCAGCGCTCTCGAGTCATGCATCACTCAAGTGACCGGGGAATCCCTGACGGTCGTTCTCATGACGACCAACCCTGACAGCGCCGAGCGTTTCGCACTTGACTCTGGGGCGGGCTTCGACACGTCGGATAGTCGTAGTGAGTGAGCCGTCCCGTCGTCTGACCAAGGCGACACGTTGGTCGTCTATCAGCCAGGCGGCATCGGCTGGCAGCAATGTCGTCATCGAACTTGCGATCACAGTTTTCATTGGACTCAGCGGCCTAGGCCAATGGACCGTCCGGTACGCCGCGCTCGTGACGGTGATGTACCTCGTGCGAGCCGCGCTTAGTGATGTGTTGGTGGCTGATCCTGCGCCTCGAGGCCAGATTCGCGAGGATCCACGCGCCACCTCCCTGGTGGGGCTCGTACTGGCCATCGCGCTGGCAGCACTATGCGTGTTCGCCATCGTTGCCGGCGTGACACGCGATCTGAGTTGGCTGGTTGTCGCACTCGCACTACCGGCGGTGCTTACGCAAGATCTGTTGCGATACATGGGATTCTGGGCGCTAGAACCACAGCTGTCTGCGAGTTTAGATCTGATCTGGCTTGGCGTTTCGTCGCTCGGGGTACTCGCCATCGCCAGCACTCGTTCGGTCACAATCGCGATTGCGGTGTGGGCGCTCGGTGCACTCCTGAGCGCGTTGTGGGGTCTGCACCAGACCGGGCTGAGACCACGTTCACCCTCCACTGCCCTTAGGTGGTGGCGGGCTAACCGGGCAATGGGCATCCCAACTCTGGTAGACACCTCCCTCTACCTGCTTGGCAACCAAGGCCTGTGGTTCTTTGTGGCAGCCGTTGCCGGTAGTCAAACCCTCGGGGTGCTCCGTCTGGCACTCCTGCTGGCCAATCCTGCGCTGTTGATTTACTTAGCGGCACAGACAATTCTGGTTCCAACAATCACCCGAGATGGCGCACACGGGAAAAACCTCGTCACCTACGTCGGCATCGCTCTCGTCGCTGGCCTAGCTTTGTTTGCGGGCGCGACCGTGATCGTGCTGCCAATATTGCGTCACGTCGGCGCGGTTACTGCACCGATCTCGTCTGCATTGATGTGGCTGACTGTCGGCTTTGTCGCCGCCAGCGCCCCGTACGTGATTACCGCATCCCTACTTCGCGCTAAGCGACATGGCCAGGGATTCCTGACGATGCGAGCCATTGCCACCTTTGTAACCTTGGTGATTGCAGTGGCGGGGATCGAGTCGTGGGGTGCGAGTGCGGCCATGGCCGGCTTATTCATGGGCACCGCCTGCGCGGCTGTACTTGGACTATGGCTATCAACGAGGTGGTTATCGCTTCTGGGCGATGGCGACGAACGTGGGCGCTAGCTGCAGAGCTGGTTCAAGAATCTGTTGGGGAATGTTCGTCAAACGCCCGATGCGGCGTGGGAGTTTGGCTAATTCACGTCGAGCGACCTCGGAGGTCACATCCGTTGGTGTGAGAGCGGCAAGTTCGAGGGAACGGCGCAAAGAAGCCCTGCTGAGGGGTTCGACGTCGTACCACTGCCCTTTACCCGTCACCCGAACCAACCGATCTGCCATCCCCTGCGGCAGCCAACTCAGCAGCGGGAGCCCGTAGTGGGCTTCGACCAGACGGAACTTGTTGGGAACCGCGAGGTACAGCCAACCGCCCGGCTTCAAGACGCGGTGAATCTCGCGTAGGTACTCAAGCTGCTGCTCGTATTCGCCAACGTGTTCCAAAACATGATTGGAGACAACCAGATCGAAGGATTCGTCGTCGAGAGGCAGCTGGCTGCTCTCAAGGAGCACGAACTCAAACCCATCAGTTGTTTGACGCTCGTCGACTCGATCAACACCAACCACGGAGCCAGCAGGACCAACTAAGCGAGCGAGTTCACGCGCGATGTATCCCGAGCCACAGCCGTCGTCGAGAATTACCGCACCCTTAAGTGGGGCGACAGCCGCGATGACTGCGGCGATTGCCTCAGCCTTGGCAACTCTGCTCGCTGGATCGGAGATCACGTGCGCTTGGCGGGTTTTCTGGTCGGTGGGTGTCGACGAGGCGGCGACGATGGGAGTGGTCACAGCATCAATGTATGTCGACCACGACTCATCTGCATCGACGGCAGTCACCTGCGCAGACCACCGGTTGATGTCCGTCCGATTCAACGTTTCGAGTGCTCGACGCCATGCTGCAGGATCTCCGGGTGCGACGACTAATCCGTTGACATCATCGATCACGCCCTGTGTCAAAGCTGGGAGATCACTTACGATCACAGGTGAGCCATATGCCTGAGCAAGTGCAGTGTTTTGCGATCCCGTTGCTTCCAAGTACGGCAGGACGGCCGCGTCATGTGTGGCAAACAGACTGTCGATCTCAGCAGCCGGAACATAGCCGCTGCGATAGTCGACTCGACCACGCAGGGATGCACGCGACGCCATCTGCCGTAACTGCGCGTCGAGTTCGTCATCCCAACACTCACCTCGAATGGTCACCCGAATGTCCGGAGTCGATTCAACGGCGTCAAGCAGTAGCGGCAAGCCTTTGTACGGTCGAATAAAACCAAATGCCAACAGGCTGATCGAATCGTCGTCTTGGCTTATCGATGTTCGATCAGATACACGCCCCGCCAACATCGCTGGCCCATGTGGGGCGAGTGGAACCATTCGAACCTGAGCATCTGGGAAATGCGCGCGAGCTTCGAGACGCTCGTCCTCACTATGGACAACAACGCCATCGACGACCCCGCGGAACGCATCGATCGCCCGCTGTTGCCACGGCGCCGATTCATGCGGTGTGACGTTATGGGCGATCAAGATCCGGGTCGGCGTGTGATCTCCACCCGACGCACTCGTCAGAAATGATCGATACGCGGGCACCTGAAAGGGATTTGAATGCGCTAGGACGATAACGTCCGCCCCCCGGGCCCGAGCACCAGCTTTCCACCACGACGCAGGGTCGTACCAATCCATGATCCGATGAACCCGTGCATCGAGAGGAACCTCGGGAGCCCCATTAGGTACAACCAGCTCGCCCGGGTATAGCCGGGTTGGATACTGAGATTTCCACGAAATCACCGACACTTCATGGCCAGCCGCGGTCAGTTGCCGGGCTAGTTCCGTGGTGTGCTGGGCGATTCCACCCTTAAACGGATGAGTGGGGCCCACAACGACGATGCGCATCATCCGAAGCCTATCCTGCGCCAATCGGATGTGCAGTTAGCGCAAGGTTGGCTGCGTAAAACGACGATCAACTGTGATCAGGACGCTCTCATGACCTACTCTGAACCAAGTCTTGGCTTTGGAGATATGCGTGACCACATTGATCATCCAGATTCCGTGTCTGAATGAAGAAGAGCAACTCCCGACACTGCTGTCGCAGTTGCCTCGTCATCTCGACGGATTCGACACAGTTGAATGGCTCGTCATCGACGACGGGTCGACCGACCGAACCCTCGATGTCGCGCGCGAGTACGGCGTCGATCACATTGTTCGCCTGACGCACAATAAGGGTCTCGCGAGTGCGTTCCAGGCCGGTCTCGACGCGTGCCTAAAACTCGGCGCGGACGTCATCGTGAACACCGATGCGGATAATCAGTACGACTCGTCAGCGATTCCTGCGCTCGTCGCTCCGATTCTTTCCGGCGAAGCTGACATGGTTGTTGGAGATCGCGACGTGAGTAACGTTGCGGAGTTCAGCGCAATCAAGAAATTCCTGCAAAAGGCTGGCACGCGGGTCGTTCAGTGGGCGTCAGGCACGGACGTTCAGGACGCGACGAGCGGATTCCGTGCATACAACCGCGAGGCAGCACTCCAACTCGTTGTCGTCACGAAATTCACGTACACGTTGGAAAGTCTGATTCAGGCAGGTAAAAATCTGGTCGCGATCAGTAATGTTTCGGTACCACGAAATGACGTAGCTCGACCATCACGTCTGTTCAACTCAACTGGCTCGTATGTGCGGCGAAACTCTTTATCGATCTTTCGGGTCTGGGCTGGGTACGAACCGCTCAGACTCTTTTGGGGTGCTGCTCTTGCCCTTGTGATCTTGGCGGCAATCTGCTGGCTTCCCTACCTCATTTCGGCGATCACCAACTCAGGCGGCGCGCATCTACAATCCGTCATCCTTGGATCGGTCTTCCTGATTGCTGCTGTCCAGATGTTCAGCTTGGGCGTACTCGCCGATTTGATGGCATCCACACGCGTTGTGTCGCAACGAACCTTAGAGCGGGTACGTCGCATCGAGCTCACCTTAGGAGTCGAGCCGTCGCACTACGAGCGGGTAGACCCGTCGTTGCATCGCGACGATCACGCTCGGGGAACTACGGTCGGTCAAGGCGAAAGCGCCTCGACCGTTACTAGGTAGGAACGCTCGAACGTCTTGCTTGGTGCCGAATCCAACGTTCGCCAGTAAAGAGTTGCCGTTTGTCTAACCTGCGACGCGGTGACGTTTTCCGAGCCGATCGCAGGATCGACTTCGACGTTGACGATGCGCCAGTTGTTGGTCGCGGCCCATTGCTTGAGATCCACGATTGCCTGGGTAGCCTTCGGCCCTGCGAATTGTTCAGTGCGAACGACAGGAACATCGCAGAAAATGCGAAGCGGGGTTTGCAATGCGCCTGCGTATCCACCGGTAATGAGAACAACGGTTCGTTCGGCATCAACTGTCTTGTTCGCGATGAGATCACACGTCTTACCGATCATCGTGCCCACTCCGTCGTATTGACGCACCAGCGCAACGGGTTTCGTCGTCGACATAGTTGGTACGAGGAACAACGCTACAAGGACGGCAGCTGCAACGACGCGGATGGCGCACAGCCCCCCCACCCTCGGAATTAAGCCGGTCAATCGAGCCGCTGCAAACGTGGCCAACAAAATCAAAACGGGATAGCCGAGCATCACCAGATGCCGAGACGCCCATAGTTGATCGGGTGTGATGTGCCACGCCCAAAAGTACAGCGGTAGGAGCACTCCGAAGCTACCGAGAATCGGTGCCCATGCGTCCCTATCTTCCGTGCGACTTCGCAGTGCAAACCAGATCAAACCAACAACAGCTAATCCGAGCACGAACCATCCGAAATACCAGGCCGTGGAGACAGTCGTGAGTTCGTCGTACGTTCTGGCCTGATCAGGAACTTGTCCGTTCATCATTTGCACGATAGCGACTTCGTGTTGGTAACCATCTTTGAGATCAAGGGTGAGACGAACTTTCTCCCACAGCGGACGTGACGTGAGGAAAACAAAGACGACGATGCATAGCCAGGCGAGCACTCGATAAAGGACGTCTTGATGAGTCGACGACCGCGACGAAATCCATCCACGGATAGGCATGATGTTGTTCGCGAGTCTGGAGACAGCAAAAGCGCCGAGCACGAGGCCGATAAATTCAGAGGCCGTTTCCCATCGCAATCGATAGAGATACTCAGGTGTGGTGATGGCATAAACGGAGATTGCGATGAACGGCACAACCACTGCGGGGATTACCGCACGGTAAGCGACTTCTCGTGCCCGCCACGGCTCACGTTCTGAGCCAAGCACCCAAATACCCACCGCGGCCACGGCAACTAATCCCCCGACCGCCACCCCATCGAGCCGACAAAACGTCGTAGCGCCCATTGTTGCCGTGGCAATCCATGCGAGTCGGGAATCGGCCTGTTGAAGGGCGCGGGTGAGTATGGCAAGTCCACCAAACAGCATCACCATCGTTGCCCCTTCGCTGAAGGCGCTTCGCGCAACGTACAAAGTTGGCAACCCCACGGCCATCGTCAGCGAGGGGAGTACGGCCCACCAACCTGGCAGGAAGCGACGAGCCCAAGCGAATAGAGCGACGAGGGCCAGACCAGTGAGGATCGCATTCCCCCACATGAGTCCTGACGGACCGAGCACACGTTGAAAGTGGCCCAGCAGGATGGGTAGTAGTGGGCCGCCCTGGGACAATATGTTGCCGGAGGGAAGCTGCACATAGGCGTAACTAGCGGCCGTCAATCCGGAGACGGCTGAAGTGATAGCCGTCGTTCCAGATTCAAGTGGAAAGGAATTGTGATCGGCGAACCATCGACCCGTGGTGGAGTAGAAGCCAGGATCACGTTCGATGATGAACCACTGCCCGGCCGTCACACAGCAGAAGATGACGAAGCCGACTACGCCAGCCCACACCGTCGCAACCATCGTCACGTCACCGCGCGTTGGTGTCTCTGCTGTGTCGGTAGCCATCAATCGACGCACGGTGAACACAGCGGCGATTGTCGCGGCCACGATCGCAAGCCAACCGGGCGTCCGCGCGAGCGCACATAGAAGCGCTACGACTCCATACACCGCGAGCATTGGAGCAACAAGATCAACCGATGCAAATAGCCAACGACTCAGCCGTGACGCAGTGGTCATGTGACCCGCCGCGTCGTCGAGCGCTGGGTTCGCAGACATTGCCACAGACTAATGCGTACACGAGGTGGTCGCGTGCGCGCGTGCCGCCTATTTTCACTCCAAACTGCGCCACTATCGGCCCGTTTCAGGGGTCACGAACCAGCCATCGCAGGTCTGACCGTCCAGTTTCGATCAATCATAGTTTTCAAATGTTGAAACGGCGGCTCGAGACAATCTGGCACCAGCGACGAAATCCCTGTTGCGCATGTCTTTTGCCCTCCAGGGGTGAAATATTCCACAACAGCTTCGTAACCGACGTGATGGCAACTGAAAACGGTTTGCGCACACTCCCACACTTTGACCCCGGCAGATGCCATACTGATCGACACCGTGAGTCGACCACGACTCAAACGAGAGAGAGGGTCCCCAATGGCCGAGAAAATCAAAGGACTTCTGCCGCTAGCACTCGTAGCGGCTGTCTTGGTTTTCGTGTGGATTATGTTCGCATCGAACGTCAACCTAGGTATTAAGGACTTCGTGTGGGTAACTCCCGCAGCGTTCGTCACCTGGGGTTTCTACTTCGCGGCTGGCACCGGAACACCCGGCTTCGTCAAGTCGGCCGCAGGCGCTGTCATTGGCAGCGTGTTCGGTTTAGCTCTGATGTGGATTGCACCCAACTTCTCGAGCATGCCGAGCTCGAGCGGTCTGTCGCTCACCGCCGCCGTTCTGGCCTTCTTCTTGGTTTGCGGCATTGCCCTCGGCGATTGGTGGTACGTACCTGCCGCCTTCGGCGGATTCGCCTGCACCGTTTTTGCTTGGGCGCTCAGCGGTTACGTCGGCCCCCCAATCATGGTGTGGCTCTCGGCCGCTGTAGCGCTCGTCCTGGGCAGCGTCTTCGGTCTCTTGCACACCAAGATCACCGGAGCGATCTCGCCGAAGTCGTAACTGCTTTCCACGATCCTTGGGTCATCCCCAGCAGGAGCGTGGATTCGGTTCTGGATGTTAGAAACAGATAGTCAAGGGTGGGGCCTCCCGACTGATCTCGGGGGCCCCACCCTTCGTTTAAGTCATGTCGACCCTGAGACAACGCTTTAGCCGATATCGAGGCCGTACATCGTCATCAGTGGGTCGCTGATGAGTTCGAGCCGCTCGCCATCGGGTCCACGGAAATAAAGCGACGAACCCGATTCGTGCATGTAGTCCAGGCCGGCCTCATCGAATCGCGCTCGAGCAGCGTCCCACTGCTCCGGGGCGATCGAGATTGCCATGTGGTGAATGCCACCAAGCACCTCTTGATACTCACCCAATGGCACACCAGGTAGATCGAAGTAGGCGAGAGTATTGCCATTGCCCAGGTCGAAGAAGAAATGTGACGAGCCGCGGTAATCGCGATTTTCGTATATCTCAAGCAAGGGAAACCCCAGCAGTCCGTCGTAGAACTGAATCGTGCGCTCGACATCTGAACTGATGAGGGCAACGTGATGAACCCCACGACTCGTGCTCGCGGGCCGTACGGCACGTGGCTTGACGTAGCGAGCGATGAGAACCTCTCGACGCGCCGTTAATGCTTCGAGCTCTTCGCCCTGCATTCCATGTTCGGTCATCACGTACTCCTCATCTCGGCCGTACAAACAGCTGTTGGCGTCGTCTTGGTGACGTTACCCGCATGGCAGTCACCTGTAGGAGAAACCCTGAACCTCACATGCGCGGGCTGTAATCCCACGAAGACACTCGCAGATCAGCGATGCGCACCGCGATCTCGCTATCTATACGGCTTCCCAACCACTCGGCGAGTGGCGTGCCCGCCTGCCCGTATCGGTCAACGAGCCGGTTCAGTACCGTTTCTACGCGCGCTCTATCGTCGATTAACTCGGCCCGACCCTTACCTCGCACTCCCCTGTAGGGCGGCATGTCGGGGGAAACCTCCCAGCCCACCTTGCTATCACGCCGAATTCTCTTGGCTAGCACCGAGTGTTCCTGCGTCGCGCACCAAAGCGAGCCGTCGCTGTAGTCAAACCACACCGACTGTACGAGTGGGCCGCTGTTGCCCGAGGTCGCTAAACGCAACGGCACAACGGTCTGCTCGAGCCACGCTTCAATGTCCGCGGTGGCCCATGGGCCGGAGTGCACGTCCAAGGTCATAGGACGAGCCTGCCAGACTCGCTGTGTTTCAACACCACCAGACACTTGGGTTCGCAAAAATGTCTGAACCAACGGCTGTTCCAGATCAGCTCAGACGTGCCAGATCGCGACGGATATAGCGCAAGTGCGCCCACTCCTCTTCCAAGATCACGCGAATGCAATCCCCGACGGTGGGGCGCCAGTCACTGCCCCAAGGGTCCTGGCGCTCCTCGGCGAGCAGTTCCTGCGTCGCGGTGGCCAG